>CAILLA010000161.1 GCA_903834925.1 uncultured Schlesneria sp.
GAGCCTGAACAACTGGATCCACAGACCTCTTCGAGAATGCCATCCTTGGCCCCCTTTGAGCTAAGTCCATTAAATGAAAACACATCCGATCACAAAATGTACTCGCATTCAAAAGACGCGCAAAGTGCGTCTTGCACTCCAAGTTGAGTGACAATCGAAATACGTCTTTGCGCAATTGCCTGGTTCGCCTATTCTCAATCGGCAATTGCTGCCGATTCTTGTTGATTTCCGGCGAGCGTTTCGGCTTTGGAAAGACTCTTTAATAGGGTGATCAGGGCGAATCATGCCAAGGATGGCGGTTTCGGTGGGATGGATCTACATGGCCATCGCCTTTACGGCGAGCCTGTCTGGCTGTCTGTCCCGATCTCCCTATCAGTCCATGACGAGAAGCAATGTCTTGCCGGCCGATCGTTCGGCCTACTACAAGCCGCTGCCATATGAAGCGCCTGGGCTGACTGCGATACCATCACAGCAACCAACCTCAATGAATGCTGCTCCTTCCTCGGCAGGGGGCAGATCGTCGGGACTGACTCTTGTCAGTACGAGTCCGTCACCGGACAACGGCAATTTTCCCGCGGCACCACGAAATACGGCGGCAGCACCTGATTTGGGTCATATCTATGGGCGAACAGTTCAGGCTGATGATCGGGATCGGAATCCGATTATTGTGATTCCGGGTGTCCTGGGCTCGCGCCTGGTGGATAGCCAGACAGGGCAAATCGTCTGGGGCGAATTCGGCGGCGACAGTATCAATCCAGCATCGTCGGGAGGCGCCCGCCTGATGGCGCTTCCGATGAATGAAGCCAAGCCACTGGTCGCCTTGACCGATTACGTGAAACCAGCCGGAACTTTGGACGCGCTGGAAATTCGCGTATTGGGGATTCCGTTTCAGATCAATGCGTATCGAGATCTGCTGACGACCCTTGGTGTCGGGGGCTATCGCGATGAAAAAACGAAACTCGCCAATATCAACTACGGCGACCAAAGCTACAGTTCGTTTCAGTTCGACTATGACTGGCGGCGAGACAACGTCGAAAACGCACGGCGGCTGCATGACTTCATCCTGGAAAAGAAGAAGTATGTTGAAGCTGAGCGACGTGAACGTCATGGCAAGGATTTCGAACCAGTTCGCTTCGATGTTGTCGCTCATTCGATGGGAGGGCTTGTCGCTCGTTATTACCTCGAATATGGAAACGTTGATTTGCCGGTCGATGGATCGACCCCACCAGTGACGTGGGCCGGTGCTGAGCATGTGGCTCGTCTCGTTGTGATCGCCACTCCGAACGCCGGGTCGCTCGATGCCGTGACGAATCTGGTTCAAGGCGAAACGTTGTCTCGCTTCCTGCCCAAATATGAATCGGCGATCCTTGGTACGATGCCATCGCTCTATCAATTATTGCCGCGAACCCGTCACAGACCTGTCATCACCGATGCGGACCATCGTGCGGTGGATATCATGGACCCCAGGGTCTGGCTGAAATTCCGCTGGGGACTGATGGATCCACGTCAGCAGATTGTCTTACGAGACTTGTTGCCGAATGTCGGCGATCCCAACGTCAGGCAGAGAATCGCATTTGACCATCTGACTAAGTGCCTGAACCGCGCGAAGTCATTTCATGCGGCACTCGACGTTCCGTCAAAACCTCCTGCCAAGACGACGATTCACCTGATCGCCGGAGACGCTCATCCAACGACGACTCAGCTTCGAGTCGACAATCGTGGAGGGCTGACCGCGTCAGTCTATCAACCAGGCGATGGAAAAGTCAGTCGCCCGAGTGCATTGATGGACGAACGCTATTCTGAAGGAGTCAAATGGACTCCGCGACTCGTCACCCCGATTTCCTGGTCGAACGTAAATTTTTTGTTTGCCGACCATCTGGGTCTGACCAGCGATCCTGGCTTCGCAGATAACATCCTGTTTCTGCTGCTGGAATCGCCGCATTAAGGGTCATCAAGCGCAGCGAACGTGTTTGCGTCACGGCCGAACTGCGACGCAAACACACCTCCCCTGCGGGGGTGGAAACGGGCCATTGCACGAGAGTCATCAGTGGATAATGACTGGTTGTTGCCAGGATCAATGAAACCTTTTTACGCAAGTAACCGCAGTTGCTTCGGACTTCTTCTGGTTTGTTACTTGACACTTGGCGTCAAGTTTCGGACTTTCTTCCAAAGTAGCCATCATCGCTCCGCGTGATGAGCCTTACACGGTTGACGATCAATCAACACTGAGCTTTGACTTGGTTTGATTTGATTATAAACCGCAACAATATGATCCCTCGGCAATGATTGGCATGTCCTCGAGACAGGCTCATCACGCGGAGCGATAATGGCTACGTTGTTCTTACGCGAATCCATTGTGGATTTTTTGGCACTGCGCTACCGAGCGGTTTTGATTGCTACGAGTAATCTTCACGAAAGTGACTTTGAGATGACGCACTTGATGTCGATCCTAAAGAGGATTCACAAAATCCAGAATTGCGATGCACTTGCCTCCATTTCGTCTTGTCGGCTCAATCTTCGCCGGCTGATCCCCATCGGGTTATTTGCATTGATGATGTCCACGCAATTCGCCATTGCGGGCGAGATCAATCTCAATGGTCACACCTTCACGTTGCCGGACGGTTTTGAGATCGAACTTGTGGCACGGTCGCCGTTAGTCGATCGTCCCATTACGGCTGACTTTGACGAACAGGGTCGGCTGTATGTGGCGGATTCCTCCGGGTCGAATGACAAGCCAAGTCAGCAAGTCATCGACCGAACTCATCGCATCGTTCGGCTCGAAGATACCGATGGGGACGGACATTTCGACAAGAGTGTTGTCTTCGCCGATAAGATGATGTTCCCGGAAGGGACGCTGTGGTACGACGGTTCGCTGTACGTGTCTGCTCCACCCAGTATCTGGAAGTTGACCGACACCGATGGTGACGGCGTTGCCGATCAACGATCGGAATGGTTTGAGGGAAAGACCCTCACCGGATGTGCCAATGACCTGCATGGTCCATACCTGGGGTTAGACGGCTGGATTT
The DNA here is from genome assembly GCA_903834925.1 of uncultured Schlesneria sp. Lineage (GTDB taxonomy): Bacteria > Planctomycetota > Planctomycetia > Planctomycetales > Planctomycetaceae > Schlesneria. The sequence continues at coordinate 3,027 of CAILLA010000161.1, forward strand.
ACTGGTGTAAAGGGGCATTCGCCGAGCAGACCTATGAACAAGCACCCAAAGTCATTCGATCAAATGGAAAACATCGGTCGCATGAACCCAGTCAACTGGTGACCAAAGCGTCTCACATTTTTCGTCGCCGGGCCGACGGAACGGGCCTGATCGAAAACGTAATGACGGGCGGAATGGATAACCCCGTTGATGTCGTCTTTATGCCTGGCGGCGAACGGATCTTTACAACAACGTTTCTGCAGAACCCCGGTGGCGGGCTGCGGGACGGTTTGATTCACGCCGTTTACGGTGGTGTTTACGGAAAAGTACACAACGTCACAAACTTTTATCCTCGTACCGGTGATTTGATGCCACCTCTCGTTCATATGGGGCCAGCGGCACCCTGTGGACTGACTCGCTACGAATCCAATGTCTTCGGCGATGACTATCGTGACAATCTGTTCGCTTGTCAGTTCAACATGTACAAGGTGTCGCGCCATGTCCTCGAGCGTGACGGTGCAACATTTAAATCGACGGACTCGGACTTCGTCGCTTCGAGCAACATCGATTTCCATCCGACAGATGTGATGGAAGATGCTGATGGCAGCCTGATCATTTGTGACACGGGAGGATGGTACACGTTGTGTTGCCCAACGTCACAACTCACGAAACCCGATATCCTGGGCGGGATTTATCGTGTAAGACGAAGTGGTGCTGCAAAGGTGGTTGATCCCCGCGGGCTGAAACTTGACTGGTCCAAGCCGATCAATAGCGATCTCGTCTCAAGACTTGGCGACAAGCGTCCCGCCGTTTGTTCGAGGGCCATGCAGGTCCTGGCAAAGGGTGGTGAACCGGCATTGCGAGAATTGACGGGAGCCGTTGATTCGTCGCCGAGAGAACAAGTCCGTCGCAACGGTGTCTGGACTTTGACCAGAATTGACCATCCCAAGGCGAGATTAGCGGTGCGCAAAGCGATCGCAGACCACGACCAATCGGTTCGTCTCGCCGCCCTCAGCTCCGTGAGTCTCTGGAAAGACAAAGAGGCCATTTCGGCGTTGTACAAATGCCTGGAAGACCCGTCATTGGCAATTCGACGAGCCGCAGTAGAAGCGCTGGGCAGAACCGACGTCGATCTGGATATCGATCGTCTGCTTCGCGCCGCAGGCGATCCGTCAACCGATCGCGTGCTGCAACACTCGGTCACATTTGCACTGATTGAGAATGCAATGCCGATTGATTTGAGAGCCTCTCACAAAGCTTCGTTGACACCGATGATCGAACGAGTCGCCATGATTGCAAACGACCAGATGAAGGGGGGCCACGTCGATCCTCAACAAGTCGTTCCGTGGCTCACATCGAAGGAACCGCTCTTGCGCGAGACCGCTCAGTGGTTGGTCGGTCGGCACGCGGAGTGGGGTGATGCGTTGGCGGGATACCTGCGAGATCGACTTGCGGTCAGCAATCTGAGCGAGCTGGACCGTCAGGAACTGGTCCAGCAATTGGCACAATTCGCTGGTAACCCGTCGATTCAAACATTACTGGGAACATCAACCGGGCCGGCGGGAAAAGCGGCTTCAAGCGTCAGGCAAATTGCCCTCGACGCGATGCGAGCCTCCGGCCTGAAAGAATTGCCACTTTCTTGGCTTGAATCCCTGAAACAGACGATCGCTGAGAGGGACCCAGTGCTGTCTCCGATTGCGATCAACACACTCAGGTCATTCGCCGTTAAAGGGGGCGATCTCGATCTGCAAACCGCGTTACTGGAGATTGCCAATAGCCAGTCGTTTGCAGATGGAGTTCGCGTGGAAGCACTCGCCGCGATCCCCGATGTCGGGGTGCAACCAGCGACCGAGCATCTGCAGTTACTGGCTGGCAGTCTGGGTGAAACAGCCAGTGTCAGCACTCGATCCGCAGCCGTGGATGCTTTGATCAAATCTAAGCTTGAACCGATTTCACTGACGGTGCTCGTCGATTCGATTCCTCAAGTTGGACCGCTAGAATTGCATCGGTTACTCGGTGCCTTTGAGCATTGTTCGGATGAAGCTGTGGGACTCAAGCTTGTCTCCGCATTAAAGCGGTCTCCGGTTTTGACCAGCCTTCGAGTCGATGCAGTAAAAAGCCGACTGGCGAAATTTCCAGCTAGCGTGCAGACCGAAGCGGAAGCCCTTTACGCCGCGATCAATGTTGAAGCAGGCCGACAACAGGAAAAGTTAAATGATCTCCATAGTCGTTTATCCGGCGGTGACATTCGCCGAGGGCAGGTCGTCTTCAACAGCCAGAAGGCGGCATGCTCGGTCTGTCATAACGCGGGTGGATATAAAGGGGGCACCATCGGTCCTGATCTTTCTCGGATTGGAAAAATCCGAACGGAACGAGATCTATTAGAATCGCTGGTTTTTCCCAGCGTCAGTTTCGTTCGCAGTTATGAACCGGTTCTGGTCGTGACCAAGTCAGGTAAGCAGTTTAATGGCCTGATTCGCAAAGAAACGCCTGACGAGATCACGCTCACGACAGGAGCCAAGGAAGAAGCCCGCGTTCTTCGATCCGAGATCGAAGAGATCCGACCCGGCACGGTCTCGATCATGCCTGCCGGTCTCGATACGCAATTGACGAAGGAGCAGTTGGCTGATCTGATCGCTTTTTTGAAGTCAAAACAGTAAGGACCGTGATCAACTTTTCTTCAAAAAACTATGGGAAGTTTTTGGCAACATTGGCGAACGATGATGGGCAACTATGCCAACGCTTAGGCAACATTGGGCAACTATGAAATACTAAGACATTTGAACAGAAGCGACACACCATTTAATGTCCTGCTCGAGGCCGCTGGCGATTTCGACCTCGTCGACGGCACGTTCATCAAGATCGGTGACCGATACGGACACTGGGTTGACGCATCTCAATATACGACTTAAGAACGCGTTATCATGCTCATCTGGCACTCATCGGGAATCATCGACCAATTCGGTGAACGCCAGGTGAGGAAGCTCGCGTTACTTCTAACGTTTGGCGGCGGAGATTGGCAGAAAGTCAACACAAAGAGCGTGAAGCTGGAATTCGACGACTTTTTCAATCGTGTGATTGGCTGTGCGATTACGTTTCACTGCTATAACAACACCCGGATCGAAGGATGTCATCTCGGATTTCGTTCCCTGATTCCTTCGCGCTCTTCGTGTCTTTCGTGGTGGAATAAACCATTGAGACGCCAGGGGCCCACCGTCTTCGAAAAAAGGTGGGTCACTGCCATTCTGCGACCTCGTCGAGGATACAAAATAGCGATAATCTACGTCGCAATGTGGCAAAAAAAGATTTTTTAGAATCAGGGGCAGTCAGGATTAATCGAACGCTGACACCTTGAAACACAGGAACTTTTCGCGTGATATATCTGAAAGGATTTCGCCTTGGATGCTGAAGGGTGTCCAAACAGATTAAACGACTCGGATTTTACTATCGCGTCACCGGAGGCTTCTCATGAATGACTTGCGACCCGATCCCAAGGCAACGCCACAAGAAGAGAAAGTGACCGCAGATCAAAATATTTCGGCGTCACTTGTATTGTCGCTGTTTTGCCTGGCCATGTTTCTTGGTGGGGTGTTCACGACGGTTTCGCCAGGTCTATTCAATGGAGGCGTTTTTGGGTTACGCACGGATTACGTACACATGGATCAACAGGGACGAGGCTTTTCCATGTTAATCGATAGCGTTTATTCGATCACGCTCGGCGTCGTGATGACATTTGTTTCGAGTTTTTTTGGACTTGCTGTTGGCGTCGCTTCAGGTTTCAAATCGCTACGCAGATCTCCCCGCTGAGCCGAAACCCGTCGCCCGTGATTCAAAAATACAATTGGCATCGTACCCAGAAGAGATCATTCGTTTTTGATCTCAAATCTTGCTTCTCATTGAGAAGAACTGGCGAGGAATACATCGAATGCTGCCAGTCGAATGTCAGGCGGACGAAGCGGTTCAAATACCAATTCACCCCGATATCCGTGATCGCGGCCGAGTTCGTCCAGTTATTCGGATCAGCTAATCCCGCCGTAAAAATCTGGCTCCCGAGTTGAAGGTTTGAATACCGACCGAACACCTCAAACGCTCCCCGACCAGTCCCTGATCTCGTAATCGGACGCAAAGGAGCGATCGTCTGTCGGTTTTCAATCGTCTCGCCGGTGAGGAAGCTGGCGAGCGTTACATCGTATCCGAAAATTGGGATTCCGATGGCGGAAGCTTCCGTTTTCGGAGCCACTCCAAATCGGGCCGCATAGCATTCGGCTTCAATCGAGAACGGCCCGGAGTAGAGAGCGGCATGCAACGCCCCTTGCAAACGTTCTCCTTTGGCAACAACTCCGCTTTTATATTCCAAAAAAATGGAAGACGCTGCGTTGGCCGCTTCATCGTTTTCTGATGTCTGAATCGAGGTTCTCATCGGAAGTGGAGATGATTCGAATGCCTGCTGGCCGATCGCCAGCGAACCGCCAATATTCAAATTACGCAACCAGGAAAAACGCTCGGTATACAAAAAGGGCCGGGCATTCAAATAGCCGATTCCGTCGCGAGTCGTGTTGGTGTCTGCCAATCCCGAAAGCTGTCCGAAGGTGGCCCCAAGCGCATATTGCAACTGTTTCTCAAACAACTTTCCGTGTGCAAAAACACCCGCCTGGCGAGCCAGACCAAAATTCAATGCGAACAGACCTCGTTCAGGCGTGATGTAATACTGCTCAAGGTGGTCGTACCAGGCATAACTATAGGGGACCAATGCCCGCCCGACTCGAACCTTTAATGCCTCAGAGCGGACAAAATTCACGTTAGCGTCGAGTACATCAAAGGTCCCCTCGACGCTTCGTTGCAAAGATAATTCGTATTCGAAGATGTCGGTCAGTTGACCTTCGAAATAGATTCGAAATCGAGGGATGTACAGACCGCCTCGAGCGGGTTCCTGATTCGATGGCGAAAACGCTTTTCCATCGATTTGTGTCAATGTTCGGATTCGGAGTTGAAATTGATCGTCGACCGACTTCAGGGAAAAACCATCGTCAAAAACCGCGTAGAGTGGGATCAACGTTTCAGAGGATTTTTCCGCTGAGCCGGACTCAGGACGTTCGGATGGTTCAACTCCTTCAGAGACGCTACGATTAGCACCCGTCAAAGGAGCCGGTTCGAGATTCGACGTTGCAGGAACTGTCGAAAAAGGCCGTTCAGAAAACGTTGGTTCGTCAGCGAATAAATCGAAAGAGAACCATGTCCATACGAAAATCAGGATCGCGAGAGACCGCTTCGGGAGAAGAGATGTAATACAGTACACATCGACTCTCTTCTGGAAGACGACCCTTGACGGTTTGCTTTCAACGGAGACCGTGAAATGGTAACCACGGACGATGCAATCCTTCACTCTTTAATTCGTCAACGTGTAAGGCGGACTTTAGTGATTTTTCCGAGTTTGCGGAGTCCCCGGAGGTTGCGTCTGGACGGTAGCCGAACAAAGTATTGAAGGCAGATCAATCGAAACACTCCTTTTTTCCTCTGTCGGAACGATTTAAATTGCAAGGAAGCATCTGGGAATCCAATCAACTCGACCCTCTTGCGATCGCGGACCACGTCCTAAAAAAGATTTGAGACCCACGCAAATAAATCAGCCCATGAGCTTAAACGTTCTTTCGCTGAACCGGAGAAAAGCCGATGAACCCCAATCCACACGATCCTGCTGCCAAGGACTCTCCCAGCACTGGACTGGTGAAGGAGCCCTCACGGGAGTCGCTCTCAAGATTGATCCAGGCGTTTCTCGGCAGCGAAATCACAGCATTCGAATTTGATGAGCGTCTCGACCATTTTCGTGATTCAAGCGATCCTGTGATTCGACATGTCGTGGATGCGATCTGGTTTCATTATGATGACTGTAAAGACCACGTCGTCTGTCTTTCCAAACAACAATGGGATTATTTTCAGCGCCTGTTATTGGTTCTGGCTTCGGATTGCCGGATTGATACCCAAACGAATCGATCGTGGTCGATCAAACAACTGATTGCGTTACTTTCACTAGGCAGCTTCGTCTACTTCGCCTTGCGACTCGGCTGGGGTAATCACCTGTTCCTTCTGAGCATCCCCTTTGGTTTCGTTTCCGTGGCATTGTCGTACTGGCGCCGACCTACCGAACAAAAACATGATCCATACCAATCGATCATATTTCCGTTTGCAACGTTCCGTGACCTTGAGACTGCGTATCGATCATCAACCTTCCGCAAAACTCAATACCCAAAACACCTCGAAGCTCGCTCGATCCGCTCGCCGTTCATGGCAGCGTTTTTGCAACTCCAAACCTACGCGATGTGGTTGATGTTGTCCCCGTTTCCCCTTTTATTTCAAGCGTTGCCCGAAATTCATTCTCAATGCCGTATCATTGCGGCTTGACCTCGTGGCGTTATTGGAAATTCGAGTACCCCAGTTTCCGAGGACCACCAAATTGTCGACCCGCAAACGACTGCTCCATCAGTTCCTTAAGGTGGAAACGCTTTGACCGCGCTGCCGCGTTCGATTTTGACTGGTCAAAATATCCGGTTCTCAGACCAATCTTGACCGAACCTGCTCTTTGGCATGTAATCCGCCGGAAAATCGGCGGGTCAAGAGTATCGGTTATTTTGCGTCGGGGTCTCGCTTGGAAAAAATTCTGGACTGCACAGGCTAAAGCCCATGCTACGAATTTTGGACGGCTTGTTTCTCGGCCAAGTTGGTTTTGAATTCGCATGACGTATGATCGCTATTTATTGCGAAATTTTTTGCACACGTTTGGCGTGTGTTTCATCGCTATGTTCGGTCTGGTTGCCGTGATCGATCTTTTCGAAAACCTTGATGAATTTCTCGAGATCAACGGGCCTAAAGGGCCGTTGAGTCTGGTCCAACTGATCGTCACTTTGAATGCCTATCGCTCGATTTTATTTCTTGATCGTGCCGGACCGGCACTCACGGTGATTTCCGTTATGACCGTGCTGATCCTGCTGCAACGCAGCGGAGAACTGCACCCTCTGCTGGCCGCTGGGATACCGATGTACCGGATTTTAAGGCCAATGATCTATGCTGCCATCGGGGTCAACGCGTTGATCGTTTTCAATCAGGAAGTTCTCGTCCCTCGCGTGGCGTTTCGCGAGCACGAAATTCGACATCAGAACGACCTCTCTCAATCTCAAGTGGAATCGCTGACGGATCATCGAACGCGGATTTCGATCGATGGCGATACGGTCAAAGTTGCTGAAAGAGTGATCGAGAAGCCTGTGTTTGTGCTTCCTGCACCCAGCCTGGTGTCGGAACTGACAACGCTGGAAGCTCCTTCGGCAACCTTCTATCCCGCCAAAGGAAATCGACCGGCTGGCTGGTTGCTGCGTGATGTGACTTACCCGCCCGTTGCCGAAATTTCACGAAACCTGACGGACCGTGGACGTGAAATGGTTTACGTGCGTGGCGATCACGTTTTTGTGGCTTCAGACGTGACCTGCGATCAACTGTTTAAGCGAAGTTCGAGCTTTACTTCACTTTCCACTTCTGACTTACTCCAACGAATCAAGTGCCCCGCGATCAGCCTGGTCTCCGTATATCGACTGGTGCTTTATGTCCATTCGCGATTCACGCAACCGATCCTGAATGTCATCGCTGTCCTGCTGACAATCCCACTGATGGTACGTCGCGAAAGTCCTGGTTTGGCCGTTGATTCGTCGTTGTGTTGTTTTGTCCTGGCAATCCTGTTCGTTGTGGCACAGGGGTTCCAATCCCTCGGAGCCAGCTACGTGGTTTCTCCTGAACTGGCAGCCTGGGCACCCGTGGTCATCGGCGGAACGATGTCCGCATGGCTGTCGGGTGTGATCCGTACGTGAGTCGGGATGTTTGCAAGGCCATGAACAACACTTCTTCTCATACAGAGACGATTTCGAGCGGATTGGCCAATCCGCTCGAATCGACCCAATCGCACATCTTCCGAGATTTACCGCTATCGTTCCGCTGGCCAGTCTGGCGACCATTGATCGCAATGGTGCTTCTCAGCCTGTTGATTCGCACATTCGAAATCGACCAAAAAATCTCTGGCATGTGTTATGACTCGGTCCGTGGCGAGTGGCCATTGGAGCGGGCTGAACCATGGCTTTGGTTCTATCGAAACGGCACCTATCCCCCGATGTTTGTCGGAATCGCGGGGGCTATGATCGCTCTGTTCGGCCCAAAAATATTTCCCTCAATGGACCCACAGAAATTAAACCGGACACGACGATGCGGAGCCTTTCTGGCTTTGTTGTTGCTGATCGGACCTGGGCTGCTGGTGAATGCCAGCCTGAAATCGCTGTGGGGTCGACCAAGACCGCTGCAGTGTCAAGAATTCGGGGGCGAGATGAAATTCTTGCCCGTCGGTGAATGGGCGAAACAAAGCTTTCCGAATTCTTCGTTTCCTTCGGGTCACGCCTCGGTCGCATTCTTTCTGATGGGACTCGGGTTTGTGATCAGTCCGCGTCGTCCCTGGTTACGCTGGGGCTGCTTTGTGGGCGGAATGGCTTACGGACTGGCAATGGGTTTTACACGAGTCTTACAGGGGGGCCACTTCCTGAGCGATGTCTTGTGGGCAGGAGCCATCGTCTATTTCGTCGGCGTGGCCCTCGAACGAATCCTAATTTACCCCGGCGCAGCCGGTTTATGCGAGTCGGACGATGGGTTTAGAATAGGTTGATCGTTTGCGCGTTGTGGTAGGGAGATTGCATCAGTTTGATTCTTGGTTGTGCGCCACTCGTGTGTTGTCAAGACTCAACGTTCGGGTAGTGCGCCACTGCATCGGAGTCTTCTACGACGCAGTGTCTTCCCTTTTTTCGAGGCAATCGAGGAGCACCGGGTGACTGAAGACGGTCATCCAGTGGCACCCGAATCTTTAGCTTTGACAACGCACTAGCATGCGCCTTCGCTTGCCAGTGCTCGTAGACTTCTCGCTCCGAGGTTGTAAGTTTTTGTAAGTTGAGGATGGTGACCCACAACCCGTAGCATGGGCTTCAGCCCGTGCGTCACAACATCTTGTGCGGGATAAAGCCCACACTACAAAAACTGGCAGCCTCTCCGCCGAGAAGAAAGCCGAATTGCCATCTGCTGTATAATCCGTCTAGGCTTTCAAGTTCCGGTCGAGGTCTGCTGCAATTCGGCTATCGTCTCGGCGGAGCGAGACGGCTACTTGGGTCTGAGTCAAAACCTTGCTTGGATTCTATGGGCAAAATCTGAGAGGCAAAGAATCCTCCCTTTCTACAGGGGGAAAGAACACTGGCGAGCGAAGACGCACGCCAGTGGCACACGAGTCTAAGATCTAACAACCACCATCACACACATGATTCATGCTGTTGGACGTCCCTTTTTTCGGTTCGGGTCGACTGGCTTAATGTGTGGCCTTGGCGGATTCGTGCCGTGAGAAATCGCCGTCGTTGCTTCGACAATTGTCTGTGGCTCGACCGTAAGCAAGGGGGCATCTTCCACCAGTACGGGCGGAACTTCTTCAACTGCAGGTGATGTTTTCGGCTCAAACAACCAACCGAGTGGCCCGGCCAATAATTGTGGCATCAGCATGATATCGCTTAGTAACGCCACGCCGATCATTGACGCCATGAGTGATCCGAACCGACTGATTAGTCGCAATTCTGCAGGGACGAGCATCAGTAAACCGATGGTGAACGCGATACTGGTCTGCCACATTGCGGGGCCACATTGAACGAGTGCGTCGATGACCGCCTCTTTTCGTGTCCGGCCCTTTTTCATCGCAAGTTGCATCCAAGTCAGGTAATGCAGTGTTCCATCGACTGCAATCCCGAGCGCGATTGTCGCGGTAATCATTGAACCAATATCGATCCGTTGCTGAACCCACGAGATCGCTCCAAACACGACCGTGATTGGCAAGATATTGGGAATCATCGCCACGATTGCAGCACCGAAACTGCGTAACTTTACGATGAAGACACCGAGAATCAAGGCGAATGCCAGCCCAAAACTGCTGAGCAAGCTTTGGAGAACCGCCTGTTGCGTCCTTACAAACAGCGGTACGTTCCCTGTAATAATGTGCCTGGAGCCTGGATGAAGTTTTAGCACATCCTGAGCAATGATGTGTAGATCCGACAGGACCCTGGCAAAATCATTATCAGTCATGACGTTGACCTGGGCCGTAATTCGCCAAAGTTCGTCACCCGGCTGATTCAGAAGTCCGTCTCCGACATGATCGAGATCCCGTCCTTGTTCAGAAACGGTATAGAATGACCGGGCACCGGGAACTTCACCATCGCGAATTCGCTGTTGAACCAGAGTGGCTCGCTTGTTGTATTTGGACTTCAGCAGGAATCCGGCATCGTCCGGCAGCGGTTCGCTGACCGGTTGAAAGTCTGCGAGTGAAACCGAACCGCTAATCTCGGGATGTTCCCACATCCGACCCTGAATCCCCCGGATCAGCTCCATTCGATCGAGAAAACTGGTGTCCTTCTGCGATTGTTCATCGAATCGAATGATCGTTTCGACCGGCATGATTCCTGAGACGTTCGTTTCAATCGTCCAATAATCCTTGGCAATTCGAGCCTTTTCAGGAAAGTAACGGATGACTTTGGTTTCGGTTCGAAACCGAGTTAATCCAATACTCAGCCCGATGCAAATCGCGATGAAACCGATTGCCTGCCATCCTGGATGAATTGTCAGTATCCGGCCAAACGCCCGCCATCCGGGGTGATCCAGTTCCTTTTCAGCCGGTGGTCGCCCTGCCCAGAGTTGCATCAACGCGGGAAGTCCATAAACGACCATCACGAACGAAAACATTGTTGCACAGGCCGAGTAAATTCCGAATTCGCGAACGGGTGCCAGGCGACTGGTACACAATGAAATGAGACCGATCGACGTGGTCAAACTGGCAAGAAAACTCGGCATCCACGACCGGCGAACGGTTTCAACAATGGTACCAGTTTCGTCCTTGCTTTCAGCATGTTTCCAGTAATTCGAGACATGGATCGCTCCCGACATCGTTAATAGAACAAGCAATGTCGGCATGACGATCAAAACCATGTTCATCGAGCCACCGGTCATTGGAACAATAGCCATTGAACAGATCATGGTGAACAATGAAATAATCAGCACGAGTGTCGCCAGGCGGAGATTGCGAATGAGAAGGAAAGCGACCAGGGCGCTGACGAGGGCTGACGTTAAGATGACCGATCGGCGGTGAATCTGAATCAACGGGACGGATGCGTCCCAGGCCGCCTTCACAATTTCGGCATTCAGTTCGTTTGCCGAAACGACACTTCCCGACATGTGTAACGTCTCAGTGGGAATCCCGGCATGGTTGCAGCTGGCACGAATCGCCGCAATTGTTTCGGCCTTGTCTGCCAGTCCAGATTCGGAAATTCCAATCGCCAGAGCGATGGGAGAACCGATCGCGAAAAACGCCTCTTCGACAAGAGGCTTTCCTTCGCCCCGTTGTGGGACGTATTCCTTCAGCCATTGCACGATTCCAGCAGTGTGCCCGCTCCCGACCCGCATCCCTTTCCACGAAACCTGGAGATCGTGCTCAACATTCGAATTGTCGAGTAGCTTACCCTCAACGGAGACAAGGGCCGGTGGACCAGGATCGACCGGGGTCGCCCCGTCTTCAACGGGTACGGGAATCGAAATCAGAGGGGACAAATCGGGAGCGGGGTCCTGAATCACAAGTTCTGTTTCGAACTTGGCACGCATGGCGATCTGAAGTTCTCGCTTCGACTTCTTAAGTGAGGACCGACCTGCTTCTGTCAGACGCAAGCGCAATGGGCCAGCCCCAAGAATTGTTCCTTCCAGTCGACGAGCCGCTTCCTGTGGTTCAATGCCGTTTTCCTGCATGACCCGTAGCGACTGATGTGGTTCGATGACTGAGGAAACTTGTGGCAGTCCACCCCGTTTGATGCCGTGACTGTCGATCTTGCCGACAAGTTGTTCGACCAGCTTGTCAATGCGTGGGTCATTAATTGAACTTCCGTCCCATGTCAGCAGAATTCGCTCTTCGACAGGAAACTGTTCATGAGCCCAATGGAGGGTTCGAAGTTCAGGATCGTTGTCGGGCAACCACTTCTGAACATCGTTTTCGAGCTGAAGCTGTCCGACCGACCAGCAGCAAACGGGGGTGACAAATGCCATGAGCACCACAAGCCAAAGGCTTTGTCGTTGTCCCCAGAAATCACGTTTTTCAAAGAAGTGCGTCATTGGTCCCCTTCCGCCCGACTCCGCAGGCGCGGCATGCTGATCAATCCTTGAACCGATGGGGAAAATCCACAGCCGTTCAACGGTTGCCCGATGAATGGCCGCGAAATTCTCGAACGGATTCTATCCGGGAATGCCAATTTACGGAAAGACCGATGCGCAGCCTGAATTTCAAGGGTTTTTACGTTTTGAGCAAGATCCGCTCGAAAACATGTGGCGGGCATGGGGTTGGGTAGAGGAATCCGTTACAATCACGGAAATTCCCTTCAACAAGTTGCGAGGTACGTAAGGTTACCCATGTCCAATGAAATCGAGTCGAATTCGTCTACTCCCGAAGACCACTGGGAGATCTACGTCAGCTACGTCGACGATCATCCTGCCGTGATTCTGGTGGATGTCGGGATTGCCCAGGTCGCTCCGCTTGAAGACAAACCGAACCTTGTCTGGCTATGGGTTCACGTTCAGGCCCCCGATGAGGAAGGTTTTCCGACCGAAGAAGAGGATATGAAGCTGAATGAGATCGAAGATGTATTGACCGATTCGCTCGAACTGGGAGATGCGGAATACGTTGGGCGGATCACTTCGGACGGTCGACGTGAATTCTACTTTTACACGAACGACCCCGAGCAATTTCGCCAGGCGGCGACTGCGGCGATGGGCTCTGCACCCGAATACGAATTCGAGATCGACGAAGCGGACGACGCCGATTGGCAGCACTATCTCGATGTGCTGTATCCGTCGCCAGAAGATTTTCAGCAAATTCACAATCAACACGTGATTTCACGGCTTTATGACGCCGGTGACTCGCTGACGGAACCTCGACCAGTGGACCATTTCGCGAATTTTGCGGCCGAAACGGATCGAGAAGCGTTTATCACAGCCGCAACAGAACTCGGCTACGAAGCGGCCAGTCGGCCTGAGCGGAATGAAGAAGAGACAGACTTCCCTTTTGCTGTCGGGTTGCTTCGCGTCGATTCCGTTGATGCAGAAACGATTGATCGCATCACCTACGAGCTATTCGAACTCGCACGGCAACATAACGGCGAATACGAAGGCTGGGGCTCGAAAGTTGTGAAATCGAAATAGCGAAGCTCGATCACAACGAAGCGTGGATTCGGCTGAGAACTTCCCCATCGCTGGGGTCGGTTGACCCGAGAAGCGGGCGAAGCGGGATCGGGGTTTCGTCCATGCGGTACGCTGTTCCGTGCCGATGAATTCCATAAACGGCAGTGGTGATCCGGAGTTTCGGCTGAAACGGGACGACTCCGTAAGGATGTTCAATCAGAATTGTCGGGATTCGTTCAAGGTGTCGCAGCGCCGCTGGCGGGAAACATTCCAATCGGGTCGAGCCAACCAGGACGAGGGCGTCTGGCTCGCCCCGTTCAAGCATGTCAGCGGCGGAAAACTCGTTCGGATTGTATCGCGGAAAACCTCGGGCAAAATTGACGCTAAAGGGATACCCGGTTTGCCAGCAGAGGACACTGTCGGCTCCCGATACGTCTCCGCCGACTCGCATTCGCCGGGCGTAAAATCGAGTCTCTTGATTGAGGTCTGTCACGAGCTGCAGCAATGCTTCCACGTTGTGATTGCCCATCGGCTGCAGCACCAGCCCATAACCGAAGAAAACAATGCCGCACCGACAACTTCGCATTCGCTGGGCGAGATCCCTCAATTGATCGAGCGGTAAACCAGTACAAGCACCCTCCGTCGGTTCGATTCCTTTTAGTAAGCCACGGAGTGTCCAGAGGGCTTCGAAATCCTGATGCGGTTCGATGTTCAAGACGATGTCTGCCAGTTCCGACGTTTCCGTCTGTTTGGTATCGACAACGATCAGAGTCCGGTCTGCACGACCTCGCGGTGTCAACATTCCAGGTCGCATGGAATAGCGATCCAGATGGCGCGGTTGCCATTGAATCGGGTCAGAACCCCAATAAATGACCAGATCAGCCCGGTTTCGAATTTCGCCGAGCGAACAGGTTGATTCGCCAACTTGTTGCAGGGCGAGAATCGACGGGGCGTGCCCCTCAGATGCTGTCGTATCGATCGTCGCTCCCAATCGATCAGCCAGTGCAACAGCCGCTCGCTGTCCTTCGGTGCTGCTTTGAGACAGTCCATAAAACAACGGAGATCTGGCCTGACGCAAGATGTCGGCGGCCTCGTCAATCGCGGCATCCAGAGTGATTTCGACGCCATTTCGTATTGCGGGTATAGAGCGCCGAGAATTCTGTTGCTCAAACCAGTTTCCGATCCGAGAGCAAAACGGCTGGTAATCAGAGATTCGTCCGTCGCGAACGGTGACACGTAAGTCGTCACAAACGCATGCACACACAGTACAGGCGACATCCTCAAAAATTTCTACGTCCGACATTTTGACCGTTCACGCTATCAAGAAAGCCAATCTTGCGGCAAAGCGTACCTCAATTCCTCCAAGAAACCGAGTGCTCGTCGACAGTTTTGGTATCGCTGGGTTTGCTCGATGCGCTGTCGTGCCTAGAATCTGCTATCGTTCGAAACGATGATTCCATTCAGAAGAAGACAACACGAAGCGTCAGTCCTATTGACTGATCCTATTGAGGACTTTGGGCCATGAAGGTTTTGGTAACGGGAGCCACGGGGCTGGTCGGTTCAGAATTGGTCCCTTTCCTGACTAAGCAGGGAAATGACGTTTATCGATTGACTCGTGGTAAGGCTCATGAGGCCCACGACATTGTCTGGGACCCGGTTCGCAATCAATTGCCAAAGGGGCGAATCGAAGGGACGGAAGTTGTCGTTCATCTGGCCGGGGAAAATATCGCGGGCAAACGCTGGAATCCAGAAGTGAAAAAGGAACTCCGACGAAGTCGAGTCGAAGGAACCAAGCTGTTATGTGAAACAATTACTCAGCTGGAAACTTTGCCAAAAACGCTGATTTGTGCTTCTGCGATTGGTTTTTATGGCGATCGCGGCAGTGAATTGCTCAACGAAACTTCGGCCGCCGGAACCGGTTTTCTCGCGGATCTCTGCCGCGACTGGGAAGCCGCGTGTGAACCCGCCCGGGCGAAAGGAATTCGGGTCGTTAATCTGCGAATTGGTGTCATTCTCAGCACAAAGGGAGGGGGACTTGCGAAGATGCTGCCTCCTTTCAAAATGGGAGTTGGCGGTGTAATGGGAAGCGGAAATCAATATTGGAGCTGGATCGCAATCGATGACCTCGTAGGGATCATCAATCATTGCATCACTCACGAGAAGATTTCAGGTCCGGTCAACGCAACCGCTCCATGTCCGGTGACGAATTATGACTTCACGAAAACCCTCGGTGGCGTGCTCGGCCGACCGACAATCTTTCCGATGCCGGGATTTGCTGCCCGGATCGCGCTCGGTGAGATGGTAAATGAGCTTCTCCTGGCAAGTGCCAAAGTGATGCCGAACCGGTTAAGCGAATCCGGCTATCACTTTCTTTACCCAAGCCTGGAACCAGCCTTAAGGCACTTGCTTGCGCCGCAAACAGCATCGCATATCTGATTTGCAGCAGTCTCAAGTGAGACGGCGAAACTTTGATGAAATCGGTGATTCGGCTTCACCAAAGGTCTTTCGTCGACTGGCTGTTGACGAAATAATGCCGACCTGGGCCGAATCGCTTAGGGGCTTTTGAAGTAACTCTCAGCCAGACAGGCTTGTCAACAACGGTCCCTTCGACCGCGAGATGTGGTCCAAGTTCGTCTTCTTGATCCATTCGATGAGCCTGCCAGGCGATCGATTCGACGGTAGAAAATGCGTCTATTACGTGCTTTACATCGACACTGAAATGAGAGTTTTTCAGCTTCCCATCGTGTGGTCCACCAATCAACTCGGTCCTCGAAGCAAATAAGGTGATTTCCCATACGCCGCAGACATGCTGAAAATGGCAACCTAATGGTGCCAAGTCGTCATGTGGTCGAATACTAGCGGAAACGTGGTCGATGAAATCTGATATCCAGTTGTGCGGGGAAACCATGCGGCGGAACTCCGTCGTTGCGGTCGAAACGTTAGGAAAATGGGAAAGCAATTACATTCGTTTGGCAATCGACGTACCGGAAGAGACTAGGCCCGAGTCGAAATGACCGTTTTGGAAAACAGGTCCGGCGATTACGGTGTTGACTCGATGATTCGAAAGTCAAAGTGAACACTGACCGGACGGATCTGGGCAGGAAACTGCTATCCGACGCGGACAGGACTGAGTCTCGCAGTAACGGTCCGATTTGAATAACCGCCGTAATGCCTGCGATCGCTCAATCCCACGGGATTCGGATTTTTTGAGCAGATTTTCGCAATCGCGTCGGCTTATCGGTCAATTTGATCGCGATTCGATCAACGTTTTTAGCGCTGCTTTGACACGTTTTGATTAAAAATGTTAAGCGGTCTTAACATCTTCGTCAGTTCGATGCGTATTCACCATTGCGATATCGTCAACCAGACCTCAACAGACACAACGAGTTATGCTACAACCTGAAGAATGGAAAAAAGTGTGAATTGACCAATTTCATTTTTCGTGGTCGAGACTTGAATCACGACGAGATTCTTCAAGCCACAGGATTGAAACAACGGCCAACGGAGCAGGTTCGGCTGGCTGAGATATGACGCTTTTCTTTTCTTGCGATCGACTTATTTGGAGCAGTTTCCGATGTGCGGCATAGTTGGATACGTTGGCCCGAAGCAAGCGTATGGTTATCTGATCGAAGGATTATTTCGTCTGGAATATCGTGGCTACGACAGCGCCGGAATCGCCCTGCAAAACGACAACCAAATAGGAATTCGCAAAAAAACGGGTCGGGTATCGCAACTGGCTGAGATGTGTAAACTCGACCCGATTGCAGGGTCGACAGGAATAGGTCATACACGCTGGGCAACACATGGTGAGCCAAGCGACGTCAATTCCCATCCTCATACAGGTGGTAACGGCGAAGTGGTTCTGGTTCACAATGGAGTGATCGAGAACTACGCCATTCTGCGTGACCGATTACGCGAACTCGGCTATGTCTTTCACACAGCGACAGATACGGAAGTCGCAGCGCACCTGGTTGCACATCAACTGAAAGAAGCGATCAAGCTCGGTGCCGATCCAGGCGATCAGCAAACCTATGTTCGATCTGTCGAATCCGCCATTAAACAAATCAAAGGAACTTATGGATTAGCGGTCCTTTTTCGCGATGTTCCTGGTTTGATCGTGGCAACGCGGCTGGGAAGTCCGTTGGTCGTTGGTATCGGTCGCGGCGAATACTTTCTCGCCAGCGACGCCAGCCCTCTGGTCGGAAATACGGAAGAGATCGTTTACATCAATGACTATGAAACGGCGGTGATCACCGCCGACTCGTTCGTACTTCGACGTCAGGATGGAACCGAACCTGTCATGTCGATTCGGGCGCTTGAGCAGACGACTCAGGATACGGACCTGGGTGAGTACGAACATTACATGCTGAAGGAGATCTTCGAGCAGCCTCAAACCATTGAAAACGCATTACGCGGTCGGCTGGATGATGACGAAGCAACGGCCAAGTTTGGTGGACTCAATATGGACCCCCAGACTTTGCGACGCATCGATCGAATCGTTCTGACCGCCTGCGGAACGAGTTGGCATGCGGGGCTCGTCGGGGAATATCTGATCGAAGAATTCGCACGAATTCCGGTGGAAGTCGAATATGCCAGCGAACTTCGCTATCGCAATCCACCGATGTCCGACCGAACGATGATTTTTGCAATCACTCAAAGCGGTGAAACGGCTGATACATTGGCCGCCATGCGAGAATGCAAGAGGAAAGGTCATCCGACACTCGCAATCTGTAATACCGTCGGATCAACCATCGCTCGGGAAGCGGATGGCGGCATTTACCTGCATGCCGGCCCGGAAATCGGTGTGGCATCGACAAAAGCTTTTACTTCCCAAGTCACCGTGTTGACGCTGTTGGCATTACTTCTAGGGCGGATGCGACATCTTTCGCACCCGGAGGGGAAACGAATCATCAGCCAGCTTCGCGCGATGCCCGAGAAAATTCGCCAGACGTTGAAGTGTTTTGACAAAGTGAAAGAAGTCGCTCGGAAGTATTACACGGCGGAAAACTTCCTTTACCTCGGCCGGTTGTACA
The DNA here is from genome assembly GCA_903834925.1 of uncultured Schlesneria sp. Taxonomy (GTDB): domain Bacteria; phylum Planctomycetota; class Planctomycetia; order Planctomycetales; family Planctomycetaceae; genus Schlesneria. The sequence goes on from CAILLA010000161.1 coordinate 21,308, forward strand.
ACTTCCCGGTCGCTCTTGAGGGTGCTCTAAAGCTCAAGGAAATCAGTTATATCCACGCCGAAGGATATCCTGCCGCCGAGATGAAACATGGTCCAATCGCGCTGGTTGACGAAAACACGCCCAGCGTATTTGTCGCCCCTCGCTGCGAAATCTACCCGAAAGTGATGAGCAACCTGGAAGAAGTGAAGGCACGAAAAGGCCCTGTGATTGCGATCGCTTGCGATGGTGACGATAAAATCGCTCATCTAGCTGACGATGTTATCTACGTCCCCGATGTCGATGAACATTTGCAGCCACTCGTCACATCAATCCCACTGCAACTGCTCGCGTATCAGATCGCGATTCTGCGTGGCTGCAACGTTGACCGGCCAAGAAATCTTGCCAAAAGTGTGACGGTCGAATAGCGAATGTCTAGTCGGCGACGATTTGCCGTTTGAAAAGCGAGACGAACTTTGCCAGTCGGCGACTATTGATCCGCTCGGCTGGCAAAAACTTTACCACTAATCACCGGGTCGGGCCGGATTTGAACGTCAGCCGCCCGACCGTGCTCTTCGCTCATCTAACAGATGTAACAACTAACTTGATTAGTTGACAGCGGAACTTGCGACCTGACCGGGAGCGTTAATAATCAGCTCTTGCCGTCGAACGGACACGTCATCGGGTGCTTCAATCCCCAATCGAACACGCCCCCCCTTAACTTCAAGAACCGTGACGGTCACGGATCGGTCCCCAATTTCGATCTTCTGTTTTACCCCGCGAGTCAAAACTAACATCATTTCTTCCTTGATTGATTGAAACCCTGAATTTCCTTCTCAGCAGTCAACTGACACCGCAATTATTGCACCGGGTTCGGCGCTTTCTGGAAAATATCAAACTAGATACGCAATTTCTTGAGAAAATCTTAATGAAATCCTGTGAATTCTCACTGTTTTTCAAATTTGCCCGATTGGATGGCGTGCGAAGTTCACCCATCTGTCCAATTGGTGAGCTGCAATTTGACGCACTTAAGCGATTCATTAAAAACTTCTACTGGTAGACGATTCTTCGTCGCGTAATAATTGATGCCGTCAACCCGGTAAATGTTACGAGCAATCCTGAAAGAATTTTTGTCCTCATGAAAACTCAACGCACACACCTCATTTTTGCTTTTTTTCTTATTTTACCTGCTGTTACAGCACATGCTATTGAGACATACGTCCCTTTGGTTGCCGAGAAGTCACAAGAAGGTGAATTGGCTCTGAACCGATTTAAAATCCCCGGAGGGATGAAAGCACAACTGTTTGCCGAAGAACCGATGGTCGCCAACCCGGTGACCTTCTGTTTCGACGACCAGGGGCGAATTTATGTTGCCGAGACCTTTCGACAATCGAAAGGCGTTGAAGATAATCGAAGCCATATGAATTGGTTACTCGACGATCTCGCAGCGAGAACCGTCGCCGATCGAGTGACGATGTTCAAGAAATATCTCAAGGACGAAATCGGACAATACTCGATCGAACACGACCGAATTCGCTGCATGGTCGATACCGACGGAGACGGCCATGCGGATCAGTCGACGGTTTTCGCGGACGGATTCAATGCTATAGAGGATGGTACGGGCGCTGGTTTGCTCGCATTTGATGGAGGGGTCTTCTACACCTGCATCCCGAAATTATGGCATCTGAAGGATACGAATGGAGACGGAGTCGCTGAGAAAAGAACCGCTCTTTACGATGGATTCGGCGTTCGCGTCGCTTTCCGGGGCCACGATCTGCACGGGTTGGTACTCGGCCCTGACGGGCGAATCTACTTCAGCATCGGAGACCGCGGCTACAACGTCGAACTGCAAGATCAGTCCCGTCTTGTCCAACCCGATCAAGGTGCCGTTTTTCGTTGTGAACTGGACGGTTCAAAACTGGAAGTCTTCTGCAAAGGGCTTCGTAATCCTCAAGAGCTTGCGTTTGACGAATTCGGAAACTTGTTCACAGGCGACAACAATTCAGACAGCGGCGACCAAGCTCGCTGGACCTATTTGATCGAAGGTTCTGACACCGGGTGGCGGATGTATTACCAATACCCTCAGGATCGCGGCCCATGGAATCGTGAAAAACTGTGGCACGTCCCGCATGCAGGCCAAGCAGCATACATCGTCCCGCCAATCGCCCATTTTGCCAGCGGCCCATCGGGATTAGCGTACTATCCAGGAACCGGACTGGACGAAAAGTATCAGGGCCATTTCTTCCTGGCCGATTTTCGAGGCCAGGCCGCAAACAGCGGAATTCGCACATTTTCCCTGATTCCCAAAGGGGCATCGTTTGAACTCGTCAACGCGGAAGAATTCATCTGGTCAATCCTGGCCACAGATATTGACTTTGGTCCCGATGGATCTGTGTATGTTTCGGACTGGGTCGATGGTTGGGATGGTACTGGCAAGGGCCGAATCTATCGTTTTCAGGACGAACAGCTTGGAAAATCGGCCTTGGTGAAAGAAGTTCAGTCGCTGCTGAAAGAGGGGTTTGACGATCGATCGGTCGAGGAACTCGTCAAACTGCTAACCCACGTGGACTATCGAATTCGACTGCGTGCCCAACTCACTCTCACCAGGAAAAACGCGGTAAAAGAATTGACTGAGGCAGCGACAAACGGCCAGTACCTGCTCGCTCGTCTTCATGGCATCTGGGGACTTGGACAACTAGGACGTCACGACGCTGTCGTGTTGAGGCCACTACTTGATCTGATGAGTGATCCGAACCAAGAAGTTCGTGCTCAAATTGCTCGCGTCTGCGGCGACGCGGATTTTCAAGACGCCGGTCCTGGCCTCGCGAAACTGGTGAAAGATCAAAATCTTCGAGTGCGGTCGTTGGCTGCCATCGCGGTTGGCAAGCTGAAATATCGACCTGCATTTCCACCACTCCTGGAAGCACTTGCCGAAAACGCCGACGCCGACCAGACACTTCGTCACGCATTAATATTGGGACTTGTCGGAACCGCACTCCCCGAGGAACTCATCGCAACAGTTCGAACGCAAAATACGGCGATCCGTTTGGGGGCTGTGGTGGCACTTCGACGGCTGACCCACCCCGGTGTGGAAGTTTTCCTGAATGATTCCGATCCACTGGTCGTCGTCGAAGCGGCCCGGGCCATCCACGACGTACCGATCCCTCAGTCTTTTCCGGCGCTTGCGAAACTGATCGAAAATTCTGGAATTGCGGACCCGGTGTTGCGACGAGCAATCAACGCCAATTTCCGACTCGGAGCCAAAGACAACGCCGAAGCTGTCGCGTCGTTTGCAGGAAATCCCTTGGGCGACGCCAGTCTTCGTGCCGAAGCACTTGCCGAATTGGACGAATGGAATTCTCCTGGTGCGCTAGATCGAGTAACAGGCGAGTATCGACCACTTGAGCCCCGTCAGGTCGATATTGCCAGCCTGGTCCGACCGTGGATCGAATCGCTATTCGCTTCATCGCCAACCGTCCGCGAAGCAGCGGCGAAAGTTGCTACGAATCATAGTATTTCCGAGGCCGAGCCGAACCTGTTGGAAATCCTCAAGGATGTGGAAAACTCCCCTCCTGCATTACGAGTCATGGCACTAGCGGGGCTTCAAAAATTGAAAAGTCCCGAATTGAAAAACTCAGTTGAATTTTCCCTGAAGGACTCCGATCCGACAGTGCGCAGCCAGGCGAGACGGGTCCTGGTCAGCATTGATCCTGTCAGGGGAGTCAAATCATTAAGTGAAACAATCACGGGTGATTCAATTTCAGAACAACAGGCCGCAGTCGCGACCTTGGCCGGTCTGAAGCGGGACGATGCAGATGCCCTGCTTGGCAGTTGGTTCGATCAATTGCTGAAAGGAAGTCTTCCCCCGGCCCTGCACCTCGATCTGATCGATGCCGGCACCCAACGGGGCACACCGAAATTGCTCGAGAAGATCAAGGCGTTTAACAAGACCCGATCGGCCAAAGATCATCTGAAAGACTATCGCGAAGCTTTGTTCGGCGGCAACGCGGAACGAGGTCGAGAAATCTTCTCTGGGCGTGCTGATCTCTCGTGCCGGCGATGTCACAAGATTGATAAGTCAGGTGGTGACGTCGGCCCGGATCTCTCTCGGATTGGGCTCGATAAAACCCGCGAATACCTGCTGGAATCCGTCATTGACCCAAATAAACAAATCGCCAAAGGCTTTGAAACGGTGATTCTTGCAATGGCAGACGGCAAAATTCACGCTGGGATCGTTAAGAATGATGCGGAAGAAGAATTGCGGCTTCAACTGCCAGACGGACGACTGATCACGGTTAAAAAATCCGAGATCGATGAACGAACTGTCGGGAAATCCGGAATGCCGGACGACTTGGTTAAGAAGCTGACAAAGTTCGAAATCCGCGACCTGGTAGAATTCCTCTCGACGCTGAAATCGACCGTCGATTCCGCAACGCACGGCAATAAGTAAGAATCGGAGTCGATAAATGAATCGAGGGGAGCCGTTGGCTCCCCTCGAAGGATCTTGTTTTTCCGTCATCGACAATGTCAGTCAGGCTGACATCCGTCGAGTCCGTTTAACAATCAGTTGGTGCAGCCAGCAGGAGCGGCACAGGTAGGACCACATGATGTGGCAACTGGAGCTGCACAGGTTGGAGCACAGGTCGAAGCTGGAGCGCCACAGCTAGGAGCACATGAAGAACCGCAAGCCGAACCACAGCAACGTGGTTTGCAGAGGCGAATCTTAGGCATGCAGAGCTTAGGCATGCAGAGCTTTGGCAACTTGATCTTGTGGCAACGTGGAGCACAGGTGTTGCAGGTATTGCAGCTCGTTGCAACTGGAGCACAGCTCGTTGCAACTGGAGCACAGCTGGCAACAGGAGCGGCACAAGTTGGAGCACAAGAAACAGCAGCAGGAGCACAAGCAGGAGCAGCACAGGTCGGAGCGGCGGAAACGCACGCAGCCGGGGCGGCACAGCTCGGGGCAGCGTTACAGCTATTACAGCTGTTGTGGTGGTGGAACAGGCCAGCTTGAGCACTGTTCAGACTGGCAAAGGCGGCCAGCGCGGCGGAAATCCAAACAAACTTCATTGCATTCTCCAGGTACATCATAGGGGCCGAGGGAACGTGTTGAACTGAGGTGATACCGATCCAAACACCACGTTTGGTGGACAACTCAGTTCGAGGGAGCTATTCGCGTCACGCCATTGTTTTCGGCGTTAACTGCCTGTTCGGCTGAAATAATCAGGATTGTTTTTTTTGCCGCATTGAGAACTCGGTCCAACGTACCAGTTAGGAGGACTCTGCGGGCTGATCTTGATTCGTTAGACTGGACCTCGTCCTCATTCGTTGTCATGTTTTCAAAGAAAGTATCGATTGAGCCTCTTTTGGCATTTGATTGTGTCCTCTGGAATTCTTGTTGCCGGGTGGGTCGTTATACGCGGCCGAAACACCCTTAGGTATACGACATTGAAAACGGCCTGGATCTGGAGCGTTTTCGCGATGATTGCTTGGGAAATCACATGGTTTGCAGATAGTTGTGCGAACGCGATATCGGCAGCGGTCGCTGACCATGCCTGGTATGCGGTTGCCGTTCTAGCCCTTTGCCCGCCGATGGCCGTTTTAGGATCGCGTCGTCCAGGCATTCGCGTCTGGGCCTGGTTTATCTTGTTTCCGATGCTGTTCGCTTTGGGTTGGCCGATAATTGCTCTGCGACTTCAAGGGTCTGAATTACGAGGGCTGTATCTGGAAACTCCTCAGATCATTGCATTCGTGCTCGTTCTGGTGATGAGCCTTGGAAACTACTTGGGAACCCGATTCACGCTTCCGGCGCTGCTTTATGGTGCGTCGATCCTCGCAATCGTGGTATCGAGTTGGTCGGATTGCCCCGTCTGGCTGACAAATCGAAATGCGGTCCGCTTTTGGAGTACGTTTTTAAACGTATTTGCCATCTGCCTGAGGTGGACATCATCTCGTCCAATTGCCCAAAACCGGTTTGATCGTCTGTGGTTCGACTTTTTCGATACATTTGGGATCGTCTGGGGACGCCGAATTCAAGATCGACTAAATTTCATCGCCTTAAAGGAAGGCTGGCCCACTCGATTGGAACTCAATGGATTCGACTGGTCCGACGAATTGAAACCAGCTGTTCCTGCCATAGATCAGAACACTGTAGAACCTTCGAAACTTGAAAACGAGCCACAACGTCTGGATTTCCAAATTACGCAAATTGAAATCCGCATGGAATACACGTTCCGTTGGCTACTTCGTCGATTTGTTGATCCCCCTTGGATCGACGAGCGACTTGGCTTGAGCTCGCAGCCGAATGACAGGGAGTTACCGGCCGATTCGTAATTTCATAATATAAATTAACAGGAGTAGGTGTAAAACAATCCATTTATTGAATCGTACTCCAATTAGCAACACACGACTTAAAAAAACACACCCGATCCTCGCGTCATGCCGGTGATTGACTCGACTACAATCGCGAATACCCCTGAGTATCAGGTGAATGTCGATTTTACCATTTTTTTTAACGAGCATGGCACGGCATCTGCAATAATGATTTTTCGCTGTCGGCAGGCGTTGGCCCGCTCTTGTCGATTGCTGCTGAAGGCGTCTCAGGTTTTACTTGGGACGCCTTCAGTTCGTTATGGGACAAGATCTTTGTGTGGTTGGCCTGGGACAGAAGGGCGACGCTCTTTTTTTAAACACCTAATCTTAAGGCGATTCTTGCCATTCAATCAAATTAAGGTAGAATTCACACATCTCGGTTGTTAATGTAATTGTCGGCATTCAACATGAAGATAAATCCAACAGACATTTCGTCAATACGGCTGGTACTTTCCCTGCTTCGTCAGTTTGTCATCTGATAATAAAGACGTTTGACGATACGTTGTGTACTTATTTTTCTGATTTCGACAAATCCGCGCATCTTATTTTCAACGCAAGGATAACTGAGTCTCGATGATCTGATCATCGAGATTTTGCTGAATACTACGAGATGTCCATGCCGCTTAGCGTCGAGAACTTCATCGCAGTCCTTCGAAAAAGCGGTCTTGTGGAATCCGATCGGCTTCTACGCGTCCTTAACCAATCCGCACCGCAGGAAACCGGTTGGACAACGTCTGAACAAATTGCTCAGCACTTGGTCGAAGCAAATCTTGTCACAAAGTGGCAGGCGGAAAAATTATTGCAGGGAAAGCATCGCGGATATTTTCTCGGGAAATACAAGCTACTCTCGTTACTTGGCAAGGGTGGGATGAGCTCGGTCTACCTGGCCGAACATCTTTTGATGCGTCGCCATTGTGCATTAAAAGTGTTACCCGCCAAGCGCGTTGATGATTCGTCATATCTGGAACGTTTTCATCGCGAAGCACAAGCCGCCGCATCACTCGATCACCCGAACATTGTTCGAGCCTACGACGTGGATCATCAGGACGAGGGTAATCGACAGATCCATTTTCTCGTGATGGAGTATGTCGAAGGTGACAGCCTGCAAGAACTGGTCCCGGAAAGTGGCCTCACTTCAATTCTAGACGCAGCCGAATACGCTCGACAGGCCGCGTTGGGACTGCAACACGCCCATGAAAACGGAATGGTTCACCGGGACATTAAGCCTGGAAACCTGCTCGTCGACCGGAACGGGGTCGTCAAGATTCTTGACTTGGGATTGGCCCGGTTCTTTCGGGTTGACGAAGGAAATCAAGCGCTCACCCTGCGGCATGACGAAAAGGTTTTAGGGACTGCTGATTATTTGGCCCCTGAGCAGGCCATCGACAGCCATAACGTCGATTCGCGAGCGGACCTTTATAGCTTGGGTTGTACCCTCTATTTCATGGTCACTGGGAAGCCTCCTTTCAACGAAGGGACACTTGCACATCGATTGCTGGCCCATCAAGTGAAAACGCCGCCCGCCGTTGAATCGTTGCGGGTGGACTTACCGTTATCGCTGGCTGTGATCATCCGCAAGATGATGGAGAAAAAGCCTGGCGATCGATTCGCAAATGCCGCAGCGATCGAGAAGGCACTTTTCCAATGGGTTGACGGAAACGCGGATATCGCCTGGCGAAAGTCTCATTCAACTGTCTACGGATCCAGATCAAACGATTCTGCAACCGCTCGGCCAGTTCCTCCCGTCGCTCGACCAATTCCGGTCGCAAAGCCGGTGAAGGATGAGCTTTCAGAAAGATTGACTCCACAGCCAGAGTTCAAAGGCCCCGGTACTCACTCAAATTCCGCCGCAAATGACGCAAAACCAAAGGAAGCGACTGATTCCAGATTCCCAGAAGGGCTCGACACAGCTGACACGGCACTCGACCATTCCCGTGCGGTCCTGACGCAGACAACGACAGAATCCGAAACGGATAACGAAGCTGATGACAGAACTTCTGCGATCAGCGAAACGGTTGAGTCGGTTAGTGAATCGATTCAATCGTCACCGGAACCGGCACCGTCCAACAAGCCGGAAAATTTTGAAACAACACTTCGAAATGATTCTCCCGAAACGACATTTCCCGTCTTTGAAACGTCCCCGGTTGCCATACCGACCAGGGCAAGATTGAAATCGTCCTCGAAGCCTGCGTTAAAATCATCTTCCCCTTCTCAATCACAACACAAGCGATCTGGCGATTCAAAGATTCGATCGGTGAAAACTCTTTTCGGAATTATCGCCGCTTCAATTTTCGCGTTGATGACTTTGTATGGCTTATGGGGAGGTGCTTCCGCGAAAAAAATTACGCCTGTTAAGTCGTCGGCTGCGGTTCCTTTTCCAAAAGACAAACGCGAAGTGACAGTCGGAAACAAGCCGGCCGATTATCAAAACATTCATCAAGCCTTGATCGCCGTAAGGGACCGTTTTCGCCCTGGATTAAACAGTAAAGATCAGATGGTGATCATAGTCACAGAAGGGACCTACAACGAACGAATTCAAATCGATGGCCATCGCGATGGCCGTCCCGATGGATTTCCTGACGGGGTCATCATACGGGGTGAAGGAAAGGTCCTCTTGAATCCACCCGGTGAAGACCCGGTTATCCAATTGGCAAACGTCACTCGTTTCATCCTCGAAAAAGTCGAAATCGAGGCTCGTGAGAAAAGAGTCGCCATCGAACTGGCCGGTGATCTGCATGAATCTCGTTTGAGCCAGATTTTGATCAGTGGTTTTTCTAATTCAGGAATCCTTTGCAAAGGAACGCAAGGACTTGCTTTCTCAAATAGCCAGCTCATCCTTGATAAACTTCAATTTGAAACCGCAAACCCGCAAGCAATCGGAATTCGACTCGAAGAAGGCCCCGAAAACGACGTCAACAATGTTGTCATTCGATCCTGTCGTTTTCTTGGCCGCTTCGATTCTGGCATCGTGATCCAAGGCAAATCACCCTATGGAATCGAGATCTCTGAATCGGTTTTTAGCGCTTGCAACGACGGAATTCGAATCGAGGGAAGCCCTACACTCAAATCCATTCGCGTCGTCAATAATTCGTTTCGAGATACCAAGGCGGGGATTCGGTTTTTGAATCTTCCAAACGAAAATTCTGCCGAGTTGTTTTTTCGACGAAACTTATTCCTGAAAACTTCGGTCGCTGAAGCCGTTGTTCAGAAGGATTACGACGAGTCAAAATTTCGGTTGATGCTGTCGATATTTCCGCCCGGAATCGAAGCCAATTGGTCTGATCGGGCCAAGCCTACAGCCCCCGCAAATGGTGAAATTGGGATTTTGTTTGAGCAGGGAGGACAACAGGGGGTGTCAGATCTCGCATTCGAGTCGACTGATCCCAAGAGCCCGGATTTCCTCGCGCCCACTTCGAAAAGCCGCCAAAAGGAAGTTGCCGGAGCGCAAGGCTCTGAAAAGAAATGGGTTGGAGCAATTGGACCATGATTGCCCCTCCAAAATGCCTGATCGTTATATTCGACAATCTCAGCATCACGTCGTGAATTCTACGATCCTGCTTCAAATAATTCATAAATTTTCGGCGGCGAATGGTCGGGGCCTGCGCTTCGATCAAGTGTGACGTTGCACCGCAACTCGACGCGCTCAGCCAAGTTATGGGCGAACACCAAAAATCAAGCGCTCGTCACTCGACATTGCCCGTCACAACCACTCTCCATAACAATCAACAAACAAACGACTTAACGACGGTACTTGTTTGCCGTACGGTCGTGTCCCTAACATAGTGATCGACCTGTGAATGAGGTTTCCAGGCGCGATCTGGTGGCCTGCCAGGATGTGATACGCCAAGGTAAAGGTGGCGGGCCCCCCAAGAAAATGGATCAGACAAGGTAAGAGTCATGTTTTCCCGAATTTCCAAGACACATCATCAGCAGCGATCGGTTCGCGGTGCGATTAACCAGAAGCACGGACGATCGATACGCCCCGACGCAGCGTATCGTCAGCGGCATCGACCCGACGAGATTTCGACTCATTTCAGTGCCCCCGAAACCTGGTATGAGCCTCAACAACGACTCACGACCGAGTACATCGTACAACCGGCGGGCGAGGGGTACATCCATCCGGTCACCGTTGACGAGATTCGGGATCGTTTAGCACTTCTGCCTGAAGCATTGACGTGCGAAATTGAAGTTATCCAATTGAGCGGAATGACTCGGAAACGACGCCTGTTTCCGTTGTATGGAATGCAATGGGGTCCCAACGTTTACCTGTACCCGATCGAAGAAAGCCTCACGGAAATCTACGTTCGCCCACCTCGGCCGGAACAGTTTGTCGAAGCACGAATGTTCGGTGGCAAATGGCTGCAAACTGGTCATGAATGGAAGTTAATCTGGACTCCAGAAACCATACGCGACTTTTATCTCAACAATGTGCTGATTCATGAAGTCGGCCACGTCAATGACACCCGAAACACAAACCATCATAAGCGAGAGCAATACGCAATCTGGTTTGCGACCGAGTACGGATATCGGGCATCACGTGGACGAGCCCGGTTTGGCAAAGCCAAGTAACAGTCTGCACGAGCGTTCTAAGTTGTGGTGTGTGCCACTGGCGTGCGTCTTCGCTCGCCAGTGCATCTAGAAGATTGCGAAACCACCTACTCATCCCGCAACCAACATTAACGCCGCCGCCGTGATTTCATGTTCGACGGCATTTGTTTTGTAGCCTCGGTACTTTCCTTCGTTTTGGCATCAACATCAGATTTGTTTTGCGGCACTGCGGCCACCTCTGTCGTAGCGGAAGCTTCCAGCTTCCGAGCCAATTCCTCATTCGATTCGCTTTCAGGCATCGGAACGGCTTCGGGCGGTGGTTTTGTTTCAATCGTTCGTTCGTTGACGAGTTCTTTCAATTCGGCATTGAAGATCTGAATCAACGCAAACAGGCACGAGGCAACAATCGGGCCGATGAAAATCCCCCATAACCCAAGAACCTGCAGAGCTCCCACAACGCTGATGAACGCCAGCAAGGGATGCAGGTCGGCGTTATTCTGCAAAACGTAAATTTTCACAAGGTTATCAAGCATGCTGATGACCCCGATCCCCCACACCGCTAACAATAATGCGGCCACCCAGTTCCCCTGTAATGCGAGCAATGCCGCACAGGGAACCCAAACGATCCAGGCACCGACCAGGGGAATCAATGAAGCGACCGTCGCAACCGAAAGAAAGATCCAGAAGTGTCCCATGCCACAGAACTGTAATGCGATTGCAGTGGCAAACCCCTGAATGAGCGCAGCCAGAAATGTCGCGGTGACGACCGCGCGAACCACTGTCGCAAAACGTTCGCAAAGGCGTCGCTGATGGTTTACGGGAAGCGGAATCATGACTTCTGCAGCGGCAATCAAAGCCGGGCCGTCTGCCAAAAAGTAGTATAAGGCCGTAATAAACATTCCCGCTGCAACGGTCAGAGAAACAAACACTTCAACAGTCGATGACGCAACGCGAAAAGTTTGACCAGCAATTTGACCCGCCAGCGCCTGAAGATTCGTACCAAACTCGTCCTTAAATCCTTCAATCTTCTGTTCCGACAGGCCACCGGGAATATAAGGTCTAAGACGTTCAACGGCTGGTGAGACAACTCGATGCCACAGCAGATCAAGCCCTTTATGCCAGTCACCGTCAAGGTGCTGTTCCGCGAGCGAGTACAATTGAACCGCCGAAATAAATGTTCCCGCCATCAGCGGCACAACGATGATCGCCACCACGGCGGACGTCGAAAAGGCCGCCGCCCAGGCGGCTCGCTGACCCGTTTTACGAAGAAAATAATCGTGCAGCGGCTGACAAATGACCGCGAGAACCGCCGCAAGAAACAGGGGAAGTACAAAGGGAGCAATCACCTTGTAAAGCATGCCACCCAGTAGCACGATGAGGGCCAACAACACCGATAACGAAATCATGCGATTCATGTGAAGGTGTCCCGCCAAAAGCTTTTAACCGGTCATCGAATTTCATTGATAGACAAATTTGTTTCGGTGGGAGATCTGAATTACCGTGCAAGGTGAACGTCTCGATGGAACACGATTACTTCACAGGAGTTGGCACCCAGAAGATAGCAGCGTCATTGATGCCCGCTTCGGCGAATGCCGTTTTTAACTTTTCCTCAGCAGACGCACGTGCGGTTGAGCGTCGATACACCCGCACACGTAGCCCGTCTTCGTCGCCGGGTGCTTGTGAAACGAGGTCAATTAATTTTGGCAACGCAATCAACAAATCCTGACCTCCACCGATTTCTGATCGCAAGTAATACTGTCGTTCGTCGATCAATACCCGCACCACGTCAGGGACCGCGATCGGTAATTCGTCTGCCTCTTTGATCGCTTCCGCCGGTTTGTTTATCACGTCGACTGGAGCAACGCTCACTTGAGTGTCATTTCCATCGCCAGTGCCAGTGTTAGCGATTCCGAATTGATTGCCATCGCCCCATCCAAAATTCAATTTTCCCAGATAGACACCCAAACCGATTCCCGCGAGCAGTGCCGCGCCAAGGAAATTTCGTTTGCGAAATAAAGAGCTACGAGATTCTGCTGCCATAGAAGGACCTTTTCTGAATGTCTTTGCCGATTTAATTGCAAGGATCACAATTTTAATTCAGGCTGAGGGCGGTATCCGAATACAGCATACTCGAATGACTGAGTTCCATGACCATCGCGTTTCATCCGTTCCGCCAGCGAAGGGAGCCCACGCGTCATTGAAAGACGATGCGACAATTGGCAATCCCCATAACTGCACAGGATGAGAATGCTATTTTTGGTCGGTGGGAATTGCTTGCGGACCTGCAAAACCACTTCGACGAAGATTTCGGGGGATTCAATGACTTTTGACTTTATCTGCTGACGATCTTGACCAATTGTGATTTGTAAGGTTCCGTCCTCATTCAGATAGCAGTCCCAAACGTCGAATTGCTTACGCATCTCATTGAACGTGAGAAGATGATCAATGACTTGCTCACCAGTGGAGTTCGCCAGTTTCTGAAATCGAGCTTTAAGATCGGCGATCTCGGCCGATGAAAGCCCTCCGGTTTCGGTCTGGCTGCGAGGCTGAATCAACTTATTGAGCGTCGTATCCGGTATGCGAAACAACTCGCGGACGACTTGCCCCAACTTCTCGCGCTCGTGGTGCAAAGTCTGATTGGATTCCCGTTGCTCAGCCTCCCACTGATCGACACGTTGTCTCAGAATCGCGTTTTCATCGGCGGTCTCCTGTCGCTGGCTGTCAACTCGATCGATTTCCTGCTTGGCGACCATCTTGACTTCCATGTACTGAGCGAAAATCACGATCAGCATCAGGTCGAGCAATGGAGTCAGCTGTAGTGTCACGCGGCGACGGAAGTTCATTCCCGTGCTCCCGCAGCAATCGACAGCTCGCGCTTCGTTCGAGCCACGGTTTCACGAACGTGCAATCGATTCTCAGCCAACCGCTGGAACTTGGTCTCCACAATGCTATTCACAAACATCAGCGTCATGGCCGAAAACAATCCGATGAAGGTTGACCAGATGGAATCGCCGAAATTTCGAACGATATCAGCGATCGTCTGCTGCGCATTCGAATTCCCTGATTGTAATCCTGCACCGATCGCCAGTACCGTCCCCAACACGCCAGCCAAGGGATACGCTTCAATCATGGTGCGACACACCGTGTACCACGTCTCGAACGCTTGGGACTGAAGATACCGTCGCTCTTCGTCTAGGATCCTCATGCGAAGCCAAAGGTTATGACGTTCGGTCGTCTTCGACGGATCATCCAGAACATCCTTGATATCCGCCAGAAACGCGTCGATCTGGTCCGAAAGGTTTGAGCCTCGCTCCAGAATGCTTCGATATTTGAGTTCGCGAGTGAACTGGTCGAAGTCCGCTGCCATTCGCCGTAAATCACGCCGTGCCCATCCCATCAGCCAAAAAAAAATCAATAAATGAAGAATGGCAACTGTCGCAATGATCGGTGCAGCCAGCCCCGATAATCGATTCAGCAACATCGTTGACATTTCAGACGTGAAAAAGGGCATCAACCGATCCTGGCAGGCGAATTGAACGAAGAATCACATCACCATCTGATTCTATTCTCGCCACGTCGAATATTGAAGAACCCTGCAAATGTTTTGTCTTCGCCCGAAGTTGGCGTCGAGTGCTAAGAGCGATCACTGGCCTGATGAAACGACCAGAAGACAGAATGTTTGCGTCACTCGGGACGAAGCCCCTTCGGAAAAAAATCCGCGATATTGGGTGCCACGGTTTTACCGTCTTCGGTTAAGCCGTGGCACGCGGCCGGTGATTCGCATTGCGTAGAATTGCCTGTCGCAACTATAACCCGCGTCGTGTCTTGGCTGAATTGGTCTACTGAAAGACTGCGCGATTTTCATGGATGTTTTACCGCGCATCACCCGACAACTTGTCGATCGGTTTCGCGAGATGCCGCCCGTTCAACGTGCGGCGTCAATCGCGTTACTTGTCGTTGTTTGCGCCGGATTCAGTTGGCTGGTCTTTTTCAATCACCGAACCGAACTCCAACCCGTCTCGTTCGGAAAATCGTTTGAAAATGAAGAACTCGCCTCAGCCGAACAGGCACTCGTCACCGCCGGGCTGACCAGTTTTCGACGTGACGGGCAGCGATTACTGGCACCTGCCAAAGATTTACCCCGCTACAACGCTGCCCTCCTGGAATTCAATGCGCTCCCCGCTGATCTGGGCTCGCAAATGATCAAACACTACGAAACGCTTGGACCATTCAGCACCGACCGACAACGCCTCCAAATGAAAGAGGCTCTTTTGCTTCAAGAGTTGCGTCGGATGATTAAGGCCGTTCCCGACATTGAAGACGCCCGAGTCGTGATCGCAACACCTGAACGTCGATCCGGCTGGAATCAAAAGACACGACCCACTGCAAATGTGTCGGTAAAGCCTCGAACTGGTCGAGAAATCTCAGTCAGTCTGGCCAATTCATTGAGACATGTCGTCGCAAGCGTCGTACCCGACTTGCTTCCCGCCGATGTGACAATTTTTGATGTAACCCGAGGACAAGCCTATACCGGCGAACCGACTGACACGTCCGTTGATGCCCGACAGCGGCAGCAAACAACGGAAATCTCTCACCAATACGAAGAGCGGCTTCAAAAGGCACTATCGCATATCCCCAACGTCGGTGTGGTTGTCCAGATCGTTCCCGGTGAAAGACGACCGTCGCTTATTCGAAGCGCCACTCTTCAATCTCGTGAAGATCCAGCGAGCGTGTTCAATCGCCCTGCGTCCATGAATGACGTCGACGCACATTCGACTGGGTTCCGCGGTGCAAGCGACCATCAGTCTGGCATGTCAACAATTGATTCCGAATTAAGAACCAGTCAAGCTGCTGAACTGCGGCAAAATATCCGGGTCAGTATCTCGATCCCGCGCGACTACCTGCGTGATGTCGCTCGACACATGCGAGCCAGTTCCGCTTCGCCAGACAAGATGGATTTGGAATCGATCGAACAAGACGTTTCCGCCAAAGTCGAACGAATTGTCACAGGACTGATTCCATCAGACTCGGCGCGTCAGACGATCTCTGTCACTTGCGTCGATCGTTTGGATGTAGAACAGCCGAATGAAGTACTTCGACCATCATCGTGGCAACTCGTCTCATTCCCTCAAAAATGGCGCGGGCCACTGATCATTGCCGGAATAACGAGTTTGGCGGGCATTTGGATTCTGAGGCGTGCAACGCGATCCTCTTCGCGATTGCCAGAATGGCCTAACGGAGACGAATTCGAACCATTTTCAGATGTCTCAAATCCAGTGCAGCCGACTACCTCTCCGATGACAGCCTCGAAACTGGATCACATCGCGATGCTTCGAGACGAAATCCGATCTCTGGTGGAAAGTGATCCAGGGGCATCGGCCGTGCTGCTAGGTACATGGTTATCCGAGACAAACGAATGAAGACGGATCTCATGAATGGGACTCGAAAGACGGCAATCCTGCTACTGAGCCTCGACCAGTCGCTGGCCTCGGAGGTCATGGGAAAGCTGCCTCGTGAAAAAATGGAGCAAGTCGCGCTGGCGATTGCTAATGCTGATCATGTCACGCGGGAAGAACAGGAAGCGGTTCTGAATGAATTCAAAACCGCGTTTGTTTCCAGGCCACTGATGCAGCCCGCCGGACCGGAAACCGCGCGAGAATTGCTGGAACGAACAATCGACCAAGCCAATGTCGGGCCGATCGAACAACGGTTGGATGAACAGCTTGAAGCCGGTCCATTTGCCTTCTTACACAATCGACATTCCGACGACGTGCGAAGAATCATCGAACAAGAACATCCCCAGACGATCGCGGTCATTGCGGCAAGATTACCCGCAAACCTGGCTTCGCAAGTCCTCGCCGGCTTCAGTCCTTCGCAACAGGCCGAAATTGTTGGCAGGCTCGCACGACTCGGCCCCACAGATGCAGATGTTTTGGCTGAGATCGCGACACTTTTACAGATCCGATCGAGCCGGAAAGAGGTTCGCGTTCAGGGCATGGATCACGCTGCGGAAGTGTTGCACGAATCAGAACGAACCATGTCTCAAGCAATTTTGAATACGCTCGAACAAAAAGATTCGAACATTGCCGAAACAATCCGGGATACACTATTTTCATTCCAGGATCTCGACAATTTGAATGATGAGACGCTTGAGACCATTCTTAAGGAAACAGCTGAATCCCCTTGGACAGTGGCACTCAAGGGATGCTCCGAATCACTTCGCCAGCGTGTCATCAAGCGTCTTCCCACAAAAGTCGGCGATGCTCTGAAAACGGAAATGAAGTCGATTGGCCCCCTTCGATTGAGCGAAATCACGGCAGGTCAACAACAGATCGCTCGCGCAATACTGATCCTCGAAGCCAATGGTCATATCGAGTTGGCAGCGCCAAAAGTGAATCGAATTAAAGCGAATAATCGAATCGTAAGAACGGGATGACGATCGATAATCATGAATGCGAAAATCATCAAAGCTCATTCCACTCACGCTTTATCCACGGTTGAAGCGTTTAACTTCATCGATCTCCAACTCCAGGGAGATCAGATCATGGCCAAGGCGCATCGCCAAGCCGAACAGATTCTGATCGAGGCCCGAAATAACGCCAGACAACTTTGCGAACAGGCTCTGGCGGCCGCCAGGGACGAGGGGAGGATTGATGGTCTGCGTGATTCCCAGGCAATTATCGCCGAAAAAGCGTCTGAGATCGCCGATCAGCATGTGACCGATCAATTGGCAACCGCACTGCCCGCCCTTCAAGCCGCCGCGGAATCACTTCAGGCGGAACGCGATCAATGGCTTGTCAGATGGGAACAAATTGCCGTCCGACTCGGTGTCGCCATCGCCGAAAAGCTTTTGCAACGTCAATTGGCCGCACGACCTGAGTTTGCCACCGAGATGATCACCGATGCACTGCGACTTGCCGCTGGACAACCGCAATTGACGGTCTATCTTCATCCCGATGACCTGTCGGCCTGGGGTGATCGGGCACCGCAGATCGTTCAATCTCTGACGGCATGTGCCGATACGACTCTCGTTCCAGACCCCCATTCTATGCGAGGTGGCTGCCGAATCGAAACACGGCATGGAGTCATCGATGCCAGAGTCGAAACCATGCTGCACCGAATTGCCGAAGAACTGGTCGACGACTAACCAACGTGACATTGAGGAATTTCCATGCTCTCGCTCGATGAACACGTTCGTTACATCTTGCCCGTCGGACTGACCGGTCGAGTCACACGGATCGTGGGATTGACCGTCTCTGTCTCCGGGTTCCCAGCACCACTGGGAGCAATCGCAAAATTGGAATCGGAACAGGGGACAGTCCTGGAAGCGGAAGTCGTCGGGTTTTCGGGAGAAGAAACGTTACTTTTACCCTACGGTGACCTGAGCGGAGTCAGGCGCGGGACGCGCGCCATCCTGGGTCATTCCGTTCAAGGGGCACGAGTTGGCGATGCTCTGCTCGGAAGAATCATCAACGGGCGAGGACGTTTCATCGACGGATTGCCGCCAGCCATTCTTCCCAGGCACGTCAGTCTCCAATCAATGCCGGTGTCGCCAATGCAGCGGCCCAGAATTGATGAGCCCCTGGCAACCGGCGTGCGAGCCATTGATGGACTGCTGACGTGTGCGAAAGGTCAACGATTGGGAATTTTCGCAGGAAGTGGTGTTGGCAAGAGTACCCTGCTCGGACAGATTGCAAGATCAACGGAAGCGGACATCAATGTCGTTGTTCTGATCGGCGAACGAGGGCGCGAAGTTCGCGAGTTCATTGAGCGAGATCTCGGTCCTGGCGGACTGGCCCGAAGTGTCGTCGTCGTGGCAACAGGAGACGACCCTGCCGTCCTTCGTCTGCGAGCCGCCTATCTCGGCACTGCCATCGCAGAATACTTTCGTGAGACCGGTCGTGACGTGCTATTGGTCATGGATAGTATCACAAGATTCGCACTGGCTCAGAGAGAAATCGGTCTCGCGGCAGGCGAACCTCCCGCAACCCGAGGCTATCCACCGAGTGTTTTCTCGTTGCTCCCGAAGCTGCTCGAAAGAAGCGGCAAGACAAATTCCGGCAGCATCACCGGGTTCTATACCGTCCTGGTGGAGGGAGATGACACGAACGAACCGGTTTCGGATGCGGTTCGTGGCATTCTGGACGGCCATATTGTGCTGTCAAGAAAACTCGCTCAACAAGGGCACTTTCCAGCAATCGATATTCTCACCAGCATTTCACGTCTGATGCCAGAGATTACCAGCGACGAGCACCGACAATCCGCAATGTCGCTACGACAGATCCTTTCCGCATACCAGCAAGCCGAAGACTTGATCTCAATCGGTGCCTACCAGAGCGGATCAAACGCATCTGTCGATGCAGCAATCAGGTTAAAGGAACCAATCAAATCGTTCCTTCAACAGCTCGCAACAGAAACCGAATCGCTGACGAATACGGTTGACCGAATACAACAACTGATCCAGCTGTGACGATCTACCAGCATAACATGAAGCCGTATCGCCGCGACCAAGTAAAGCCCGGGGCGGTTTCCGCCCCGGGTCTCAGCGCATGGAGATTAAAGATCAGCCCCAGAGGGCAACGCCGTGAAGGATTTTTCAAAACGGTACTGAGTGACGTGCCACTGCATCGGAGTCTTCTCCGACGCAGTGCTCTACGCAATTTTCATTGGCTTCACTGAGCA
>CAILLA010000162.1 GCA_903834925.1 uncultured Schlesneria sp.
GGAAGTGACCAGGGACGCGACGAGCGGCGCCAGTAGATGCCAAGGTTCTTTTGCCAGATTTTCCCTGTCGTATTCGCGAGCAAGTCCGGTGGAGACAACAAACATCAATCCCAACCAGACCGTCGCACGATTCGTGGCCAGATCCAGAATCGCGGAACGAGACCCGAACAGGTATTGAACGAGTGTTTTTAGCGAAACGTTTTCACATTCAGTTTCGGGCGGCGTCTGGTTGGGTGATGGCACTGGATTCTCGTAATTTTTGAATGAACTGTTCACGACGATGATGCGTCGCTGCTTCGCTATAAAGTGATTGACTGACCCGGATCAATCCTGCTCGCAATTCCGGCGCAGTCATTCCCTGTGGCTCGTGAGTCAGATCGAACAGAGTGCATTTCTCCCAGAATCGATCTTCAAACAATCGCCCTTCGCGACGTAAACGATCATAAAGTGGCGTGCCGGGAAATGGAGTCTGCAATGTCACCTGAACCTCGTACAGACCAGATTGCCGGACGAATTCCAAAACACGATCGAAGTCGTCGGTCGTTTGTCCATCCAGCCCGAGGATGAAGCAACCGTTGACCGTGATTCCCGCCGACTGAATCCGTTCGATCGCTTCCAGATACCGATCCTGCTGCTTCAACTTCCAGTTTGATCTCAATTCCATCCCGTCCAGACCAAGAGTGGTCGGACTCTCCAATCCAATCAACACCTGTCGACAACCGGCATCGCGCGCCAGCGAAATCAGTTCAGGATCGTCACCGAACCCAATGTCCGTTTCCGTAAAGAATCGAATCTGTTCGGGAATCAAGGCTCGCATGAGTTCCTTCGAATGAGCTTTTTGAACGAACGTATTATCGTCGGCAAATTCAATAAAAGGACGCGACCAGATCGATTTGATCCGACGGATCTCTTCGACCACTCGTTCAACCGGTTTTGTCTGATAACGAGGAGCGATCAGGATCGAACTGGCACAGAAATCACACTTCCAAGGGCAACCGCGCGAGGTCTGGACGGTAATCCGATTGTATTTCGCAGGGTCCAGCAGATCGAAGCGAGGGGTTAATGTGTCGGCAAGATTCCATGGCCGCGAAGGACGATAAACACGTTTCAGCCGACCGTTTCGAGCATCTTCAATAACCTGCGGCCAGGTCTCTTCCGCCTCGCCGATTACGATCGCGTCCGCGTGGTGCAATGCTTCGTCCGGCATTGCACTGACATGCAGCCCACCGAGAACGATATGCACACCCTTTCGACGCTGACGCAACTGATCCGCCAGTCGATAGGTATCTTCGATTTGCGCCGTAAAACTGGAAATGGCAATCAGGTCAAAGTCGCCTTCGGGTGGCGAGTCTTTCGAGTAATCGAAGATCTCGTGATAAGAGATCTCGTCCGAAGCAGGGGTGAGTCCAGCCAAAGTCAACAACCCAAGACTTGGCAATTGTGCAATGACCTCTTTTCGCTCAACAAAACCGGGCATGCTGAGTCCCAGTTCCAGCAGTTCCGTGTCCCAGGCACGAACGCCACTCATCGCGATCAAGCCGATCTTCAAGGGCTTCACGGCCGACTCTCCCATCGCGCCTGTCATGCGCGGACAATCAAAGTTCGATTCCTGTTTCAATGATCAGCCCATCTGAGACGTTTTGTCGAGAATACACGGATTCAAATTCCAGAATCGAGGTGATTTCGATAGCCAGCAGTTAATAAAAGCGATCGCAATCAAAAGGATTCTCCGAGAGGCCGCCAATTTCTTCAATTCGTTACCTTATCTTAATTCTTCCATTTGTTCAAAAACCTTTCATGTTCTGCCAGAATCAAGTCCACTCTGAAATTTGATCAAAAGTTCGAGCGAGTTCGCGCGACTTCGACCATTTGCCTTATTTCATAGGCTTTCGTCGAGTTTTTCCCGGCAATAAAGTTCGCGCGACTTCGAGCGACTTCACCTGAGTTCGCGCGAGTTCGAATGACTTCAACCGACTTCGCATCGCATACCCTTCCGGTTTCTTCTGAAAACCGATTTCGATTGTTTTGCATCTTCGAAAAAAGTTGACCAAGTTCGACAGAGTTGGCCAAGTTCCGTATTTCATAGGCTTTTTAACAAGTTTGAAGTTGGCCAACTTGACCAACCTCATCCGCGTTGGATGCCTCGTAGGGTGGGACAAGTCTTCGAAGTCCCACCAAAAAATCGTGGCACGGAAGTGAACGTCGAAGACTCGACCCTTCCCGACATGCACACAATGAACCGCCCATGGATCGCCCGCTGTCTCAAAGGCACGACAGGATGATCCGAATAAAATTCATTCCAAGCCATAAAAGATAAAAGAACGACATCAAATTATAAATACATAAGTTGTGTGTCAATATGCAAAACAACAAATTCGGGAAAGACAATGGAAAAAAGTTCGGCGGCCATCCTGAAAGGCACGACCGGGTAAAACAACTTAAAAACCGATTCCGACCGAAAAGCAATCCGTCCAATTAACTACTCGGCAGAAGAGTTTGGCAGAGAGTCACCACGAAGGACGCGAAGTGCACGAAGATGGAATTCGACCACCTTTCCAATCGAGGTTCACCGATTTAACAACAACAGGCTGAAAGATGGCATCAAGCGTTTGGTTCATTGATTCCTTCGCGCACTTCGTAAACCTTCGCGGTGGAATAAACGAAAGAGGTCAGGACTCACAAACGCATTTTACGGCCGCTCTTTTCGTTGGCTGAATCAATTTGTATCGTATTTCTCTGAATGCCGTTCAAGGCATTCAACACGGGCGGCGAGCAAGCCGCCGTTGAATTATGTCGTTCGGCATCAGACACCATCACATGTTGCGACGAAAGCCAAAGGAAAAGGAGCGATCCAAGGTTCCGATTCCGGACGAACTCCGCGCCGCGATTCAAGAAGCGTTTTATATCATCAAAGCATCGAAGCGAGACCCAGACGTACAAGTGAACTACGGAGATGCGATTCAGGTTTTACCGTGGCTCATCGGCGGGCGCGTCGGGTCCAAGAAACGTCCATTCGAATTCACCTACCATATCGGCGGTGAGCGCAGCAATTGTTGGCATCTCGGACTTCATTCACTCGACATTGAAGATATTGCTGACGGACGAATGACGGAGCTGACTCTGTACTGCTGCCGTACCCCCGACTGCGGCCACAAAACGAGCGATCCCGAATTCCTGTGCAATTGTGATTACGAAAATGATCCGTATTTTGGCCATATCGAAGTGGCAGACACCGTCGAGGCGCTATCACGCTGCGGGATCACAGGTATATCTGAGACGTCAACAAAGGCCCAAATCATCTTAGCTCTTGGACCGCCGAAAGAATCGGGTTGCGATTCCTATGGTGATGCTTTTGACCACGTCCCGCCGTGGATCAAATACGAGCGAAATCATTGCCAGTTTCATTTCCAATTTGACGGTTCCGGCAGGTTGCGAAAATTGACAATCATGGAAGCTGATTGGAAGCCTGGTATATGAGTCATTCAAATCATTGCGAACAATGCGTTCAACACGGAAGGCGAGAACACCGCCGGTGACATTTAATATTCGGAGCGATCATGAAAAAGACCTGTGGAAAATGTGGCGGGCCGTTGCAGGCGGGTGTCACCAGCGCGATTGGACTGGTCGGCGAAGTCGTGCGTGACAGCCCACACGCGGGATTGATTTTTGTCGTTCCGGGTCAGCGCACTTCCGCGAACCCGATCACGGCGTTTCAACAAGGACTAGCCGACGAACCGTCCGACCGTTTCTATCAGGTCAAAGGATTTCGATGCTCAAATTGCGGTGCCTTGGATTTTTACGCGGACGAGGAACACCGAACTTAATCGCGGCACTCGCGGCCGATTTTCGTTGACCTTCGACACGCACCAACTACGCCGCCTTCTTGCGGGGCGATTCTATCACAGCTTGCGACAGAATTTTGGCATCGGTGTGATAGGCTACAAATACAGGGCTCGCATCCGCCCAAGGTTTGCTGGAGAAAACCCGCCTGGGCCGGGAAACGCTTTCTGCACGGCGCGGCGCCGTTGCCGCAACTGATCTGCCAGTCGATAGGCATCCTCGATCTGCGCCATAGAACTGGAAATGGCGATCAGATCAAAGTCATCTTCCGGCGGCGAGTCTTTCGAGTAATCGAAGATCTCATGAATAAGAGATCTCGTCCGAAGCCGGGGTGCATCCAGCCAAAGTCAGCAACCCAAGACTGGGCAATTGTGCGATGAGCTCATTTCGCTCAACGAAACCGGGCATACTGAGTGCCAGTTCCAGCAGTTCCGTGTCCCAGGCACGAACACCACTCATCGCGATCAAGCCGATCTTCATGGCCTTCACGAAAGACTCTCCCATCCAGCCGATTTGGCACCGGCGATCATCACGACCGATAAACATTCCGATTATCAGCCCGCCTGAGACGTTTTGTCGAGAACCTACTGGGGCGATTTACAGATTTGAGGTGAATTCCAATTGCAGCGTCAGCACCCGACTCAAGAATGAGTCTCTGTAAATTCTCCGCCTCCCGGTTAATTCTTCAGGAATCGTTTGGGTTGCTAAACAGAAATCCGGCCTGAGTTTCGTTGTTGACGAAATCGATGGTCGCCCCTTGTAAGCGTTTTGCAGTGGCCTTGTCGAACACAAAACTAACCCCTTGTTTGCTCAAGATCATATCGTTGACCTTGTCGTAATCTTTTACGAACTCGATGCCGTGACGTTCATGATGATAGCGGTCCCCAGAACCTGGATGAACCTGCCACAGACTTGGCGCGTCTGCTTCTGATTGACACACTCGTATACCGCTTCATTCATGAGCGATCAAGTTTCCCTTCAGTCCATTCTCTGCATTTCGCGTGAGCAAGTTTGTTATGTCTGACGAACACAAATTTCAGGTTGATCTGGGTGGCATCATCGACCTGTTGTCGAATCACTTATATAGCGGACCTGAGGTTTTTTTACGTGAGTTACTACAGAATGCTGTGGATGCAATTACGGCCAGGGGGCTGGTCGAGTCAGGCCACGTGGGTTCAGTCCAGTTCGAAACGATCCAGGGTAAGGGGCGGTTACCGCCGACCTTAGTTGTGGAAGATAACGGAATCGGTTTGACGTCCGAAGAAATTCACCAGTTTCTTTCCACAATCGGAAGATCGTCGAAACGCGAATCGCTGGACCGGGACGATTTTATTGGTCAATTCGGGATTGGTCTGCTGTCATGTTTTGTTGTCGCTGACGAAATTACCCTGATCACGCGGTCGATGAAGACAGGACAACCGGGCGTTGAATGGAAGGGACGAGCGGATGGGACCTATTCCCTGCGGAAACTCGACCGCGATTTTGCGCCCGGAACCCAAGTTTACCTTCAGGCTAAGCCCGGAAGTGAGGCGATGTTTGATGCCGACTTTGTTTTTGAACACGTGAAGAAATTCGGTGGCCATTTGCCGATCGCCGTTGACGTGGTTGCGGCGGCGTCGAAACGAACGATCAACGAACCCCCGCCGTGGCTTCAATCGTTCCGCAATGAAGAGGAACGCAACGCGGCTTATCTCGACTATGGAAAAGAGGCATTTGGAACCCAGTTCTTTGACGCCATTCCGTTGCGATCAGAGATTGGTGCCATCAATGGAATTGCGTTTGTTTTGCCATATGCGGCGAGTATCGCAACGAAGCAGTCGCATCGAGTTTATCTCAAGCAGATGCTGCTGAGCGAGAAAGGAGAAAAGCTGTTACCCGACTGGGCATTCTTCGTGAAGTGCGTCATCAACACTCAGGATTTGCGTCCGACCGCATCACGTGAATCGTTTTATGATGATCAGCGATTGGCCGAAGCTCGCGAAAACCTGGGTGACTGTATGAGGAATTACCTGGTGAATCTCGCCAGAAACGATCGTCAGCGGTTGGATCAATTAATCGATTTGCATTTTCTGGCAATTAAATCTCTGGCCGTGGAAGATGACGAATTTTATGAGCTATTTATCGACTATCTGCCATTTCAGACATCTCTTGGGCCAATGACGCTTGGGGAATATCTGAAGCAACATCCGATCGTAAAATATGTCCGGACGGTCGATGAATTCCGTCAGGTTGCCGGGGTTGCTGCGGCACAGGAAATTTGTCTGGTGAATGGTGGTTACATTCACGACACCAGCCTGCTGGAAAAACTGCCCGAGATTTTTCCTGACCGGCGAATTGAACCCGTCGATGTGTCAACTCTGACAGATTCGTTTGAAGATCTCACCGTTGTGGAACATGATCAGGCGTTCGATCTGCTCAGAGCAGCAGATCAGGTTCTCAGGCGTTTTGGATGTCAAAGTGATGTAAAGAAATTTCATCCCGAACAATTGCCCACGCTCTACACCATCAGTTCAGAGGCTGGATTTCAGCGGAACCTGGACCGCACGCGCGAACAGGCGGACGATCTCTGGTCGGGCGTTCTAGACGGACTGGCGGCGAGTCGCCCTCAAGTCGCATCGGCCCAGCTTTGTTTTAACTACCACAATCGTCTAATTCGCCGCCTGGTTGATGTGAAAGACAAGGTGCTCGTCCAAAAAGCAATTGAGATGCTGTACGTTCAGGCGCTGTTGCTGGGGCACTTCCCACTTCGTTCCGAAGAACTGAAACTGATGGGTGATGGACTTTGGGGCCTGATTGAAATGGTGATTGAAGGCAGAGAAAAGGAACTACAATGAGTCAGAGTCGACTTGATGACTTGATCAACGAGGCATCGAATTTTCCACCCGGACTGCAGAAGATTGAAGCTTTTGAACGAGCAATCGCCGAAGCAGAAGTTGTTGGCGAACCCGATGTCGCCTTCAAACTGCGGTCAGACTTGATTAATTCAGCCGTTTTCAA
>CAILLA010000163.1 GCA_903834925.1 uncultured Schlesneria sp.
ATCGTTCGTTTCGAAAATGATGCCCCCATTGAGAATTACGACATAGCTGCGATAAGAATTGACGTTTGACGATGACATGATTGATCCCTTCCGCTTCGTGCGAGTTAAGGGAGCTTCGAAAGGATACCGTTAAATCCATAAACGAGCGTTTATAGTGACAGGTATTTTCGAATCTCTGGCTCGATCTCGGGCAGACGTAACGTCCGGCGAGCCACCCGTGAGGTTGGAGAGTCACGGTAAAACATAACCCGCCCATGATGCACGTCACTGCGGAACCACTTGAGTTATCGCAGGAGAGGTGCGGCGGGTGTGTTGGGTCGCATTCTGCCATCGGCTCGCGGGGTTGTCAACGGTTTGTTATCTGCAAAGCGGTTTTGTGCGATTTCCGGTTAACATTGCGAGAGCGAACGCGATTCATCGAGAGACCGCATGTACTTCCAGCCTTCCACGAGCCACGTCACATAGGCCGCGTGATCGTCTCCGTACCAGCCACAGGCGTACGGATGTTGGCATTCAACAAGAGCGATTTGGCCTGTCGAGAGACGACCGAAATCGACAGCACCGCAGAAGCCGTCAGGCCAGTCGATATTGAGTTCTGGAGCCGGTTCGTCTTCGTCGCTCCCGTCGTACCAGCCGGTCGATAGAACGCATCCGTCAGCGACATAGTAACGCCATTCCTGAACGAACTGAACAACTTCCGAAAACACGAGCGGACCGCTGGACGGATACGGACTGTTTTTCTCTACGATCTGAGCCGTGAAATCCTTGTATCCTGCCGCTGATTTTACGAACCATCGAATGCCGCCGCTAACTGTCGCTCCGAACTCGATACGACCATGACCACGGTGCATCCAGTCGCCGAGGAATTCTGGGTAGAAATCTGGTACGGGCCGACGAGTAAGCCACGACTCGCAGCAGGGCACGTCGCCAATCGGAACGCAACGCGACTTGTCGGGATTCGGACCCCAACCGACGGAGTAGCCGAGACTCCTCGCCGCATCCATCGACTTGATCGCTTCTCGACCGTTGTAGCCGGATTGAATCCATAGTGTGTCGATCATTTCCCCCTCCCTGAAAGCCGGTATTCTACCACGGCCACAAACCGAATCAACGGGGATTTTGTCTCCAATTGGAGACACGGGATTGAACGTTTTAAGTTGGAAAATGACAATTCCGAATTATTTTCAAAATAGATATTGAATTAAACTTGACGGGATTTTATTTCGATATACAATTAGGCCAGTGACAGCAACGAACCACGAACGGGAGACGACTGATGAGCCACACCGCCTACTATCCAGAAATGTCCGAAGTGAAACCAGTTGGACAAATCGAAGCATCGCTCAGCCATTACGGAAAGCACTGGTTCTTGCGAACTCCTCTGGCTCTGTCTGGACGTGGCGTATCTCTCGTTGACACTTACACGGAAGCCAATACTGTTCCCGGCAGCCGATGTCTCGGATGGAACCGCTACAAGGTCACTGAATCCGCCTTCGAACGAATCTGCGAGCAATACGAAGTCGTATCGGAAATGATGCTCTGATTGCCATACAACACACTGCGGGGACTTCCACCCGCCTTTTATTGGGAGAGTGATTCATGTCCACTGATTGGATCGAAAACAAATGCGACGAACTGATTCAGAGAATCAAGCGTTCGCAATACGCCAAGGAATGTTTCGCCGACGCTCGATGGTTTCACGAGCAAGGCTACGTGATGGACGTCGCATTGGCACAGGCTTGGAATTACTGGAAATAGGATACACTGACTTGCAAAAGATCCTGATCAACATAACGGACGAGC
Organism: uncultured Schlesneria sp.; assembly: GCA_903834925.1. Taxonomy (GTDB): domain Bacteria; phylum Planctomycetota; class Planctomycetia; order Planctomycetales; family Planctomycetaceae; genus Schlesneria. The sequence goes on from CAILLA010000163.1 coordinate 1,804, forward strand.
TTCGCGAAGTTCTGGACGGCATCACGGCGAAAACTGGTCAATCGCTCAGCGAAACGATCGAATTCTTTTTGCGTCGAGACAAGGCGATTAAGGCAGTTCGCAAGGAATGGCCAGCGAGAACCGTCAGAGGCAGGCCCAAGAAACCGAAGCCGTGAGAACTATTTTCCACAATCCCGTAAAATAGATATCCATTTCTATTGACTGCGGGAAAGTTTCGACGATAATACACCCAGACGCGGACGACACACACGAACGGGAGAAAAAACATGACGACGAATCAAATCATCAGCCTGCGAATCACAACTCTTGTTGCAAACGGAATGGACATCAAGTCGGCAGTTGACTCAGTTCTCGGATGCGGGACTTACAACAGCCTCGCAAGCAATCTTTACGACACGCTACGAGCCTCAAAGTAACACAACGACAGCCAAACCAACCGAGCGGGGACAGCCAACCCGCTCCAACCGAAGGGGAATGGAAATGACGACAGCAACCATGCAACTCGCTCAAACGATTCTGGAACAACTTGGCGGACGCAAGTTTCTGGCGATGACCGGAGCCAATAACCTGATGACTTTTGACAACGGACTTCAGATCAAGTTGCCATC
>CAILLA010000164.1 GCA_903834925.1 uncultured Schlesneria sp.
GTTGCACGCCTTCGTCTGGGTTGCACGCCTTCGTCTGGGTTGCACGCCTTCGTCTGGGTTGCACGCCTTCGTCTGGGTTGCACGCCTTCGTCTGGGTTGCACGCCTTCGTCTGGGTTGCACGCCTTCGTCTGGGTTGCACGCCTTCGGCGATCCTACCAAATTGTGTACACCTGAAAATGGAAGCCTTCGTTGCAGTCGAGTGCCTCTCGCAAAGTCTCATGGGTCCCATACGTCTCATAAGTCCCATTCTTCCTGCAGAGAACATTCGTTGGTTGACCACCTTGGGTTGTTTCGAAGGACTTTTCCCCAAGCCGACCACTATCCAAAAAAAGCGTCTTCGACAGCAGCTCGCAATACTGCACCAAGCCGTTGTCGCCTTTTTCGGATCGACCCGATGTCAATTGATTTCAAATTGTCAAAGATCAAAATCGCGTTATGGCATCATATCACCGGGGCCGGCATTGAATGTCAAAAGAATCTCAGTAAAAGAAATATGTCTGTTAAAATATTTAATAATGTGCAAAATACAAAAACGCATGTCGCAAGTCAATGGGGAGGCAACGTTTTTTCTTAACGTTTGGAAGGTGCTCATGAGCGGACCCCATCATTCGTCACGGCTGCGGTCATGTTGACGTGTTTAACGTCTGCGAAGCTGTGATGATGGGTGCCACGGTTTTACCGTCTTCGGTAAGGCCGTGCTCTTCGGAGACGCTCTTGACTATTAAGACACGGCCTTGTCGAAGACTCCAAAACCGTGGCACCCCGTTTCGACCGTTACGACGCTGACAAGGCGCAACTGTATTACCCGACGAAATGTTCACCGTTTCATCACGCGTGGGTTTACGTCACGGCACACGAGACCCTTGCCGCGCCAAATCGCTCATTCGCTTTTCTGAGGCTGCCCTTCCAGAACTGTTTTCAACGCGGCCCGAAGTTGTTCATCAAACCGGGGACCACCACCTACAAACAGTCGGGCGACTTTTCCTTCGCGGTCGATAATCACCGTTTGCGGGATCGCCGTCGCACCGTATTTCTCGGCGATTCGGCCATTCTTGTCGAGCACGACCGTTGTCGAGAGCTTCAAACGTTCGAGAGCTTTCGTAATCTTGTCGGCCGATTCCTCCAGATTGATGGCGAAGAGTTCAACCCCCTGATCGGCGAATTCCTCGGCGACCTTGTCGATCTGTGGCATGGTTTGCAGGCACGGTCCGCACCATGATGCCCAGAAGTCGAGAACGACAATCTTTTCCTTGTGATCCGACAGTTTAAACTTCTTGCCATCCAGCATGTCGAGCGCAATTTCGGGGGCGGGCTTTCCAACAAGCACCGATTCCATCCCTTCACCACCGTCCCCCGAACCTTGGCCACCTTCTGGTGGTGCAGCAGGATCAGCCGATTTTTGCAATTTCCAATCGTGAAACGGTAAACCTGCGGCCGCGACTTCGATGGCCGCTCCGGTGATTAACTGGTCCACGTCTTTCATGTCGACATGACAATTCCCCAGTAATTCCCCTTTTCCAGTCAGGGTCGAACCTGCAACGTTTTCGGGGATAAAGGTCAGTCGATTGCCATCGCTTCGCAATGCCTGAATTCGTCTGGCGTCCCCTGGTATCGTCGCTTCAGCCGTTTTTTCGTCGGCGGAAGTTGTTTCGGGATGCAGCCAGATAATGCGGGCGATCCGATCGCGACGGACGATTTGTGCTTCCAGCCGCAATTCGATCTGCATCTGTGCCTCGTCCATCGAAACGATGCGGCCACGCAGGTAGTCACCGTCAATGGAACGGACCAGATGAGTCGGCGGGTTATCACGCTGCATGCGAGGTAATGTCAACAACCGTTGTTTCTTGAGCGTTTTGATTTCGACGGGAGGGGCGTCGGAAATCAGTTCCAGAGCTTGAATTTGATCGTGAGGAACGAATTTCGCGTCGGACACGTTTGATTCCAACGTCACACCACGTTCATCGACGCCGATGACCGTACAAGGGATTTTGTCGCCAGTTCGCAGGTGCAGCACGGGTTCGGCCTTCTTCGATTTCTTACCACCCGCTTTTTGCTGATCGCCGTCCATGAAGATGTCTTGAATCTGACCGACCAGTCCCCCCGGTCGTGCGACCCGGACTCGGGCTTGAAGCATTTGTTGCTGTTGTTGAGAAATTGGTTGTGGAGTTGGTTGTGGCGGTGGATCGCGATAGACAATTTGGGCCGATATCCCCGACTTAAGTGGGCTGGCGGTGCTGCTGCGTGCCGGCTGCCAAACCAGACATTGAGTTGCATCATTCCGGGAGTTGACGAGGCAACCGTGTAGCCGAGTCCCCATGGTTTCTAATCGACCGCGACGCTCCGGGAGTTCAGGAGGGTCACTCTTCGGAGCCAGGACGACTAGGGCTTGCAGCTGGTCGAGTGGTACCGTGATCGATTCCTGAATCCCAGGCGATTTGAGAATGGCCATGCCATCTTCGATCCGGACCAGATCGCCGCTAATTTTCGTTCCAGAAAGAAAGACAGCTCGAAGGGATCTTGGGGCAAGCTCAGGGGCTTGTGATAAGAAGACATCGTGAACAAGATCCTCGGCAATTCGTTTTGAATTGGTCTCATCGCCAACCACGAATTCGTGTGTTTCAGCGTCGTACGACATTAGTGACCCGTATTCGATCGTGCCGTCGCTTCCGTGGATTCGCGATTTATCGAGTTCTGCCTTGCGTGGTAACTCACCGTTCCAGCGACCAATTCGCAAGCTTTCCAGTCGAACGTCACCGCTTCGGTTGATGAGTTGTATGCCACCGAAAACTTGAGGTTTGTTTGTGAGAACCGTCAGGTTTGCCAGCGGTTCCCCGCTCGAGGAATACACAAGGATTTTTCCGGCTGTCTGGTCGAGAAATGCTTGCAAATGAATGCGTCCTGCTTTCTCGTCAACAGCCTGCAGGCGTTCAACGTCCGCTTCCTTTTCGGTTTCGCGTTGAACCACAACCAGCTTATTCCAGATTTCGAATTTATAGGCACGTAACGCGGTTTTGGGGTCATCTCCGATACCGAGCGCCAGTTCAAAATCGGGCTGGGCCGTCCAGGAAAGCTCGAACTCGAAACGTGCCTGGTTAGGAATTCCAAACTCGCGACGAATTGTTGCACCTGGTTTATCGGCAATCAAATGTCCGGCGTCTTCTCGCCAGCCGTTCTCGTCGCCCGAGGTCTGCCATCCAGTGAGTCCGCTGGGGCCGATAAACAACTGGGAAGAAGTCCCACCCCAGCGATAGATCCGTTGGATTTGCGATCGATCGATTGTCAGTCGGCCAATTTTTGGGACATCGATCGTCACCGTCTTTGTGTCCAGCCCGAGCAGTGATCCAAACAACACGTCGTGCCCTGCACGTTCAAAGCAATAGTCCCCTTCATGCGGCGGCAGTTTTGCAGGGACTGGAAAATGAACCGATGAGATCCCACCGAGTGCGAAGTAAAACGGTTCGGTGAATGCGGGCGATTGCCATCCGATGCTGTTGGGATCAGCGGAGCTGACGAGAGTTCCCGTAATATGGTCGCCGTTTGTCAGATTCATGACAGGGGACCGTGGCTGGTTTGTCGGCAAGTCAGCGAAGGTTGCCGTTGTGACAAGCTGGCTGAACAGGCAGAAGAGGATCAATCGTGATGAATTCCAAGACGACCTGACTGAAGTCCGCCTTTGAGTTCTTCGAATGACTTCGTCGGTCGATGGGATGATGGTGGCGTTTGGCACGTTGGCGCTTCCTCTAACGAAAAACTATCTTTCGTAAATCGGCAAAAATCGATAATTCAAAGCCAATGCCAGGCACGACATTGAGGTTCCTACCGTTGCCCCCATCTGGCCAGGGATACTGCCGTCTGCCAGTTGAATCTGTTTGAGATGCCGAACGAGCAGCTTATTCCATTTTTCCCATGCTTCGACATCACCCTGAAACAACGCCTGGGCCTGATAATATCGTGTGTATTCGGGCCAGCTTTGTTGTGAGACGTTTTCCAGTCGTTGAGTCAGATAGCTCAGCGTTGCCTTGAACTGCGACAGATCTTTTCGTCGAGAGACAGAATAGACCAGGGTGGCAATCGAGATCCGCGCGAACGACTCGTCAAAACCACCAATCCCGCCTGAATAGCCGACCTGACCAGAGGGCGATGTCATTTTGGTGAAGTAGTTGATCGCCTTGTCGATCGCCTCGTCCGGGACTTCAATTCCGGCGTTTCTCGCGGCGAGCAGTCCAACCAGGACGGCACCACTGACCGATGTGTCGGCATCGTTTCCATCGGGCGAATATCGCCAGCCACCGAAGGAATTCTTCTTTTGTGAGGTGATCGCGGCACGTACTGCTAATTCTAATGACTGGCCAATCGATCGGCGGTTCGGTTCGTTCCCCGTCCACAGGTTGCGGTCATCGACGGCTCCATACGCTTCGGCCAGTCCGAGCATGGCGAAACCGTGGTTGTACATACTGCTATGTCCAGAATGGCCACCGAAAAAGCCCGTCCCCGCGTCCTGTCCAGAGATTATATTACGAAGAGCACGACGGACGTTGTTGCTATACAGACCAAAGTTCGGGTCTTCACCGCTGGCGAGCAGAACCATCAGGCATAAGCCCGTGACCCCCGGCCCCTGTTCGCCACCTCCCTTCCAGTCACCCGCATCGTTTTGTGTGGTGACAAGAAATTGCAGGCCACGTTCGTAGATTTCGCGCACGTCACGAGGAACAACTTCGCCGAAGCGGGCAGAAGGGGCTTGAGCGAACGCGCGAGAACCCGTTATCGCGAACGTCAAAACTGAAAATATCAGCGTACGGAAAATGTGACTCGAAAAGAGTGAGATCCTAATCATTTCGATTCCCTGGTTTGAATCGTGGCATGGTCAATATTCAGAGCGTCAAGATCGGGGTCGATCAAACCTCGGTCAACGAGATACCCTCGATAATGGTAACATTCCTTGAGCATTGGCTGTACCTTCTGCCATTGAACAGCATCAAATAACAGCTCGATTTTTTCGTTCGCGTAACACGAGAGTCGGTACATCATCATCATTCGTTCGGACTTCGAGGCGAGTAATTCACCGCTCTCGCTTGTCGAGTCAAACGGAATCTCATCGAGCATGATCTGAGACAGGGACTCACGCTGGTGTTCACTCAGCTTCACGATCGAATCAAAATCACGTAAGGCTTTCTTAATCATGCCGCCATGAATCGAACGTTTGCGCTCGTTGATCAAAGCAAGTTGGTTATTGTCCAGAATCACAGGAATCGACTTCGTGAAAAACGATTCACCGCCAAGAAGTCCGGTATTTGTTTTCGCCCGCAACAAATGCATTTCTCGTTGAGCCTCGTTCGTATTGCCGAGTCCGGCACGAAAAACTTGAGTTGCGGCTTTTAATCGATTTCGAAACCTCTGATGATCGATTTGACCGGCCAGTTCAAGTTTTCGCTTTTGATCGTCCGTTAACTGAGCGTCTCGGTCGAGAGCGTTAATTGCCTGCTCTCGCTCGGCTTTGATCCTTTGATCGCCAAGCTCGACGCTTCCGTCCTGACTGAAAATCATTTTTTCAAACTGCAACTCGATCGCTCGATCCATCGGTAAGATTACCACGTTCCCAAATGCGGCGCCCCCTTGCCCTTGAAATTGAGGTTTAACTACGTCGTCGTCCTGCGACTGCTCGTTCAAACTATCAACAACAAAATCATCCTCGGAAGCGCAAACCGAGAAACAAGCAACGCTGGAGAGAACCAGAAAAGTCCAGCTTGGGAATGATCGCTCAAAACCGTTCATCTCATTCACCATCCTTCTGCAATGCGATCGGATCAGGGATGTTTTCCGGGGTCATTGCATCGGCGGAACGAGTTCTTTGTCGATATCGGCTGACCCACGGGCGCTTGACGTCGTCTTCTGAGTTCCCTGCGACCAGTCGTTGATTCGTCAGCAGATTCCGATTTGCATCAATTTGTTCAAGAAGATGGCGAATGAGTGGCCATTGATCATTGTTAAAAATCGGCTTTAACGTCGAATCGGGTAATTGAGAGAGTTGATACTTGACGTCAAGAAGGTCCAATTCCGGGTTGTTTCGGGTTGAACGGGGGCCATCCGAGAGCAGTGCAATCAGCGTTTCTTTCTGAACGCTCTCCAAGTCAACGTAGTTTTCGATCTCCTCGATCAACTGGTTAATGGTTTTACGACGATGCACATCGGCCGCGATTTTCCTTGCGGCCTTTGCTACGAAGGAATTGGAGCCGAATAGATCTTTCATACCGACATCACGAAATTCCTGTATTTCGTTTCGCACAATGACCCATTCGCTTTTGGAATCATGCTGTCCCGTGTCGTTGTTTTCGTCCATTGTGGCTTCGAACCGACGACGTAGCTCTTCGATTCGCACATCGCAGCGATGGAGGTCAAAGCGAGCCGCGAGATCCAGTTTTTTTCGATGCACATTAGCGAGAGAATACTTCCGGCAAAGCTCGTCGATTTTTGGACCGATTTTGGCTTCAAGTTGCTTTCGGACAGCTTCAGGATTTCCACGAAACATCCAAGAATCAAACGGCTCGTCCTTGGCGAACCGAACGACATTGCGCGGATTCTTACGGAAAACCTCACCAACATCGCCGTCGGCGAATACGTTCGATGCGCACGCGAACAGGAAGGCCAAAAGTGGCATCAGTCTGATTCGGTGGTGAAAGTGTCTGGTCATGAAAAGTTTTTACCGCGTTTCATTATCAGGGAGATTTTTATTGTCGAGGTGAATCGCAAGATTCACCTTTGTTGTTTTGTACATTGGGTTTTCTTCAAAAGTAACCTTCTCGCTCCGCGAGAAGAAAGCCGAAGTGCCAATGACCTTGTGATGCAACGGGGCTTTCATGTCCCAGTCGAGGTCGGTTGCAATTCGGCTATCCTCTCGCGGAGCGAGAGGGCTACTTTGGTCTGAAGCAATGACTCTCAGGGTCCGTCATTGATTAGTCCGTGGCGTTTGAGAACTGGTTCGCATTGTCGCAGAGCATCAAATGCTAAACGCACTCCTGGCCATTGGTACTCATTCAACAACGGTTGCCATTTCTCATCTGGTAAACTGGAAAGTCGATATTGCACAACCAGATCGTCATAATCGCCAAAGATTCTGGGAACACGAGTCTCTTTCAGGATCAAGTCGACCAGTGCTTCGCGCTGGGGCACGGATAGGGCGACGTGGCGCTCGACGACTCGAACCGCACCGTTGACGTTTGAGCAATGCCGAACGTAGTTCCGATCATTGAGATTGGGTTGATGGATCGTCGATGCATCTTCTTCAACCACCCTTGTGAATACCTTGTCAAAAAAAGACCCGCTTCCCAACAATTGCCGCCGAACTGCGGCTACCTGATAACTGATCTTAATCAATTCATTCTGATCCTGGGCTGCTTCATACCGCTGTCGCAACCAATCCATTTGGCGAAAGTATTCTTTCTTTTCAGGACATGCGGCGAGAAACAGTTTTGTTCGCTGCGATTCATTGAGGTCGAATTTCAGGCAGATCTTATTAACGTTCTGATCGATTTCAGTCTCAAGCCGTTGCTGAAATTCTTCTGTATCTAATCCAAACGTGTGATCAAGTGATGTTAATCCGAGGGTCCGGACTAAGAAATTTGCCGGAATTGATTTTTTAGCCGGTATTGGCGCGACAGCAGCGATGGGTTCTGGTTTTACGAAATCATCTTGAGCCCTGACGAACGCATGTTGCGTCATGCCAGAAATTACGATGACGAATGAAAAAAAAACGCGGGGATTTATGAATCCGATGTTCATGGCTTTTTCCCGTCTTGCTGCGCTCGGTTTGGATTAATTGGAGTTACGTCGGTTGGTACCTTTTCTTGCTGAGGATTGGTCGCGGGTTTTGATGCCGCTGCACCTTCCTGCTCAATCAGACCCTGTTGTACAAGTGCAGCTTCGAGTTCATGGAAGCCATCGAATATCTGGCGTACTTGCGGCCATTGGTCCTCGTCAAACACAGGTCGCATCGTCTGTTCGGGGATCTGGGAAAATTGATATTTGACTAAGGTTTCGTCGTAATCATGATTCGATTTTGGGGGTGGGATTTCCTTAATCAGCAGTTCGACGAGCGCTTCATGTTGTGCGATTTTTAAAACGACTTGGCGTTCGATATCCCGGATCGCTCCTTCAATGTTCGAGCGATGTCGAAGTCTCAGGCGATCATCGAGTACTTGCTTGTATTTTGCCAATTGATCGCCAGTCACAGTCCTGGCCAGCACTTTCGATGCAAACGAGTCGGGGCCGAATAACGACTTTCGCTTTCTTTGCAGATCCTGAGCTTGTTTCAGGACAATTTGCTGTTCAATAAGATCGCTTCCCGATGAGTCATATTTCTTGCGTAAATCAACCACTTCGTTCGAAAACTGTTTCGCTTCCCACTGAGCGGCAAGCAAGAGTTTTGATTGCTGGGTTTCCGTGAGGTCGTATTCGGAACTCAGTTGCTGGACCTTGTTTACCAGTTGATTTTCGATTTGCTGCTGGCCGAAAACAACTGATGTCCCGTAAACGACGTGATCGATGTGATGGATTACCTGAAAGATAGCGACATTTCCCCGAATCAGGATTGCTTCGTGCTGAGCTTTTTCGGCGATTAACCGGGCGTTTTCTACTCTCTCGATCTGAACCTGCTGGAGGCGGGCGGCTGCTTCCTGGCGTTCGAAGTCTTGCGGCCAGACACTCTCGCTGCATGCCATCAAAATCATGACAGCGGCGACATGGCTCAAAATGTGAAAACGTGGCATGTCCATGACAGCCTCAAGTTAGGTATCTGGGCAGGGAACGGGCTTTTCACGTGTTTGATTTTCAGGTTCTTCGGCGTCCGCTTGCTGCTCTAAGGCCGGGACCATTTTCTTTACGGTGACCCTTGCTTGCGGTTCGTCATCCTCTTTGGGAATCATTCCGTTTTGAATCAGGAATTGTTCCATCCCCTTATATTGTTGAATCTGTCCTTCCATCAGCTTCCATTGATGTTCATCCAGCAATGGCTTCAACTTGGGTTCGGCAATTTTTCCCAGCTGATGCATAACCAGGTACTGGTCGTACTGGCCAAACGTCGGCGGAGGCTGAGTTTCTTCCATCAGCAACTTGACGATGGCTTCGTGTTGCGAATGCTTTAATGGGACTGCGCTTTCGAGGTTTGTGACAGCGACTTCAAGGCTTGCTCGATAGCGGAACTTACGACGTTCATTCACGACCACTTCATATTTCTGGATTTGTTCTTCATTCAGCGTCTTACGGACTGTTTTGGCATAGAAGGACGAATCGCCAAACAGACCTGCTGCTTGCTTGTTCCGCAGCGGTTGGATCTCTTGCCAGATGTTGTTCCAGGCATTCTGGTCGATATTCCCCGCCTTGACCTTCTTGCGGATCCTGTCGACCTCATCGAAAAAACGCTTGACGTCGGAACTGGCGGCCAAAGTCAGCTTCTGTTTTTGCGCTTCGGTGATCCCGCAAACACGGTGGAGTTCATCCAGTTGTAACTTCAATTTCGTTTCGATTTGGGTCCGTGCAGCCTTTGCGTTGCCGCTCGGTTGAAAAACGTTCGCATCAAAGTTGGCTTCGTCCATCTGAAAGAACTGGACGTTGACCTGTTGTTCATCTTGTTTGACAGCCTCGACGTCATCAGGTGCAGCACATGCGACGGATGATCCCAGAAGCTGGATTACGATGGCAGTCAGGCAATATCTGAAAAAGACGCTACAAACGTTAGCCCGACGCGCAAGCGAGGGATCTTTGTTAGTCGCGTCGTTGCACCTCACCAAGCTTGCCTCATTCGTCGCCAGGTTTAGAGCGATCTGTTTTGGATGTCTTGCGACGAAATTCGCTTCCACTTGGACAAGCCAAAGTGGAAAGCTAAAACAAACACTCTGCTCCTTAGGCATTTTCTGGGTTCCAAATTTGATCCCACCTGGGCAAGCCAGGGTGGAAAGCTCGCATTCAACGCCTAACCAACTCCCCGAGGTTTCCAAATCCATCGTCCTCGGACACCTTTGCGTTAAATTCCTGATCGCAATTTTTCTTTTGATTCCAAATCCGTTCCATCGAAGCTACTCCTCGACGATTTGAACTGCGGCTTCTTCCATCTCGACGATCCCAATTCCCCGAACCTGAAAATTGAAACCCACTCCGTTTGCCTGATTCGCGCGATCAGGTTCGTCACCCCACCAACCATCGTTAGGTGGGTTTTGTCCCATACCGCCGCCCCACCACGGTCCAAAATTGATTTTTTGCATCCCATTCCAGACCGATTTCTGGTCGGCATTCAAAAACGGTGTGACGTATTTTTCGGGCATTTCAGGAAAATACTGCTCTGGATAGGCATTCATCATCAACCACTGTTCCCATGTGTCTTCCCAATGAGACGAGATGGAATCGACGATTTTCTCTCGTTGATCTGCCGCAAGACTGAGGGAACCGTCCAGTCGCGAGACGACGCACAGAATCGCAGCGAGTTTTCGATCTTCTTTTCGAGTTGCTGCTTCGCGTGAGTATCGTTCCATCTGCTCGGCGGTGAGCGTCTCTTTCAGTGCTTTGGCGACCGCCTCGCGAATCATCTTTCGTGGTTCCGGCATCGTTCTGACTTGATTTGCGATCCCACGATTCGCGCCATTTTGGAATTGTGCCATTTGCTTTGCCGCTTGTTTCAGACTGGCGTCGCCGGCTGATTTGATTTTTGGACGCTGCTCCTTCGAAAGATCGCTGCAAACCAGTCGGACGAACCCTAATTCCTCGGTCAGGAACGGACGAAACTGATCGCTGAACTGCCGTACCATCGCATCGTTTTGAGCAACTGCATTCGCGTCGTTTGGGTCGAATGCTTGCGGCGCTGCCATGACCCCACCGCCAAACAAAAGCTGTAGTGGAGCGGTCAATATCTCAAGATTCAATCGATCGGCAGGTTCCTCCTTCGCAGGCTCTTTCTTCGGTTCTTCTTTCTTGATCTCGATGACAGTGCCGGCGACTTTTTCTGTAACCGTTGACCGAGGTTCGTCGTCTGCGACAGCAGAAAACGCAGATGCAAAAATGAGCAGCAAAGGCATGGCAAATTTGTTCTGCACGAAATTTCTCATGGATACTCAACGCAATCTCAAAACGTGATATCAATTCAACGACTTTTTCAGTAGCTAATGACGTTTTATTCCGTCCCGAACCGCGACGATTTCAGGGTGCCTCGATTTTGGAGTCTTCGAGTTTGAAAGTTGACTCGTTCAGTCGACCTTCAGGATTTCTGCCAAAGTAGCCATCATCGCTCCGCGTGATGAGCATGTGTCGAAAACAATTCAATCGTTGCCTTAGCTTCGGAGCAGAGACTTCGTTTTAGTTCCTTATTTGAAAACATGCTGATCGTAATTTGACGAGTTCTCGAACGATGCTCATCACGCGGAGCGATGATGGCTACTTTGGTCTGAGGCGAAGCCTCGCTGGAGTCTTCGACAAGGCCGTGTCTTCATGGTTTGATCATCTTTCCGAAGAGCACGGCTTAACCGAGGACGGTAAAACCGTGGCACCCTTCCCGCTGATTTTTTCTTCCCAAAGCATCCCGCTTGCCCTTTGGGTTCCGGGCATGCAAATGATTTGAGCACCTTACTTTGACACCCTTATTTACTCGAATCTCGTTCAAGGCGATTGAAGTATTCATCCAATCCCGCTCGAAACTCTTCGGGCAAGGATGCACCCGATTCACCTGTTGCTTGCGAGATTCCTCGGTCTTCACGAACTTCCTTGTCATTGACTCCCGATCCGACCAAAGCCAGGGCCGAGTCGTTTGTTGTTCCCTCGCCACCACCGCCAGGACTTGATCCCCCGCCGCCACCACCCTTGGGATTGATCTTTTTGGATTGGAGTAGCAGTTCAATCGCTTCCGTTTCGGCACCGACCGCTCGCGAACCGGTGTCGGGACTCTTAAGTAGACCTGTGGCTTCATCCATGACAATTTCGACTCGATTCAGCAGGGCGATTTCCTTGCCGAATTCCTCTTCGCCATCGGGAAGTTCTCGAATGCGAACGGTTAGCTTGGCAACCCGATCAGAAAGTTCATCCTGCGTCTTCGCCAGTTGGTTCGCTCGATCGCCGTACTCGGTAGCCGAGATGGCCGGGCGAGCCTGTTCGGCTACGCGCGTTTCTTCTCGCAAGTTGACTTCCGCCTCGAGAATCTGCATTGCTTCAAGTACGACTGATGGCGGCAAGCTGGCTTTGGATTTACAGCCGGGACACTTGCCACAGCAGGCGGGATCGACCAGATCATCGGCCCAGCGATCCAGGGTATCCGACCAGAATTCGCACTGGGCAATCGACATCCCGGTTTCGACTTTCAAGTCATCCCCGATTTGACGCAAGCTGCCGATGGCGTCTTGCGTGCGCATTTCATCGAGAACGGTTTTGAATCGCTGGAATCGACGTCGTTCAAAATACGATTGCATGTCGTCCATGATCATCGAAACGTCCTGGCTGCTTGCCGCTTCTTGTTTCGACAAGTCATCGATCGCCTGTTTCAAGGGGCCAGCGGACTTGTTCTTGAGACCAAAGGCACCGCTCACCTGATCACCGATTTTCCCGGCAACTACGTATTGCTTTCGTGAGGCGGCTTTCAATCGTTTCACCAGCGTACTTCCTTCAAGATTCGCCAGAACTTTATTCAGTTCGTCGGCGATCTTGTCGAATTCGGCGAGCAGGTCTTGTTGCGCTTTCACTGCCTCGTCCAACTTCTGAGCGGCAGGAGCGGGCGGTTTGGGCTTATTGTCTCCGGAGGCAATGATTGTCGTCACTGGTAAACCCAGTCGTGGACTGGAATTGCTCTTGCTCGGTTCTTCAGGTTCCCCCTCCTGCTTCTTGGCGGGGTTCTGCGAAGATTCGCCATCAGCCACAGTCGGAACGGGTGGTTTCGGTTTGCTTTCACCCGGTTTCTGTGGTGAACCCGATCCGTTGGCTCGATTCTGTCCGGCCATCGGTCCGCTTGGTTTCGGCGGCTGCTGGCTGGCCATTGCGCCAGGAGCCTGTGATGACTGCTTTAACAGGTCCGCCACATTCGGCATCCGATTCCCGGAAATGTCCTTCAAGATTTGCAGCATCTCGGCCCACTTTTCCAAGTGGCCAACTCCAAACTCAGGGTTTCGCATCGCCTGGCGAATCAGATCTTCGCCGCCATTCACGAGGCCGTTCAGTCGTCGACCATTCGCTCGCTCGGCCGTCGACTGAGTTTCGATTCTTTTCCGATTGTCGGGTTGATCGAGTTCCTCTGGTGAGAGCATACGAAGTTCCTGGTTCGTATGATGCAACTGCATCTCACGGTCACGCACTTCCAAGGATTGTCGGTGCCATTTACTCAATTGTTCCGTCAGCCAGATGGAATGTTGTTCGGCACTGAGGACGTATAGGACGAACGGCGATGAATACGTCCGCGACCTGCCAGGAAAATAATCTTCAACAAACAACCGAACGTTGAGTGGCTGTGGTTCGATGTCGAGTGTTTTTGCGCAGAACGTTCCGGTGAGCTCAACCAGTTCTTTTTCACTGGCTCCGGCAGCTAGGACTCGTTCGCCATGCGCCGGCTTAGAAACAGCCGATTTATCGGCCCCTTTCCATTCGATCCCAACAACCTTAATACCGAAATCGTCTTGAGCACGAACTTTGAATGTTAAGGTTTCCGAATCGATCACGACCTTCTGGCGCGGAAGATCCTCACATGACAGCGACGGAGCTTCGTCTTCTCGCGCGTTAATCGAGATCGTTAACGGTTCCTTCCCCATCAATCCATATTCGTCTTTCCATTGGAACTGGACCTTTTTCGAAGCGTCGATCGTAATGAGGGGACTCGACATCGTTTCGCTGGAAGGGTTCGGAATTGGTACGATGGCGAGTGATTCGTCGGGGCGATCCGCCGTTGTCCACTGACCCGAGACCAGGGGTCGATTTGCTGTGACGCTGAATCTGGCTGAGCTTCCATTCACCACCGTGACCGTCCCGCCACGAATATCCTTATGCAATGACTGGGTTCGGTTCAGGTAGGCGGGCAATTCAATATCAGCGACAACGTTTGTTAGTTCCGGACGCAGCTTTGGTTCGACCCGAGTTCGTTGTCGAGCGTCGCCAATCTGTAAATCAAACCGCCCCGCATCAATTTGCGGTGGCAATTCAAATTCGTAGCGACCCTCTTTCAGTTCGGCTTTCAGTGGAAGCTGGCTACCAAGCTGGGCAGTCCCTTGTGCAGGATGCCAGCTGGATGTTTCCAGAAGTCGTACAGGAACTGTCACCGCTTCACCGTGTGGTACGACAACTCTGTCGGCCAGACGTTCAACGTCTGTAAATGTATAGCGAGGTGTCGGCTGCCAAGGAGCGGCAAACCTCGCCCAGGCGTTGGAGGCCGCCGATGGGAAAATGGCAAGGACCAATAACGCGACAGAGGCGGGAACGGCAGCCATCCAGGCCCACATGCGGTGGCGTGGGTTGGGTACGGCGTCGCTAAAGTCTCGCTTGCTCGCGACATCTGCGACCTGGTTGATGGCTGCTTCGCACAATGCTCGTGATCGCTGCTGTTCCAGATCGTTACGGACCAGCTCAATCACCCCCAGCATCTGATCACCGATGCTTGGATAGCGACGGCTGAGCAATCGGGCGAGTTGTTCCAGATGCCGATTGCACCAGATCCAGCGATGCAGGTAGACCGGCACGTAAGCACAGGCTGCGACCGCGACGATGAAGATCGCCATGCGAGCCCAGGATGGTGTGTCCATGACTCGGTCGAGTCCGAAGACAACCAGGTAGGAAACAA
Organism: uncultured Schlesneria sp.; assembly: GCA_903834925.1. GTDB lineage: Bacteria > Planctomycetota > Planctomycetia > Planctomycetales > Planctomycetaceae > Schlesneria. The sequence goes on from CAILLA010000164.1 coordinate 14,790, forward strand.
AGATTCCGAACAAAGCGCCACAGGCTGCTTCGATGGACTTGATCGTCCAGACTCGACGACGAAATTCATCCAGTTGCGTCTTTAGGGATGAAGGCAACTTCAGTCCGGCATTCGGCTGTGAAACGCTCATTTCGGTTTTCTCCTGGAATCCCAACGAACTCTTAAGGCGTGCCGAGAAGATTCATTCCCGGGTTTTTACTGCTGCAAAAGGCTGTCAATCCTGGTCCAAACAATCAGCAAGCAGATGCTGCCCGACTAATGCATTGTCAAAGCGAATGTTCAGTGTGCCACTGGATGACCGTCTTCGGTCACCCAGTGCTCTTCGATTGTCTCGAAAGAAGCGAAGCCACTGCGTCGGAGAAGACTCCGATGCCGTGGCACACAAGCTGAACCTTAATTCTTGACAACGCACTCGCCTCGTTCAACATCGTTCAACTCATTCTAAATCAAACCAACAACTTTACGTCCCACCCAAAACGCACCTAACATCGTAATCAACAATGACGCGACAATTGGATGACACCACAACTGGACACGCCTGACGGATGGTAATGGTTCAGGCAATGCCGCCAATGATTTTAACACTTGCTCGATACGGTCAAGGTCAATGACTTGTCCCTTGGAGACACGTGAAATTTCTTCCATGACCTCAGGTCGAGCGGCTCGACCGATTCGTTCGACTGCCATTCCCTGAACAAAAAACGACGCCTCTAAGATTGCTCCGGTTTGCTTGCAATTCAGGAAGACATCGTGCTTGCCTGGTTCTTCCGGAGTGAACCGCGACGCGAACGCTCCCCATTCATCGCCTGACGATTGGAACCGGATCGTTTCGGCTTTTCCCGACGGAGCAACAATTCGAGCGGTAACGTCCCCCTTCGGTAACGGCTCACCGCTTTTTTCCATGACGTTTGCACTCAAAGCAATTGTCTGACGGACTTGAGGTTGTTCGGGGGAATAGTACATTCGCATCGATTCGCCCTTGGCCATGTTTCGCTGATACGCCATCCAGCGTACCACTTGGCCCCAAAAGCGATAGTGGTATTTATCTTCGACCCCTTTTCGCCAGCGCCAGGCACCATCAGTCCCCATGAACAGGACCTTACCGGCGCCATACGTGCCGGTGGCGAGCAGCGGCAGACGCCCGTACTCGTTGGAGACATCTTTGTGGACCGCAAGGACCTCGCAACCGGCTTTGACTTTGAGTGCCGGGGCATACCATTGAAAGCCGGGAAGTCCTTCCCAGACCTCAATATTGTCATCTTGCGTATCGGCCAGTTTCGTGAGCAGGCTGCGGCGACCGAGTTCCGTTAATTCGAAATGACTGGGGGTACGCGACCCCCAGCCGCCTGGTTGAGCCGGGTCCAAAATGACAGGGCAAAGTTTTCCAAGTTCGGTATCCGCGAGCGACATTTGCCGCCCCTGGAAGCCGGGCATGAAGACCAGTCCGCTCGCCTGATGCTCGACAAGCCCCTTTAGCAATCGGCAATCTTCGACGGTCAGTTGTCCGTCCTCAAGACCAACATCCCCCAGGAACACGACGTCATATTTTGATAACTCATCCAGTCCCTTGGGAAACTGTTTGATGTAATCCTTGTTCCCGCCACCTGCCTTATTGAGTCCGGGATGAAATAAAAGGCAAGAGACCTCAACGCCAGGATCACGCGACAGGGCATTTCGCAGGTAGCGGTATTCCCAGCGAGGAATCGATTCGATCACCAGAACACGCAGTTTTTCTTCTCGGATCGCGATCGGAGCGGACAGCTTGTTGTTATCGGCGACCAGTTCATCGGCATGTTTGGGGACATCGAGTGTTAATGTGTAATCACCCGTCGTTTTCGGTTTCCAGATTAGAAAATCACTTGTTCGGCCCATCGGAGCGATTCGGATCTCCTTGGTAATTTCTTCACCGTCCGATGTTTTCAGCTTAACGGTCGTTACATGTTCGCGCGGGAGTGTACTGTCGACCGTAAACGGGATTCGCACCGACTTCCCAGTAATGCCGAATGTGGGCGAGTCGAGACTCAATAATTCGACATCGGGAAGTCGTGACGAACTGCCGACCGGGACTGTGAAAACGGGAACACCTTTTAACCTGAGTGCTGAAGCGGCTTCAACGGGTGGTGGTCCTTCGTTCCAGTCTCCGTCCGACGCCAGGACGATTGCGTGCAGATTCTTGAATCGCTGGGGCGCGCTTGCGAGCGGCTCATAGAGGTTCGTGCCGCGACCTGTTGGGGTCGTTGACGCCAGGTCAGCCGTTCCAAATGGCTGAACGATGATGTTCAACTTTTCCTGAAGCGATGACCAGAACGGAGTTTCTGTCAGTACCGCGATCGCTTCGCGGCGCGTCTTGACGGTTGTGGACGCCGTTTCGCGATTCGTGACGTCCCGCGTTTCCATGCTCGCAGAATTGTCCCACAATACGGCAACCGTCGGCTTCTCGTCCGGTCGATACTCCTCAACCCATTCCGGTTGGTTGAAGAGTAAAACCCCCAGCGAGACAAGCGCCAGTCGCAACAATTCGAGTAAACCGATTGATCGACGAAAGCCGGTACGCTGCCAGGCGACATAGCAAAGTACTGCCGTGGCTGCGATGACGAGCAAAGAGAGCGCGATCGACCAGGTTGCCCAGACAAATGTTAATGAGCGGACGGTGTTCATGCCGCAGCCCCCACAGTTCTTGGCGATTCCGTCGGTTTCGCAACTTTCGGCAGGCAAAGTACTGCTTCGAGAATCAACGAAATCAACATTGTGATCAGAAACACTCGCCAGATTTCCTGGATCAACGAACTTAAGCTTCCCGCCTGATCATCAACGCGGACGAAATTGAGTCCACGAAACAATTCGGCCAGTCGCGACTCGTTCAAAACTCGGGCATCGTCCTCGTTCGCCGGTCGATTGACCGCCAGCAGGCGGTCGTTTGCGCCGTAAACTCCCCGGTGATAGAGCGCTTCGGTTGAGATTCCCTGATCCCCTTCGGTAATCGGATTCCAGGTTGAAGGGTTTTCCCCTTGAGAGTCACCCGCGTCTAGCTGTCTTGATTTACTCAGCACCACAGCTCCGGCCGAGATCGCTCGTTGGACGAAGGCGTACAAAACGACGCCTCCTGTCGCGAGCGACGAGTCGCGAGGAGCCGGGGTCGTCGCCCAGAAATAGACACCTCCTCGTTTGGTCGGGACTCGTGCTAACAACGTTGCTCCCCCTTTGAGTATTGCCAGTGGTGTGTGCTCACCACTCAGTCCACAATATTGATGGATTTCCAGTTGACCGACTGGCAGAGCGGCTCCGTTAAGAGTGCGACTCAGTAAATCGCCGTCGCTGCGCCAGGTTTCAAGTGGAATATTGTCGTTTGAGCTGACCCATTCGTTCCATCGAATCCCCAAAAAATCGTCACCACTGGGGTTTCGAGGTGGCAGAAAGACAACCTGACCGCCTCGTTCCACAAACGCTTGCAACAGTTCCGCCTCGTTTCCGAGCGGTAGCTGAGCCTGCCACAGGACGAGAGAGACCTGGTCCCAATCGACCGTCGGCAATTGATCAATCCCAATCACGTCTGCAGTGCAAACAAACGATGGCTCTGGAGGAATCGCGGCTGCAAGCTGAAGTGGCTTTTCCACTTGTGGCTCTTCGGCGACAATAATCGTCTTTCGGGGAGGTGGAACGTCGAACACGAAATAGAAGTCGTCGTCCGCAGGGTTGGCGTCGGCAGGGATCGAAACGCGGCCCCAGCCACGTTCACGTGCTCGCTCCAGCGGGATGCGGTGATCCTTGAGTTCGGTCGTTGAACCATCGAGTTCGACAGTCAAAACCGAACGAGCCCCTTCAATATCGAATTCGACCGGAATACTGACTTTCTGGTCGTCTGTCCCTTCGCGGGAAATCTTGAGTGAGACGAGCAGTTCGGCTCCATCGCTCGTTACCTGTCGCTTCACTTCAGTCACTCGAACCGAAGTATTGGTTGACGGCAACTGGGAATAAGCAAGCAGATGAAATCGCACTCCCTGAGGGAATTCGAGAAATGCGTCGCGCAAGGTTGACCAGCGGTTGCTTTCGGCAGTCCAATCGTTTTCACGCAGGTCGGAACAGATCCAGATTTCGGTCCGTCCCGATCGGTTGTCGCGGATATAATCGTGGGCCGCTTGAAGCATCATTGGCAGGTCGGCGGGCGAACTGGCTGCGCCCGCGTTCGGAAGGTTCATGATTCCTGCTGGCGACTCGATCTGGTGCGGGGCGTTTGAAACGCTGTCAACAACGACCCAGCGAGCCGAGCCAAGAGTCTGCAATGTTTGCACGAGCTGTTTTTTGCCTGTTTCCAGCTTCGATTCACCGGTCCCTGAGCCACGCTGCTGCATACTGGGTGAACGGTCCAGCAGCACAATTGTCGTATCCGCTTGACCTCCGGCAGCCAGCCCCAGCCAGCCGCTGGCGAGTGGTCGAGCGACGGCAAAAAGCAGCCCCGCGATCGCCAGCATGCGGAACAACATGATCAGCCATTGGCGCAAACGGGAATAGCCGCGTGCCATTCGATGGGCGGCCAGCAAGAACATCATGGCCGCCCATTGAATCGTCTGAAACCGCCGCTGATTGATCAGGTGAATGATGATCGGCAAGGCGATCAGTGGCAGTCCCCAGAGCAGCCAGGGTTGCAGAAAGCTCATCGCATCCCCTTTGCTTGAGCTCGCCCGATCAGAAACCGGACCAATGCCTGTTCGTAGTTTTCGTCGATGCTGATCCGCTGGTAATCAATGGCAGACTCGAGCACCACCTGTCTCAATTGAACCAGATATTGCTGCAAAGCCTTGTCATATCGATCGGCAATATCATTCGGCTCTGCAAAGATTGCAGGGCCGCCCTCCATATCGAGGAACCGCATGGGACGGCGAAACTGAAAATTCAGTTCGAGTGGATCGAGCAGATGAAACACGGCGGCGTCGTGATGTCGAAACCGCAAATGCTGGAAACAGCCTCGTAACAGTTCCGGTTCAATGAACAGGTCTGAAATAATCACGATCAACGCTCGTTGACGAATCGTTTCCGCCAGTTCGTGCAGGACAGTCGCGAGTTGCGTTTCCCCTTTCGGCTTTGCGTTTTCAAGCAGGTCTAATACGAGCCGCAAATGTGCCGCATTCCGTTTGGGAGGCAGGTTTTGCACGATCCCGTTCGCCACGCAAGCCAGTCCCACAGCGTCCCCTTGCTGGCTGGCAAGATACCCCAAAGTTCCAGCGATTCGACGTGCATATTCGATCTTTGTGATCCCGGTCGAACCAAAATTCATTGATCCGCTCGTATCCACCACAAAACAGCAGCGAAGGTTCGTGTCGGCCTCGAATTCTTTGACGTAGAATCGGTCAGACCTTCCGTAAGCTCGCCAATCGAGTCGTCTAAGGTCGTCGCCGGGCACATATTTGCGGTATTCGGCGAACTCAACACTTGATCCCCGATGTGGGCTGGCATGCCGTCCCGAGACGTTCCCTTGCATCGGTCGCCGCGCAAACAGCGGGATACCCGCCAAGCGCGAAAGGACTTGTGCGTCGAGAAAGCTTCGAGGCTGGCGATCAGTAAGCATGCATGCTCCCTGGTGCGGATGCACGTCCGTGAATCAAATTGCGACTTACAAAAATACAGAAGCTGATGCCCTCCATCAGCTTCTGTTATTAACTACGACTGTTCCTCAATCGTTTCACTGATCAGTCGTTTCACGATCTGCTTTGCGTCTAATCCTTCCGCTTGGGCAGCAAACGTTGTAATGACACGGTGCGTTAATACCGGGACCGCGACTTCGTGAATGTCTTCCAGTCGCACCATGTAACTGCCATGCAACGCAGCCCGAGCTTTCGCACCGAGGATCAAGAACTGGACGGCTCGCGGACCCGCACCCCACGCGACCAGTGGTTTCAGCCATGCCGGCGCTGACGTCCCTTTCGGCCGTGTTTTTCGAACGAGTTTGGCGGCGTAGCGGTAAATATGATCCGGCACGGGAACCCGACGTACCAGATGCTGATGATCAATGATTTCTGCCGCTGTCATCAGATGATCGAGTTCTGGCAGTGCGTCGCCCGTAGTCGTTCGCGCGATCAAAACTTCTTCCTCTTCTGATGGATAGTCCAGTTCGATCAGGAACATGAACCGGTCCAGTTGGGCTTCGGGGAGGGGATATGTCCCTTCCTGTTCAACGGGATTTTGAGTGGCAAGCACGAAAAAGGGTGAGTCAAGCCGGAAGGTTTTTCCAACGACGGTCACCTTCTGTTCCTGCATCGCCTCGAGCATTGCGGCTTGCGTCTTTGGAGGGGCACGATTGATTTCGTCCGCCAACACAATGTTCGCAAAGACCGGGCCACGGATGAATTGGAATTCTCGTCGGCCGTCGGCTCCATCCTGAAGAATATCCGTACCCGTGATGTCCATCGGCATCAAATCGGGTGTGAATTGGATGCGGCTGAAGTTCAGCGACATGGTTTCGGCGAGTTTGCTGACCAGCAATGTCTTTGCCAGCCCGGGAACACCCATCAAAAGCCCGTGTCCGCGAGCGAACATGCAGATCGCCAGTCGTTCAATGACATCATTCTGGCCGATGATGACTCGACCGAGTTCTTTTTTCAGTCGACCGAATAACTCCCGCAGCCGATCGATGGCCCCGACATCATTATCACTTAGATTGGTCGTCGTTGGACCTGACGGATTTGCCATAGATCAATTCCCCTGATCAAACTGATGTAGCGAATTGTTGTGAAGGCGAGGGACTCGACGAAATGAGCCTTCCACACTGAACTGAGACAATCGGTCTAAAGTCATACCAAACCATTTGTGAGAAAAAAAGCGTCTATTTTTGCCGACAAGGAATTTCTTCGAGTTTCACGTTTCCAATTCGTTGCATTTCCATTTTCGCAGGCGACCCACTGTCGATTTCATCGGTCGAGTTGATTGGATCTGATTTTGGACGGTTTCATCCTTGGTCTTGTCGCAATTGGGGGTTTGAAACGATACTCTGCCCGTTCACGATTTCCATTTGATGTTGTTTCCACCAGGGTCCCCACAGATGTCGAATGACGAGCTTGGATCTAGCAACCCTCCATTAAACGCGGGTGAGTTCTTGCGTCAAGTTCTTGGGGAACTTGGTTCAAGAGTTGGTGCGATCTGGATCGGCGGATCTGGGCAACTGATTCCGCTTTTCGCGATTGGTCTCGAAGAATCGGGCCTTTTCAACGGACCCAACGGAAGGCCGTTCCTTCAACAGATTTTGAGCGACTCGATCAATCAAGGCCGAGCGCAGACGTTTGACACGGAAGGGTTGATCGAACCAACGGGTTTCGGCCACGCCACGTTGTTTGTTGTTCCGATGTTGATTTCGAATACTCAGCCAGGCGTTGTCTTGGTTGCGGAAAGGCCAAACCTTCCGCAGCAACAGCGGGTCGGCATGATGCGACACATCGAATTGCGATGTCGCGAACTGACAAATCAGATTGCCAAGATGGTTACGCCCAATCTAGGGCCGACTCCTGAAGCGGCCGTCACACCATCGGTTGGACCGAATTTGGCACCTTCCATGGGGCCTGTGAGGGTTGCGGCGCCTCAAATTTCCAGTCCTCAAATCGCTGCTGCGGCACCAATGGCAAGCCGCCCGGCCGTTGATCCTCAAGCGGTACTTGACTACCTGTTATCGCTCCAACGCAGCCTTGATCTGAATGAAGTCTCCAATGTCGTCGTCAACGATGGTCGGATTTTGTTCGGCGTGGACCGTGTGAGTTTAGCCATGCTGCGTGGACGGAAAGCGGTCGTCACGGCGGTCAGCGGCCAGGAATCGGTGCATCCACGCGGTAATCTGATCCGGGCCATGCGACGACTGACCCAGAAAGTCATCGCTGCGGGGGAACCCTTCCGCTACGACGGGTCAATCGGAAATGTTCCGAAAGAGCTTGAGGAACCGCTGGCTGAGTTCATTCAAGAGGCGGGAACTCGGTTCCTGATGATCGTTCCATTATTGGAACCGGAACGACTGGTCAAACCCGAAGAACCGATGGGAGGCGGAAAGCCGCAACGAATCGATCGCCCGCCGATTGGCGCGTTGATTGTCGAACAAATGTCGAGCAGCGAACCTTCTTCGCAATTGAAGGGTACGCTGGATTCCGTCGCCGATCATATCGCTGCAGCGGCTTACAATTCTCACTCGCATAGCACAATTTTCCTGCTTCCCGTCTGGCGTTCGATGGGGCGTTTTTTCGAGTGGCTGCGAGGACGTCGACTTGCGATCGCTGCAGCGATCGCGGCGGCGCTTGTTACTGCCGGTGCAGCACTCGTGCTTGTCCCTTGGGATTATCGAGTTGATGGAACAGGTCGATTGATGCCGGTGATCCAGCGAGAAGTTTTCGCACCTTGGGACGGACAGGTCACAGAATTGTTAGTCGAAGGGGGCGACCACGTTCAAGAGGGCCAGGAACTGATCAAGCTTCGCAATGACGACTTGAAAACAGAGTTGGTGAAAGTAGAAAGCGAACTCCAGGAGAAGCAAAAGCTGCTTCATTCGCTCAAAGCCCAGGCCGATGAGGCTGAGAAGCAAGGCAAGAAAGACGAGAAGCTGAAGGCCAATGGCAAGGCGATGGAGACACAAGTCGAAATCGAAGGAGGTAAATTGCAGCTGGAAATCTTGGAAGAACGACAGAAACGCCTAATCGTACGGGCACCGATCGCCGGGATCGTCACCACGTTTCAGGTTCAGCAATTGCTAGCAAACCGTCCCGTCAAACGGGGAGATCTGTTGCTGCAAGTCATGGACGAGAAGGGGGATTGGCAGCTCGAACTGGAGATCGCGGAACACCGCGTCGGACGTATTTTGAAGGCTCAGAAAGAACTTGGCGAACATCTTCCGATCGAATACCGGTTGTTGACGAATCCCGAGTCGAGTTACGATGCAACCCTGAAAACTCTGGCAACGCGTACCGTCACCGCCGAAGAAGACGGGAGTGTGCTCGAGGCCCGTGCGACACTCGATACGGAAAAACTCCCGTCGCGAGCAATCGGAGCGGATGTCCGAGCTCGCATCGGGTGTGGCAAGTCCAATTTGGGTGACGTTCTGTTTGGAGACGTCGTCGAATTCATCCAGAGATATCTCTGGTGGTGATATCACATAGACGGGATGTCGACCCAGCGGCGTTCGGCATATGACTGCAAAACGGCATCGGCGACGGCTTGAGCACTTGCCCCGTCGTCGAAGCCGGGAACGGCATCGCGACCTTCGACGATGGCATCCACCAGTTCGAAGACCAGATCGTACCGGAATACGGTACTAGGCTTTCCTTCAGCAGGATTACGTGGGCTTTTGGCTGGTTTCATGAACTGTTCTGGAACCAGGGATTTTTCCATCGTTCCTCCGTGCTTGCCGACCAGGATGTAATTCGGATCGACAAGCTGGTAGACAGCCGAACCTTCGCTGCCGTTGACTTCAGCCCATTCAAAACCAACACCGCTGTTGTGGTGCCCTTTCATCAGCGTGCTTCCTTCCCACACACCGACAGCACCTGATTTGAACGTACCGATTAAGGCCGACCAGTCATCGACTTCAGACGCTGCACACGGCTGGCCGTCGACCGTTTTGTCGCGAGGAACGAACGTTTTCACCGAACCACAAACGCTTTGGATCGGTCCCATGAGATCCTGAGCGAAATCGATGCGGTGGATCGTCATGTCATACAGATCCCCGGCACCTGCCAATTTCTTGTATTGGCGCCAACCCCAACTGGTTTCGGGAAGATCGAGGAATCGTTGGCTGCGAAAATGTCGTGGTTCGCCGAGTGCGCCGCTCTTCACGAGATGGGCGAGGTATCGCATTGACGGTGCAAAACGATAAGTAAAGGCGGTCATGTGCCGAACCCCCTTTGCTTTGGCCGCCTGATACATCTCGTTGGCTTCGGCAAAACTGACGCCGAGTGGCTTTTCGCACATCACATGTTTGCCACCTTCGATACACGCCAGAGCAATTTCTTTATGGGTGAAATTCGGCGTGGCGATGATGACCGCGTCGATGTCCTTGTCATTCGCAATTTCGTGAAAGTCGGTTGTGTACTTTGCCGGACCCCATTCGTTTTTCCGTTGATTGAGGAGTTGTTCGTTGGGATCACAAACGGCGGCCAGTTCGCAACGGGAATCGACGCGGATTCCAGGAACGTGATGAAAGTCAGATACCAGACCGGCTCCGATAATTGCGATACGAACTTTTTCGTTGGCCATTTCGATCTTTCGAGTTATTGTTGACGAAGGCGGTTGCTTTTTCCGTGCCGCCGCGGTGCGGATTGTTTCAAACGTCGGTTCCGAATGCAAACCGACGAATTGCTCGTGTTTGAGGCGCGTGGTCTCAATCTCGTCTGGACGAATCCCATTGATGTGAACACGAGTATTCAACCAGAAGGGGTTAATTTACCGGGTCCGACGCGAGGGATGTCCCCCGGATGGGCAAGGTCGTGTAGGATTTTTCTTCGAGATGACAAGGGTGCAAACGAAATCTTGTGCCACTGAATGACCGTCTCCGGTCACTCAGTGCTCTTTGAAGCCTACGAAAATTGCGAAGAGCACTGCGTCGGAGAAGACTCCGATGCAGTGGCACGTCACTCAGTACCGGTTTGAAAAATCACGGCCTTGCCAGATGGGTCTCATCCCAACATATTGGCGGTAGTCACGTTTTGCTGGCGGATGGCTCCGTCCGATTCATTTCCGAGAACATTGATTCCGCGACACTCAAATCGTTAACGACCATTGATGCGGGTGATCGCGTTGGCGACTATTGATTTGCAGGGGGAAAATTGGTTTAACCCTTGCTCACGAATCATTTTTTATCTCTGAAAGAATCACCACCATGCTGAATCCAATCCGTCAATCGACTCTGTTAATTCTGTTGACTTTGCTCTGTTACTCAACGGCCTGGTCAGAAGAACCCGGTTTTCGTTCATTATTTAACGGCAAAGACCTGACCGGCTGGGAAGGCGATCTCAAACTCTGGAAGGTTGCCGATAACGCGATCGTCGGTGATTCGGCGGGAATCCAGCACAATCAGTTCCTGGTCTCGAAGGAAGAGTTCGGTGACTTTGAATTGAAGCTGGAATTTCGGCTGAAAGATGGTGTGGGCAACTCAGGCGTGCAGTTTCGGACGAAGCGAATTCCCAACAGCACCGAGGTTTCCGGCTATCAGGCGGATATTGGCGAGAACTATTGGGGTTGTCTCTATGATGAATCCCGTCGAAACAAGATCCTGGTCAAGGCCCCTGACAATTTCGAAAAATCGCTGAAAAAAGGGGACTGGAACGAATACACGATTTCGGCCAAAGGTGACCACATCGTGCTGAAGGTGAACGGTGTCACGACGGTCGACTACAAAGAGCCCGATGCTGAGATCGCTCGAAAGGGGATTATCGCTCTGCAAGTCCATAGCGGCGGACCACTCAAAGTGGAGTTTCGCAATATCCGGATCAAGTCGTTGGAGTAACAGGGGAAGCGGTTGCTCTGATTTTCGGCCCAAACTTTTTGTCTGGCTCTTTCATGAGTTGGCAGTGTTTGGAAAACTTGCGAATTAGGCCGCTGATCATGCTTGGATTGAAATGGGCTTGAACAGATTTGATGCAGTTGCAATCGTCGGCGAGTGTTTTTAAAGTCAGGAAATCACTCTCCACTGCCATCAATTTGGAGCAACAGATTGCGAGCAACGGAATCCCATCGCTTGGGACGGCTGCCCAGACTTTCCTTTCCAGTACCGCAAATCTACTCAATGGGAGTCAGGCAACCCTCAGGTGGGATCTACCAAATGGGTCGCAGGTCTTTGTCACCGATACGGCATCCGTCTCTGTTGTCGGAAACAAATGGAAGGCCGGTGACAACGTTAGTATTATTGGACAACTCAATTTCCTTAATTATGGTTATATTCAGCTGCAAATCGGTGATGATTTTGGAATGGATCAAACAAACCACTTCTGTTATAGCCTTACTACGGGGCTTCGGTTCGCTCGTTAATGCGTACCTTAGCTCGTTGTGATAGCTCAATGCGCTCTGTCGTAGTGAATAAACCGTAGTAGCGAACAGAATAGTAAATATATTAACCAATGGAATGGTAATAAGTAATGTTGAACCGAAATATAAAAGTCGCTCGGAGTGTAGCTTTATGCATATTCATCACGACAATCTTTCGTTCGGCAATATCTGGTGCCGACAATGCTGCTGATACGACCTCGACAAACGAAAATGAACGGTTTCCAATAGAGCGTTTCAATTTGATTTTCGTCCCTGTAACACTGTTCGAGAAAGAAGAGACTTTTTATGTCGATACCGGTACGTCAACAATGTTGCTGGACAAACGCCGCTTCGAGCGCCGGCTTGGAAAGCCACTTGAAACGGTAGCCGCATCTGGCTCAGTAACTACTCAACGTATCGCCTTGTTTAAGTCACCGTCGTTAGTTGTCGGACATAAATTATCAACTACTTCGGGCGATGGGCGACCGATTGCTTGCGCCGACTTGTCACAACTTGGAGACTTTCTCGGTAAGGACGTGACCGGTATTGTCGGGATGGATTTTCTGAAGTCGAAAGTTCTCAGGGTTGATTTCGATGCGGGTTACGCATCGTTTCCCAAAGCAGCCAGCAACCCATCCGAAAAATCCGAGCGGCTTACTTTTCTCAATACGGGAGCGCCGTCGGTTCGGGTGCAGATTGCTGATGAAGGCTTTCATTCGTTCATGGTCGACACTGGTTCAAACGGCACCGTGACCCTGGAACCGCCGCTTTTTGCCCGGTTGCTCAAGTCAAAGCAAATCGTATTGAGACCGGATGTGAGCATTACCGATGTCGGCGGCGAGTCAAAGCAGCGGCGCGGGATACTTAGCCGCCTGACAATCGGATCTTACCAATTCTCGAATTTGAATGTTGACGAAACTCGCAGTAATTCCATTGGAATGGCTTTCCTTCAGCGATTTGTGTCTGAATTTGATTTCGTCAATCGTAGGTTATATCTGTACCGAAGCCGGTCCACGTATTTACCAGAGCTTCGAACATTGACCGGTTTCGGTGTCAAAGGTCGCAATGGGTCGATTGTCGTTACCGGCGTAGCGGAGTCCGAGCATCAATCAGAAATCCAGAACGACGATCTGGTAATAAGAGTAAATGACAGACCTGTGAATCAGTTTACTCTCACAGAAATTCAAATCCTTTGTATGGTCCCTGACTCGAAACTCAAATTGACGCTTGAGCGTTGCGGCCAACGTTTTGATGTCACGGTCGATTTAAAACGGATTCCAGATCCGTTCCCGTCGGTACTTCCGGAAGAAGACAGTAACCCGTCTGATAAATGAATTGTGGACGCTTCAAAGACGGAGCGCGCACGATGCCTCAGCAAATAGTATTGGGATTGGGGGCGGGCCGATGCGATCTCAATTTTCTCGGGACAATTTCCTGGAAAAAGAGAACAGAGACACTTCGAAAAAGTCGGCCTGGAATTGATGGATCATCCTGTATACTACGCTGGCAATATCGCTGATAATTCAGATTATCCGCCGGAATTCGCGATTAACGACCCGAACAACCCAAAAAAATAAATTGTGGACAGCCGAGCAGTGGTCGGTGCTAAGGCGAGTCGGCATTTTCCAAATTAGCGTTAACGAGGCACAATTATCCAAGGAGGGACCATGAATCGACCTCGAATCACGGGATTGCTTTCGACAATAATCTTGTTGTCGCTGCAAATTTCAATGACGATAAACGCTCAATGTCAAGAAGCTGGCGTTGGACCGCTCGGCGGCACTTATGATGATTGGACAATAACGCGACGGGAGATTCGTAAACCGTCGGATGTGAAGGGTTACACAGCCGCATCGCGGCGTCACCGACTGGTATTAGGCGCTGCCGACGGCGGGGGTATGACACGGGGTAGGATGCGACTTTTATGCGGCGTTGAAAACGTAAACGGCTCCAATCACCCGCTCCTGAATCCGTTCACGCGATATTCCTTTCCGAGGAACATCGCATTGGTGGTTTATGATGTGAATGGGCAATTTGTCCTTTCTTATCCGTCAGGGAGCACCATTCGCCCGTCGGCTGACGATCTATTTGGGACGAAGTTGCGGCAAGGTGAAATGAGAGGGCGTTTCGTGCATGTCCTACGGACAACTGACGCAACTTCGAATTGTGATTCTGAAATCTCATTGGATCCAGGGGAATATCAACTACAATTAGTGGCATGTGACCGTTTTTTTATGGGGGAGCCTCCTAAAGCTGATCACATTGATGACGACAAAGGTCGAGTCGCGGGGCGTGAGGCAGTGAGATCAGAGATATTACGTATCAA
>CAILLA010000165.1 GCA_903834925.1 uncultured Schlesneria sp.
CAACTCGTCGCCGATGAAATCAGCGACACAAAACCAATGGACGAGTTTTGGAGAAATCGATCTCAGACCCAGCCTGGGTACCGCACTTACGCAAAGCACGCTATTTAACACTCAGGATTCGCAATCAGTGTCGTTCACTCTCCCATGTATCGTTAAATTGATAGGCGTTATATTTTCCCGCCTCGCCGAGGTATGGCAGGACAGAAACTCGCCAACTCAGTTTCGGCTCGCCCTGGAGGCCATTCAAATGTGCAGCCGGAAATAGTTGGAAAGTGTCGTGGTAATTGTGCATTGCAAGTCCAATCTGCTTGAGATTGTTTTTGCACTGTGTTCGGCGAGCCGCCTCGCGAGCCTGTTGCACGGCAGGCAACAGCAATGCGGTCAGCATGCCGATCCCGCAAAACATGACGAGGCACGCAGCGACCGCGATAATGGCCATCGTCGAGCTGCTTGAGCCACCACTCGACTTCGCTCGCGTTTCCGTTGGCGCTTCGAGAGTGCGGCGTTTCCCCTGCTTCAGACTCTGACCGCAAAAGGGACAAAAGTTATCTTTTGCAGAAATATCTTCCGCACAGCTGGGGCAAGTGGCCATGGTCGAGTCCCTGTGAGTGAATCCTCAATCGAATTGAACGTGATACGATTCGACAGCAAATCTATGTCCCTGTCAAACCCTCAGTGCTGGCGTATGTTCTGCGTTGCTAGTTCGAATGAATGCGTGTTATCAGATTTGCCAGCTTGATTGAGTACCCAATCAGCTTTCACATGATCGGCGTCGACGAAGGTGTACGTGACTTGATGCATGTGATCCTCGGTTTCAATTTTGGCGTTTTCGGTTTTCGGACAGACCGACACTATCTGAAGCTTATCGAACACCGCGAACCCCTTAAGCTCGTCCGATTTGCAAAGTTGTTGGTTGTTGACCGAAACGTGATTTTAAGGAGAATTCAATGGTTGCTTGATTCGACCGTCCTCCATTTCGATGATCCGGTCGGCTACGTTCAGTACGCGGTTGTCGTGAGTCACCATCAGGATTGCAGCTCCGTGATCCGTCGCCAGACGTTGCAGAAGTTCAACGACTTCACGGCCCGAATGACTGTCGAGCGCGGCTGTAGGCTCGTCCGCCAAAACGAGTTGCGGCCTCCCGACCAGGGCTCGCGCAATCGCCACGCGTTGCCGCTGGCCTCCAGATAGCTTGGCGGGATAATAATCCATTCTGTCCTTTAGTCCGACCATTTCCAGAAGCTCACTCACTCGTTCTCGCGACTCTGTTCCCGTGACTTCCGGATGTAGCTGCATTGCCATTGCGACGTTGTCTCTTGCTGAAAGAAAGTCCAACAGGTTATGGGCCTGGAAGATAAACCCGATCTGGCGTCGCGTTCTGACGAGATCCATGACACTCGCGTCGCGGAAATCCGTACCCAAGACTTTTAATTCACCAGTTTTTACATGACGAAGACCACCGACCAGCGTCAGGATCGTTGTCTTGCCGCTGCCCGATGGGCCTGTGAGCAATACAATTTCACCGGGAAAAACATTGAAATTGATATCGAATAAGATCTGCTTGCAAAGGTCACCCTCACCGAACGAGAACGCCAAATGTTTGACGTTAACAATTGGTTCGGCAGCAGTATCGATGGAATCATTCATGACTTAACCGTCTTAGAAGATGTCGGCCGGGTCCGCAGCACGTAGTTTTCGCATGGCCATGGCTGCCGAGAAAATACACATCGTAATTGTCAGCGCGAGAACAGAAGTGAGCCGGAACATTGTTAATGCCATGGGAAGCTGAGTCTCACGAGCGGCAATCTGATAAACGCACCATGACAGCAACGTGCCTGGCAGGTAACCCAAAACCGCCAGGATCAGCGATTCCTGGATCACCAGTCGTAACAGGTAATTGTCAGTAAAGCCGATTGCCTTGAGCGTCGCGAACTGTGGCAGATGAGTCGAAACCTCGGTGTAGAGAATCTGATAAACGATCACGAACCCGATGAAGAAACCGACAGCAGTCCCCAGGCCAAAAATGAAATTGATTGGCGCACCGGTGTCGAGAAAATGTTTTTCAAAGGCAATGAATTCTGCCTTCGTCAGAATTCGCAAATCCGTGCCGCACCAGCGGACCAGTTCGTCTCGGGCTTTAGCAGGGTCAACATTGGGTTTGAGCCTGATTAATCCCAAATCGATGCTTCCGGGAATCCTTGGGAACAAACGAAGGAAATTTGTATCGGTCACAAACAAGTTTCCATCGACACCCAGGGTCACACCGATTTCGGTACAGGCTGCAATTGTAATCTTCCTGCGATTGACTTCGACATCGACTCGTTCCCCTTTTGAAAGAGCGTCGGAAACCGGGCCGAATGTTGGCCTGGAACGTCGATCAAACAGACCGACGTCCGGCTGTTGCAACTGGTCAACGGCATCTGCAAAGCCGGGAATCTGCAACATGTTTTCGCCAGCCCCGAGCCCATACACCAGAATTTGGCGTTCGGATTTGTCCCAGGGGTTTTTCCAGCGACCCGTTCCCAGATAAATGGATTGGACATCGGCGACCGCAGGATGAGCGGGAAGTCGATAAAGCAGTCGCCGCGCAAATTGGGTTGGGGTTGCGAAGGTTGGCGATTGTGGGCTGAGAACCACAAGATCCGCCGTAATCCGTTTGGGCACGGCTAACGACGAGTCGTAAGCAGCATTGAGAAAGCCGAGTTGCACAAGCATGAGTAGCACCGCAACAACGACGCCAGCTGTTGCAACGATCAGCTTGACTTTACTGTGGCTGAGCTGCTTCCAGGCAACTTGCCAACTGGACCGCATAACCCGTTTCCTTCACGTTTGAAATCATGTGTTTTCAATAGTGGGATCATCATTCAACTTGATGGAACCCGTCCAAACATCGAGCCAAATCTATCGCCTTATCAGTCTTCTAGATTAGGGTGCCACTGCATGACCGTCTTCGGTCACGCAGTGCTCTTTGACCGATAGAAGGCGAGGACACTGCGTCTTCGAAGACTCAGATGCAGTGGCACAGAATCCTCATTTTGAAGTTTGATAAATCACTAGCTATGGCATGAAACTGACTCACTCAGACGTTTGCAATGCGGCAATACCGTCAAAAGTGATTTCACAACGTGCGTTGGATAAGCCCGAGACGCGACTGCTGTCAGAGCTGTTAAGCCGGACTCGTACTTCAACGACACGTGCATCTGTGTCGCTGACAGGATCGTTGTTCAAAACGTCCTTTCGTCCGACAATCAGACCGATTTCTTCCACCTTGCCTGCGACCGATATTGTCGAACCGGTCAGCTTTGCCTGGGCCGACTGGCCGATACGGATTCGCGAGATATCCGCCTCGTAAACTTCGGCGACGACGTACATCACGTCGATTTGACCAATTTCCATGACCCCCTTGTCGCTGACACGCTCACCTGCTCTGGTGTGGATTCTCAGAACGTGACCGGCGATCGGCGTCTTAATCAACGTCGCGCCCAAATCGGCTCGCGCTCTTGCGGCCGTTGCAATCGCACTTTCAATCTCTTGTTGTTGCAAATCGATGTCGACCTGACGAACTTCCTGCAGACTTTCTAATGTGGCTTGTGCCTGTTCGAGATCTTGCTGTGAGCGTTCGACCTGAAGCTCACGTTGTTGGAAATCTGATTCAGAGACGGTTTTCGAAGCAGCCAGTTTGCGGAACCGTTCCAGTTCGGCTTCGGCATTCTTCAAAACGAATCGACACCGATTGACCACGGATTGCTGTGCAACAATGTCGCCGGGTTTGGCACCCGCCTTGATTTGAGACAACTTCGCCTGTGCCACCCGAACTCGCGCCTCGGCTTCGTCGAGCGCGCTCTTGCGCCGGTCATGAGTATCCAGCACAGCCACCACCTGGGTTTCCTGTAGTGAATCCCCTTCCTGAACAGTCAGCTGTTCAATCCGGGAACCCTCGGCAGCGGTGGGACTCGACAGACGAATCACTCGCGATTGTGGCTCTAAACGCCCGAGCGAATGGACCTTGGCGGGAATGACGGAACCTCGGATCGAAGTCTCTGATAAGCGATCGGTTCGATCAGCCTGATAGATGGCCAAAGCCGTGCCGCCGATCACAACCATGAGCACTGCAGCGACCCACAGGCATCGAATTTTGAAGCGAGATCCCTTTCGTGTCGCACTGGAGTTGAGCCTGCTTGTGCTCATTGGATACCTCTTTTCTTCGCAACGGAACGCTTCGTGGCTCCCTTTGTGGAACGTTTCTTCGGTGTGGGAGCGTCAACGGATTGCAGCGTCTTCTCACGAATACGACCCAGCAGTTCCTGCCGTAACGGATCGGTGGGAGAAATCAGACCAAACAAACCCCAGACAAATAATCCATCGATCGCCAACCACAAGAGTAACTGTTCTAAAGCCTGCGGGTCCTCAGCCTGAATCCGATCCCTCATTTGTTTCCCGAACGCTCGCAGCGGTTCAAGCAATGTCGGGTTGACTGCGACAGCGGCAAGTAGCGATGCATGAAACTTTCCCATGCCGCTCATCGCCAACAAAGGGTTGGACTCGGCCTGATCGGCATTCTCTGCGGGTATCACACAGCTATCCAACAGCGCCCTGACCCATCGTCCATTTGGCTGAGGATCGACTGCGACCTTCGCATTCAGCGTCTGTTCGACGTGCAGGGCAAAATGTGCGATCAAACTACGGACGAGTTCATCTTTCGAGGCGAAATGATAAATCAATCCTCCCTTGCTGACGCCCGCCTCACGGGCGACGTTGTCGAGTGTCATCGACAATAATCCATCCCGAGACGCGACCCGAATCGCCGCCTCAAGAATCGGCTCACGGGCTGATTCTTCTGGTTTGCGCTTCGCCATTTGTCACCGCCTCCTCGCCGCGTAAAACAACACCGACCAGTTGGTATTGCTTAACTATACCAACTGGTCGGTTTTCTGGCAAGAACAGCATGAAGAAAACCAGGTTTTCGGAGCAACGCCGTGAAAGATTTTTGTTTGGGCTTCATTTTCATGTACCACTGCTTCGGAGTCCTCGGAGAAGCAGTGGCTTGACATCAGCATTCGGTTTGCAGCTCGGCACTGCTTGACGCAAGGCCGTCAAGCAGTGGCACGATTTTCAGTGAAACCCATGTTTTCTCGAAGACAAATCCTTCACGGCGTTGCCGTTGGGGTCTCGGATTCAAATCATTTCGCCAGTAATTCAAAGATCTGGTCGACGTTATCGTAGGGTTTCGGGATTGGACCGACGTGAGCGACTTGCCCTTTGCGATCGATCAGAAATACCCCTGAAAGAGGCGTTTCCTTGACGGGATCAAGCCGGCCCCAGTGGCGATGGATTCGAAGTGTTCCTTCCGGCGACTGAGGGTCGACATCCGAAACGAGTGGAAACGGAAATTCTCCCCCTGCTCTTTCCATGGCGGCACGATTGACCTGGGGAATCGAAGCGGTCACTCCAACAACCTTGACGTCTTTCGCTTGAAGCTCGGCAAAGCGGTCTCGCAATTTCAACAAATCAGGATCGTTGTCGGCTCCTCGTTCACCGTCAAAGAAAACGACGATGATGCGATGTCGACCGAGCCAGGCCCCCAGACGCACCAGGTGGCTGTCCGAATCCAAAGCTTCAAACCCCGCCGCTGGACGCATTGCCGTCGCGGCCTCGACCTGCTCACGATAAGTTTGAGGATGATTATTCTTGATTCGCAGGACGCAAACCACGGCAATGAAAATACCAACAGCGACGACAAACAAAAACTTTCGATCAATCATGAAATTGTCCAATCAATCACCTGGCGGTCCAGCCATGTCGGGCCATTCGCTGTCACAAACCCCAAATGACCGCCATGCTTGGGTGCTCGTAATTCCGTTGTCGGGGATAATGCTGCATTTGCAAAGGGACCGAAGGGAACCACCGGGTCATCCTGTGCAGCGATAATCAATGTCGGGACTGTAATTCCTGGTAAAAACTGTTTGGCGCTCGACAGTGAATAGTAGTCTGCTGCCGAAGCGAAACCACAAACCGGCGCGGTAAAGGTTTCGTCAAATTCCCGCATCGAACGTGGCGGCCGTGCAAACCAGCCTTCGGGGACGATGGCATCGGGTCTGACGAGTTGGCGATGTTGAACGTTGCGGATGCAAGTCTTGGCGAAATAGGCGTCGTACCAGCGTGCCAGGCCAGTGTTGATATATTCGATCGTCTCGGAAAGATCGATCGGTGGGCAGACGGCGACGGCCCGGATGACCCCGTCGAACTTGCTGGATTCCCCGAGTAACTTGAGTGCAACATTGCCACCCATGGAAAAGCCGATCAGGCAGATTGGCGACGCCGGACAACGGTTTTGCACGGCAGTGATCACGGCACGCAAATCGTCAGATCGACCGCTATGATACGGTAGCCGCGCGAGCGACATCCCTGCACCGCAACCGCGCCAGTCCAGTCGAAACGTCCTCACGTTCTCGCGACATAATTGATTCGCGATACGCTGCATGTAGGGACTGGCATGTGATCCCGCAAGCCCATGCAATAACAGAGCGACTCGATCACCCGGTCTCCAATTCTCGGGACATTCGTCATGAAACACCAGCCGGTCACCGTCATCGACCAGGACTTCACCCACGGTCGCGACGGAGGTTGTCAATCCGCTTCGATCTTTGGTACGCCCAAACAGATAGGTTCCCGCCAACGTCTGGATATGACCATTTCGAAAAATCCACGGTGGCTGAAAGAGAGCTCCTGGTTCAGCCAGATTCACATTTGGCGAGGAAGAAGGCTCGGATGGCGTCGCAGTCATAAGCGACTGAAATCCTCTGGGTTTGGTCGGTATTTCAACGGTTTCCTCGATCGGGAGATACCGCATCAAGGAGAACCTCTTCAATCTACCACGCCGAACACATGGAAACAATCTGTACATTGGCGCAATGGCCGGTCCGCAGCGGCATTTGCTGGAATGGATTGACTGCGCTGATAATGAAGAACTCGTGTGATTCTTCACAGGCTTAATGGGCTTCCCGGAAATTGTACTCCGTAGGTTTGGAATCTTGGATGCTGGCTTTTAGAATCCGCTCGCTTTGACTTCGACCGATCCAACTCATTCTTTCAAAGGGTCATGCTGATGAAGTCGTTACTCTCCGTAGTCGGGACCATGGTACTGTTGGCTCTTGCAGTCGGACTAAGTGCCGCCAGGCAAGCAACCACTGCGGGTGACAAACCTGTAGAGATCGCTGTGCTGACAGAAGCCACTTGGGATCGATTTTTACACGAGGGTAAAGAGGTCGATGCCATCTACGGTGACGTCGTTTTGCAAAACGGCTACGTCTCTGCGGTGATTGCTCAGCCACTGGCGACGCGACACGCCAATATGACCGTTCGCGATGTGGCGGGTGCGATCATTGATTTCACCGTGTTATCGTTGCCAAATGACCAGCTTGCTGTCTTTTATCCGGGAAAGAAAACGTTTCCGTACCGGACCCTGACGGCGCTGGATCACAATGGCAACAATCTTTCGACGGAAGCACCGATTGCATCGCAGAAATCCGTTGCTGTTGCAGTCAAAGCCGATGGAAGTGACGAACGTCCCGAAGCTGTTGTGGTCTACGAATTGAGTCCGGCCGATCGATTCTTGACCGTGACGACCACATTTACAAACCGTACATCGCAAGCACAGTCGATCACACTGGAAGACGATTTGCGAGCCGACGGCGGCAAGGAAGAAATGTCCCGTACTCCCAACGGAACAGTCGATCGGTTTTGGCTTGAAGACCGTTACTGGGCTCAAGCGTATGGCCTTGATGCCGAAGGATACAAACTGCAGCTGACCAGCGACGCGAAGGTCACATCGATTCGCTATGAAAACAGCGAAGGCTCATCAAAGATCACGTTGGAACCGGGCAAGTCGTATCAGCTGAAGCGTCGTTTCTATCCTGGAGCGAATCTTGTCGCCGTGAATGCGATTGCGGAGAACCTGGCCCCATCGAAGTCGACGGAAGTGTCAATTGCGCTCAGAAACAAAAAACATCGAGCACTTCCTAAAACCTTGATCGAAATAAAAAAAGCGGGGATATCTTATGGAACCGTGCGCACGGATGCCGAAGGAACGGCTTTGGTCGTACTTCCGAACGAAAATTTAACCGCCGATGTTTATGCGTACGGGAGAAAGATTGCCACGAACCTCGCAGTACCAATCAGTCTTGGCCCACAAGTGCTGACGGTCGATTTTGATCCTGGAGTTGTCTCGGGAACGATCACGGACGGCGACGGTCGCTTAATTCCCTGCAAAGTCGAATTCAAGCCGCTGGATAACGATTCCAAGTTGGACTTTGGGCCTGAGACCGCCGAATTCTCGGTTCGAAATCTCGTCTATACCGCCAGCGGGAAATTTCACCGAACAATTCCGCCGGGCAAATACGCTGTGACGATCAGCCATGGCCCCGAGTTCGACGCCGTCTTTACCGAAGTCACCGTTCCTCCCGGTGAAACGATACCGCTTATCGCAAAATTGATTCGGACTGTCGAAACACCTGGTTGGGTCAGCAGCGACTTTCACAGCCACAGCAGTCCGTCCGGCGACAACACGTCAAGTCAGCTTGGCCGAGTCCTGAATCTGGCGGCGGAACAAATCGAGTTCGCTCCTTGTACCGAACATAACCGGGTCAGCACGTATCAACCGCACATCGACCGATTGGGTCTCCGATCACAGATGGCGACCGTGTCAGGGATTGAAATGACGGGTATCCCCCTCCCTTTAAACCATCAAAATGCATTCCCGATGAAACTGACTCCCCGAACGCAAGACGGTGGAGGTCCCGTCGCTGGACCTGACCTGGAAACACAGATCGAGCGATTGGCTCTGCATGACGACCGAAGCGAAAAGTTAATTCAGGTCAATCATCCCGATATCGGCTGGATGTTTTACGACAAAGACGGGGATGGCAAACCGGACAGCGGTTTCGAACGAGCATTTCCATTTATGGACGTTATTGAAATTCATCCGATCGACCGAGTGCTGAATCTCGGCCCGTTCACCGAGCTTGACGGAAAGCAATACCACAACACGATCTTCAACTGGCTGCAACTGCTGAACCAGGGTTTTCGGATTTATGGCGTTGTAAACACCGACGCGCACTACAACTACCACGGATCGGGGTGGCTGAGGAATTGGATCCAGTCGTCGACGGATGACCCAGCCAAGATTGATGCGATGGAAATGGTGCGTGCCGCCGAGCGTGGCCGATTAGTCATGTCGAACGGCCCCTACCTTGAAGTCACCGCTCAGGAATCAGGCAAATCCGAAGTTCACGTCGCGGGACAAGATCTGAAAGCAATGTCTGGCAAGGTCTCGCTGAAGGTCCGTGTACAATGTCCGAACTGGCTGGACATCAATCGCGTCTTCGTGCTGGTCAACGGGCGTATTCACGAACCGCACAATTACTCACGAGAAAAAACACCGGACGCCTTTCGAGGCGGGGTCGTGAAATTCGATCGAACGCTTGATCTTGAATTGAAATCGGACGCACACATCATCGTCGCCACAGGTAATTCGGCGGGAAACCTCGTCTCGATCTACGGATCGGAATATGGCAAGTCACAACCCGCCGCGATGACGAATCCGATTTTCGTGGACATCAACGGTGACGGATTCCAACCAAACAAGGACACCCTCGACGCACCGTTGCCGACGAAATTTCCGTTGAGTCGATGAGTCGGCACTCAAAACAACGATCATTTTGAACCGATTGATGTTACGGACGTGCGAACTGGTCGTGGCTATGTGAACGCCAACAATACGTGGATCACAAATAGTGGTTTCCCGTTCGCACTGTTATGAGACGTGCAACAGCAAGGTGCGGAATTCAATGTTGTTTCCCAATTTTCGTTGGCGACGATGCGAAACCTTGCCAAGTCGCTGGATAAGCCATTCGCTATTTGCTTGGACCAATGAGCTCGTGTTTTGTCTTGAATATAACCCAACATTCCCGCGTCGCCATGCGTTGTCGGGTAATGCCCGTCAAGGAATGCTCCGAGTCCCTCTTGGCCTAGATAACCGCCGACAGAGGTCCCACGACCGAGTCGCTTTGCTTCAAAACCGAGTCGTGGCCGTGGTCCGCGTCGGTGGCACTCGATCTCGATATCCATTCTGGGCCGATGCTTGCCTCGTTTTCCATGCACGTTTTGTTGGATCTGCTCATGAACTTCGTATCGATCAACCCAATCAGGAGACGATGGATCTTGCGCAACAGATTTCATTTCCCGGACCAACTCGCCTGTGATGTCGTCCTCGTCAGCCGAAGCAAGCGACCTCGAATTCAATCGCCCGTAACCCAACCAAATCAGGTCCACTGCATGCCGACGAAGTTGTTCGGCATAAACGTGATGCATCGATTCCGCCTCGGTCGAACCGGGGGTGTTGGAACTCATTATACACCACCCACGGATAGCGTTTCGGCGATGATGTCATCAGCATCGAGAACGGCTTGGCGGCGCGTCCAATGAAGGAGTTGCAGCGGTTTGAATTGATAAAGAACACTTTTCGCTGGATCATAGACCTTCAAATTTCGATCGAAATAAATCCACTGACTGTGCTTTGCACGAAGTCTGTCTCGAATGGTTTTCAGGTTGCGAGACGCAGGATCGTCAGCCTTAAAAACGACCGGTTCGATGGGGATCAGCGATCTAACCAGCGTCACGGACAGCATTGCGTGTCGATCGTCGGCCAAAATCTCTAATTTATGACTCAGCCCACGTCCTTCCGTAAGAAAGCCGTCAAGACACTCGCGCAGCGCAATCAGGTAACGTTGCCGCTCGTCCGGGGTCACCGTTCGCATCACTTCGCTGGTCACTTTGCCTTTGTTCAAATCTAAACTGAATTGAATGAAATCTTCGACAAGCCAACGTTCGACTTTGCGAAGCCTGAGAATATCGAAGACGCGATTGTTTAATTCGGTGATTAGAGGCGAGATTGGATGTGTTGCCCCGAAGGCGAATTCAGATTCTACAATGTTCCCGTTGGTTTTATCAGCCAACGCCTTTTGGAGAGCGCACCATTCATTCAATTCTCCTGAAGACAAGTCACTGAGTGGGATGGGTAGTTCTCGTAGCGAAGTTACTTCACCACGACTGGCATCCACTCCCCATTGTTTAGATCGGAAGAACTGGTCATATCGACAAAAGTCAGAACTTAAATATAGACTTAATGCACGCAAAATCTCAGACTTGTCCGACGGCCCGGCGATACCGATATTTGGTGCCGGTGTTGCAAGAAAAACGTCCGAAAAAACTGCGAATCGTCGTGCTGCATCAACGGAAATGAGCGGCGGCCTGCATACACGAATCGTTGTCGCCTCCTCGCCCTTTGGAAGGTTGGCGTCACGAGCCGAAATAAGTTCAGTCGAATTCGGCGGAAACGCATAGATATGCCGAAGTCCGCGCAGAGGCCCAGTTAGGAGCCGCTTCTTTCCGACGAGTTCCTTGCAATGCAATAGCCCTTTACTGTAAGTCTTCTCACCGCTTCTGATTCGTGGACCTTCATTATGGAATAGCCCGTTTGACTCCGCAAAACTCTCGAGACTATCAAAACTATTTGTAAGTCGTTGAAGCAACTTCCTGTCGCGCGATGTTCCCCACATGGCGATTTTCCATGTCAGAGAATCGCCTTGAATCGCAGAAGCTTGTTCGATTTCCCGAACTTCAGCCCCGCTTACAATAATGTTCCATGTGTCGAGGCGATGATTGGGTTTCTGCGGCCGGTTGGCGACCTGTTCGGCAACAAACGGGGCAAAAGTCAGAATCATATGATCTTGGTCCGGCGTCGCGTTCTCGAAGAAAACGACAGATGCAGGCCGTTCACTTCGTCCAGCGAATAAGACGTATGCTAAGTTTGCGAAGTTGGCGAGACACCAGACACGGCGTTCGGAGAAAAATCGTTTACGAAACGTCGTTCCTTCCTTCTTGAACCATGTCATCGCCAATACGACGAGGCTACAAATGCCATCCTTGACTAGATGTTCCCCGGTTTTCCATAAAAACGCTTCTGCAATTTGGTTACCGCTAGTCGGATGAGTCTTCTTATGTGTCAACATCCATTGATGTGCGAAAAAGTGCTCATGATCGGGCGCGGGTATCTTCTTAACTTCGGACCAAGGTGGGTTGCCAACAATCCAGTCGAACTTTCGTTCGGAAAGCAATTTATGGGCGGGTCCTGATTGATCAAAAAAATCCCCTTGGACGATATTCTGATCCCGCAACGAAGGTAGCTTGAAATTCGTGTGTTCCAAATCGGGAGGTTCAATGTAATCGAGCAGAGTCATAATCAGGCTGAGTTCCGCAACGCGGCAGGCGTCTTCGTCACGATCGATACCAAATATGTGCTCGGTCAACAAATCTCGAAGTTCCACCGCTCGCAATTTCGGACCTGGGATGCTCAGTCGACGTTCAATCAGCCTTCGATAGCACTGCACCAGGAACGCACCTGATCCGCATGCTGGATCGAGTACGGTCATGCCGGGGGTTAATGGTTGCCGACGGTCCATTTCCGAAAGCACGTAATCGGCTAAGGCGAGTGGCGTGTAATAGGCACCAAGCATTTTACCGCGTGAGCTTCCGCCGTCTGGCTTAATATCGTGCAGAAATTGCTCGTAGACACACGAAAGTGTTTCGATCGGAATGTGTGAAAAATCATAGGACGAAAAAAGGCTCAACTGAATCTCGTTCATCCCAATCGGCGATTCGCCGGCAAAAACACGTGCAACAAGTTTCAACTGTTCCGCAGTGATTTTTGCGACAGCTTCTTCACCCAGTGAAAAAACGGAACCATTTAACCAGTCCTGGAGTTCGTCATTGACTCGATGAAAGGCTTTTAGGGTTGCGTTGCGGGAAAAGAGGTGGTCGGGATTGATCTCCCATTTAGTCAATTTTTTGTCGGAAAGAATTCCACGATGACGCAGATAATTCAAATAGACAAACTTGCCAATCAGACCGTGTGATGCCGCTCGGTCCATTCCCACCTGTGTTTGGAGCCGCTGATCTAACGTTTTAAGATCTCGAAGCAGTGTCTCGCTGACTCGTTTGGAAGGATCAGCCGCATGTGCCCATTGCTTCCACAAAGTACCATCGTCGATCGACTCAGCACGAAATGCGGCCAATTTTTCTAGCAGGTCCGCAGTCCCTTTGACCACATTTAAGAGTGACTCGTCCTGTTGACCATTGAAGGAAAACCCAGCATAAACACGGACTGTCGACGGCGATTCGACAATCAAAAACGGCGTTTGGTTTTGGTTCCAAACGATTTGATGAACACGACGTGCAGCAGCTTCTGATCCTACACTTACTAAGTAGACAATCGGGACGGCTGGAGAATGCGGTTCACGTTGAAGAACGTATGCACCATCGAAACGAGTTTGGCCTGAATCCGAAGGCATCGATTCACATTTTGTCGCCGCGCGCCGAAGTGCAAACACCAACTCATTGGCTGGCAATCGGTTAAGTTGCTCAGGGCCAATAAATGTCTCCGAATCGGAATATCCAAGTTTCTCACGTATTGACGACATCGCCGATTAACCGATCCTGATCCGTTGGACGGGAAACGAACAAGTGCGGAGTTTAGCAAACCTCTGAATTCCTCAGAATTTGCCCCTATATTACGATTCTGTTTCCCTTAAAACAATGAGGACTTGCTCTTGGCGACAACTGTAACGAAACTGGTTGAAAAGTAGGAGGAAAGAACTCGCTGAATGGAAATTGCTGGAATTGACGCATAAAAGCCAAAAAAAGAGTGAACCGAAACGGAATCAGCTTCGGCTGACTGGCAAATGGACGTCGAACCACAAAAAACTCGCGATGCATGGCTGGCTCTGAGATGTCAACTCGGGGAGCCACTGGCGTTTCGTGAGCTGGTCGCTGAGTTCGAACGGCCGTTGGCGTATTTTGTAACGAAGATGATCGGCGATCAGGATGCCGCCTGGGATGTGCTTCAACTCGTCTGGATTCGTGCATTTCGGCAGATCAAGCGATTGCAGAATCCTGAGCAGCTACGCGCATGGCTGTATGGCATCGCGCATGGACTGGCTGTTGATCATCTGCGGAAGCGGGATTCTCTTCGACGAATCGAACGTGAATACGCTGAAGAACATCCTGAGGAAACGGATTACCAAGCAACTTTTAGCACCGAAGAAATCGCGGCGGTTCATCAGGCTCTTGATCAATTAGATCTGAGACTGCGGGAAGTCCTGACGTTGTATTTCATCGAAGATTTGTCGATTGCCGAAGTGGCCGGAATCGTTGGTGTTCCCGAGGGAACCGTTAAGTCGCGGTTGTATCACGCACGCCAGGCGCTGCGTGAACAACTGAAAGGTATGAACCATGAGTGAATCGCCAAACAAGATTCGCGAGCAATTACTGGCTCAGAATGAGCCGACTCGCGAACGGCGTCTCAAGTATGAAAAGGAGAACCAAGCAATGTTGAATCAACTCGAAGTCGGATTCCGTCGAGAAAAGTGGGGCACGGGAATTCTCTGGATTTACGCGACGCTTTTTATGACAGCCGCGTTGGTGGTTACGGGTTATCGAAATCAGGTCCAGCCAGAGATTTCGATACTGGCGTTTGGATTTACCCTATTGATTGCAGGTGCAGTGGAACTCATCAAACATTTCATCAATCGCAGTCGTGTCGAAGTTTTGAAAGAATTAAAAGCCATGCAGATGCAGGTTTTCGAGCTGAAATCGCATTTGCCGGAACACTCCCGGCTGAACCGTGGCGATGAACAGCGGAAGGATTGAGCGCACGCGTTCTTGAAAAAGGCAGTCTCCCCCAAGCACCGTCGCTTGGGCTTCAGCCCGAGCAATCCACACTCACGCCAGCCCGACGCGCCAGCGAGGGATCTTCTGTTTCGATTCCCCAGGCGAGCCGGGCGGTGTCAACCCCCGGATGCTTTGGCCTGTATCTCATTTAATACCCCCAAGCAGCAAAATCCCCGTAGATTAGGCTTCAGCCCGAGCCTAATTCAGCAAGTACAACACAACACGGGTAACAATTTTCTATCGATAATTAGTCCCGGTATTTGAATATGTCCCGGTGGGACCGCAAGCCATTAGTCGGTCAGTTGAGCGAACGCGGCACCACCGGATATGGCGACCGAAATTGTCTTGAATCCTGAGGGATTCCAGAACATGATGGTTGGACGGTGTCGTCTCAAAGAATGCTGAAATCTCCTAAACCCGCAATCAACACCGGGACCCCAGGAACACGGCTTTGCCGCCGACAAACGAAAAACGTGACTCGGTATCTCTTATCCTTCCGCCTTCATCCTTCGTTTATCGTCGCAGTCCGTCCCGAAGAAACAAAAAAACAGTGTCCCCGGTGTGTTCCGCTTAGGGTTTGTTGTCGCTATTTATTCGGCTCCGATGGAGATCAACGCATTTAATCCAAAGAGACGCTGGCGGTGGTCGAACTCAATGGATGCGGATTTGCAGGCCACCGCCGCGCTGTGTGACAACAGCGTCATTTATCCAGTGCCCTTGCCAGGAGTTGAACCTGGTCTACGACCTTCGCAGGGTCGCGTGCATCCACCACACTCCAAAGACAAACTTATGTTCCCCTTCCAACGCGAGAACGACATTCGATCACAAATCATTCGTCATCGCGCGTGAAAAATCATTCATCCAGTTCCACGGTCCAGTACGCCTCGCTGAGGAACTTGGACCAGCTTTCAATCCGAACATCGTGCCGAGCGTAGAGTGGCTTCCACGTCGGTCGAACCGGCGTCTTCCGTAGCGGCATGTGTGCTTCGGTCGGCGTGCGGTCAGCCTTTCGCATGTTGCACTCCAGGCAAGCCAAGACGCAGTTCTCCCATGTGCTCGTACCACTGCGCGATCGCGGTTGTACGTGGTCGAGCGTCAATTCTTCGCTTCCCGGCTGCCCTCCACAGTACTGACAAGTGTATCTGTCACGCTTGTAGATGTTCC
This sequence comes from uncultured Schlesneria sp., assembly GCA_903834925.1. Lineage (GTDB taxonomy): Bacteria > Planctomycetota > Planctomycetia > Planctomycetales > Planctomycetaceae > Schlesneria. The sequence goes on from CAILLA010000165.1 coordinate 15,949, forward strand.
GGCGACTGAATGTGACTGCGTTCGTGGGAACCCGGTCATACTCGGTCAACGTGATCACCTCTGGCACTCGAATTCGAAACGTCACCGATTGCACGAACAGTTCATCGTCTTGTGGGATCAGCTTCGACCAATCGGCCCAGGTGTACTGCTGGAAGTCGGCTGGATCGACAATCCGCGCCCGTTCTGAAGCCACTAGCGTCAGTGAACGTGCCACCGTTGCCACGCCCACTGGTTGCCAGTTCCGATTCAGAACAAGCGTTTGTCGACTCAACATTGCCACCACGATCTTCTCCTTTTCAATAGGGTGTTCGAACGGGATCGAACCCGGGCACCGCCCTTTGGGTGGTCGCTTCGGCTTCACAGGCCGACATGCAGAAACCACTACACCACGAACACCAAATTGGGAGGCGCAGTTTTCACTGCGCCTCCGCGAACAACGGACCGGTTTTTAATCCAGGAATGCTACGTGCCGCATGGCGGCTGCCTGCGATTCCGTATTCATCAGCACCCGATGCCATTCGCGCAACTCGATTGTGGCATGGTCAGCATGTCGGATTCGGCCCTTCACATACACCGATGGATTTCGACGCATCGTCGTCCAATGCCAGTTCTTTGCTTCAGGCTTGCGAGACAAAAACGAATTGAATTCCGCTTGTGTCAAACCGTTTGGCTTCTTCGAACAGGTATAGACGACTTCTCCGCCAGAGCGGGTGAGGAACTCCACCATATGTGGTTTTCCGCCACCGCGTCGCAAAGGTTCGTTCGTCAGAACGAGCTTTGTGTTGACAATCAAATGCGGTTCAGGCACGAAGAACCATTCTCCCTGGCGAATGAACGCTTCATTGCGCCGACGATTCCAGTTCTTCGGTCGGACCTGCATCTGCAATTGGCGTCCGACGACTTCCGATGGTTTGAGAGCTTCGAATGCCGTTCGGACTGTCGAGACCGCACGATTTTCTGGAACGGCGGCGACGAACCAATGGCGTTCGTCATGTCCGCATAGAAACTTGTGCTTTTCGTTAGAGTCCGATCGAGACATCAACAGCAGATGCCGCTGACGAGGTTCTGCGTGGAGAACTTCTAAATCGGCCGGATCGTCCTTCGACACTCGAATGTCGAACAACTCGCCGACTCGATCGTTGATAATATCCAACGCGACAGAACCACGAATTCGTTGACCAGCCAGCCATCGCACTTGAGCACGAGCACCAATGCGGGCGAATTGCCGTTGAAGGATATTCACGTCCATAAAACATGACCCTGTAAGGAGGCGACGTGAGTCCCCGAAGGAACCACATCAGAATGTGTTGGCCACCGTGGACCATCCGCGGGACCGATTCAATAGTCTTTGGTTTGTGAGATAATGCGTTCGCATGACTCCCCTCCTTTCTGCATGAAATAGGAATTGGTTTTAATCGTTCAACGGACTGAGAGGCGTGTTCGTACATAAAGGTTCGCGCGCTTAAGCGGAAGGAGCGGGAGTTGAACCCGCAAGGCAGTTGTAAAAATGCTCGACCGGCTTCCAACCGGTTCCCGTCGCCATTCGGGTTGCCCTTCCGTAATTACTTCAATGCCTCGACCAGGACTTGCCAAGCGGACGACCGCGGCCCGCCTTCATCCTCCCTTTCGGTCGGCGGCGGACCTAGCTCTCACGTTAGAAGCGGAGCATGATTTCCATTTCACCATCGAGGCCAACAGTAAGCGGAAGGCAAGGGATTCGAACCCTCACGGCCCGAAGACCGCACGGTTTAGCAAACCGGCCCGGCAAGCCTTATCCGGCTACCTTCCGTAAAAGTTGCAGACCCCGGTAACGATCCGGGCATCCCGGCCTTATGAAAGCCAGTCGGGCACCGCCGTCTTCGGTGGTCGCATTCGCCGCTTTGCCAGATTGCGTACCGTGCCGCACCTTTGGCGAGAGAGTAGACATGAGTAAGTAGTAAGTAGATAAGAATTAATTCGGTCTACTTTCTACTCACAACCAACTACTCTCTCGCCGCAGGCGTAGCGTCCTCGATGGGATTTGAACCCACGTCTCCACCGTGACAGGGTGGCGAGCATTCCAGGCTGCTCCGCGAGGACTTTTTAATGCGCGATCACGATGGGATTAGAAATCAGCGTCGACTCCGCGTTGCTAATTTGATGTACCCTCCAACGCGCATTCAGCGCCGATTGCATAACCCATCCTGATCGCGCGTTAAAAGTGCCCAGAGCGGGATTTGAACCTGCAAACACTCGATCTTAAGTCGAGTCGCTCACCAGTTGGCGTACCTGGGCATATCATCAAAGTGGTCCTGGGTGGACTCGAACCACCGCTCTTCTTCTTGTAAGGAAGCTGCCTTCGCCGCTGGGCTACAGGACCGATTCAAACGACTAGTTGAATGACACGATATCGATCGAGAAGTTCACGAAATGCGGGGGCAGGAATCGAACCATCAACTGAAGCCGCTGGCCGAATAGGCCAGATGAAGGCAGAAGGCGATAGCCATTTCACCGGATTCAAAGCCACGGATTTCTACCAGCAGAAACTACCCCGCAACGGGAGTCAGTCAGCGTGGTCGGATTTGAACCGACGATCTCATGCTCCCAAGGCACGCGGATTCCCAAACTTTCCCACACGCTGATTATCGTTCACCACGGATCGACCGTCGTTGTCACGACAGACCGTCCACGCGAACGAAAAGCACCCAGCGGGAATTGAACCGGGCACCCATTCACCCTTCCTATAACGGATGAATGGGTCCTCCGCCTTGGCGAGACAGTACGCTACCGCTACGTCATGGGTGCTTGAATTTCTGGCCGAATTGTTAAAGAACTTTCTTCAACGCGCGAACGACCACTTCTGGAAAATGGACTTCATCGCGCATTAAAATGCACCGGGTGGGACTCGAACCCACGTTGCCGCCGACCACCGAAGACGGCGGTGCCCGGGGTGCGGAGTCCTTGCCGCTAAACGACCAGCGCATCATTTCCAATGGGACCAGACGGACTTGAACCTTACCCGTCATGAGACCTACTGCATCCCCTTCTCCCAAACGAGACAAAGTGACGAACGAAAAGGTTCGCGAAAGGGAGGACGGTGAAATCGCGAGATAGGTCGGTTCGCACCCGTGGCGATTTGAAAGACTTGAAAACGGTCCCGTCGTATTTTCGATGGGACAATTAAATGAAGAAACCCGATCGACGTGCTTTTAGCGGAGCGAAACGTCGACCGGGTTAAGGAGAAACCGCAATGCCTAAGCCTATTATAACTAGTTCGAGCGATTCCGTAAAAGCCCTTACCCCTGATCAGAAGCTCGTCACCAACCCGCGCTTTCGCGAAGCATTCGAGCGACATCGCGGCGACCCGACAACGGGTGCTCATTCCAAACCGATACGGGACTCTCAAAGTGATTTTCGCTCGCTTGCAAGATTCTGGGAGTTCATAGGAAACGACTCACCCCAAAGAAGAGCGCTGCTCAAGGCGGCTGGATTGAGCGATGATGCGATTTCGAAATGGATGTGCGAGATTTATTCGGACGGTCTGTATAGGGATATTGAGTCGGACGAATTCAGCAGTTGGGCAAAACACGGTGACCGGTGGAACGAACAGCGGGATGGTAAGCCGCTCTGTAATGGATTGAACACTCACCGCCTTTCTTCCGTAGTCCCGCGTGACTTGGAATGGGCTTGGCCGCAACGAATTCCTCGTGGCAAGCTGACGCTCTTGAGTGGTGATCCGAACTTGGGCAAGACTTGGGTCATGTTGGACGTGATCGCTCGAATTACAACTGGTCGCGATTTTCCTGATGCTTCGAATCCGTTTTTCAAGCGACAAGACGTGCTTTGGGTGAGCGGCGAAGATGACGACAACGATACCATTTTGCCTCGCCTTCGGATGCTTGATGGAGACCCGTCCCGCGTGCATAGCTTGACGACCGTTTTGGACAATAAAAAGGAATGCACTCTGAATCTGTCTTCGCATCTCGTTCAACTGGACGATTGGCTTTTTGCACACCCTGGGGTCTTGCTCGTCGCCATTGATCCATTTGCCGCGTTCCTGGGAAAAATCGACAGCCACCGTAACTCTGATGTACGTGGTCTGCTGACGCCTCTCTCGAAATTGGCGAGTAGGCACCGTGTCGCTATTGTTGGGATTAACCATTTGTCGAAAGGCGACGGTGAAAATGCGATGTATCGCGGCATGGGGTCGATAGCGTTCGTCGCCGCTGCGAGATCCTCTTGGATGGTTTCGAAAGACCCGAGCGGACCGCCAGATCGTCGTCTCTTCACGAATGTGAAAAACAACCTGGCAAGCGAGGACGTCGGTGGTTTGGCGTTTCGTATCGGTCCCAATCACGGCGGAATTTCCTGGGAGGAAGGCAGAATTGACACCACAGCCGATGACTCCTTGAAGCCGAATTCAACTGGAGCACCAGCCCGCGACGAAGCCAAGGAGTGGCTACGTGAACTCCTAAAGGACGGTCCCGTTCTTGCGTCCGACGTTTGGGAACGGGCAAGGGCAGACAGAATGTGCGAAAAGACGATTAAGTTTGCAAAGAAGGAACTTGGCGTACGAACGGACAAAACCGGTGGGCCGGGAACGCCTTGGGAGTGGTCGCTCCCGAGGAAATAACCTCGTTCCCTTCTTACCCTCTTACCTTCTTTACCCCCTTACGTTGTTCCAAGTAAGAAATAAAGAAGGTAAAGAAGGTAAGGGGGTAAGAAGGTGAACTGGCCCGACCGTTTTTCTCTCAGGAACCGCAAGGTACATCATGCCTATTTCGTTACAACGCCGATGGCGTCCAAGTAAAGTAATCGACCTGCGAACAACCGGGCAAGAACCCGGCACGTGCCAAAAATGCGGTCGCCACGACCTTCGGTTCGTGCATCTAATCGAGCATCCCGATGATGGTTCGATGCAGGTCGGTTGCGAATGCGCTGCCCGACTTTGTTACGGCTACGATCCTAAAGCGACGGAATCCAAACTTCGGAACCTTTGGGCACGCCGATCCCGTTGGTTGACGCGGAATTGGAACACGTCGCGGAACGGCAACGACACGCTGACGTTTAAGCACCAAGGCGAGACCATCCGCGTGACGGTTTATCGGGCGAAGTTCGGAGGTTTCGGTTGCTGTGTTACTGTTGGTCGTGAGTCTTTCTTCCTTCCAGGAAAGTTCGCGACAACGGACGAGGCGAAGCTGACTGCGTTCGACCGTCTTGCTGAAGCATTGGAGTGGTGATCGGGCTTCCGACTGGACTGAGGGAAGCCGCTCGCTTGGGCGGCTTCCTTTGTCAGTTGGCTGCGTTCGATCGGCTGGCCGAAGTGTTTGAGTGTTAGGCGGAGCGACAGCCGGGCAACGATATGGGTTTACCGCCATAAAGGCTATAACACATCAAAGTCTTGTTTTCCCGACGAATCCGCCTCTCTCGTTTCCCACCGTTTTTTAATCTCTTCTAGCAGGCTGCTGAAAAAGTATGTTTAGCGGACGAATCTGACTTCCTTTCGTCAGGGATTTTCCTTTCCGAGGAAGTTTTGCTCGATTCTTGGTTCCTGGCAACCTGTGGTGCTTCTGTCAGAGGCACCACAGGTTGCCATTCTGCGGGTTTAGGGTTCCCCCAAACCCTTTACGATCTCATGTTGCTATCAATTTTATCATCCTGATTAAGTTGTATGCGGCTGCACTCAATTCAAAATATTGGGAGAGTTTCCATTTTCCGAGCCAGCGACTCTTGGCGAGGCCGGCAATCGTTTTCTGCCAACCGAAACATTCCTCGATTTTCTTTCGAGCGCGCTGGCTGAGTTGGTATCCAACAGATTCTTGACGCGCCTTCATCCGCAATCTGGCATTGATCTTCTCTTTGCGGTCTTCGCGGGCCTTGTCAGGATCGGCAGGTTGGGTGCTGGTCATCGCGACGTGAGGTTCGATCCCGCGCTCCTCCAAATCCAGTAGAAACCGCCCTGAATCGTAACCAGCATCCGTACCAACGGTCTTCGGCATTTGCTGATATTTGCATTGATGGCGATCAAGCATCTCAATGGCGGCATCTTTTTCAGCCGTTCCATTTGCCTCAGTGACACAGACACCCATCATCAGGCCATTGCGGTTTTCGTTCAGAACGTGACCAAGGTAAGCTAACTGTGAAGGCTTACCTGGCCCCTTGCGGTATAACTTGGCTTCGGGATCAGTCTTGCTGGCATGCGTTTCGTTGCTTCGCTTTTGGCCATGGAAATCAACGTCAGGATTACGTGATTGGAAAGAATTGGAATCACTGGACTCCGACTCCTCCTCATCCTTTGGACGAAAGCTTTTCATTGATGCTAAGCTTTCAATCATCGTCCCGTCGACACTGAAATGATCATCGCTACACAACCCCGCGTCTTTCGCCTGTTTGACCACCGCATCGAAGAACACGCCGGTAATTCCAAACTCATCTAACCGTGGTCGATTATGTGTAAATACCGTCGGATCAAATGCGGGGTCTTCTGGGGAGAGATCCAGAAACCACCGGAACAGCAAATCCGTGTCGATACGCTCACACAACTGGCGCTCGCTTCGAACCGAATAAAGAGCCATCAAAAGCAACGCTTTCAGAAGCCGCTCCGGCGGAACACTTGGCCGTCCTGTTTGACTATAGGCCGACGCAAACACGGAATTCATCGATCGAAGAATCTCGTCGACTTTGACTTTCAATGGCCGAAGTGGGTGATCCAATCGAATCCGAGATTCGACATCGATCATATAAAACATCTGTGTCTGACAATCTTTTCGGCCTCGCATCACTCGCTCCTTCTTTGTGATCGAAGTATTCTAGCAATAATTCGAGTTTTTCAGCAGCCTGCTAGGACGCACGGAAACGATTTCGCCTTTGCGATTTCCAAGGACTTACAGGACTCAGGTTCGCAAATGGGGCAGATTATATTTTCAATTGAATGTTGGTAACGGCCGTCACCGTGGTAAATGATCGCGACAGTAACCCCTTGAAATGGTTCGCGTCGCGTCTCTCCTAGAATTGTATCGCCGTTTGTGTCGTAGCAAGGCCCCCACGCCTTTTGGTCCATGAACTTCTTCCGAAGCGTTTCGACGTCATTCACCGCTCCCCCCATAGCTTTAAAGTAACCTACTTTTTCTCTAACAGTTTTTTGGCACTTTTCGCTGCGTCAGTGTCCGGGTATTTGTCGACAATCTCTTCAAACTTTTTGCGTGCCGCAGCGTCGTTCTTGCCAACTAATGCTTTCGCCAATTGCAATTTCGATTCGGCAATCTGTTCATCGGTCTTTTTCGGTACTGCTGCGAGTTTTGCCGCTGCTGCCTTTTTCTTTGCTTCTCGCTTCGCATCTTCCTCCGCTTCCGCAGCAGCCTTGGCGATTTGTTCTTGTTCCTTGGCACGTTCTTTCCCGGTCTTTACAATCCAGTGCGACCAATTATTTGAAGTATAGTCAAACTCCTGAATGTCAATAATCTCGAACATATCCCACTGTTTGTCTTCTTTGTAAATAGATGGGATCAGCGTGACCGCTAGCCTGACGACTACTACAGTTGTCTTAACATTTGCTTTCTCAGCCGCCAGTACGAATCTTTCGATTATTTCTCGTCCTTCGGCTTTTTTAAAATACGCGTGCGCGGTCTTCCCTCGGTCTGCCGAAGTTTCGCCCAATTCAGTGAAGGAAATTGAATAGTGGCTATCTTGGGCTTTGTCGTAAGAAAAATTATAGTAGTCTGAAAGTGTAATGTAGCCACATATTACAACGAGTTTTCCAATTGCGGTTTCCGGGTTCGCCTTGATACGGATGAGAGACGTTTCGTCGTCCGTGTGAAGAATTTTTGCTTTCAGCATTTCATCTTGGGTCGTGCGGTTCGCCCTATCGGCATCCTTAACTACCCAAAGCAATTCGATCGGGTTGTCCTCCCACGTTGTTCCAGGCTTGAATGCGTATTTTCGGTAGCCATCCTTTTCCGCTCGAATAATGTCACGCCAGTCGCCACCCCATGTGATTCGGACCTCGTTGCCGACAACCTCCCATTTCCCAGTACCTCCATCGCCGTTTGTTGTTACTGAGTTTCCTGCGTCGTCAAGAGTAATGAAAAAAATGGTGCCGCCCTTAGCATTAACGACTCGCCATTTGCCGACGAAGTTCCGACGCAGTTCCGCTTCCTTTGCGGTTGGTGCGTCTGCTGGAGAGGCCGCACCCTTGTTTGTGTCCTGAGCAAAAGTAAGGTCACATATCGCAAGGCAGCAGACGACGAACGCAAATCTGATCGACGCTAATCTCGTGGTTGATTTCTGCATCCGATGTTCCAACTTTTTAATGGTCTGTTTTTGCGGGACGTTGGTCGTCCATGCGTTGCCTTTTGCAGATAACACTTTTGGAGCGATGGCCAAGCCTTCTCGCTCGCCGCACTCCAGTTTTTCGGTGGGTGGTGTATCCGAATTGTCTACGAATGATACACCGGCCCAAAATTTAATGGAACCGACTCGCCGCGTTGGACGGGCTTGCAGTAGAATTCTTCCCTATGGCCCGTCGTCAGAAAAGCGTATCGTTCGTACTCCGCTCGCCACCCCGCTACCCCAGCCCTGAAACCTGAGTCTGAAGGTGCGAGCTAGTCGACGCCAACCAACCGTAAAGTATGAACGTACCTCGATTCGCCTTCACTTTTCCCGCTGATTTCTTCGCTTTTCGTCCGCCAGAAGGCGACAAGTATCGTTTATAAATGACGGTTTACGATTGGCTGGCTATCGGGTAAAATCGAGCGTGTTCGATCCCCCATTTTTGGAGAACCAAAATGAAGCACGTTGCGATCTACTTACGGGTGTCATCGGCTGGGCAAGATACGAAATCGCAAGAACCGGACTTGAAGCGATGGGCTGATGCTCAGGAAGGGGAAGTGAAATGGTATCGGGACACCGCGACCGGAAAGACGATGGATCGACCGGGTTGGGCGAAGCTGGAGGCAGCGATTCGGAAGGGTCTCGTCGCATCGGTCGTTGTCTGGCGAATCGACCGTCTAGGCCGAACGGCTAAGGGCTTGACCGCGTTGTTCGACGAACTCCGTGAACGCAAAGTGAACCTCGTCAGCCTGAAGGACGGGTTGGATCTATCGACCCCCGCCGGACGATTGATGGCGAATGTACTCGCATCCGTCGCACAGTACGAGACCGAAGTACGTGGCGAGCGGGTCAAGGCGGGACAGATTGTTGCCCGCAAGAACGGCAAGCGTTGGGGTGGATCGAAACCCGGTGTCCGCAAGCAGGTAAGCGAAGAGAAGCTGCGGACGATCCAACTCTTGAAGTCGAAGGGTGAGACGATAACCGCTATCGCCCGCACGCTCGGTCTTTCCCGTCCGACGATCTACGCGGTTCTCGCGTCGTCTGAGGCGTCCTGATCCCGTTCGGCGAACCGTAAAGTAACTCGCCCGAAACCACTCTAAAAACGCCGATTTCGTGGCCTAACGGGCAGCGAAATTACCCCCGATTTACCCCTATCTTTGCCCCCGATTACCGGGTATAATACCTTACGTATAAACTAACGTTCAGACGGATATAAGATATGCCGCGAGTGTACCAGCCAAAGACCGACAGAAAGAACGCAAAAACCAAGCCCCAAACGTTGCCTGCGACGTTTAAGGCGGGGTTCCTCGCGTCGTTGGACAAACGTACGGACTTAGCAAAAGCCCTTCGGCAAAGCTACGACGATATCGTTCGCGACGTTGGCGGGGCGGGTGAAGTCGGACACGTGAAAGCCGCGTTGATTGAAAGGTTCTGTTGGTTGGAGACGATTTTGCAAACGATTGAACACGAGATGGTTTCGGGCGAGACGAGCAAGACCGAAGCGATAGGCCGATGGATACAAGCGGTTAACAGCCTGTCCGGTCTCGCCAAGGTTCTCGGGGTTGAACGGAAGATCGGTAACGCCTGGGCCATCCTTGACGCCACTCCGACCGACAAGGGGAAGAACGATGTCGCTTGATCTTCGGAAGTTCGCGACCGACCCGATGGCGTTTATTCGGGCTTTGATTATTCCTTCAGGAAGGGGTGTAAAACGGTTCGGCGATTGCATTGCGGATTTCCAAACGGAGCGATTTGAACAACTGATCCCGGCACTGGTGGCCGTGGCGAAGGGCGAGAAACCTCCCATCGGTCGTTATTGGTTAGAGGCCACGAAAGGCGCATCCAAAGACTCGGATTTGGCGATTGCCGTTCTTTGGCTGCTCGCGTTCTCGAAACGACCGTTGACGATACAAATTGGCGCAGCCGACCAAGACCAAGCCGATGAGATGCGACTGATTTGCAAAGGCATCTTGCGGCTGAACGAATGGTTGGCAAGTCGCATAGAGGTCTTGAGCTGGAAGATCGTGTGCAAGGCAACGTTCTCTGAGTGCTCGATCCTCGCTGCCGACGTGGCTGGCTCGCACGGTGCAAGGCCAGACGTTCTGATCCTGAATGAACTCTCACACGTGCAAAAACAGGAGTTCGCCGAGAATCTTTTGGACAATGCGGCTAAGGTTCCGCACGGTCTGGCAGTTATTGCGACGAACTCGGGGTTTACCGGAACGTGGCAGGAGCGATGGCGACAGATCGCGATGGACAGCCCTGACCGTTGGATCGCAAACATCTTCAACCGACCGTCACCGTGGCTCGACGAAAAGGAAATCGCCGAAGCGAAACGCCGAAACAGTCGGGCGAGGTTCCTGCGTCTTTGGCATGGCATCTGGGCCAGTTCGTGCGGTGATGCTCTCGATGAAGCCGATCTCCAAGCCGCAATAAATCGAACGTTGAGACCGTTGCACGCCGGGCAAGCGGGTTGGTTCTATGTCGGTGGCCTGGACCTTGGCGTGAAGCAAGACCATTCTGCTCTCGTGGTGATCGGCGGTAATCGTGAGACGTTGCAACTGCGTCTGGCCCACGCCATGAGTTGGCAACCGAACGAAGACACGGGCAAGGTTGATCTGATGGCGGTGGAGCGTGCGGTGCTCGACATGCACCAACGGTTTAACCTCCTGACGTGCGGATACGATCCATTCCAAGCCGAACTGATGGCACAACGGTTGACCTTACAAGACGTGCCAATGAACGAGATGACGTTCACGGGAACAAACTTGAACCGCATGGCTTCGACGTTGCTCGACGTCTTCCGGTCCCGTCGCATCGAACTGTACGACATGCCTCGACTGATTGCGGACCTTAGTCGGCTGACGATTGAAGAGAAGTCTTATGGCTATCGGTTGTCCGCGACTCGCGACGAAAACGGACATGCCGACCTTGCAACTGCGTTGAGCATCACGTTGCCGCTTGCGGTTGAAAGTGCGGGCATCGCTCCGGTCCGTGTTGGGGCCGTGGACTTGAACACTCATTACGCGGGCAACCTAAGTCCGCTGCAACAATACTTGAAACAGATCGAAGCTGAACGGAAGGAACATGACGACGAGATGAAGCTATTGAGTCGGCCCGATCCTTACTGTGACCAGAATTTTGTTATCGCCATGCAAAACCTTGGCAGGAACTAACACCCCCTTTCTTCAGGAGTAGATGATGAATGTTGAGACCTTTGACGAATTTAAGGCACGGATGAATTGTGAGATGCTCGCCATCAAAGGGCGGTATTGTTTCCGCAACGGTGCCGTCTCGGACGGAATGTTCGGTCACAGCAACCCGCCAGCGGACGAGTTTTCGCGACTGACGCTACAGCGAGCGTTTCTCCAGTTTAAATACGACAAACAAGTCAAACTGTTTAACGAAATTAAGCAAGAGAATTTAGAGGCTAGCTCGATGTTCTTGAAGTACTCGAACTCTCCTCCCCCAAACCCAGATGCCCCTGATGCGTTGCGGCGTATCCGAGAGACCGTCCTGAAACTTCGAGAGGAAATACAAGCCATCGACGGACGGCTGATCGTACAACCCGAGAACGCTTACGTGAGAAGACAAGCGGAATTGCGACAGGCACGACTTTCCGAGGCACTTACAGTCCAAACAAAAATACAAGAAATCGTGCTTGAGTAAGCAAATGACGGAGACGTGTGAATGTACCACTACAACGGTGAAATCTTTGGACCCGGCCCAGCCGTGGTAAATCCGAGATGTTGTTCCCATCGGGAAGTGCTTTGCTCCGAATGTCGGGCGGCACTGTCCCAAAACACTTTTTTGAAAGAACCGAATATGAACTCGAACAGACGACGACGCTACGATGATGAAGAGGACCACGACGTCGAAGCGATAATGGCGTTCCAGAATCCAATCGCCATCATTGCCAATGAGCGACGTGAGGAAATGGCACGAGGTCAAATTGACGATGAGCCAGCTTCGAACCGATCCACTCGACAGATGACTGAAGACGAAAAAGACGTTCGCGATATGACGCCGCCAAGAATGGTTTTTAAGAAGGATTGGTGAGCGTCGGAAATACTTCTTGAGGGTTTACTATCGACTAAAAAAAGGGGATAATTTCAAGCGGCGGCACGGTGCGGAGTAATTAACCGCAACGGGTCATCTTCAATCCACAGCCTGGATCGACCAGCCGCCTTTTCTCTCTTCTCGCGGCTGTGGTACAAAGGCTGTGGCAATGTCAATTCGAGCAGTTGCATATCTGCGGTGTTCAACGGATCAACAGGACACCAGCATCGAGAGGCAACGGAACATGGTCCAGCGGTACGCCGCCGACAATGGCTACCAGCTTGTCGGCGAGTACGTGGACGAAGGGTTCTCTGGGGACAAAGACACTCTGAAGCGAAGCGGGTTTGTTCGCATGACTGCTGATGTCCGTCAGAACCCCGCATTTGAAGCGGTACTTTGCGAGAACCAAGACCGATTCGGACGGTGGGACTCCTTGGAGGCCGGTCATTGGGTTTATCCGTTTCGTCAAGCGAAGGTCTCCGTCGTCACTATGGACAAAGGGAAGATCGACTGGGATGGCTTTGCGGGTCGCGTGATGTACGGACTCCTACAGGAGGGCAAGAACCAGTATCTCATTGACTTGAGCGCCCGCGTTTCCAGCGGGCAGTTGGAGGCAGCAAAGAAAGGAAGTCGGATCGGCAGACGTCCGTATGGATACCGGAACACCGGTGAAAAGGGGCATAAGCAACTGGTGCTCGAAGAGGACGAGGCTGTCATTGTCCGCCGGATCTTCCACGAGTTCGTCGTCAACGGTCGAGCACGAACCAACATCGCCAGACGGCTGACCTGTGACGGCATCAAGTCTCCCGGCGGTGAGGACAAATGGCACCCCGATGCGGTCACGGTGATCCTCAAGAACCCGACTTACATCGGTCGAAACGTGTTCAATCAGTGCTCGCGGTCAAAATACAGCCACATGGAGAACGGGAAGGTTGTGCCCGGAGGAAAGAGCGGTCGAAACAACGAGGTAGATTGGATTGTGCATGAGAATTGTCACGAACCGATCATCGACATGGACACTTTCGGTAAGGCACAGGCGAAGCTCGCACTGGGTCAGACGGGACGGTCGAACAAGTATGCGACCCCTGAAGTGAACCCTTACATTTTCACGGGCAAGCTGCGGTGCGGTCGGTGCGGTGCGATGCTCCACGGCGTGGACAAGACGGAACTCCGATATAGGTGCAAGGGGCATCGTCACGGCGAATGTACCGGTGGTACGAATATCCGCGAGGACAAGATCTTCAGCGTCATCGCCGATTACATTGAGAGCCAGCTTGAAGGGACCGAAGCCTTGGGTGCCGCTGCTTACTTTGGTGCCCTGAAGGAATCCGACATGCCCAAGGGATTCGCGTGGGTGAGAGACATGATCTTCCCGCCCGGAAAACCGGTCAAAGATCTGAAAGCCCTGCAACGACGCATCGAAAAACTTCGGGCCCAGATCGCGAAGACTGAAGGTCAGTTGTATTTATACGAGCCAGAGAATCTGCCCCTTGTGCAAGAATCGCTTCGAAAGGAACGGAAGCAACTGGCGGACCTTGAGGCCGAACACAAGGAGCACAAGCCGATCTCCGAACAGGAGATCAACACGATTGTGGTCGACGTGCTCAACCAGCTCTACGGATTGGCAAATGCCTGTCGTATGCTGGAGAGGAACTCGACCGACAAGAAATATCGACGCGTAGGGGGAGGGATCGGCAGAGATGGCAACCTCACGGAGGAAGGGCGCAGACTCCTGCGACGCTTCTTGCAAATGGTCGACCGGATTGATATCGTGACCGCCACGGAAGGGGCGGGAAATCGAACCCGGCACACGGTAAAGAGCGGAGAAATCCATCTCAGGTCTGCGGGTATTACGACGGGTAACTTGAACCGTCACTTGCTCGGGTAAGAACCGAGTGTGCTGCCACTAACACCTTGATCCCGTCTTCGTCTTTCAGTAGGCCTGGCCGGAGTTGAACCGTCGTCTGGCCGCGCCTTTGGCGAGAAAGTAGTTTTGAGAGAGTAGAAAGTAGACGGATGGAAACTCTGTTCTTCTCTACTTTCTACTCACTCAAAACTACTTTCTCTGCGGCTAAGCCGCAGTGGGGTCGGGGGGATTCGAACCCCCTCCGGGCAGATTAAAAGTCTGCTGTGCTGCCTTTACACCACGACCCCGGATGAGGACGTCGATGCGTTTGTCTGACCGGTCTTGTTCCATATTTTTCTACTCGTTGAATCGCTTGGGGTGGAGTTGAACCACCGCTGTCGCCTTATCAGAACGAAGTGCTGCCGTTACACCACCAAGCGAAAAAACAAAAAGCCCGGTGTCACTTGTGTGACACCGGGCTTATGAGAGCTTGCGGGGGCTTAGGGCCGATGTCACGAGCGCAGGGGATACGTGGATTCTTCGCTTGGCAAACCTGTATTCCCAGAACTACGGGCAAAATGTTGCCGAATTTGGGGGCGCACGGGTTTTGTTGCGAATTGCTTTGCCGGTAACGCAAACCATTTCGTATCGCTCTGTCTGCAATCGGATATCAGCCGTGAAAACATCATAATCCGCAAGACCTGTGAAGTTGTTTCTTCCTGAAACTGTTGGTCGACGACGATGACCAACATCGCCGTCGCCAATGAGACACGCGACCGCTGAAAAAAGTTCGCAGGAACAATCAAATAAGCCATGAGAATTTTGGAAACGGAAAGTCTTGCGAAAAGTATGGATTCGGAATCATATTTAAAGCCGCCGGGAACACGGCTTTTTTGCCCACAAAATGCAGAATAAGTTGCATGATGGAAAGATATGCGAGTTACATGATTTTGCCTACTTTGGTTCGTCCTGTTATTCACTCTGAAAAACGTGCTCGCGATGGAATGCCAGCGAGATCGGACCGGGAGCGAATCGAGCGGGCAGGTTGAGGCAACGGTCGGTGGAATAAACAGTTCTCGGTCGCCTCGAATGGGGCTTTTCTCTTTCATTTGGTTCGTATTCAGGGGCAGAAGCCGCCCTTATCGCTATTCGGTCGCCACGATGTGGCTTAACAATCGACTCGCGTTTTTCATTCTGTTCTCAAATCGATTTCCTGAGCACCTTCCAAACGTTAAGAAAGTATCTCCCTTCTTCTATTGACGCACTGCAATAACTCTTGTAGTTTTATGTCGCTTTTTGTGATTGTGTGCCAGTGGTGACGGGTCGCGTCGAAGAATCCAGGGGGG
The DNA here is from genome assembly GCA_903834925.1 of uncultured Schlesneria sp. GTDB lineage: Bacteria > Planctomycetota > Planctomycetia > Planctomycetales > Planctomycetaceae > Schlesneria. Next base: position 31,507 of record CAILLA010000165.1, read on the forward strand.
GCGAAGCGCCGAGAGAGTTGTTGTGAAGGTTGACGGTAGAAAGATCAGGGCACGATTTCGTTTTTGAGACTGATCTACTTACCACTTTCTTCTCATCTACTTTCTGGCCGTTTCGGCCCGGCTCGCCTGGAATTTTGAAAATCAAAACCTGACGACGATAATTGATCTTTGACATCTTGGAATGAAATTTCATTCGGATCGCTCCGGCGTCGGCTTGGGGCGCTGCGCGATCCGTGGCGGTTCGTCGTTTGCCTTGGATGGGTGGAGGGCGAAGGGTAGTTGGTGGCAGGTGGAAAATTCAACAAGAATCCAAGGATTAACATCCTTGGCTCGCCTGGGGGCCGAAGCGGCAGAAAGTCGTTTTGAAAGAGTTGAGAGTAGACAATTTAAGAAGAGTCCGAGTGTTTACGGTGCCCCGATCAACAGGGAGGAACGATCGGATTCGAACTCGATCGAACTGCGTCGAACTTGATCGAACTCGAACACCCCCAAAAAAAACGGGAAAGAATTGAGAAACCCCTATAAAATACGAGGAATGGTCGAAGTCGATCGAACTTGATCGAACTTTGACACCCATTTTTGCGACGGGCGATGACAGTAGAACGGAAGGAAAGATTCTTGAACAGAAGGTAACGAAAGGAATAAAACGATCAAGTTGGCCAACTTCAAGTCTTCAAAAAGCCTGTAAAAAAGGGAACTTGGCCAACTTTGCCAACTTGGTCAACTTTTGTTCGAGATTTGAGATCAGCGTGATCGACTTGGTTGCTCGATTGGTCGTGACTTGCGACGATTGTGGGTGTGCAAACACTTCCGCCATATGTCGCCAGGGCAGGATGCTTTTATGAACATTCATGTCGATTTTTTTCACAGTTCAATCCATCGTATTCAACGGTGTCAGTTCCTGTCGGCCTACGCCTTGTTCGTGTTGGTAAACAGTTTGTGCCTGGCTCAACCAGCGAACGACAAACATGACTGGCCTCAATTCTTAGGCCCGAATCGAAATGGAATTTCTCAAGAAACTGGCTTAATTGATCGATGGCCAGCCAGTGGTCCTAAAGAGGTCTGGCGTGTTGCTGGCGGAGTTGGAATGTCCGGGCTCGTGATCAGCCGAGGGCGGCTTGTGACGCTCGTGCAGAAGGGTGGCGAGCAACAACTTGTGTCGCTCAATGCACTGACTGGAAAAACCGTCTGGGAACAACCCCTGGCACCCGAATACCAAAACGGAATGGGGAACGGACCACGGGCGACTCCTGCCATCTCGGGCGATCTGATCTTTTCGTATACCGGCGAGGGAATTCTCACAGCGGTCAACTTTGCGACGGGGAAGATCATCTCTGGTCTCACAACGTTGTGGAAGAGCTTGGCGGTCAGGTGGCCGATTATGGGATGGCGAGTTCGCCATTGGTCATCGATAACCGTGTGCATGTCACCGTCGGCGCTCCTAATGCCACGGTTGCGGCGTTCGAGGCCACGACCGGCAAACTGGTCTGGAAAGCGGGTGAAGATCCAGCAGGATATTCTTCACCGACTCTGCTAAATGTTGGTGGACGGTCGCAGCTTGTCGTCTACTCAGGGGCGTCGGTCCTTGGCATGAGCCCGGAAAACGGTGCACTCCTCTGGAGTTATCCGTACGAGACAAATTTTGATTGCAATATCGTCACGCCGTTGGCCGTAAAGGATCAGGTGTTTATTTCATCGGGAGAAAACCACGGCAGCGTGTTATTGTCGCTCAAGCCGAAAGGGAACAAATTTGAAGTCGGCGAAGTCTGGAAGTCACACGGATCGAAGAGTGTCCTGCGGAATGAATGGCAGACTTCGATTCTGCATGAGGGCTTCTTGTACGGGTTTGACAATGTCGGAGCGGCCGGTCCGGTGACTCATCTGACATGTGTCCATGCGGCGACTGGTGAACGGGCCTGGCAGGAGCTGAGGTTTGGTAAAGGGAACCTGATCGCGGCAGATGGCAAACTTTTCATGACAACAATGAATGGCGAGTTCGTTGTCGCCAAAATCTCGAGCAAGGGCTATGAAGAAATCGGCCGTGCCGAAGTTTTGAAACAGACACGTCAGGCCCCTGCCCTTTCAAATGGCCTGATCTACCTTCGGGACAACGATGAGATTATCTGTCTCGATGTCCGCAAGCCGTAAATCAACACAGATTCTCAATTCGTTGTTTCATTCGGAGAGATACCGATGCCCGAGCTCACGGTCGCAGTGCTGACAGATTCTGGCGGGGCACACCTGGATTCCTACCTTACCGGTCTCGCGTTATCGGATCAGGTTCGTTCCGTGGTGGTGGCCGATCCGAGTGGATTGAGTGAGGTTGCCGCAAAGAAAACGTTGGGGGCCAAGTTGACTCACTTTGAACGAGATCACGCAAAGGGACTCGTCAATCAGCCAGGAATGGCATTGGTCACGCTGGAAGCACTCCACGCGCCTCCGGTGATTCAAATGGCACTCGAAGCAAACTGTCATGTGCTGGCGGAAAAGCCTTCGTGTGTGAAAGCCGAAGACTTTGAACCGCTCGTCCGTCTGGCCGATATGAAGCATCGATTTCTGATGCTGGCGTTTGCAAACCGGCTGCGCGGGACGGTCATTGCTGCGAGGAAGCTGATTCAATCGGGGCAGATCGGGCAGATCTACGGTTGCGAATTACATATTGTCGCCGATCAAACGCGGCTCAAGAATCCAACCTATCACAAATCGTGGTTCGCTGATCGTACACGTTCAGGGGGCGGGCACCTGATGTGGCTGGGGATTCACTGGATCGATCTGGTGATGCATCTGACTGATTCACAAATCGTCGGGTTGCGGGCTTCGCGGGGATCGTCGGTGGTCAACCGCTGAAGATTGAAGACTCGGCCGCGATGTCGTTGCGGTTTGATAATGGCAGCTTCGGCACGATGACCAGCGGGTACTACCTCGATCACGGCTACCATTCGCATATTAAGATTTGGGGATCGCACGGTTGGCTGCAACTGGAACCACACAGCGGTGAACCGTTGCAGTGGTACAGCACAAAAGAAATGCCTGCCCAAATCCGAAAGTACGACGGTCCCGCAGATGACACCAGCTATACGCCACTTGTGCAAGCTTGCGTCCGAGCGAGCATTGAGGCTGCTTCCCCGCCGTTAACGAGTGGCCAAAGCCTGCATGCTTTGAAAACGGTTTTTGCTTGTTACCGCGCTGCGGAGACCGGCCAATCGCAGCGAGTGGAGTAAACAGTCGATCAATTGGATCGATGCCACAATTGGTTTCAAAAATGGGGCTGATAAAAGTTAGCTCGTCTGATCTGGTTCATGAAACATCTTGAATTGTTTGGAACTGTGTCCAGAGACAATCGCAATGACAAATCAATGCTTTCCCAACACTGTTCAGATCCTCGCCTTGTTCCTATTTGCTGTGGGGACTGCCGTTGTCTCGAATGGGGACGATTCCTTAGAAGAACTCGGGCCGGCAACTGATATCAGTTTCGCGGCACAGCTGGATGGTACTGAGCAGCGTTATGTGATTCGCCTGCCAAAACACTTTGATATCAATCAACCGCACAGTCTGTTGATTGCTTTGCACGGCCACGGATCGGATCGTTGGCAGTTCATTAATGACGCTCGTGATGAATGTCGTGCAGCTCGTGATGCAGCGGCAAAGTATCAGTTGATTTACGTGTCACCGGACTATCGTGCAAAGACGTCATGGATGGGGCCCGCCGCAGAGAGAGATCTGTTGCAGATTCTAGATGATCTTCACCAGCGGTTTCGGATTGAAAACGTGATCCTCTGCGGCGGATCGATGGGAGGAACATCAGCTCTTGCATTCGCAGCCATCCACCCGGAAACAATTGACGCCGTTGTTTCGATGAACGGAACGGCGAACCTGATTGAGTACACGGGTTTCACCGAAGCAATCGCTGCGTCCTATGGTGGAACGAGATCAGAGCGCCCGGATGTTTACCGCACACGATCGGCTGAGTTGTTTCCTGAACGACTGACGATGCCAATAGGGTTAACAACTGGCGGACGCGATACGCTTGTTCCGTCCGACAGTACGTTACGACTGGTGGAATTGCTGAAAAAACGTGGGTCACGGGTTCGTTCGATTCACCGCCCTGAAGGAGGGCACGAAACCACTTATGCCGACGCGATGGATGCCCTGCAATTTGCTATCGAAAAGTCTCTTCAGAACAAAACGCCGCCGAAACCTCTTCTTTCCTTCAAAGACGTGCCGAGAACGATTGTTTGCCTCGGAGACAGCGTGACGGGAGTCTATTACCACACCGGCGGACAGCGGGCCTATCCCGAATTGCTCGAATTGGGATTGCGACAACTATTTCCAAATGCTGGTGCTAAAGTCATTAATGCGGGGATCAGCGGCCAGACTACGGTTGACGGCTTGGAACGACTTGAACGAGATGTGCTCAGCAAACAACCAGACCTGGTTACAATCAGTTTTGGTTTAAACGATGTGACGCGAGTCGCTCCCGAAAAATTCCGTGAGAACTTGGAATTGTTGGCCAAACGTTGCCGTGAACGAAATTGCCAGGTCGTACTATGCGCACCGAACGCGGTGATCGACACGCCAAGCCGTCCAATTCAAAAACTCGTCGCCTATTGTGAGATCATCAGGGAGGTCGGTCGTGACCTGTCGGTCCCTGTCTGCGATCAATACCGGGCAGGAACACGCCTGCGTAGCCGTGCTCCCTGGACTTGGCGGCTAACGATGAGCGACGAAATTCATCCGAATCTGGATGGCCATAGGCGTATGGCAGAAGAGCTTTGCCTACGTATTGCTGCCAGGAGCGTATCCTTGGACGGGATCGATCCATCCCGTCCAGCATTGCGGCATATCAAATCCTTGATGCAACAAAAGCGTGCTGTCCGAGTCCTCGCTATGTCGCCGTATCACTCAATGGTCGAAGGGGCGTTGAAAGGTTTGAGTGAAGACGCAATCGTCGAGGTGACACCTTGGTCCGTCGAGGGAAAATCGATTGTCGCGTTAGAGAACGAAGCCAAGGCGATGGTGCGAGCTCTTAAACCAGATCTCGTTGTCATTGCGGTTCCAGGAGATGCCGCAGCTGAAACTGATGAACAGTTCGTCCACAGCTACTCATGGATCATGAACTGGTCATTGAGTTTCGGGCATCAAGAATGGGACTGCGTTGTTGTTGACCCCTCTGTTGCCGGGTCAAACAAAATCAGCAAGCACGATGAACTTTGCCGCAGACTGGTGCGAGCTCAAGGGCTGGAATTGATCACGCGACCGTCAGAGGACAATAGGGCACCATGGGAATTGCTGAAGGGTTGGTTTGTAAGGCAATCGAATGACGAGTCTGGAAAATAAAACTCGGGCCTGGTCGCAGCGGAATTCATCGCCTTTATTACGAATCGGCTTCCAGCTCGGCCATAACAGATTCAGGGATGTTGAAGTTCGCCGTGACGCTTTGAACGTCGTCATGGTCTTCGAGGATTTCCATCAGCTTGAGGACCGCGCGAGCCGCTTCGAGATCAAGATCGACGGTGTTGGTGGCGATGCGCATGACTTCCGCTGTTTCCATCGGGATTTTTGCGGCTTCAATTGCGGACATCACTTCCTGGAAAGAGTCGGGAGTCGTCGTGACTTCGAACATCTCGCCGACTTGTTGTACGTCGGATGCTCCGGCTTCAAGAGCAATTTCGAAGAGCCGATCTTCCGTTACGGATTTCGTCGGGATCTGAATGATTCCCTTGCGTTCGAACAGATACGCAACGCACCCGGTACTGCCAAGGTTTCCGCCGTTGACTTCGAAGATCTTACGAATTTCACCTGCCGTCCGGTTTCGGTTTTCGGTCAGGATTTCGCAGAGAATCGCGACGCCGTACGGCCCGTAACCTTCGTACATGACCTCGTCGTAGGTTTCCGTTTCGAGCTCGCCGGTCCCTTTTTTTACCGCACGCTCAATTGTGTCGTTTGACATCGACGCTTTTCTGGCTCGGTCGATCGCATAACGTAATGCGAGATTGGCGGCCGGGTCACCTCCGCCACGTCGCGCAGCAACAATGATGTACCGCGCCAACTTGCCAAACAACTTGCCTCGCTTTTTATCAACGAGGCCTTTTTTAAAGGCGATGTTCGCCCAGTGGGAATGTCCTGCCATGTTCTCTGAATCAGAATCAAAGGGGGATTGAGCGTTAAAACAATGGATCGAGGAGATTAAAACCGAAGTGATCGATGATCTCTACTCAAGACTCAATTAATTCCTCGATCGTTTTCCGAATTCACCAGTCATGGCGATCCATTTTCTGCCGGCTTGGGATTGGGTGACGCCCCGTGTTGTTTCAGTTTTTCCCGGATTCGTTCGTTGAGCGCTTCGTCAGTCGGTTTCTCTTCTTCCGAATGTTGTAGCGCGGTCTTCCACGCCTCGATCGCTTTTTCCGTTTTCATTGCTTTCAACAGGACATCACCTAAATGGTCCCAAAGCGTCGCGTCTCCTCCGATGCTTTCCAGGGTTGCCCGTTCAAGG
>CAILLA010000166.1 GCA_903834925.1 uncultured Schlesneria sp.
ACTGGATGACCGTCTTCGGTCACCCAGTGCTCTTCGATTGCCTCAAAAATATGGAAGACACTGCGTCGGAGAAGACTCCGATGCAGTGGCACACAACCCGAACTTTAAGTCTTGACAACTCACTGGTGCATCCGCGCAACCGCTTGATGGTGGGCATCATCGAAGTCGTAAAGGGCGAAAACTCCGCTGGTATCGCAGATCATGGCCATAGTCCCTCCTTGACAGCGTCTCGCAAGATTTCGTCGACCTTTTCGGATGTCTCCGTTCGACCACTGCGGTACTTACCGGCACCCTTCGGAAGCGGGCGTTTTCCTGTGTTTGCATAAGCTGCGAGCGCATCGTGGATTACCTCACTCGGGGATCGGTGTTCGCCCTCGGCAATCGCTTGAACCACGGCTGCAGTTTGTTCATCCAATTCCACAGTAACGGTCATCATTGACCTCCTTTGAAAATCGTGCTCGCGCAGTGTTCGATCCCCTGAAACGACGCAATAATACATGCAGCTGCCTGTTCCCCGCCAATCGGCCAGGAAATGCCAGGCGTTTTTTCTTTTCCGATTGTTCATCCTTCCGCCTTCACCCTTCCGACTTCGTTTGTTGTCACGGTCCGTTCCGAAGAAACAAAACAAAGGGCTTGGGCACACTGCGTTTTCGCCATTCCGCTGGCTTCGATTGCTGAGGCGACGTTCCTGGCTTCCGCCTCAATTTCGGCGTAACTGTCGCGTCATAAATCGCTGAGCAAACCGCTCTTCCGCTGCCGAAAATTCTCGGAGTACCGATTGTGCTGTGTCCCAATGGTCGACTGGAACGGCAACGTTCGAAGCGTTCGGCGTTTGGCCGATCTCCTACCACTTTGCGGCCTGACGGGAGTCGTGTACACAATTTCAAATCACATCTGGAACTTCGCTGAGACCAAACTTGATTTTGGCGGGATTGTCGCGTTCGTTCTCTAGAAAAAGAAACGTGATCGATGGATTTACCAACACGAATCAAGATTACTCGGTGCTCTTCGGGCGGCATCGAGATTGCTGCGATTCACACGTTGAACCGAGAGGACGCGAAAAACCTGATTGACGCAGTTTGGTGGAATGATTTGGGTAGCACAATTTCTGATACGAATGATGAACCGGATCGGAAATGGAATTGGCGACAATTAGTTTCAGTCTATCGGAATAAGCCCTATTTCCATGCAGTTTGCGTTTTAAGCGATGACGGGTCGATCCAAGCAGCAATGTTGTACCGGGTCAATGCGTTGTCCGTTCTCGAACCCGGAAAACAGTCAGTTTTTGTAGAACGATTGGCAGTAGCACCTCGAAACCGTGACCATCTTGCTGAAGACCCACTATTTCGCGGTGGCGGAACAGGATTAATTGTGTATGCCGCTGCGCTAAGCTATTCCCTGGGATTCGCCGGACGTATAAACCTATGTCCGGTGGCCAACTGTGATTTTTACAGTCGGCGTGGTTTTGTCGAAACCGCCACGATTGCAGATGACGAAGTTCTTTTTGGACTTCCATCCGGTCGAGCTTTAAACCTGTTACGTGAACGAGGACTCATTGATGGCTAGTACACACCTTCGCGGAGTCGGCGATCAGACACCTGTAACAGGTGGAGTTTCCGTTCCATCGCATCTTGTCGCAACGGAATTGGTCTGCGGAATTGCGCCTGACGATGACTTGGGACGCCGTGCATTCTGGTTGTTGACACTTCATTCCAAGTCACTACCAGCAGAACTCAGAAGTACAGACCTTTCGGTAATGAATGTGGAAGCCAAGCGACGACTGATCGCGGAAATTCAAGACGCCTTGGGAATCGAAGCGTTTAAAAGCGATATTTTGTAAGTCACAATGTCTGACTTCCCAGAGACGTGCACGTCGGCATTGTGGCATCTCGCCTTCTCCGACCGATCCAACTCCGAAAAGTTGGATGTCCCTGGGATCTCCCTGACGATGGTCACGCTGGGGGGCAAGGTCGTCATCGACTACGCGCTGCGGCTAAAGCGAGACTTGGGCCCCACGCCAGTCTGGGTCGCCGGCTACAGTAACGATGTGATGGCCTACATCCCCTCGGAACGAGTCCTCAAGGTAGGTGGCTACAAGGGGGCGGCGCAATGAATTTCACCAACCTCCCCGGCCCCTGGCGACCGGGGGTCGAAGACTTGATCATCGACACGACCCGCGACATCGTCGAACGCTTGCGAAGCCCGTGACTTACACCGGCTGGTGCATCCGTGCAACCGCTTGATCGGATTGCGGCGTCACCGCATCATAAAACAGTTCTCTCGGAGTACCGATTGTACTTTGTCCCCATGGTTTCCGAATCAACTGGACTGTCGAGATCGCAATTGTTGGCGGCGTTGTGAGCACAGGTCTTTAAGTTGAATCGCGTCATAAGTCGACAGATCGTCGCGACCCGGATCTGTTAATCCGAGAAGCTCTTTTAGAATGATGATCTGGCCGATCAATTCGCCCT
>CAILLA010000167.1 GCA_903834925.1 uncultured Schlesneria sp.
CCAATTCAAAATAAGATTCCATGAAAGAGTCCGAGGGCTGACGCCGCCCGGCTCACCTCGTTTTCCGATTCATGCGAGTTCGACAAGTCCAAAGACGTTTAAAGCAAGCGGGGACGAGGCTCCCTTCAAGTTGTGAAACAGGTACACTCACCGCTTCGCGGCTCGGTAGGAGCCTCCCCCTCCCGTTAAAATCAAACGCAGAACACGCGTCGTAAACTTCACTTGATGGATCAACCGAATGACGGGCTTCAATATCCCAACAGTGACTCACATCATCGCTCTATTGCTTGTCGGTGCCGGATTAGCAATGGCACAGTCATCACAAGAACCTGATGCAGCAGAACCTGAGTTTGCTGACACCGTCTTTCGAAATGGGGCGGTGTATACAGTTGACGCAGCAAGAAGTTGGGCCGAAACCGTTGCTGTACGTGGAGGAAGAATCGCCTACGTCGGCAGCGATTCAGGAGTCGCTTCGTGGATCGGACCTGCGACTCGTAGCATCGATCTTCAGGGAAAGATGCTGTTACCGGGCTTTCACGATTCTCACGTCCACTTGATTGGAGGCGGCATTGAGTTGAGTGAATGTGATATCAATGGACTGATCACTGTTGATCAGATCCTCGCCGCCGTTAAGCGGTATTCTGACCTTTATCCAGAACGGAAATGGATCCAAGGGGGAGGCTGGCCCCTGACCGTTGAAGAGGGAAACCCTCATAAATCACTTCTTGACAATGTTGTATCGGATCGTCCGGTCATGCTCGATGCATTCGACGGACACTCCATCTGGGTAAATTCCAAGGCTCTGGAAATCGCCGGAATTACAAAAGAAACCGTTGACCCGGTGCGTGGCCGCATCGAACGTGACCCCAAAACCGGCGAACCGACGGGAACATTGCGCGAAGCGGCCTGTCGCCTCGTCGTTAATAAAATCCCGCCCTACACTCACCAGGAATACGTCAAAGGCCTGAGGCGTGGTCTGGAACGGGCGAACCGATTTGGCATCACCTCGGTTCAAGAGGCTTCGGTTGGCGAACCGCATTTGAATGCCTTGGACGAACTCGACCGATCAAACGAATTGACCGTGCGCACGGTTGCCGCCATGCGAATCGATCCTTCCAGGTTCTCGTCGCAGATCCCGCAATTCGTCGAGTGGCGTGAGAAGTATCGTGGCAAGCGGCTGAAAACAACCGCCGTCAAGATTTTTCAGGATGGTGTCATCGAATCCCGGACCGCCGCTCTGCTCGCACCTTACCTGGTGGAAGCAGGAGATCGAGGCTGGTTGAATCTGGAACCTGACGTCCTGAAGCCGCTCGCGGTACAACTTGATCGCCTGGGTTTTCAAATCCATGTCCATGCCATTGGTGACCGAGCGATTCAGAGCTCGTTTGATGCCCTGGAATTCGCTCGTCAACAAAACGGCAGTCGCGACTCGCGACACCATCTGGCGCACGTTGAATTGTTTGATCCAGTCGACATCGGTCGGTTTCGACGCCTGGGAGTTGTCGCCAACTTTCAGCCATTCTGGGCCAGTGCCGATCTTTACATCGTTAAAATGACCGAACCAATCCTTGGACCTGAACGTTCGCGCTGGCTTTACCCCATTCACAGCGTGGCCAACACGGGTGCCGTCATTGCCTGCGGCAGCGACTGGCCCGTGTCGTCAATCAATCCACTCGATGCGATTCAAATCGCCGTCACGAGACGAGGGTTGAAGGAGGGGCCAGGAGCCCCCTGGATTTCTGAGGAAGTTGTGGATCTTCCACTGATGATTGCGGGTTATACGATCAATGGCGCGTACGTCAATTTCCTGGAACAGGAAACCGGCTCGATTGAAGTCGGCAAGTCTGCGGACCTGGTGGTTCTCGACCGAAACTTGTTCGAGATCCCCAGACACGAAATCCACAACGCCAAAGTTCTACTGACAATGCTGGAAGGTCGCGAAGTTTATTCCAGTTCCGTCGCAACTGAAAAATGAGGTCGACGCATGCTCATCACGCGGAGATGTTGTCAGTTTTTGTAGTGTGGGCTTTAGCCCGCACAAGATGTTGTGTCGCACGGGCTGAAGCCCATGCTACGGGTTGTGGCTTACCATTCTCAACTTACAAAAACTGACAACCTCGGAGCGA
>CAILLA010000168.1 GCA_903834925.1 uncultured Schlesneria sp.
AATCAAAAAGCCCCCTCGGGGCGACCGAGATTGTGCGTTCATGTCAATTGTTGCTATGGAGTCCGGTCCATTCTCTATCGGGACGAGGCGAAAAAACTGAGACTGATTCGACTCGGTCGCCCCGCTGGGGCTTTTTATCGAGTTTTGTCGCATTTCATCCTGGGGCGGAAGCCACCCCAGGCTTTACTCGGTCACCGCTCTGCGGTTTAAGAACTCCAAGGCCAGTTGCTGACGAGTCTCGTGAAGTGGTGTGCCTGTGCCTGCTTCCATCTGAGCGACCGCTTGTCGAATTGCCGAAAGATCGTGTTGCTGCCGAAGAGCCAGCAAGGCTCGGCGGTGAAAATGTTCATCCACAATAAAGTAGAGTCGGTGCGTCGTCGAATCCTCAACACGAGACGCCCTCGGGATTTTGCTTTACGGCGGCGATTTGTTCGTCGGTGAGTTTTACCATTTCAGAATTTCTATTCCGCGTTTCGAGGTTTGCCACATGATTTTTCAGTAAATGAAACGCATTTGTGATCGTAAGAAAAGATGTTTCACGCGAAGGCGCGGAGTCACGAAGAAGTAAAAACAATTGAATTCTTCCCTTCGTAGCTTCGCGCCTTCGTCTGAGACCGTTTTGGTTTTCTGATCGAATTCCCGTGCAGGAAACTCCTCACGAGGCGACCCCTCGCAACAAAATACAATCACACAATCTTTTTCGATTCATAAGGCCAGGCCGAGACTGGTTTGGAAAATCTTCGCGGCGCGCGAAGAAACAATACGGCGTCCCCTCGCGCGTCACAGATTGCCAAGATCATCGGCAGACAAATCCTGCTGATCTGGCCCGCGCAAATGAGTGACAATTACACAATCGCCGTCTAAATAGAAAATGGCTCGGAACAAGCGACCTTTCCGCGTCCCGAAGAGAGCGTTTCTCAATTCTTTGTCGCAAAACTCGTCTTCAACCGCGAGGGGAAACGACATGGGACTGGTCGAAACCTGTTGGAGAACCTGATCCAATGCGTCTAACCAGGAAAGTGCTCCGTTGACAGATCGTTCCGCGATCCAATCTGCGATCTCATTTTGATTACGCACGGCTTCGGCCGTCAGTCTCACACGAAACTTCATTTGGAGCTCTGCAACCGAGACCGTGTTTCGTGAATCGCCTGATCCACATCCACCACATGCCCGGCTTTGGCGTCGTCGAGTCCCCGCGCCAATGACCGCAGGCTTTGTTCAAGTTCCCGTGTTACCGGGCGCAAGGCGCACCAACGCCGAAAGAGGTCTTCCAACGAGAGATCGGCAGCCTCCCCGTGAGATTGCTCAAGGACGAACTCGCGAAATGCTTCGACTTCCTCAATAACCGTACTCATGCGAGATACCCTGTCACTCGGGACGCGGAACTACCGTGACTATTTATACATTGACAGCACTGACACTGGCAAATGCCGGCGCCCACAGAGACTGGCAATTGAAGGCGAAGAGTTTGACCACGAATCGCACCGATCTGGCGAATAAGACCAGGAAATATCATTCAACAAAGGCAACGGCATCCGTTTCTCTTCTCCATCGGAACGAGACAGCCCGATATCAGCGAGGGGCATCCAGCGTGGGTAACGGCCAATCCGACGACGATGAACCCTAACGGGGCATTGAGTTCTTCTAGCATGGGCTTTATCGCGAGTCGAAGGTCAGTTCGGTCTGGTATTTGTTTTTGTCCCGGCGCGACTTCAGCAATTAGCCGGTGGTTGAGCGGAGCGACACCACCGGATAGGACGACAGAAAACGTCTTGAATCCCGACGGGATTCCAGAAAATGATGGTTGGTCGGTGTCATTTCAGAGAATGCAACATCGTCTGAACGGCGATTCTGTCATCCTTCCAGGATGATATTTCCAACATCGAACTTGATCCGGTGGTGTCGCTGGGCGCTCCACCACCGGCTAATCGCTGGATTCCCTCCGGGAAAATGACAAATGAGTAACCGCACGGTACTCGGTCGCCGCTCTGCGGTTTAAGAACTCCAAGGCCAGTTGGTGACGAGCCTGGTGAAGTGGTGTGCCTGTGCTTGCTTCCATCGGAGCGACCGATTGTTTCGTCGTCTCCAGGTTTGTTTGGCGTTCGTTTTCGGGCCGTCCCGTTGGGACTCCATTTCCTGTTGTGGGGCCGTGTTCCCAGGCTGATAGCCTGGGCTGACATCGGGCCGTCCCCTTGGGACTTTGGACTGATCTGCACTCTTATTCGTTAGATTCGGGTGATTCGCGGTCACATGTATTGAGAATCGCGGGGTTTCGCTGAGGTCTTGCGCTTCAGGCAAAGCGTTTTGTGGGTACAATCATTTACGTGTTGTCTTCGGTGTTAGATTGGAATCAAGACAGGAATCAGTGACGATGCCTCGAACGATTGCACTTCCCGATACTTTGATTTCTAGGCTTGAATGCCAAGCGCGGTCTCAGCACACCACAATTGATGCGCTCGTTGTCAAAATCTTGGATCGCGCTGTCGACAGACCAGAAATAGCCTCAGACTGGTCAAAACGAAATGCGCGACGCGTGGCATTAATCCGCCAGAGATTTGCCATCGGATTGAATCCGTCAGAAATCGCGGAGCTTCAGCAACTTCAGCAGCAAGCAGATCAACAAGTTGAGTTCCTGGACGCAGAAATGCTTTGCGACGTGAATGCGTTGCACTCATTTGCCGAACAGGTGTTGTCACGGCCGGACTCTCTTGATTGAGGCACGCCGTCAATGTTTGAGTATCCGTCCGAGTTACATGTTCGCCGTCACGGGCCGCGTGGTTATCGCGACTACCGGTCTTATAGAGACTGTCCTGCTTTTGGGCATTGCGCCATAAGGAGTTGCGTAAAAGTGAAGTGACGAACTTCCGTGTTTTCTGAGAGAATGGAAGTATCACCAACCCATTCCTCATGAACAAGGAAGTTCATCATGGACCATGTTAGCGGTTCGCCCTGCGGAAAGAAGAGTGGCCATTTTAAATTGTCTCCGTCACCGATTGGGTCGGAGAAATGGCGACAATGGGACGAACAATTAGCTGACGACCACATTGCTCGTCTCATTAAGAAATCGCTCTCACTTCTGGATCTGAGTCCCCTGATGGAGTCATATTCCGGTCGTGGTTCAGCGCCGCACCGACCCGATCTCATGGTGGGAATGATGCTGGTGGAAAAACATGCGGGGAATTGTTCACCCAGCGCGTGGCATCGCCATCAGACTGACCATGTCAGCTTGTGTTGGATCGGCGAGGGGATTTGTCCGGCTCGCGGCGTCTGGTATCAGTTTCGTGATCGCGTCGGTCGCTATTTGGATTTATGGTTGTCGCAGATCCTGAAATTAGCACAAACCACCGGTATCACGGATGCGACAGAAGGCGTGATCGATGGGACCTTGATTGCGGCCAGCGCATCCAGACATCGGCTGTTGAATGACAAGCAATTGACGACTCGACTGCAACAACTTCTCGAGTACGTTGATCAACGGAAAGAGCCAGCAATTCGACGACCAGGGTGGATGGCCAAGACACCAGATGGTCGGCGAATACAGACAGTGCGATTCCAGCGAGCAAAAGAACTACTTCAACCGCGATTGGTTGCCAATGCCAAGAAATGTCCTTCCGAACGGCTCTCGGTTGAACAGGTGGTGATTAGTGCCAGTGACCCCGAGGCGGCTCTGGCACCCGATAAATTCAAGGTGTTTCGCCCCCTCTATAACTCGATCTTGATTGCAGATCGCCACAGTCAATTGATCTTGGGATTTGATGTTGTCGCATGGGGGCAGGATACCAATTATCTCATCTCCACCATCAAACGAACGGAGAAACTGACGGGTCGTTCTCTCGAACAAGTGACCGCAGACGCCGGGTTCATCACAGGGCATAACCTGCAGCAATGTGAACAGCACCGCGTGGAGTTGATTGGTCCCTGGAAGACAAACGATTTCAGCAAACCGACGGCCTCGAAGTTCTATCTCAAGGATCTGTTTATCTGGCACGCTGACGACAACGAATATGAGTGCCCAGCGCACCAACGTCTCCGGTTTCGCAGCACCGAAAAACGTCGCCGAGCAGACGGTCACGAAGAATTGCAGAAGCGTTTCAAGACGGATCGCGGCGTCTGTGTTTCATGCCCCTTACGATCCGCTTGCACGACCAGCGAAGAAGGGAGAGAAATGCGCCGCGGTCAGTACGAGGATCATGTCTCGGCTCATCGAATAAAAATGGAAACGCCGGAAGCGAAAGCGATCTCGAAAAAACGTGGCCAAGTCATCGAACGCTGCTTTGCAGATGCGAAAGAACACCGCGGCCTGAGACGTCACACGGGCCGAGGGCTGCCTCGAGCCAAAATCGATAC
>CAILLA010000169.1 GCA_903834925.1 uncultured Schlesneria sp.
CGATCAACTCGAAGATCTGAGCCGCTTCGAGTGAAGTCTGAGAGAACCATGACGTTGCCTGAACGTCGTCGTCGGAAACTGTCACAGCCACCTGGCCATTCGCGTCTCGCGAAGTACCGATTGGTTGTCCGATTCCTTCCAACCCGTGCGCCCACATGACGACGGGGTTTTTCGAGTAGTTTTCCAAATGGCAGCCGCGCGGGATCAGCAGGTCGCCCACGCGGTCGATTGTGGCTGTCGAGATGACCGCTCGCGCCGACATCGCCTTGCGGTCGACATACGGTTGTCCGGAGAACTCAATCGCCAGTGATTGCCCCGTTGGTGCCAGCTTGTAGTGGCTGCCGGGTCGACGCGGTGTATTAACAAGACTGTTAATCACCCGTGCGTCACGGCGTTCGTTGTTAGTGTGTTGTGTTGACATGGTGCGTATTAAACACACATGCCGACAAAAGAAAAATATGAAAACAGATGTAGTTTCTTAACGTTTGGAAGATGCTCATGAGAAATGCGAAAAACAGTGTTTGTGAAACCGTCAATTTCGCGAAAAAAATCTCATTGATTCGCGAAAAGCACCCTGTTTTGAAGAAGAAACGGCGGTGCAGCCGGTGCCAGGGCGGTCAACGAGACCTCTTGTTAAACGCTGGAAAAACACCGGTTTTGGCTGAAAACAGCGTGTTTACAGACGTGCGAGCGGCTATCGCGTATGGAAAAATCGCTTTGCGGCGATGTTGTTGTCGATCTCGCCAGGAAGCCTCGCAGGATGTGGGGAGGTGCCACTGGCGTGCGTCTTCGCTCGCCAGTGTTCTTGCTTTCAGGGGATGAAATCAGAAGACACTGGCGGCTCAAAGCAGCCGCCAGTGGCACCGTTTTTCGCCTTGGCTTAGGGGATAATCGCTTCTGTTGCGATCTTTTGATAGATCTCGCGGGCTTTGTCATAGGCGGCTTTTGCAGCCGGACGTTCCGATTCGCGGATGGCTCGTTGTTTCGAGTTCCAGCAAACATCAACCGCTTTTACACACCATTCCGCGCTTTGTCGACTCGCTCGAATTGGCTTTCCTGCCACTTCGATAAAGATGGGATTCGTATGACACGACGGCAGGATTCGCAGTGCGACCCAGCTGGACTGTTTGATGTCGATTTCAAATTCCAGGTGTTGTATCGAGCCATCTGCGTCAACTGTTTTGGTTGCGGCCACCTGGCCGTTCACGATCAACTCGACGGGTACCGTTCGAGTGTCACCGATTCGACATCGTTCAAGATGCCAGTAAGGTTTTTCATCCAGTCGTTTCGACCGGATAACTTCAGTTTCTGGGGTGGGTTTCTCAGCCAGCAAAGCTGCCGCATCACAAGTGAAACGAACCGTCCGCGGCTTCGAAAGATCGAGCTGACTAGCCCGCCCATTCGCACCCGTTTCCCCCAACTCACAACGCGAAGACGACTCACCTATTCTAGACCCACCGTCCGACGCGCGTGAACCGGCTGTGCCGGCGAAGGAAAAAAGGTGGCTTAGGCCGTCTCCGCAGTAGCTGCGGCCGTCTTTGAGGCCTTGGACCCAGTCGTCGTAGTTGAGCGGTTTGTCGGTGGGAAGCTTTACATAGATGCGACCCAGACCCACTTTATCTCCGTAAATACAGGGGAAATCGGTTTCACCGCTGATCCGGGTTCTCATGCCGCAGTTCAGCGTGTGGTACCAGATGTTGAGTTCCCAGATGGCGGGTGTATCGACTGCGGAGATAAAGTCGCAGGCACCGTGGGCGGTCGTGACGATGAATTCGTTTGCTCCGATTCCATCGAAGCGGGGCATGGCGAGATCGGGCAGTTTGTCAGCCGCGCGTCCCTGCCAGCCGGTTGCAGCACCACCCCAGGGGCGATCGGCAAATTTACGCGAACCATCATGCATCAGATCGGGCAGGGCGAGTCCCCAGCCACTGTGGCTGTAGCCGACAACGCCACCGTGTTTCGGTGCCCATTCGATGACTGGCTGAGTCCACGTCGGCCATTCATCGAGCAATGTTGTTCCTGGATAGTCGTCTTCAATCAGTTTGAGCAGGCACAAGTGTCCTGCATGTGATGAGGGGAATCCAGAGACTTCCACATCGTAACGCATCAGGTAATTCGGTCGCGATAACGCCGATGTTTTCCCTTCAAAATAGCGTTTCTGGGTATACCAGCATGGACCCCATGACAGGACACAGCCGACATTCAAATCTTCGCCGAGAATATGCCGCATCATGTCACCGGGAGTGACACCTTCCGTCGGACTGTCATAGTGAGCACAGCCAGCCGCATGAACATGATGATCACCTGAAAACCAGCCTCGTTTGGCAAGATGGATCCATCGGCGAAGTTGAAAATCGAGACGCTGACTGACTCCGTCGGCCGACACTTTAAACTTGTGGGTATCGACGTGATATTCGGGTCCGCGCTGAACCACGGCCGTGTATTGACCAGGAGGAAGCATGACCGATTCGCCGTCTGTTCGATAAATCTGTTCGTGAAAGAAGAAATCAGGAGCCAGCCGACGAGCCGGGTTGGGATAGACTCGACCGAACGAATCACGAATCGTCAGTGCGGCAAACGTCGGCGTTCCATCGAAATCCTTAATCCCAAGCACGACTTCGATGGCAGGAACGCAATCAAACAAAACGGGAACCGAGTTTCGAAAGCCGAGATCTTGCGTCCCCTGGCCGACATGAAAGCCAATCTGAGCTTCACGTTTTCCCACGTCACGGCTGAAGAGTTGGATTACTCGGTATTCGAGTTCCAATCCTGATAGCCCAGGTTTTAGTGGCTGCTTATCGAACATCTGAGCGTCGAGAAACCGGTTCGGAACGTCAGAGGGTTGGACCAACTTTTCGTCGGTCATTGGTTTTTCACGGGAGTTTTTCGTTCCCCGCTGGTAAACAGGAAGGAGATTGCCGCTTTCGGGAACAAGTGGCGCCGTAACTCCCGCTTCATTTTGAACCTTGACCAGAAACGTCCGCCAACCCTGTTGTACCAACTGTTTCTGTGCAGGCCCTTCAATCACAGAAACCCGGCTTTCGGCGTTGATGCTCACCGCAATCAGACAATGTGTATCAAGTACGCGTTGAACAGCAGTTGTTGTATCCGCCTCATCATTCAACTTCAGTGCATCATCCAATTTTTTCCGAGTATCGGCATCCAACGGAGAACCGACGAATTCAAGTGCCTGCACCAGGCGTTCGGTCGCAGCGGTTAATGGTTGGCGCTCCACACGACCGACCATCGGCCATTTGCCGTCGGCTGCGACGGCGATTGGGGTATTGCAGACGGAGTGAAGTGATGTGAGAAGAATAACCCAATTGAAAATCGTCTTTATTGCCAATTTCGATACTTGCATCGCTGAAACATTGTAGGACATCGTTTTCTTCCAAGATTTGTGAGTCATTATCGTGGCAATCGGCTCTCACCCTAATTTGTGATGACGATGTTTTCTATCAAATCGAGCCGTCGGTGAGGACTGTATGGGATGTTAACTTTGTCCGTGAGATCGTAAGTTGGCACGATGGGAGCGCAATCGCAAGTTTCTGCATGCATGGTAACGCGCCTGGGAAAAAGATAGATTCCTGGTGACTGGACTTATCATTGAAAGCTCTCGTTGAAGAGTCAATCAGCAAACAGTGCCGCGTCAACGTTTCGTGCCGATACGAATCAATCTAAAGGAACTCAGGTTTAATGACATCATTGAAATATCCGCAGACGTGGGATCTCGCTTCACTGTCACCGGCTCCGTTAACGGCTTCGTTTCGTGAGCAGCTGGATCAATTCAAACAACGGTTGAAGAATCTGGCTGTGGCCACGAATGCTCTGCCAGCAGTGGATACTCGCGCAGAAAACGTTTCACGTTGGGTAACATTGATCACCGAGTACGAACTCGTTGATGCGACGGGGGCGGACTATCGAGCACTGGCCGACTGTTATGCTGCGGCGGATGCCGAAAATAAGTCGTACCGTCAGTTGCAGGCGGAACTTGCGGCGATCACTCCAGATCGGGAGCAGATTGCGACGAATGTCGAGTTTGCTTTGCGTGATGCGACCGAGGCGGATTTTCAAGCGTTTGTGGAAGCTGATCCCGTCTTGAAACGGAATCGGTATTTCCTGATAACACGGCGACGGAACGCGGAATTGCGGTTGCCGAAATCTCAGGAACTTTTGGCTTCGGACCTGGCTGTCGACGGGCTGTTTGGTTGGGGGCGGCTCTATGATCGGATTTCATCGTCACTTAAAGTCCAGGTTCAAGAGAAAGGGACGCTTGTCACTCGGTCGCCAGGCCAGGTCCAGTTCGATTCGCCTCAACGGACTGTTCGTGAAAACAACTTTTACGCTCTTGATGGAGCGTGGGCGACGATTGCTGATACGTGTGCCGATGCGATCAATCACATTGCGGGAACTCGGCTGACTACCTATCGGCACGTCGGGCTGAGGGATCATCTGGAAGTACCGCTTCGAGCCAACCGGATGACTCGTGAAACGCTCGACACAATGTGGTCGACAATTTCGGCGAATAAGAGCGTGCTGCATGAATACCTTGCCAAGAAAGCTCAACTGATTGGAGTTGATCGGCTTGCCTGGTTCGACCAGTGGGCACCACTCCCTCAATTGCCGGGGGTCGGGAATGTCGATGACATTTCTTACGATCAGGCCTGCGAATGGATTATCGATGCGTTTCAGACGTTTAGTCCCGAATTGGGTGACTTTGCCAAGATGTCTCTTGCCGACCGCTGGGTTGAAGCCGAAAACCGTTCGGGCAAACAGCAGGGTGGATTCTGTACTGGATTTCCGACCGCTCGACAGTCTCGCATCTTTATGACTTACACGAACAGTGCGGACAGCATGAGCACTTTGGCTCATGAGTTAGGGCATGCTTATCACTCGTGGGTCTTGCGGAATGAACCCGTGTTCCTGCAGGACTATCCGATGAATCTAGCCGAAACGGCTTCGACATTTGCCGAGGCGGTGCTTGGCGAGCAACGATTGAAACGAGTTTCGTCAGATTATGAGCGATTGCAGATTCTTGATGGGATGCTTGGAGATGCCGTGGCATTCTTGATGAATATTCACGCTCGGTTTCTGTTCGAGGATGAATTCCACAAACAAAGAAGCTCGGGTGAACTGACGGCTGATCAATTAAACACGATCATGGAGGCGGCCCAGCGAAAGGCGTATTTGAACGTTTTGGCGGAAGATGGCTGGAACCCGCGATTCTGGGTTTCAAAGCTCCATTTCTACATTACCTCGGTGCCGTTTTATAACTTTCCATACACGTTTGGTTATTTGCTTTCGCTGGGTGTGTATGCCATCGGGAAAGAGTCTGGCAAGGATTTTCCAGACTCTTACCGAAAACTGTTGTTGGCAACCGGGTGTCAAGATGCCGAGGATGCAGTTTTGTCGACGATGGGCTTTGATCTAAGAAAGCCTGACTTCTGGAAGAAGAGTCTGACCATTGTGGCCGATCGAGTGAAGCAGTTCGTTGAGTTGGCGGACCAGATCCTGACGAAGACAAAAACGGTATGACCGACTATTAAATAGCGAGGTATTCAGGTAACAGTAACGTTGCGAAGAATTTTCCTTCGGGAAAACAGCGACGAGCGTAAAAGACTTGTGCCACTGCTTGAACGTACTCGGTCAAGCAGTGCTCTTTGATTTCGGGGTAATAGGCGAAGACACTGCGTCGGAGAAGACTCCGATGCAGTGGCACCTCATATTTTGCACCGTTATTAAAAATCTCGAGGAACGGGCTGAAGCCCATTCTACGGAAGAATTACTTTAGTGCCTGCCATTTGATCCAGCCTTCGTCGAGAAACTTGGCGAAATCTCCGTCCCGTTTTTCGAGTCCGAAAAAGCTTGAGAGGACCGTTTTTCCGTCAGGCGTTACGACTGCGTAGGCGGGAAGCGTGACGTCGCCAAACCAGTTCTCTTGCAGTGAGACGTTACGAGCAAGCAGTCGAGTTGCTTCCTCTTTGTCGTCGATATTGGGAACTCGGTCGGTATAGATCTGCGCCTGGACGAACTGTTCCAGGCGACGATGGTTTTTGGGTCTTGCCATGCGGATTTCCATCAATCGGCAATTCGTGCAAAACACGCCGGTAAAATCGATAAAAAGCGGTCGATTCTGGGCCGTTGCTGTGACGACGGCCTTGTCGAAGTCCTTCTCGAATTCGACATTATCAACCCGAGCGGGCGCGAAGGCGATTAATTGATTAACAAACCAGGTTTCTCGATCCGGCTGAGTCAGCCCAATGCCGAATAATCCGCTAAGCATGAGAAAGGCAATCGCCAGCAAGACTCGGACGGGCGACAACCCTTGAACCGGGCTGTCGTGTGACAATCGAAATTGCCCGAGCAAATACAATCCCGTGCAGAACGAAATTACGGCCCATAACGTCATGACGTTGGTGAAGTCGAATAGCCACGGAACAGAGAACCATTGCTGGTCGACGATGCTGATGTATTTAACTGCCACGCCCAACTCGACAAAGCCCATGACGACCTTGACGGCGTTCAGCCAACCACCGCTCTTGGGCAGCGACTTCAATGTTCCAGGCATTAACGCCAGTACGAAGAATGGTGCGGCGAAAGTGGTTCCAAAGGCGAGCATACCGAGCACCGGCCAGTAATATTCTCCCTGGGCTGCTGCTGCGAGCAATGAGCCGACAAAGGCGAAGGTACAACTGAACGAAGTCAGCACGAATGTTAGTGCCATGAAAATCACACCAACGTAACCGCCAGTCTGTTCGCCAGTTGCAGTGAAGTTCACAAGCCATGACGGGACTTGAATTTCGAAGAGTCCCAGCATGTTGAGGGCAAATGCAAAGAAGATCGAAGCGAGGAACAGATTCAGTATCCAGTTATTGGCAAGCTCATTTGGTTTCGTCGCACCGAAGATCGCTGCGATACCGACGCCTATGAGTACGAATGAAATGACGATGGCAGCGGAGAAAACTGTAGCCAGGACGATCGGGCGTCCACCCTGTCGTTCGTTTTGTTTTAAGAAAAAGCTGACGGTAATCGGCACCATGGGAAAGACGCAGGGCGTGAGCAATGCCACGAGTGCCGCTCCGACTGCAGTAATCAGAAATACAAACAGTCCTTTATCCTGCGGTCGGGCACCGTGCTTTGGCTCCACCTCAACAGCCGCAGGTTCCTGAAAAAAGTCGATGTGCGTCGGAGGTTCCATGTCATCGCTGGTGACGCCGAGAGTAAATGATTCTTTGCGAGGCGGCAGGCAACTGTCTTTACAGGTCTGATAAGTAATCGACCCTTCAACTCCAAACGCTCGTGGGCTGGTCTCTGGCAAGACTTCGAATTCCTGAACCCAGCTCACTTCTTTATGGTAGACCTCTTGCCGGAGCTTCAGTTTACCTTCGTCCACTTCTTTGATTTCGGGAGGTCGATCAGGGACGAATCCTTTCCCAATCGGCTTTAGTCCATAAACCTTGTCCAAAACAATTTCGGTGGCTGTACCCCCTTCACCTTCAAACGTAGTCGAGAATGTATGCCACTCGGGATCGAGAGCCAGAGTGATTCGAAGCTTCACTGTTTTGCCAGCAGATGACTTTGTGGGTGCCAAGTGAAAACGCAACTCGACTGGATTTGTCTTACCCTTCTTCGGACGTTTCGTGAACTTGTACGGAACAGTTGGCTGTTCCGCTTCGTTTGCTACGGCACCGTTCGAAACAAGGGCAGCATGCAACTTTGCAGCGGGCTTGATCAAGTGGCATTCGCCACCCGGTCCTTCGGAGCAATATTGTCCTTCAAGTTCAAGATCGATGGCTACCTTTTCGATCTCGGCTGTCGGCTCAATGCGAAACGTTTTTGACCATGCTACGTTGCCGTGAAACTTGGAAACTTTTTGTTTGAAATCAGGGTCATGTTTAGTTTCAGGTGGTCGATCAGACTGAAATTCCTTATCGATTGGCTCAAGTCCCGCCGATTTCACAGTTGTGATTTGAGTCCTTCCGCCAAAGTCACCCGTGGTGGCGTAGATATAGGTTTCAGGTGGCAACTTCGCGGTGATTGTCAGGACGACTTCGTCTCCTGGCTTTGCGTCAGGCGGCGTTAATGTCGCATTGAAGACCGGCTTCTCAGCGGACTTCGGAGCAAGTGAGCCACCCAAAAAATCTTCGAACTTCGATGGCTGTGCATCGACAGAGCCGATCAGTCCCCAAGTGACGATCAAAAGTGACGCGAGCCAACTTACGGAGTTGTACCGAAAGTGGAAATCCTTCGACGAACAGACCATCGTTTGCATCCCGCCTAATTTCGTAAGCAGCCACCGTCGGCCGCGATCTCGGTAGAGACATTACGACTAAATGCCTGCAACCGTTGGTTCGCATCTTAACGGCAGGTCGTTCTTTGCCCAACGTGAGTTTGGTGTCTGAAGGTCAAAAACGGTGAAGAAACCAAGATAAACTAAGCGACTTACGGGAGTTGGTGGGTTTCGAAAGTGTTATCGCTTTCATTATTCAAATTGCCGCTGCTGGTTTTTTCCACGCCGTAACCACCGCGCTGACAAGGAATAGAACAAAGCTGGCTACATTCAACGGGCTGGGCAATATGCAAAACCCGAGAACTCCAAGCACTGCCAAAACAATTGGCAAAAGGTGGAACAACCGGCGAATCCCTGAAGCTTGGCGAAGCGTGAACAGGATCGTCGCTCCGACTAATAGCCACACGGCCGTCCAGACAAGACCAATCGCCCACCGAATTGACTCTCGGGGTCGAATATCGAGTGCAAGCTTCGCGTCGCCTCCTGCTTTTGTGAAGACCAGCTTGCGACCGGAAAGAGGCAGGTTGATTCCAAGGGATAAGCCTCCTGGCTGTTTCCAGGTTGGAGTTGTGTTGGCACCAAGAATGCCGTTTCCGATTTGACGCCCCTGAGTGACACGTTGTTCAGCCAACTGGCGGTTGTCGTGAGCAAGCTGTCCGGCAGGCAAACCGAATCCCGCGTGAAAGCTGAAATCAGGGGATGATGTAATCGTGGCACGTGATGGATCGGTTGGTGGTTGATTCAGTGTCCCTAAATTATCTCGAATATTTCGATACCCCCCACCAAAACCAGTTCCAGGCATGGTCGCAAAACCTATCCCACCTCCACCTCCACCCATTGCTCCATTTCGTGTGAAGTTATTACCGATATAGTCAGATTCAAAACCCAGCGCTGGATTCGATGACTGCGGGTTTGCCGATGGGTTATCTCGGTTCCAGAGCATGCCGTTCCCGAAGTTTTCAGTTACGTTCATGGTGTTCGATGATCCGTCACCATTATTCATATAGGCTCCGAAAAGGTTGCCCTGTTGTACTGGCTGTCCCACTTGCTGGGGCATCGCTCTGTTTTGCCGAAGCGTATTGTTGTTTGTGACGGTGGTGTTCAGTTCATCGATATTGATTCCGTTCGACATACGAAGTTGGGCTCGGTTTCCTTTATTGTTACCGATTTCATTCCACTGCTTAGGCTTGCCGTTTTCCGATTGCCCTGCGTCTTTTGCGAGATCCGACTTTGAGTTATCTTCTTTTTTCGATCCGGTAACTGGTTCTGCATCCTGAATACCCAAGCCAAAATTGAAGCTACCGTCCGACAACGTATCGTTTGACCTCGAAAAAACGGTTGGATTATTGGAGTTGAAAACGGCTAACTGTTGATCATTTACGATCGCGGCACCTTCTGCCAGTCCCTCAACCTGAATGTAGTTCAAACCTTGCGCGGCGGCGGGATTATTCGCTTTCGACAGATATTCGTTCGTTTTTTGACTTTCTTCTCGTGCAAGCTTTTCCACTTCTGACAGCCGCTTCATTACCTCGGCTTTGTTCTTGGCAAATTCCGCGCCCCCCGAACTGTCGCTGAAGTTGTCAAGTGCCTTGCTCAACTCGTTCAAGTTGCCTGCAGCGACTCCAATTTGCTTCAGGTTGTTCCGCGTTTGAACTCGACGATTGCTTTCTCGGATTTGCTCGAAGAATCCCAACAACTCACCCGCCTCTTGGAGAACGGCATTACCGTACAGACTGTCCGAGCCATCCGATAGCGATAAATTGTGCTTGACGGTCGAACGAGTCGCCTGCGCGTCAAGGTCGTCTGGGAGATAAACTGTCCAGCGAGTCCTGGCGACAGGGATTCCATAATCGGCATCCTCCTGTTGGCTGATAATCTGCGGTGCGGGAACAGAAAATTCTTCGCGGGTCAGTTTTGCTGATTTGGGCAAGGGGCCGGAAAGTCGGCCACGCCAGACCATTTTGACGGGAAACGACAGGCTGGCAGCACTCGTCTTGGGAAGAGCGATCAACTGTGCGGAGGCCCCATTCAGCGAGGGGAGCTTGGTTGTGACGGCTCGTGATGGCTGACCGGCGACAAACACCGACAGCAATTCGGTCCCTTCCGGCATCTTTAGCGCGAGAAACTGTCGAGATCGGTTCTTAATCGTGTAAAGAGCTTGAGCTCTGTATGTCCCATCGCGACTGAGGACCGTTGTCAGATCTGCGATGTTGACCGATGCGGGGGCAGTCGCCTGTTGAGCAAATGTATGCAGTGACCATTTTGGAGCGGTCAGTAGCGATTTGACTCGAACCAGTTCTGTGGCCTGATCAATGAACTCTTGCCCGATAATCACAGGAAGGTCTTCACGTTGGACAGATTCAACCAGTAAGGGGTCAACAGACGAAAGTTGGCCGAGAGACGAATTGATTAAAAGAATGTACTGACGCTGTGATTCAACCCCCTTTTGTTCGTGCTCAAATACGATTGCTGGGGCGAGGACTTCCGTTGTAGCGGGAGGAAGTGTTGCCGTTGCAGTCGCGAAGTATTTGCCGCTGACTGGTGATCTCAGATGGATCGTCCATCGTGTTCGGTTGTTTCCAGCATCAACATGCGTCGCTTCTCGGATTCCTGTCCCCTGAAAGTCGAGCTTTCCTGCAAGCCAATCGGGGGTTGTCAATGTCAACGTGTCAGTCTTCGCCACGTCGATCTGCCACTGTAGTGCCAGCATATAAATGACAGCAACATCTGTCGCAGTGACCATCGACAAGCCGTTTGCTGATAGCTTCGGAGTCGACTGTGTAAGGTTCAATGAGATCGACGATGGAGCCGTGTTGTTGGATGAGAATGCATACTGTGCAGATTGAGCAGAGCGAATCGCACGAAGGTCGCCGCTGACATGTGCCGCATCAACTTGACGCCATTCGTCGAATGAATCAAGGATTCCTGTAAAACCTTCGTCTAACCAGACTGCTGCTTCAGAATCGAGCCGGGTTGCATCAAGCGGTTGTGGAAACTCGATCGTTGCTTTTGAGTTGGCGCGTTGCGTAATCCCGCCCAGTACGACTTCCATCAATCCCAGTCGGGGCCCATTCAGTTCAATCGTCAAGATCGAGCCGTCATCAGTTTTGGCGACGTAATAGTCACGTAACCCCGTCGCCTGGACATCCAACAGCACAAAGTTTTCGGGCAAGGCGACGGAAAGTGAAGAGCGGGGTGCTCCCGTCAGATTGTAACGGAAACGAGTTGTCAATTGTTGTTTGCGAAGCGAGACGAAGGCCGCCTGTTGTGAGGTGATGTGTGCCTGCGATTCCAGTCGAGTCGCTTGCAGGTTCAACGAGAATGGCCGCTTCGAAAATCGATAGGCAAGTTGAGGAGCCACATTGGGCCGACTGATCGGAATCTGTGTCGCAAATTTGTCGCTATCAATTTGTGACAGTGACTCAACCTGTTCCGCCCGGATCGAGAATTGATTCCCGGCGAAGATTGCAACCTGACCAATTTCATTGGTGATTTCCAGCGGAGCAATCTGGGGTACACTGATCACCTGCGGATCGGTGCCAACTTTGACATCAAGAAAGGTTTCAATTGTCAGTCGAGTCTGATCGGCGACATTACGTCGGAAGTTAACTCGTAGCTTGCGTGCCGCTCCTTCTCCTTGCAATTCCCAGCCACCGACATCCGGCCCGTTGACCGCCTGTAATCTCAGTGTATCAGGCAGCGTGAAAGAGGTATCCGCGATTCCACCCTGGCGGACGCGGTATGAGAATCCGTGGCTGACTGCCGTTCCTGCATCGGTTAATGTGATCGCCTCAACGGAATCAACGTGAACGACGGCAGTCGCTGCGCCTTGGGCTTGTTGTGGTTGCCATGCGACGGCCACGTCACCACCCTTGTCGATTGGGAATTCCACCGACTGCAATTCGTTCTGACTCACACGACGAAAAATCGTTGATGAACCATTCACCCGTAGTGACAAATCCTTGCCCGGAACTTCAAATGCCAGCTTCCCCGCAGGAACCGGCAAAAGTGGTAGTGAGAATGAACCTGTTGTTCCGGACAGCTTGGCGGGGATGCCGAAAATGAAATCGATGACGTGCAAGCCCGGTTTTGAAATCGCGACCTTAAAACAACCGTTATTGGTGATCAGTGCCGCCATCTTGCCGTTCAGCTTGGCTTCACGCGCGGCCACCTGGCCAACGGGTAGGTCGACGAGCAATTGACCGTCCACAAAACTTTTGACAGCAAACCGAGCCGTGACTTCGATCATCGCTTCGTCAGGATGTTTTTCGTCAGTAACAAGTTTTGCCGCGTAAAGCGCTTCAAAAATTCCCCCCGCTTGTGGTGCGGGTTGTTTCGAAACCTTATCGGGGTTGGCGAGCCGAAAAAGTTGAAGAAATTGCTCATGCGAGAGGAAAACCCGCTCTGACGCGAGTGGTTCGGTTCCTGCATCAAACGGGACTATCAATGTCGTGGTCGGTTTCAGTTCGACAACCGCTTGTCCGTTTGCATTTGATTTTTGTCCTGGTTCATTTGGTTTTTCTCCTTGGGCGGATGCGGTATGTGAAAGGAGAAACATCATCGCCAACGCCGCCGAGGTTGTTGGAAGTTTGAGCCCTACCAGGCGCGGACAGCAGTTAGCGCAGCAATGAACGCAGCCGCAAATTAGCCAAAAGCCGATTGAAATCAAAATTCCAATGAACAGGCCATCCAGGATCGGTTGCCAACTCATCGGAGCTAGCGGCAAAAGAGCGAGAGGAATGATCAGCCCCAGTGTGGCGAATCCCACTTTGGTCGCGGTGGACGCCGGTCGTAGGAACCAACCGATCATTCCAATCAATGCGATGACAAAGATTCGCAATGCTCCCCCGGAATTCCGGTCGATGTAGTCGACTTCCAATGGAATGCCGTTCATCGATGTATCGGCACCAACATAATGAAAATTCTTGACTCGGCTTCCCGCCGGCGGAACGAAATCGATCGCCAGTGATAGAAGTCCGAGGTCTCTGGCATTATACGTTTCTCCAATTTCCTGGCGTTGCCGGATGTTGAGACTAAGTTGCTGTTCAAACGGGGCTACTTCACCGTCGGCTGCTGCCGGTTGTTGAGCAACATCCATCTGATGTACAAACGCGCTTTCTGGTATTCCATTTACGTTCCCATCTGTTATTAGTCCATTTACGCTTTCGTTTCCGTTTGCTGGTTTGTCATTTGGTTGCATCATGTTCATTACACCCTTTCCAGGTCCGTCAACCATCGGTCCAGGCCGAGGCATCGTCGATCCGAAAGGTGTTGATGCCATCGGTGCTTCTGGAGCCATCGGATGATTCCGAACCGTGTGTGATTTTAGTGCGACATTGTCCTGTAATCCGTCCAACTTTCTCGACACATCTGTCGCTGGTGCGGGGGACTTTTTCGCAGGTGCTTGCATCCTCTTCCATTTCTGGAAATTGTTTTTTTCATCGCGGTCCAAGATCGAGGTTTTGTCGTACCGATCCTCGACAGAAAAATCATCAGCATAATAGTGCGACGGAAGACTCTCGCTCGTATTCGAATAATTCTGCACTGCCAATCCGAGTTGCCTCATTTCGTTTTTCAGTTGAGTCCGACGAGCAGCCTCGCGCGATTGCTGCACCGCTGGAAGCATCAGCGGAATAATCACCGCAAAGATCAGGATCATGACGAACAGAGTTACCACCACTTGCTTTTTTCGATAACTATAAGTTAACAGCCAGATCATGCCGATCGTCGCGATCACCGCGAATAACTGCCAACCAAGATCGACAAGTGTCGGAACGCGCAGGTCCGAATTCCACGTTGCCAATAAGCTTATGCGATCAAGTGGTTGTCGCGGTTCCAACGGGCTGTGACTGTCAATCAACCGTGTTTCTTCCGGGTAATGGAGGTCCCATTTTTGTTCAAGGACTTCGACTGGCAAAGCAGTTCGTTGACCTGATTCCACGGTCAGCGAGGGCGGAGTCTGTTTCACCGTACCAAGCTGGGAATTGGCCGCGACTTCAGATCGATAGAACAATTGCAAAGTTCTTAAGCCACCGGCAGTCTGCAGCGATGGAGTATTTGTTGCGGTCAATGGGACGAGGTAGACGTCGCCACTTCGCCGAATTTCCACCGGATGACCGTCAACCAGCGTCGCCCAGAGCGTTGTGCCGTTCGGTAACGTCACGTGCAGTCCTTGAACGCCAACAACGCTTAGTTGAAACGTTGCGCGATGTTGAAGCTCACCCGTTCCACCAAGAATCGTCGAGATTTCCAGTAACGGACAGATAGCTGTCGGAATGGGAAGCTTTTCGAATTTCTGCTCGCTGAGAGTCAGCACCGCACCCGGTGCGGGAGCACGGTGTACGGCGACGATTCGTTCTTTTGGTTGGTAAAAGACGTTTGGCAGGTCGAGTGGATCGACTTCAGGAAGAGCAGTTCCACCCG
>CAILLA010000170.1 GCA_903834925.1 uncultured Schlesneria sp.
ATACGTCCCGAGTAGAATAGAATTCGCTCGGTGAGAGTTGTTTTTCCCGAGTCGATGTGAGCCGAGATACCGATGTTGCGGACTTTTTCGAGGTTCATGGTCATGCTATTGATACGCAGTCAGGAAACAGGGCGATCCCAGAGACGTTCTACCGGGACCTATCAGGAAAATGAGAGGTTCAACACGACCTGAGCCAGTACAGCCAAGGATCATGTCAATGAACCTGCATCAAAAAAGCGGCAGAGATAACGAGTAAACAGTGCCTCGTAAGACGCTCATACGAGAGAGTACGCCAACAGGTTCATCACAGAGAGGCCGCTGCAATGAACCCTAGCGAACTGAGCGAATCGTGCATTCCCGGAGCATGAGCGAGTCCTTAAATTCCGTCGTTAAATCGCGATCAAATCGTATCAGTACGACGAACTTCCCTCTTCAATTCGAAGACAGCTAACTCGTAGATGCCACATCGGGTGAAACCTGCGACATCGCAGGTGTCTGCGTACTTCATACTGCATTCGTGCAGAGCTCGACATTCATCCGTAAACGTTTCTTTATTCTAGCAGTCGACTTAAAAGACGGGAAGAGCGATTCACGTTCCTTAACAGATTTTTCGCATCAGTCCCAAAATTGGTAAGTACGGCACAACGATCAACGATTTGCGAGATTTCGGTAATACCCCACGAAGGATCGACGCGAATCCAAGCGACAAGTTGACGTTTGCCAGGCAAAATGCACCCGCAATAGGAAAAACGCCTTCCGGTCGGGACAGAAGGCGTTTTCCAGTTTTAAGTTGAGCTAAGACCCGGCTTAGTATCGTCCACCGCCGCCGCCACCGCCGTAGCCGCCGCCACCGCTGCCGCCGCGACCGCCACCACCACCACCGTAGCCGCCACCGCCGCCGCTACGACCGCCACCGCCGTAGCCACCGCCACCGCTGCGACCGCCACCGCCACCACCGCCACCATTTTCACGAGGACGCGCTTCATTAACAGTTAGCGTACGGCCTTGGAACTCCGCTCCGTTCAATGCACCGATCGCCGCTTCACCACCATCAGACATTTCCACAAAGCCGAAGCCTCGTGACCGGCCAGTTTCGCGATCCGAAACTACTTGAGCCGAGGACACATTGCCATGCTGACTGAAAAGCTCGCGCAAATCATCAGCAGTGCAATTATAAGACAAATTACCTACATACAAATTCTTGCTCATCGTCGTCCTTTGCGAGCCGCTCAGGCTCTCTGAAACAGGTCATAGGCTGCCGCTACCGCGACAGGGAAGATCAAAGCCAAAACAGCGACTGCAAAACCGCGGCATCGAAAGCAACAACAAAAACTTCCCGACAGTTTTCTTGTTCCAACTGAAGCAAACGGACCTGACTGTAGCCGAGGAGCGTCACCGGAGTTGACTTACTTGGACGCGACGAGAGAGGACTCAGGACAGCGGCAAAGAAGGAATAACGGTGGGCGAACAGGCATTCATCTTCCTACTCCGGCAAGCCCCTGCCCGCCGGAGTGGAATGTGTTATTGCACGTTGCGTCAAAAAAGGAAACGCTGATTCATCAGATTTTCCTAGAAAAATTAGACGAAACGGACAAAAAGTTGCCAGACGACGTTCGACGTAACAGGCAGGAATGTCACTGGAATGAATCTCGACTCAATCAAGACCCTTGATTTTCTGTACAAATGAGGCAGAATACATCTGGTCACCACAGTGAAGTCACTTAATTGGAGTGAGAATTCAACTCTGGCGATGGAAACACTGCTCCCATCCGCGCTATCTCAGCTCAGCTGAGTATTTTTCTACCCCCCAAGGAGCTTCATGTCATGAAAAAGTACGTCCTCAACGCGTTACTGTTGCTGATGGCCTCGGCACAGCTTGTTGGCCTGGCCCAGGATACGACCAAGCCAGCCGGAGTAAAGCCGGCGGACAAGCCTGTAACTCCTGTCGTTAAGCCGACAGAAAAACCTGTAGAAAAGCCTGCGGAAGGCAAATCAACGGAAAAGGCAGAAGAAAAAAAAACCACGAATCGTTTGCCCAGTAACTATGGCAAACTTGCTCTTACAGACGCTCAGAAGTCAAAAATTTATGGTGTTCAAGACAAACACGAAAAAGAAATCGACGGATTGAATGAAAAATTGAAAGCAGCGAAAGCAAAACGCGATGCAGAAATCGAAGCTGTTCTGACACCAGCCCAAAAGAAAGCTTTGAAGGAAATCATCGATGCAAAAGAGGATGCCAAAGACGGGAAATAACCCCTTCTTTTTGCAACCACTACGTTAATTCGAGTTTGCGGGCCAGCGCAACCAGGGCGAGTCCGGTTAGCACAAAACTTTGGATTTTGATCAAAAGGAATCCAGGTGATGTTGCTGCCCGGCTCGCCTTTGGCATTCCTGGCAGGCGTGTTTTACACCCGGACGCTTGAAGTTCGCTCGTTTGATCGCTAATTTCCGGCCTCGTCAACGAGCGGGTTGCTTGAGCGCTGAATGTTCGCGCCGCAGTTGTCCCGTTCAGTCGTCTCGCTTCCGAGCCGGCTTGTTCTGTGTCAGTGGTCGCTACCGCGACCTGGTTTTGAAGGACTTCGCATGTCGACCAAGTACGTGTATTTTTTCGGCGACGGTCAGGCCGACGGTGACGCAACAATGAAAAGCCTCCTCGGGGGCAAAGGTGCCAATCTCGCCGAAATGGTTCGAATTGGCCTGCCTGTTCCAGCGGGATTCACGCTGACAACAGAAGTCTGCACCTATTATTACGCAAACAACCGGACGTTCCCTCCGGAACTCAAGCAGCAAGTTTTCGACGCACTCAAGAAAGTCGAAAAGTCGATGGGGGCCGAGTTCGGCTCTGCAACCAATCCTTTGCTTTTCTCGTG
This sequence comes from uncultured Schlesneria sp., assembly GCA_903834925.1. GTDB lineage: Bacteria > Planctomycetota > Planctomycetia > Planctomycetales > Planctomycetaceae > Schlesneria. The sequence goes on from CAILLA010000170.1 coordinate 2,871, forward strand.
CCGTTCAGGTGCTCGTGAATCGATGCCTGGTATGATGGACACGGTACTTAACATCGGGTTGAATGACACGACTGTTGTCGCACTTGCCAAGCAAACCGGAAATGAACGTTCTGCCTGGGACAGCTATCGCCGGTTCGTACAAATGTACGGCGACGTCGTTCTCGAGCTGAAGCCAAAAGACAAAACCGAAGGGGACCCATTCGAAGTTGCTCTCGAGCACAAGCGAGAAAAGGCCGGAGTCCAGGAAGATTCGCAATTGTCGGTGGCACAGTTGAAGGAACTGGTCACGGAGTTCAAGCAACTGATCAAGACTCGCGCCGGAAAAGACTTCCCAACCGATCCGATGGAACAGGTCTGGGGTGCAATCGGTGCCGTCTTCGGTAGCTGGATGAACGACCGAGCAATGGTCTATCGCCGAACTTACGGAATTCCTCACGAGTGGGGTACAGCCGCCAACGTTCAGGCGATGGTCTTCGGAAACCTGGGTGATGATTGTGCAACCGGGGTCGGACTGACCCGCGATTGTGCTCTGGGGACACCAGGCTTCTGCGGTGACTACCTGATCAACGCTCAGGGTGAAGACGTCGTTGCAGGGATCAGAACCCCGAAACGAATCGAAGAAACTCTTTCGAAGGATATGCCTGAATCGTATCAGCAACTGAACGATATCGGTAAGAAACTCGAAAAGCACTACAAAGAAGTTCAGGACATTGAATTCACCATTCAACGCGGCAAGGTCTACATGCTGCAAACCCGAAACGCCAAGCGGACCGGTTTTGCTGCAGTCCGAATCGCCGTTGATCTGGTCAACGAAGGCTTGATCACCGAACAGGAAGCGCTACAGAAACGCCGTATTCCTGCGGACGATCTGGCTCAACTGCTGCAACCGATCTTCGACCCGGCTTCAAAAACCACGGCCACAAAGGAAGGCCGATTCCTTGCCAAGGGGATCAACGCCGGTCCAGGCGCCGCGTCGGGCGTGATCTGCCTGTTCGCCGACGAAGCAGAAAAGTTCCACGAAAAGAACCCTAACGTTGACATCGTTCTTGTTCGAAAAGAAACGAGCCCGGAAGACCTTCGCGGAATGAAAGCCGCCAAGGGGATTCTGACAGCAACCGGTGGTGCCAGCTCGCACGCGGCACTGGTCAGCCGTCAGATGGGTAAGGCTTGTATCGTTGGTTGCTCGGCAATTGACGTGGATTACACCACCAACACGGTTAAGGTTGCGGGGAAGACGCTCAAGTCAGGCGACTTCATTTCGATGGACGGTTTCACTGGCGAAGTCTTCGAAGGCAAGGTTCAAACCAAGGCTAGCGAAGTCATCCAGGTTCTGGTCCAGAAGACATTGAAACCAGAAGAGTCTGAAACCTTCCGACGCTATTCACAACTGATGGGTTGGGTCGACAAGTATCGCAAGCTGCGAGTGCGAACCAACGCCGACACACCTGGACAAGCTGATGAAGCGGTCGCCTTTGGTGCTGAAGGGATCGGACTCTGCCGAACCGAGCACATGTTCTTCGATCATCTCGACGAAATCCGTCATATGATCGTCTGTGAGACCAAGGAGACCCGTGAAAAGGCTCTTGCCAAGCTGCTCCCATTCCAGCGAGCTGACTTCGCAGGATTGTTCCGCAGCATGAACGGTCGTCCCGTGACGATCCGTCTGCTCGATCCACCCCTGCACGAGTTCCTCTCGGATCGCCATCTCGAAGAACAGCCCGATCTTGCTTCCAAGCTGGCCAGTTGGACCGGCAGTACGATCGACGCTGTAAAACGACGCGTCGAAGAACTGCACGAAGCGAATCCGATGCTTGGTCACCGCGGTTGCCGTCTCGGGATCGTTTATCCCGAAATCACGGCGATGCAGGCCCGAGCCATCTTCGAAGCCGCAGTGCTTGTGAAGAAGGAAGGGATCAGCGTTGTTCCTGAAGTGATGGTTCCTCTCGCCGGATTCTTGACCGAGTTCAAGAATCAGGAAAAGATCATTCGCGCAGAAGCGGAAGCGGTCTTCAAGGAAACTGGCGTTTCGCTGGAATATCTCGTCGGCACGATGATCGAAGTTCCTCGGGCTGCAGTCCGAGCCGACCAGATCGCAACGGCTGCTGAGTTCTTCAGCTTCGGCACCAACGACTTGACCCAGACGACGCTCGCCATCAGCCGCGACGATTACGGGCCATTCATTGGTTTCTACCGTGAAAACGACATCATCCCGAACGATCCGTTCCAGACGATCGATCAAGAAGGTGTCGGCGACATCATGCGGATCGGTGTCGATCGTGGCCGTTCCACTCGACCTGATCTGAAGATCGGGATTTGTGGCGAACACGGTGGAGATCCGGCATCGGTCATGTTCTGCCACGATATCGGGCTGAACTACGTCAGTTGCTCTCCACGCCGTGTCCCAGTAGCAAGGTTGGCAGCAGCCCAGCAAGCCCTAGCCAGCAGCAAATAACCGGCACAGCCGGTGTATGCGCGTCGCATGATGGGTTACACGCAGGGAAGTCATTCGCGCGATGACAGCTTTAAATTCTGAAGCCCGGCAATCTCAAGGATTGCCGGGCTTTTTTTACGGCTCATGGGTCGAGTTGCGATGTATTAAATAAAGAAATGTGTTTCGTCAGATTCGAATTCGGGTTAGGATGAGAATCGTTTTATTCGACCGATACAACGAACGGGGTCACAGCCGTGCTCTGTCGTGAAACGTTGGAAATGTACCAGCGGATGACGCCCGGAGAGCGACTTAAGATTGCTCTTGAGATGATTCGTGAGAACACCCCCAGGCTTTTTCGCGGAACCGAGGCAGAGATTGACCGACGGTTTGAAATCCTCCGCTTGCAAAACGACGAACGCAATCGAAACATGCTCACGGCGATTGCTAAGACTCGTGACACGCCTGTTGACCCTCATGCGTCTGAGAAATAAGCAGATTCGGCTGAGATGACGTGCAAAGAGGGCATCCGTTCCAGATAGTATCGCTGACGTGATCGGAATTAGTGTTGATCGCGGCCGATCCCAAGCTACCCGATACGACCTGAGTCAAATTGAACGAAAGTCGTGAAGATGTCGAATGACAAATCAGGGTATGCCATCGCTGTCTGCTTCCTGACATTTCTCCTGTCTATCCCTTCTGGATATTTCTTCTATCAAGTTGGTTTGAGTGTTTTCTGGACTGTTCAAGGGGGCGCGCCGCTTCTTCCTTCGATTCCTGGATCCGGTCAATACCATACCAGCTACAGCGATTTCAGTTATGCCGAGCTCTGGCGAGATCACTTTGTCCTAGTTCGACCCGATCGCGAAAAAATCATGGCCGAACTGGCGACGGGTGGCTTTCGCATCGCCTTTGATTGGAAAGTCACTTTGATTGACCCCGAATCGGGTACTTCAAAAGAATCCGGATGGGAATTGAGCGGAGACACTCACTACAGTACCAAAGTGGTCAGAGATCGCCTGCTGTTCTTCGGCAGCAAACAACAGTTTGAAGTGATCGATGATGTCGTTCAGCCCGCAGATTTCCCCTTTGAATATGATTCGGCAATCGTTCTGGATAACGAGATCGCTGGAATTCATTGGCACCCTCAACTGGAAAAACTCGTTGTCACCCGACGAAAACCGGAGGGATGGGTCGAGGATAGTTTTGTTGTGCACCCAGCGGAAGATCGGGTTCAGCACCCGATCAACGCACCCGGAATACCAGTATTGAAATGCATTTGTCGCGACGATCAGATCTATGCGTTTCTGAAAACGCGCAATCACTTGTTCTTTCGCGAGGGGCTTCAGTTTCAAAAGATTGACGATCAGGGACAACCGATCCCTTTGGAAAGCGGCGAGTCTGAATCCAACTCGGACGACGAAGAATACGCAGGCTGGTCGCTCGTCCCAAAGGAAACTGTCGATCCGGATTCGGTAGAACATCAATATGGTACGCTGTTCGAAGGGAAACCTGCAGCGTTGATCGTCGATCAAGTGAGCACAGGCTATCCGGTTGGCCATTTTTTCAAATTCAACGGTAACGAATGGTCCGAGATCGCGTCCCTGCCGTTCCCGTTTGGATCGAATAATTTTCGAGTGCTCACCCGTTCCGGCGATCACCCCCCCTATGTTGTCGCCACAACATCGACTGGAACCGGGTTTGCCTATGTGGTCGAACCGCCGGGCTTTCGACGGATTGAACGAACAGGTCCCGGTGAAACCTGGAAATCCGTTCGTCGAGACCTGATCGTCCATTTCGCTGCACCAGCGATTGCAATCGTGCTGAGCCTGTTACCGGGATTCGCAATCTGGCTGCTCATGATGTGGATTACGGATCCCCATTATGAATTTGGAATTCAATCCGTACGACTGGCGCCGCTTGGCCGTCGAGGGCTCGCACGGCTCATCGACTTTGCCTGGATTGTACTTTTACCCCTTGCCGTCGGTTCGATCTGGATGTGCGACTTCGATTGGCTTTCTTTAGCGGAATCAATCGAACTGAAACTCGACCATCCGACGTTACACACCGCTTACCATGTGCTGAACACTTTGGTGATTCTGCTGATTGTGGAAACCCTGTTTCTGGTCGTCATTCAGGGTTGCTGCGGAATTACCCCAGGGAAATGGCTTTGCGGTCTGCGCACCCTTCGAACCACTTTGCGCCCATGCGGCATAGCCCGCAGCCTTGTCCGAGAGGTGATGCTGGTCGCCGAAACATTCCAGTTGATCTGTTGGCTCCCCCCGATGTTGAGCATCGCGCTCACGAACCAACGACAACGCCTGGGAGATTTGGTGGCCGACACAATTGTCGTCGAAACCAAATCACGTACATGAATTGATTCGAAATAAGAAGCCGAGCACTGGCAAATGATTGCCGGAATTCTCTCGTTTCAAAGCGTTTGACTTTACACGTCAATTATTTCGGTTTCCTTCACGATTTGTTCATCAATGGCGCATAGACTCGACCAATGAATCATTTAACCAACGGCGACTTTGAAACGTGAGCACTGCCACGTTCGTTTGCGGATGGCGTCATTCAATCGTTCGTCGCTTTCAAGGGGCGTTCATAAAACTGATGATAAAGGAAGATCCTCAATGAAACGTCGTCACATCATTTCTTGCGCTTTGCAGATTCTGGTCGCAGTTTCCAGCGGCGTTCTACTGGCCGAGGACGAATTAAAGACACGGCAACTGCGCGTGATGACTTACAACATTCATCACGGCGAAGGGACTGACCGGCGGATCGATCTTGAGCGAATCGCTAAGGTCATTCGAGATGCAAAACCGGATCTCGTGGCACTTCAGGAGGTCGACAAAAATGTCAAACGATCAGGAGAGGTTGACCAAACCAGTGAATTGGCTCAACTGACACAAATGAACGGCCGGTTCGGAAAGCAGATTCCGTACGAAGGAGGTGATTACGGACAAGCAGTGCTCTCCCGCTTTCCGGTATCAGAGTTAACGGTTCATTGGCTTCCGGGGGAGCCGGAACGGCAACGCCGGATTGCTGTGGCTGGGGTTGTTGATCTTGGCAACCGAAAAGTTGTTTTTGCGTCAACACATTTGCATCACAACAACGTCGAGTTTCGTGAGCAACAGGCGACTGCCTTGAATGATTTGTTTCGAGATTCCGAACATCCCGTCATTCTCGCCGGAGATCTTAACGCCTATCCCGAAAGCCGGGTGCTTGAGATCTTGGAACAACGCTGGACCAACACGACTGCGAAAACCACAAATTGCTTCACATTTCCCGCAGTGGTCCCAAAACATCAGATTGATTATGTCATGTACCAACCTCAACTCACCACCCGATTGATCTCCAGGAAAGCTGTCGTCATCAACGAATCCTTAGCGTCCGACCATTGCCCTCTGTTAGTGGAATTCTCAGTTTCCGATTCCGTCGATTGAATAGTCACCCGATAAGAGAAGTGGATTGGTTCCGCACAGCTAGCCTCTTAAAAAACACAGCCTGTGGCTTTGTCGTCGTGAAAGGATATGACGATTCAAAGGCGTGCTTTCAAATACCGCCAACCGATTTCAGGATCAAAAACGGTATTCTATTTCAAATCGATTGAAAGGTCCGTCGCACCGGACGGCGCGATTTCTAACGCCAGACCCGAGGTTTTGACGTTCGCGTATTTTGAATCAATCTTAATGGACGGCGGAGCAGGAGGCGTGTACCCGGAAACGGGTCCATCGTTTCCCGGATGATCTGCGGGATCTCCCACGTAGACGATCGCCACTTGATGCGTACCGGCGACTGCACCGTCATCGGTATTATTCGTACCGAGTACGAAATGACCTTCTTCATCAGTCAGCCCGATCGCGGGCCGTTCATCTTCCGGAAAAACCTTGACTTCATGGAAAGCCAAAGGCCTACCCTGGTAAGTCAGGATTCCGGCCGCAGCCACTGTAGGGACATGTTTGCCTGTCGGAACGCTTTCCCCGCAACCCGTGACAACGACGACGAATGCCATACCGAGCGCCACAACGAATCTCGATGACACGCTTTGAATTCTCATCTTTTATACTTTGCCTCTGGGCCGATCTGACACCAATAATTTTTGAAGATTCGAAACGGTAGAGAACGACTGGCAGAAAGCAAGCAGCGCAAGTCTGGGAATCAATCCAAACTTGCGCCGTTCTTGCAGTCAATGCTACTCGACCAATCGCTTAAGATCAGTAGTCGCTGACCGTTTCGCCGTTCGCCTTGGTACCAACAGCACGCCACACATTGGTGTCGACGTTATTACTGACAAATCGAATTGAACCATCAGCGAGAACGCAATTTACTCCACCAATATGGTAGCTACGGGCTGCAAAATGGCCTTGATACAAATTGGAGGCGATACAATCGCGAAAGGGAGCATTTGGAGGCAAAGTATGGTTATAGTAGGTTGCCACCATGAGAGCTCGATACCATTCCAATCCTCGATAAGCCCACGCTTTCGTGGCACGATTCTCGCAATCCGATGGCGGAAAAAGTTGATCGTTCCCCGACCAGACATTCGAGGACGCCGTCGCCACAGTGAAGTCCTTTGGGTCGCCCGCCGGGACTGTCAAAAAGGATGATGTATTGTTTGGTCCCGTCTTGATTTCAGCCATGAGTGCCGTGTTGCTCATCCCGTCAGTAATATCTCTGGTTTTTGTCCCAGAATTTCGAAAGAAGATCCCGTGCAATTGCGTTTCAGGTTGCAGGTTGGAACCCGCTGTGATCGGGGTGCCCGCTGTACTGCCTGTGCCTGCTGTAAGATACACGCCAGCATGAGTTGAAATCGACCCCAGACACTGCATGTAATTGCTTGACTCTGAGAGGATGTTGGCACCCGCAACGTTGTTGACCTGGGGGTTTGAATCCGAAGGGCAGTGAAACGCGGGGATGATTTTAACTTTCGCGTCTTTCGCAGCTGCGGTACTTGCGGCGTTGATTTGGGCCAGGAAATTCAGTTCATTGTAAAGGTTGGCTTGCTCGATGAATGGAAGCAAATAGCAATGCACCGTTGCCTGCGGAATTTCTCCGCTTCCGTAATTGCGAGTGCAGTCACCCATTGGAAACACGGCATAAGTAGATTCGTAATTCAAGGCACCTAAGCCTAATTGTTTAAGATTGTTTTTGCACTGTGTTCGCCGGGCCGCTTCTCTGGCTTGCTGTACTGCGGGTAACAGCAGGGCAATCAGGACTGCGATCACCGCGATTACGACGAGCAACTCAATCAAAGTAAAACCACGCTTTTTCATTCGCATTCCATCCTTCGTAAAGCGTCATAAACAAACCAATGTTTCATCGAAAAAAATGAAACCAGACAGATTTGTGAATCTCGAAAGCGGAAGGTATTCGCCGTTCATCAATAAACGATGAAGTATTCGTGAAAATTTCGGATAGGAAGGGAATCCGAAGATTCAGTGAGAATGGTCTATGTTTTGACAATTGAAACGAGCAGAAGAAAACAGCGCAGCCCTCGAATCAACCTTGAGAGCAAGAGTGAAATTCGTTTCACAATAGCAACTTACGCCTTCACAACCCGGCTAGGATCGTTCAGGTTTCCGCCGACGGATTGTGGATCATCGATCGGCCTCGGTTGCCGTGTCATCCCTTGGATGACATAGAAAAATACTGGCGTCAGGAAAATCCCGAACAGGGTGACGCCGAGCATGCCCGCAAAGCCCGCACCGCTACCGATCATCAGCGGAACGCCCCGCAGGATGAAGGCGAACGAAGTCATGATGATCGGCCTTAGTCGCTGAGGGCAGGCTTCCAGTGTTACTTTGCGACTCGGAAGACCGGCAAGTCTCGAAACGCACTCATCAGGTCTTCATGGCACTTAGGATTCGTTTTGCGAGTATCTCGAAGTCGCGATACGCATCCGTTACTGCCGCCGCATGAGCTCCGATTGCTCCATCGGCAGAAGTCAGTTGGAAGATTGGCTTTCGGGCTTCTTGCGCCATCGGAACTAAGCTTCGATAATGTTTCATAGTTGCCAGGCAATTTGGATCTTCATCCGGCTTAAGTTCAACAAAAGGCTCCCGCAAGACACTTTGTCGATATGTTCCCGGAACTCGGTTGACCCATCGATCATAAGCTTTGACTGGCCGACTGAGGCGAATACTGTACTGTTGCACAATATACCCGATTGGTTGCATTTTTCCTTCCGGGAGTTCGAACGACGGCTCAATCCAGTTCTGTAGGCGTTTCTTCCAGAGGCCCCTCCACGACCGCAAAGTAGGACCGAGATTCTTCAATCCTTGGAGCGAAAACAAGTCTGCACCGAGCGGAACGACAACATAATCCGAACCAATTAATGCAGAACGATTAATTGCTCCTAGATTCGGCCCAACATCCACGAGGATCAAGTCGGCATTTACGTTTTCTGCTGCAGCCTGTGCAACTTGCCAAAATGCCGTCTGAATTCGGAACGGTCGATAAAGATTTTTGTCACCCATACTTTCAGGCCAAGCACTCGACAATTCTTCTTCAAAGCCCGCAAGCGCAACATCGCCGGGTATTAAATAGAGTCGACGATTGATAGCTCGAAGAGTGACCTTTTCAATATCTCCAACTTCCGTCAATGGATATACCGCACGATAAATTGTGTTTGGGCCTTTCTCTTTCTCCCAAAGACTGTCGATATCGTCCTCATCTAAAAACGCTGCGGTCAAGTTTGCCTGGGGATCAAGATCGAGAACGACGACGCGCTTACCTAGCCCAGAAAACATCCAAGATAAATGGTATACGAGCGAGGTTTTCCCAACCCCGCCCTTATTGTTAAAAAATGTCAAAACCGGAGTCGTCATGGAATTTTCCGAATTGTCACAAGAACAGAGTTATGTTTCACGTCGAATTCTGCGGGAGGATTGCCGTTTTTCCGCAATTCCGATTGAGCAGTCGAGATACCAACGCCAAATCGTTGGACAAATCCTAATACCTTTAGGGCCTCAGCCAAATGCGGATTTCGGTAGTCAGTTACTCCTAGGGCTCCGAACGACTCCGCAGTGACAATTCCGTAAGGTCCGCCCGGGCTTTGAATCTCGATCCGGTCGTCGAACCATGTGATGCGGACAGGCGAATTCGTGTTTTCATAAGTTCTATGCATTACAGCGTTTCGGACAAATTGCTGCAGCGCAACTCGTGGATATGGCTCGGTTCTAATTTCTCTCGAACTTGTCGCATAATCGATTGCCGATCGATTATGCGATTCAAGCTTCTCATCAATTCGGCGAAGAATTTGAGATAGTGTTCCATCTAAATCTGCGGCATCTTCAATTTGATCGGACAAATTTGTACCGCGAATTCTGAGGAACTGAACATATGCGCCGGGGAGCCAGTCGCGCGGTGACTTACCGATAACTAATAGCCCAAGAATTGTTGGGATCGGATCGTCGGCGGATGCAATCATGCGACACGCAGAAAGGCGTTGTTCATAACTACGTTCATTTGCAGCAATAACATCGGGTGCGAATGCACTTGGTAGATATTCATCGAGAAATACTAATCGGTTAAGTGCATCAAGTGAACACGAGCCGACGGGCTGGATGTCAAATGGCAAATCGCGATGCCGTCGTTTCTCGTTAAGAATTCGCTCTTCCTGGGCGTTAGCAATACCGCGTCTAGGACCAATGCGAACCCAAATACGCCCTCGATACCGCACTGGTGGCGCGTCTGCAGGTCTGACTGTGACCACAGCGACATCAACACCTTTCAATCTTCGTTTTTCCACTGTTAATGACGGCTGAGGCAAAGTCTGACCGTCCGACTTGATGTCCGCCAAGGTAAGTAACAAATCATCAGTAATTGGGAGATTCGTTGGAGTTCCACGATCATCCACGCCCACGAAAAGTACTCCAGACTTTCGATGGTCGGGAAGGTCATTCGCAAACGCACAGATGGCTTCTCGTCCCTTCTCAGGAGCATCACCCTTCCAGCTCTCTTTGCGTTCGACCTTGTCAGACTCGATTTCATCCAAAAAGGACTCAAGATCGGCGTCACTGTACCGCTCGTTCTTTTTCTAGGTCACTTCGTTCCCTTCTGCACCGACATCGATTCTTTTTCAGTTAATGAGCAATATTGTTGCCAAGACACTTCATCCCGTTCGATTGTCGGTTGAATTATACTCGATTCGACGGTCGTACGTAGGCTTTTCAGCAACACGTTGTTGATAGCGCACTAAAGATCATCGCAAATCGCAAAAAAAATGTGGTAGTGGCCCATCGTGGAATTGCAGATTAAAAAGAACTAAAGGTTTGCAACGCGAGTTAAAATAGGTTTCGGATGGTGAGTGATCAAGCACCCTTTGCAAGATCCCTTGCTTGCGCATCGGGCTGGTGTTCGAAAGCCATCCCTTGGATGACATAAAAAAATACCGGTGTCAGTAAGATTCCGAACAGGGTGACGCCGAGCATACCCGCAAAAACTGCAACCCCCAGTGTCTTTCGCATTTCGAAACCCGCTCCACTACCGATCATCAGTGGAACAACCCCTAAAATGAAGGCGAACGAGGTCATGATGATTGGCCTGAGTCGCAGGCGGCAGGCTTCCAAAGTCGCTGCGCGACGGTCCAGACCCGCAAGACAGCGGGCGCGAGCGAATTCGACGATCAAAATTGCGTTCTTACAGGCCAGGCCGACCAGGACGACGAAGCCGATCTGAGTAAAGATGTTGATGTCCATTTGAGCCATCAACACACCGACGACCGAGCAAAGCAGACACATCGGCACGACCAGAATCACAGCCAATGGCAGCGACCAGCTTTCGTATTGTGCCGCGAGTACCAGGAACACGAGCACCACAGCTAACAGGAATGCAAACATCGCCGTACTTCCGGCTTCCAACTGAAGCAGCGCAAGTTCCGTCCACTCCGCTCGCATCGAAGGCAATAAGACATCTTTGGAAAGTGCGTTCATTCGATCAATCACCTGCCCGGAACTTGTCCCTGCTGTCCCGTTCACGTTCACAACGGCCGACGGATACAGGTTGTAGCGAATCACCATTACGGGGCCGGTCGTTTCTCGAAATGTGGCAACGGAGGCGAGCGGCACAAGTTCGTTGTTGTCACTGCGGACGAGGACTCGTTTCAGATCTTTCTCAGCCATGCGAAAATGCGAGTCTGATTGAACATTCACCTGCCATGTTCGACCAAAACGATTGAAATCGTTGACATAGAGCGAGCCGAACCCGACTTGCAGCGACTCAAACAGCCCAGCCAGCGAAACACCCTTCATCCGTGCCGAGCGTCGATCGATGTCGATGTACAGCCACGGTGTGTCGGCTCGAAAACTTGAAAACAGGCCCGTCAATCCAGGAATCGACGATCCTTCGGCAACGATTTGCTCGCTGACGCTTTGTAGTGACGTCGCTCCGTTATCACCACGATCCTCAACCACCATTTTGAAACCTCCAGCGGTTCCCAGTCCATCCACAGGAGGAGCTCCGAACAGTTTGATCGTTGCTTCAGGAACTTCACGTTCAAGCGTGGCTTCCAGAGATGCAGAAATCTGATCGGCGGTCAGATGGGTTCGATGATGGAAGTCATCGAGCATTAAGTAGACGGTTCCAAAATTTGGCGCGTTCGCGCCAAGCACGATCGATTGCCCCGCGATACCGACCGTGTGTTTCACTCCCGGAGTCGTCGCGGCGAGTTCCTCCACTCGTCGCATGACACGATTCGTCCGATCAAGCGAGGCCGAATCGGGCAACTGGACATTGACCAAAAGGTATCCCTTGTCCTGCGAGGGGATAAAACCCGATGGAGCCAGCTGAAACAAGTGATACGTCAAATAGACCAACCCGACATACCCCAGTAGAACGACAAAACTCCCTCGCAGAAACAGCCCGACAATCCCGACGTAAACGTCGGTCACCGCATTGAAACATCGATTGAACCAGCGAAAGAACAGGCCGAGAACATAGTTGATCAAGCTGCAAACGAATTGAGCCGTGACAAGACCGATGAAGGCACCCAACAACTTCGACGAGACAATCGCCAACACCGGTTGCAGCGCATTCCCCCAATTCTGTTCCAACCACGGGCCCTCGATGTACCCCAGCCACACTCCTCCCAAAAGGATAAGAAAACGGGGAAGGGCTTCTCCCGTTGCATGCGATGCTGCTGTTGCCTGACCCGCAGCATTAACGGCATGTTCATCGTTCGTGCCATGCCGAGGCTTTAACAGTAACACGGCCAGAGCAGGGCTCAGTGTCAAGGAGTTGAACGCGGAAATCACAGTGGAAATGGCGATTGTCAACGCAAACTGCTGAAAGAAGCGTCCCACGATCCCGGTGATAAAAACACAGGGGATAAAAACCGCGCTGAGCACGAGGCCGACGGCGATCACGGGGCCGGCAACTTCATCCATCGCGCGAATCGCCGATTCACGAGGAGTCGCTCCCCCCTCCAGATGGCGTTCGATCGCTTCCACCACGACGATCGCGTCATCGACGACGATTCCAATCGCCAGCACCAGACCGAACAGCGTCAGCGTATTCAGACTGAATCCAAACGCAATCATCGCTGCAAACGTACCGACGACGGCAACGGGCACCGCGACAAGCGGAATCACTGCAGCTCGCCAACCTTGCAGGAAGACCAGCACAACAACCGCGACGAGAAACACGGCGTCGCGCAATGCATTGAAGACTTCGTTGACAGACTCCTGAATGAATGGCGTCGTGTCATAGACGATGTCATAGTCGATCCCCCCCGGAAAACGCTCCTTCAACTCGTCCATCTTGCGTCGAACCAGTTGCGCAGTCCCCAATGCGTTTGAGCCGGGCAATTGATAAACCGATAAGGCAACCGAGGGCTGTGAATTCAAAGTACAGAGTTGGTCGTATCCGAGAGCCCCCAATTCTGTTCGAGCGACATCTTTCAATCGGACCAGAGATCCATCCGCTTCCGTTCGCAGCACCATGTCACCAAATTGCTCGTCGTCTGTGAGGCGTCCCAGCGTCGTCATCGTGAACTGGAATACCTGGTCCTTCGGTGCCGGGGGTTGTCCAATCTGCCCTGTTGCGACCTGAACGTTTTGTTGTTCGATCGCGCGAACTACGTCCTCTGTTGTGAGACGATTGACAGCTAAACGTTCGGGATCGAGCCAGACACGCATGCTGTAATCGCGTTGACCGAGAAACGTGATGTCGCCGACGCCCGGTAGTCGCGAAAGCTCATCTCGCAATTGAATTGTCGCGTAGTTACTCAGATAAAGGTTGTCTCGGGTGTTATCGGGTGAAAACAAGTTCACGATCATCAGCACGCTGGGTGACTTTTTCTTCACTGTGACACCACGTCGCTGGACGAGACTGGGCAGGATCGGCTGAGCCAGTGCAACCCGGTTTTGAACCAGCACCTGAGCCAGGTTCAAATCGGTCCCCTGTCGAAACGTCACGGTTAATGCGTAGGCACCGTCGTTGGTGCATTGCGACGACATGTACATCATCCCTTCGACGCCATTGACCTGTTGTTCAATGGGTGCCGCGACGGTGTCCGAGACCACGCGAGCATTCGCACCAGGATAGATTGCCGACACTTCGACCGTAGGTGGCGTGATTTCCGGGTATTGTGTGACCGGCAGTGTGAATAGCGCAATCCCGCCGCACAGTGTGATCACGATCGACAGCACAGAGGCAAAAATCGGCCGGTCAATAAAAAAGCGAGAAAACATGCAGTGAGTACTTTAACAACAATGGAAACGAGCGCGCACATTATCGTCAGATCGAAGGCAAATTAACGTCGATCATCCCCGATGTTTTATCAGGAAATGCACGTTACAGGATACCCGCAATTCATGGTTCTTTAGTAAATTCTGACTCGACTTGACCGAAACGCCCGTTCTCTCAAGCAAGGTAAGCTGTGTCTGAAACCGCTCATGTTTCTGTTCCCAAAGCCATCTCACCACTGGCTCGGTCCGTCTGGTTGTTGAGTTGGGGCTCGTTCTTCGCCGACATATCGAGCGAAATGGTTTATCCATTGCTGGACTGGCAGGCGCCGTCTGGGATCATTGTGGATCGACTCTAGCCTTGCTGATCGGTGCTGGTTTTGCGATCCTTACACTGGGTGCGCTACCTCTTGTTCGTCGTCAGCCCGCTTGATCTTTTTCAACCGTCGCGCTGTCTCCCAGAATCTCCTGAAAAATTGTTGTTAAACTATGACCGAAATCACTGCGGACATCGTCCGTGCGCGCCGTCGTTTTCCCATGAGATTGTCACTGATTATACTCGGTGCATTAGTCACAGTTCTTGCGTGGATTGATCTGCCGTACTACCGCGACTTGTGGGCGTTCGAATCACTGAAAAAAATCGGCGGACACGTTGCCGCCAAGACAGACGAAGCGTGGATCGCACGATGGAACGGGCGGATTCATACCGACGTGCGTGTGTTAATGGGGGATTCTTCGGTGCGCGACGAAGATCTGCAGCACTTGAAGAATATCTCGTCGATTAAGGCGATTAGTCTTCATGGAACACCCGTCACGAATGAGGGGCTCAAGCAACTCAGATCAATCATATCACCTGATTTACTGAAAATCCTGGATTTGTCAGAAACAAAAATCACCGGTAGGGGACTAATTCATCTGTCAGAAGTTAATGGTTTGGCGATGTTGGATTTGTCTGACACCGATTTTAGTGATGATGATGTCAAAGTCTTGGCGAAGATGAAGTCACTGGAATATGTTTCACTTGCAGGAACATCGATTTCGAATCGGGGACTTGAACAATTGAAGTTGCTTCCCAATTTGACATCGCTTTATCTCGGACGGACAAAAATCACTGACGAGGGACTTCTCGTGATCGCCGAAATGAAGCCGCTCAGAGATTTATCGCTGGCCGAGACTTCGGTGACTGACGCAGGCTTGACTCAATTGATCACAGACTCAATGCTTGAGAAAATCGATTTAGGAAAGACAAGTGTCACGAACGTGTTGTTGGAACGACTGTTGGAACTGGAAAATCTCGAAGCAATCTCGCTGAAGGACACTCAATTTACACAGGATGACATTGACGAGATCAAACGCAGACGACCGAGATTGATGGTTCTGCGTTGATGGATTTTTGAATCTGCGATGGTCGCTGGTTTATCGCAAAAGATGGCCGGATGAGACTCTGTTTTAACCAGGGATCGTGAGTCTAGTGAATAAGTTGTGGTTCCTTTTGCCGTTGGTCATTTGCGGTTGCAACGGTCAAAGTTTGAACCCGGAAATCTCGCCACAGCCTACTGTCAAACCTGAAGCTGTCGCCGGTACCAAAGATACTGTTCACGTTTTCGACGCTGAAACAACGTCAAAAGCCATTGAGTCGTGGCACCGTTTGCAACAGCCGGATGAAACGCTTCAAAGGATTGAGGTCTTTCCTGTCCCCAATTTACCGACCCTTTGTGTTGCGATCTGCGATTACGAAACCCGCTGGTGGGGATTCTTTGGTCTTTACGAACTTCAAGACGGGCATGTTTTATGGCAGGCAGACTGTGATGAACCACCAGACGAAAATTCAATTCGATGGCTTCGGGCCTGCAATCTTTTGGGCTTCGCAGCACCAATCGTCGAAGTCTACGGAAAAACTCACATGGGTAACGGCAATCTGTATCTGTTCGAGTTGCAGAACCGGAAACTTGTCCTGTTGCTGACGACCCGCGCAGTCGACAGCCACTGGGGGGACGGCTTCGTTTTTCGTGACGGTCGGTTGCTGCCTGAGTACTCGGATTTAAATGGCGATGGTGTGTCAGATCTTGTGCTGAAAGGTGATGTCGAAGAACGAGAGGAAGATGGAAATCGACTCGTCTCAACTCATCCGCGTCAGAAAGTTTTTCTTTGGAATAAAGAGACGCATCGGTTTGAGGAGGATCGTTTGCAGCGTATTGGATTTGACGGCGACATCGATTGGTGACGGAGTACTGATTGGAGACAGTTGAATTCGATTCTTTTAGCTAAAAGTCGATATTCGTTCGCGAAGCAGAGCTTCGAAGAGGTGCGTTCCCAAGCGGGAGCATGGGAACGAGTGAACCGAATCAAAGGTTCGTTGGTTGAGTGCGCGTGTGTGAGCCGGTACGATCAGCAAATTGAATGGACGGACCTGACCACATCGTGCTGATGGTTTTTGACCAACCGCGCACGGAGGCTGTTATATGCTGGAATTGAACACGATTCACCGTCTTGATTGCATTGAAGCCATGCAGCAATTGGACGAGGGCTGTGTCGATCTCGTGTTCGCTGATCCTCCTTTTAACATCGGTTACAAATACGATGTCTACAAGGACCGTAAAGCTCCACAGGAATATCTCGACTGGTCGCGTCAGTGGATCAGCGGAGTCCACCGTGTTTTGAAACCAACGGGGACGTTCTGGCTGGCGATTGGTGATGATTACGCGGCTGAACTCAAGATTCTCAGCCAGGATATCGGTTTCTATTGTCGAAGCTGGGTGATCTGGTACTACACATTCGGTGTGAACTGCAAATACAAATTCAGCCGCTCGCACACGCACATCTTCCACTTCGTGAAAGATTCTAAAAACTGCACGTTTAACGGCGCGGCCATCGCTGTTCCTTCGGCGCGACAAACAACCTATGCCGATGCCAGGGCGGCCAAGGGGGGGCGTCTTCCCGATGACACGTGGATTCTACGTCCGCAAGATCTGGTGGAAGGTCTAAATCCGGATGAAGACACGTGGTACTTCCCTCGTGTTGCAGGAACGTTCAAAGAGCGAGAAGGTTTTCACGGCTGCCAGATGCCGGAACAATTGCTGGGCCGTATCATCAGGGTCAGTTCGAATCCTGACGAATTAGTTCTCGATCCCTTCAGCGGTAGTGCGACAACGGTATCCGTCGCCAAAAAGCTCGGTCGGCAATTTTTGGCGTTCGACATCAGCGACGAGTATATCACTCGAGGAATGGACCGGCTTTCAAAAATCAAACCAGGTGACGCTTTGGATGGTGCTCCAGAACCAAAGGTGAGTGCGCCCGCGACTCCGTCCAAGGGAGTCAAAAAGGGGAAGCTTTCTCAGCCAAAGAAAAAGGCGTCCGAAGTTTCGTTGTTGAACTGGGACAACTGATCCGATCGCATCGGCTGCTGTACCGAGGATTCCGCCAAGGGACCGTTCATCCGCTTACGATGTGGAACTTTAAAATCAAGCGTTTCCAGCCTGTGGCTTGGGGACGAGAATTCTACGAAAGCCACCAATATGCCTGGCCGTAATGATCAATGTCCCTGTGGTAGTGGTCACAAATATAAACGGTGTTGCCTGTCGAAAGACCGAGATGCAAAAGATGCTCAAATCAAGGCAGACCAACTTGAACGGGAAGTGAAGGCGGCCGCAGTCGCACCTGCGGTTCTAGTGCCTCCTGTGAACCAGACCTCGAATTTGGTTTCCCCTCCGCCAATGCCCGTTGCCACACCGGCGTCAAAGGCCGTTGTTGCGACTCCACCTGACGACCCGCACATGGAGGCGATCTACGCTCGCTGGAATGAATTTGAGGAGGCGGACGAAGATCTTCAACCAGAGTTGTTCCTGAAAACTCTGGACGAACCGGAGTTAATGGATGACGAGATGGCTTTTGAAATGTTAAGCACGATCTTTCAAAGTGGTTGTAAATCACCCGAACGGAATCGTATTGAGGAGTTTGTCGGTTTATTGCGCGAGCGACTACCAGGCATTTATGCCGACAGCCGAAAATACTATTTGCATTGGCTAATCTTGAATGCCAACGCGACTCACAAGCCAGAACGTCTACTCGAATTGGCTGGCGAGATCGCTGAAACCGCTGGCGAAGACGTTGATATCTACTCAAAAGTCATTCACCTTCTTGCTTACCACGGCTATCTGGAAGCGCTGTCGAAGGCGAGTCGTATCGCCTGGCCGCGGATCAAAGCTTCCAAGGATATTATGTGGGGACAACAGGAGTACGCCATCTGGGGTGCCAAATGCGTCCTTTATGAGAGATTGGAGCAGACTCCGGACCTTGACGGTGGCGACCCTCAATTGATCGAACAAACGACGTACTTCCTGGACGATTTACAACTCGACTGGCTCAAAGGGTACGTGGATCAAACCAGTGGTCGAACAAGTCGTAATTGGTCACTCAGTGATTTTGACATCAAGCCAACGAAAAAAACAAAAGCAAAACGCACGGAGACCCGAGATATTCGTCAGGGATCGAATCCGACAACAGGCGAGGATGCACTCATTGAGTTTTCGTATGAATTCGTTGGCTATGCGCACCGCCATGACGGGTTTTCATACACCAAAGCAGAATTGGCTCGACAAAACATTGTTGGTTACCTGATCGATCGGAAAGCAGGTCGTCTGGAGACGAAAGAATCAGCGAAAAATAAAGTGCAGTTCCCCGATCATCAGCTCTGTCCTGATCAAAACACACTTAGACGTTTCCTGACTGGCATGCTCACGATGTTGAATTTTCAAAGCTACGACGTCGCTGCGTGCATGGAGCTTATGCCATCATGGTTGCGATTCCTGGAAGCGCGGGGACTGATTGAACCAACTCAACGAGAGTCGACAATGTCGGACATCGGGATTTTGCATACGGAATTACTCAGCGCATTTGGACCGTCAAATGAAGATCCTGTACTTGCTGAAAACTTCCGAAAATGGCCTGAGAATCCCGTGCGGAACGCAGGTCAAAGGTCGTAGCATCGGCTGTAGCATGGGCTTCAGCCCGTGCAAACCAAACCGAGTTTGGCCGACGACCAATTGTGTACCGTTCTTCAGTTTTCCTGAGATGTGGAGTTTTCCGTTCTGCGGAATTGCGGCTTCCGCATCATTCATCGGCAAGACGATTGTCACTCAGACAATGGTCACTCAGTCCGTTGGGCCAACATATCGCCCCATGAACAGAACACTTGCCGTTTCGCGGTCGCGAATCAGAAAAATAAACGGCTTGTCGGCTTTGAAGATCGGATGAAACGGGCGGGTCTTTACTTCAACGACCTCGGCGCTTACATCAAAGCTGACAACCGTTGCCGCAGCCGCTTCCGTTCCAATCTCACTGACGTCGATAAATGTCTGATGTTGAACTTGAGTAATCCACAGGGGGTCTCCTGGTTGATTGCTCGTCGTCACGGCATCAAATCGCGATTCATCGGAGCCTTCGAAAGGGCGTACCATCCCCAGCGAACGGAGTGTCGCCGATAATTCTTTCGACCATTTGAGGCTGTATTTTGGGATCGAAATTTGGACCAGGCGCTGTTCTAATGAAACAATCCACTGTTCTAACTTTTCATGCGTCAATGATTTCTCAAGATCCAATAGCCCTTCAGCAGATTGGGGAACGAGAAAGATCATCTGGATTTTGCGGCCCTGGTAATCGAGCGAGAGCATCGTATGCCCTTTTGAGTCAGGGTAAAGCGATGGATCGTCATCTTTGAGGTCAAACTTGATTTCGTGTGGGGTCGGAAAGAGTTCGCCATCTGATTGAAATGCACCATATCTGGCACTCAAACCATTCCACTGATGCATCATCGCGACTTCAGTCGAACGGTCGCTCGACTGCTGAAATTGTTCCGGACGAGTTTGAGAAATTTCAAACGGCTGGGCCCAGTCACCTTTGAAGAAGACGGCATTTGCAATAACGAGTCTCGTCAGGATATTGATGCTTAAAGGGGGGAGGATGTCCTGAATCCGATCGTTTGTCTGTTCCGCAACCCACTGATTAATCTGCAAACGTGCAGGCTCGGGACTGGTTTTAAAATCAACGGGAAAAAGCACGGTTCCATAATTCGGTTCCAGCGCCGCGATAAAAGTTGGTGCAATCGGATAGGACTTCTCCAGCCACAGTGAATTCGCAACTCGCAATTCATAGGCTGACGTTTTGCTCGTAAGCAAATTGATTTCAGTTGCCAGTTTGCTCGCAACCTTCCACGAGGCGTCGGCGTCGTTCCATCGCTTTTTGCTCGTGAATTCCTCCGTGCGCTTGTTGGACGCCTTTAATTCGGCGCGAAGCCGGGCGAGTCTCGTCGCCACTTCGGGTGGCACGTCTGGAACAACTGCGGCTTGGAGCTCTCTTTGACCCTGATGCATTCTCGCTAAGTTGCCTCGAACATAACGCAGGACATCGGTCATCTGATCCCGAGTTTCATCAATAGCTCCCTCAGCGACCATCGAGAGTGCGAGAGAAATCGAAAATGGCGACAGGAGAAGGTTTCTACCTGGTTCGGTTTCAGCGAGTTGTCGATACAGGTCAACGGCGAATCGCCCATTCGCGATCGATGTAGCCGTCATCTCGTCTGTGACAACCACGATTTTCTCAGGCAAAGCCGCTCGATCCTCTTCGATCCGCTCGCGAGCACGTTCTCCAGACGATGGCTTTATCACTGCGACGGTCGTGACAGCAAATACAAGTGAGCCAACCAAGATGCCGCCGAGAGTCAATCCAAGGGGATAGCTGGAAGTGCGCAACATGGAATGCGTCTCCTATTACGGACAATTGACTCAGGTCCTGCACCAATCACACATTTAATTGGTGTAATTCAAGCACGGAGTCGGAGCATTCAAATTGAGAGATTTTGGATCGAGAGCAGAGAACTTAATTTGCCCGGCGAATTGAGCATGTTTGAAATTGATTAAGACAGATTGTCGCAAAAGTCACTGAGTGATTCAAGCTTCAATCGGTTTCATGGCGCTTCGTTTTTAGAAAAGTCGTGGCGCAGTGAGGTTGCAATTACAGAATAGACCGCAATGCCACTGATGATCACGGCGGTGACAGCCCAAAGTAACTCCGTTCGAGTTCCACGCAGTACGAATAGCCAACCAACCAGAGCGATCAGGCTTGGTACAGGATACAGCCACATTCGGAATGGCATCACGATCTCGGGACGAGTTGTTCGCAACACGTGCAAGCCGATGATCTGAGCCACGAACTGCACCAGAATTCGCACGGTCACCGCAGTTTCAATCACGATATCTAACGGAACATAACAGAAGACGGCGGTTAAAATCCCCAACGCCCAAAGTGAGACGACGGGGTATCGCTTAGTGGGATGAACGTACGCAAACGCGGGCAGAAAATCACCATTTAGTGCTGCAGCAAAGGGGATTCGCGAGTATCCGAGCGTGATGGAAAACATGCAGGCAAGAACGGTCCACAGGACAAGACCAGTGAAAATCATGGCGATTCTTCGACCGTAAAGAGTCTCCATAAATAATGCAGCGATCTGTTTGGATTCCATCGCCTGCTCCCACGGAACAACAGCAATGATCGACAAATTCATGGTCAAGTAAATCGCTGCAACAATGACGACTGACGCGATCACTGCACGGGGGATAGTTCGGCCAGGATTTTGTACTTCATCGCCAAGGTGACAAATGTTGTAGTAGCCAAAGTAATCATAGATCGCGATCAGCATGGCAGCACCCAAACCGTTGAACCACGTCCCGTTGATTTGGAAAGCGTCCGGAGGAAACGTGATGAGAGAAGCGTTGAAATTCATCAGTCCTGAGATGATGACGGTCGCGACCGTGACCAGCGTTCCCGCACAGAGGACAAGCCCGACCCAGCCAACAACCTCAATCCGACGCGACAACATCCAGGTCACGAACAAGCAACCGACCGCCGCCAGCGTGTTTGCTCCGCCAGGAATTTGCCACTCGCTAAGCAGGTTGGACAGGTCCGGAAAAATGTATTGCAGATAGGGAACCGCACCGATGTACCCCGAAGCAATTTCCATGGTGCCACTGACAAGAAACTGCCAGACGAACAGAAACGGCAACATCCGTCCCCATCGAGATGATTGCTTACCGAAGATCTCGCGCAAAAAGTGGTATGTTCCGCCACTTCCCGGTAACGCGGCTCCTAGTTCGCTCCAGACCAGCCCGTCACAGATTACGAGCACTGCGGCAATCACCCAGGCAATCAGAGCCTGTGGTCCGTGCATGGCCGCGAGAAACAAAGGGATCGTGATAAACGGGCCGATCCCCACCATGTTCGCGATATTCAACGCGATTGACTGCGACAATCCCAACCCACGAACCAGCTTCGTTTCGCCCGGTGAATCATCTTGTAAAGTCGGAACTTCCGGATTGGGTGTACTCAAGACTGAATGTTTCCCGCGAAGTGAGAATTGTCAATCCGCATTGTTGCGACAATGCTTCTCTCAAGTGATTTGTTGATCGGCTCGTTCGATTCGAGAAATCCACCGAATGTGGCGTTCATACCACCACATGGTCGAGCGGTCGAAGTTCTGACGGATCGAGCGGATTCGATTCTGTTTCGTTCACGGAATGCATTTCAATCGAAACGCGTCGTCGCGGCAACAATGGCTGAATCATGTAATTCACGTACGAGTTGTGAGACGACTTGACTCAGTAAGTCAAGTTTTGGGATATCTTTAAAGTAGCCATCGTCGCGCCGCGTGATGAGCATGCGTCGGAAGCGATTCAATCGTTGCCAACGCATCGGGACAGATAATGCGTTTGATATCCTGATTTGAAAACACACTGATTGATATTAGCCGGGTTCTCGAACGATGCTCATCACGCGGAGCGATGATGGCTACTTTGTTCGAAAAGCACTGCTTGACCGAAGACGGTTAAGCAGTGGCACATTCGTTTGAGAAACCAATTTATCACAAAGAAAACGCTTCAAGGCATTGCCGTCCTCGGCTCGCGAAGCCATTGAATCAGCAGATCCAGCTCTTGCGATGAAAGAAGGTTCAACTCGGGATGCCCTTGATCGGCGACAAACTCGGGCATGCGATCGTTGCGGTCACCGTAGAATCTGGTATCGCTTGGCTTGGAAATCAGTTGTTTCAGCCAGCTTGATGACGCATAGCCAGTTAAATCAGGAGCCGTTCCGAGTTCGCCTTGATCGTGGAATCGATGGCAGTCAGTGCATCCCCCACTGGACTTGATCAGTTCTCGACCTTTGGCAGCATCCGGTGAATCGCTGCCTTCTGTTTGTGCTTCCACAGCGAGCGCAATCGCCATCGCATGGATTTTCTGATTCTTGACTGCGGAATCCTCTTTTCCATCATCTGCAAACAGGCCCTGAATATGCTGGACCATGTCTCCTTCGCGAAACTTTGTTCGGCCAAAATAATCGTCGGAGGCAATCCGTTCCGAATCCAGAAATCCCGTGATCCAATCCACCGTTCCAATTCCGTAAAGATTTGGTGCCGATGGCTCGGAGGCAACCAATACCGGGGTCTTAGGACCTGAATGAGAATGACAGCTTAGACAATGGCGGGCGAACAATCGCGGGCCTTGTGTCTGAGGATCTCGCCGCAGTAACTCGATGGCTCCTTTTTCTGTAATCGGTTCGGTCTTTGCCAATTCCAAAGCTCTGGCAGAAAGCTTTTCGAATTCAGCAGTCTCGGCCAGGTATTCGGGATCTTGTCCGTCCTGAAGGAACGAGATCATCGTCAACCAGGACCATCCTCCAAGACAGGCCACAACGATGACGAGACGGCAAGCCACCGCCAGCCAGTGTGAACGAATGCGATCAACGAATGGTGCCGCCATAAATCCCAGAAGAAACGCCGTGGGAATGACCATCGTTGCAATGAATTCGGTATTCCCCGAAAAGTGTCGGCGCAACTCGAACAGCCAGCGGAAATACCATTCGGGTCGAGGGGAAAATGCCAGGTTGGGATCAGCCGGCGCATACAGCGGCGCTCCGTCTTTCCAGGCGAAGAAACTGATGATTCCAATGATGATCGCCAGACTGATCATGTTTCTTACCGACTGATACGGCCAATACGTAAGAAGCTCTGGTGTTGACGTTGGTTCTGTGTCGTCAGGTAATCGAAATGGACTATGCTTGACCACCTGCTGCAGGTGGATGAAGCACAGTCCTCCGACGAGGACGGGTAACAATCCCACGTGTAGAAAATACAGCCGGGTCAGGGTGAGACTGCCGATGTCCTCACCGCCAAACAAGAGTCGGCGAAGAAAGGGCCCAAAGACAGGGGTCGATCCGAGGATATTTCCTTCAACCTGGATCTGCGCAATCCCCTTCTGACTGACAGAAAGAGGGTTACCCGTAACCGTCCAGACAATCATCATCGGAAACAGAAGCAGTCCGGTGATCCAGACCAGTTCCCTGGGTGCTCGGTAAGCACCGGTGCAAAGGACTCGCAAAACATGCACGCCGAAAAGAATAATCATGGCGTGCGACGCGTAATGATGAATTCCGCGAAGAAATCGGCCGGCGGACGACTGGTCAATGAAATGAACGCTGGCCCAGGCACTGGTCATTGACGGACAGTAGGTCGCCATCAACAGCAGTCCCGTGATGCACTGAATTACGAGCAACCACAACAGGCAACTGGCACTGGTATAAACCCAGCCAGGACCGTTCGGGAGAATTCGATTACTTATTCGGCTACGGATGAGGCGATAATCCAGACGCAAATCGAGCCAGTCGACCCAAGATTGCATCACCAGCCTCCAATAAATATGTCAGACACCAGCGACTCGGTGATCCAGACCTGTTCGAAATTTCTCATATTTAATTTCCACCCAATTGTCGCCAGTTTCGTCATCGCAAACAAGTCGACATTCGAGTTCATCCAAATCACGCGGTGCGATATTCCGATCGCCGTTTTTTGGATCTGGAAGCTGTTGGCCACCAACGCCAAATGAGGCCCGGTGACAAGGACAAACAAAGTTCTTGCCGCCCGATTGTAACTGCACCTGACATCCCATATGGGGACAGATACTGCTTAATGCTCTGACGGTTTGCTTAGCTGGACCGGTTTCTAACGAACCGTCTGCTTCTCGTACCAGCCATACTCGGCCAATCGCCTGCCGATCAGACAGAATCCACGCATCCAACTTTTGCCCCATAACTGGAACCATTGTCGGACGACCTGGTATCAGATCCTTCACTTTAACCAGTCGTGAAAACTGCGATTCAGCGGATGATTGCTGTTGCGTCCCACCAAGAAAGAAAGAAATTCCCGGCAAACCAACCAAAGCTGCGACTCCTGCCGCAAGCCCACGACTGACCCATTCCAGCAATTCACGCCGATTCATCGAGATTGACTTTTAAGGTGAGTTTTCAATTGATGAGTTCCGAACAATCTCGACATCATCTTCAGGCGATGTGATCAACAGGGTGGTCGACCAGGGAGACCAAAGCGTCATCCAGACGTCGAACATCAGCATTGACCTGGCGTGATTCCAGGTGATGCCGAAACGCTTGTGAAACGGAACTTCCCAAACCCTGCACCCACTCGGGCGAATCGCCACCCAAGGTACAACGACCAATACATGATAATGGCCGGGCGATGGAACAGGCACACATTCCCGTCTGCGTCAGCATGGGACATGAGCAACCATGATTTCGTGAGCGTTCCATGACTCGCTGCATTTCCCCGTCACGGCGTTGTCGCAGTTCATCAGCGATGGCGATGGCCTCAACGTTAGTGACCACCGGGACGAAGGATTCGCAATCGCTGGATGCCAAGTGCAAGCTGTCAGAAACCCCGCCGGTCAGTCGAACCAAACTTGAAGCAATCTCAACAAAAGTCGGCTGATTTTGGAAAGTAGTGGCTTCGCCCCCAGTTGCATTGGATGCGACCCGAACTTCGCGAAACGCCACATCTGCAAAGGCCAAGGCCATTAATCCGAAGACAAACAGGACAGACAGAGGCAACATCAAGAAAATTACGCTCGCCATCGCTTTCTCCTCACTATGCGGACATGTGGATAACGATATCCAGTATCGGCTGTGTTGAGACGAATGTCAACTCAAATTGACCACATTATTGGGCCGCTCACCACGAAGTACCTGAACCACCTGTTCTATGGCCTGGGTTCGCATCGCAATCAATGATTCGGTCGAAACGAATGCAGCATGAGGTGTGACGATGACTCGTTCATCGCAGTAAAGAGGGTCGCTCAAACTTGGCGGTTCCGGCTCGAACACATCCAATGCAGCTCCGGCAATCTGATTCTTTTGTAACGCTTCCCACAGGGCGATTGGATCAACCAGTCCACCACGCGAGGTATTGATCAAGTACGCCGTTGGCTTCATCAGGCTGAGACGTTCGGCATTAATTAAATGCCTGGACTCCGCAACTAAAGGAGCATGGAGCGAAACGAAGTCACTGTTCTTCAACAACTCGGGCAACGCGACCATCTCGCAGCCAGTCCCGTGATCAGAGCCCGAAGGAGTGTATGCCAATACGTTTAGCCCCAAGGCTCTCATTTTTGGAACCAGTTCGCGCGCGATGCGCCCCAGCCCAATCAACCCAACTGTCTGCCCCGATAATCTTCGCATGGTCGTGGCGGCACCGAGATTGTATTCGCCGCGCTTGGTCCGCCAGTGAAAGAAACCGATGCGGCGAGCACATGCCAGAATCAGGCCCAGCGCGTGGTCAGAGACTTCTGACACGCAGTAGTCCGGACAGTTGGTAACCGGAATGCCAAGTTCCGTCGCAGTGGTCACCGCAATGTTGTCGAGGCCAATGCCGAAACGTGAGATGACTCGACAGCGCGGCGAACTTCGAATGACCAAATCAGTAACGCGAGCCCATGTCGTGGCGATTGCATCGACGTCCGCAGCCAAACGCACCAGCGTTGCCTCGTCTGTTGCAGGGGCTTCTATCAGTTCTGCGTCCGCAGCCTGCAAAATGGCCGTTTCAATTGCAGTATCAGGCCATGCACGATCAGTCATCAGCACACGAAACCGACGTGACATTGTTGTCTTACCTAATAAAACATTCACATGAACAAAACTGTTGCAGGCTGTGCCCCTGCATCGGACTTCTTCAGGATTGAAACTTGACTCAATGAGTCAAGTTTCAGGAGTTCTTTCAAAGTAGCCATCATCGCTCCGCGTGATGAGCATGCGTCGGAAACGATACAATCGTTGCCTTATCCTCGGAATAGAAACTCCATTTGAATTCCTGATTTGAAAACAAGCTGATTGATATTCGCCTGATTCTCGAACAATGCTCATCACGCGGAGCGATGATGGCTACTTTTTTCTGAGGCGAAGCCTCTCTGGAGTCTTCTCCGACGCAGTGTCTTCTTTTTTTGAGACACTCGAAGAGCACTGCGTGACCGAAGACGGTCATGCAGTGGCACTAAGTCACCAGACACGCATTCCAGGACCATACATCATGGGGCCTCCGAAGCCCGGAGCACCGAATCCGAAACCACCGTAATTCATTGCCCCATAACCCAGCCCACCGTAACCGAGCGTGCTATATCCGATGGAACCGTTAGTCAGGTACATCATCCGCTGTGAATTCACTGCGTTCTGAAACACCAGATTCTGAGTCATATAACCTTGCAGGAGCGAACGATCGTACTCTCGTTTTAAATGATCGCGATAGGCTTCTGCCTGCTGCAGGTCGAGCTTCGCCTGATCCAAAGTCTGCTGCTGGGAAGTTTCCTTCTGCACGATTGAAGATTGAACTTTTCGTTCCGACTTTTCTTTGTAGGCCGCGACCAAAGCTCGCATCTGTCGCTCATCCATCCGATTCAGCATCCGCTCGACCTCACCCGATTTCTGAACATCAAACGACATGTCCACAATCAGTCGAGCCAGCAGCCAGGTCCTGAGATCGTCGACGCTTTCGGTCGCGGATGGTGAGGGAACGATGGAGGCCGGAGCAGGTGGACTTGGAATCCCCGCCTGGCCGAACAACGCGAGACTGACGAGAAGGGAGTGCATCACAGTTCTCCATTTGATTGAGGTTCGGAATACGAGCCGCTCGCAAGGTCATTTCTTGGATACTATTGTACTCTTGGCGTCCCGACAAACAACGACGTTCCGCGCAGTCAGTAATTGATTTCCTATCTGACTGCGGGAATACCAACACCGTGCAGGAACTTTTCAACGTGAAAACAATCCAGTTGATTGGCGGGTTTATCGTTTTCATACTAGTCGCTGACTTGAACCGAGCAGTGAGATCGGACGACGTTTCTGCAATGCCAGGCCTGTTTGAAAACAGTTTCGACACCAGTAGTCCCGCAGTGGCTCCGCCGTGGTCGATGAGGCCGTGGATGTGGGAGGACGATGTCAATACGGCTGAGGCTGTGTGGGACCTGGTCGATGGATGCCACGATCATGATCTGCCACTGGGAGCGATTCTGATCGATAGTCCCTGGTCGACCCGCTACAACAATTTTCGTTTTGACGAAAAACGATATCCCAACCCTCGCAAGATGATTGATTCGCTTCACGCTCGGGATGTCAGACTGGTCCTGTGGATGACCAATTTCATCAATACCCCCGACAGTCTTGCCGATGCTCCGGGTGACGCAGAAGATTTGTATTCCGTCGGTAAAGCCAATGGCTATTTCGTAAACGATGGTGCGCCGATTCGCTGGTGGAAAGGGAGCGGCGCGATGGTCGATTACACGAATCCAGCAGCCGTGGCATGGTGGCACCGAATCATGGACCGCACCCTGTCGCTGGGTGTCGACGGCTGGAAAATGGATGGGTCCGCAGAAATGTTTGTGCTCACTCCACGCAAAACCAAGCGAGGAACATTGACACTGCGCGATTATATGGACCTCTACTATCGCGACACGCTGCACTACAGCCGCTCATGCAAAAGTGACTTTGTCACGATGGTCCGATCAGTCGACATCGCCAACACCCACAGCGACCAGGCACATGCTCCGTTTGACGCCGCACCACTTACCTGGGTTGGCGACCAACGACATTCGTGGAAGGATAAAGGGCTGGATGAAGCGATCCGCAGTTCGTTCCGGGCACTCGCACTCGACTATCCCTCGGTCAGCTCCGACAGCGGTGGATATCAGACAGCCTCCAAACCGCAAGTCGGTATGCCGCGACTGTTATATCTGCGCTGGGCTCAATGGAACGCGATGACTCCATTCTTTCTGATCGGTGGACACGATGAACACCGCTCCTGGAAGTTCGATCCTGAATTCTTCCAAATCTTTCGGCGATTCATGTGGCTGCACCAGGAACTGGTGCCGTTCTTCTATTCGCAACACGTTCAAGCAAGCCTGCGCGAAGGAAAGTTGATGCATCCCGGCCCTGGCAAGCACGAATATCTGCTCGGCGACTCACTGCTCGTCGGCGTCATGTCCAATGAAGAACCTCGTCGCGAGATCGTCTTCCCGGACGGCGACTGGCTGAACTACTGGGACAATCGCGTGGCATACCACGGCGGCGAAACGGTCACCGTGGATGTCCCGGAAAACCGCAGCCCGATTTTCGTGAGACTGGGTTCAATTATCCCGTTAGACGTCGTCAACAACGCCGTCGGCCATGGTAGTCAAGCTTCGAAAGGATGGAGAACCCTCGACATTTATCCCGCAAAGCAGAGCAGCTCTGCGGTCCTGTGGGATACGCGACAGTTTCCACCAAATGCATTTCGCGATCGAAGTTTCGTGGGAGTGAATCCGTTGGAAGTCGGATTGGAGATACACATGGAATCCGGCCCCGTGCGTGATACCATATTACGCGTCTGGCAGCCGCAAGCGCCCCGCGCGGTTCGAGTTGACGAAACGCCCTTGGACAAACGAGGCAATGTCGCGGATTGGGAAGCATCTGAACGGGCATGGTGGTACGACGACGTCGACCAACGTCTCTGGATTCGACTAGCTGGATCGCATCAAGCTAGCATAGCGATTGATAACTAGCGATTTTTGGATTCTTCGCTTCAAAGGAGATCGGAAGTGGTGTTTGAGAAACGCTTCAGAGGACGACTGTCAACGCTTGGTTACCTGACGATCGGGTTGCTGGCGATTCCGCTGGTTCCGACGTGGACATGGGGCGATAACGAACCACAGCCGATCCCTCAACGTAAAGATATGTGTGAATCAGAGCCTGGAAATCAACCAAAGGCCGAAGCCAAGCCACCCAAAGACGCTCCCATCGCAAATCAAGATCGGGGTGCGACGGCAACAAAGGCGGATTCCACTCAGGAACGACCAAAAACAAGACCGGCACCGCGACTGATTCATCCTGGCCTGGCCTTGAACGAACCAGTGATGAAAGAACTTGGCCTGGAACAGGACTCAGCCGTCACTGCCGAAATTCACAAGATGAATCAAGACATTGTGAACGAGATCCAAAAAGGTCTGAGCGAATTGTCAAAAGCTGGGGGCTTGAAATCGGGCGCGACGATCGAGATCTACGCGAACGTCGTACCCAAGTATGTTGAAGCGCTCAAAAAACTTTTGACGCCCGAACAATTCACTCGATTACAACAGATCCACTGGCAGCAAGCGGGGCTGGACGCATTGCGCGATCCTGAGTTGGCGAAGGCGCTCAATATCACGGCCGACCAACAAGAGAGACTGGCAACCGCTGATGAAGACGTTGAAAAGCAGCAGGCGGAATTGAATGGTCAACAAAAGACTTTGGAAAAAGAACGTAAGGAATTGGCCGACAAAGGGGAGAATGTCGACGAGATCACAGTCAGGATTCAGGGTATCTCGGAGAAGAAGCAAAATCTCGGAGCCGAGCGGAACACAAGATACCAGCAAGTTCTCACCGCCGAGCAACAAACAAAATTGGCAGAACTCAAAGGAAAACCTGTCGAATTTCCAAAGCGGTCGGTCCCCGTCGGAGGCCGACCGGGCACGCCAACCACCGCGCGACCGGGGGGCTTGATGGCCTTGGCGTTGAGGGAACCAATCCTGAAGGAACTGGGCATCAATCAGGATGCCTCGGAGTTGGCCGAGATCCGCAGGTTATCCGAAGCCCATTCTCGAGAACTCCTACAGCAATTGCGAAATGAAGGGGCGGGCGGGGATCAAGAAAAAGTTCAGGAAATCGAAGGGAAGGTTCAAGCCAAATACAATGTTGATCTGAAGAAGCTGCTGACGCCAGTACAGTTCGTCAGATTGCAGCAGATCCAATGGCAGCAACTGGGCACATACGTTCTTTACGACGTCGATATTGTGAATGCATTGGGGATCACAAAAGAGCAAAAGGACAAAATATATGCATTGAACTACGAAATGTTTCAAATCAGAAGAAAACTTCTCAACCCCCCAGACGGCGGAAATGGTGGGGTCGTCAGCGATGAAGTTCAGAAAAAAGTCGATGAAACAAAAATGGAAACAGACAAGAAAATCAATCAGATTCTCTCAGAAGAGCAACAAAAAAAATTGGCCGAAATGAAAGGCAAGCCATTTGATATGGCACTGCTCCGCGTAAATCCAAGGAAGCAGGACTGATTGACTGATATTACTGATTTCCGAACTCGAGGCGTAAATTCAGGCAACGACATCTTCGTTCTTATGCTTTCCTTTAATAACGTGTTTGTAGACGTGGTTAAGCTTTGAAACCAGTCCCTCGCACATTTTGATGCTCATGAACATGCCGGCCGGTTGGCGAGACTCGGTCCAGTCCAACATGCTAATCTGATGTTCGATGCGAAACTGCGCATACAGCGTATGATCGAATTCCGCTTCACTGTGAACTTTGCCATCGTGAATGTGGACAGTTGGAAAAAACAACTGAGTTCGATCGACGCGGGGAAATTCGAACGCCATCGGATGAATTTTAATTTGGCCTTTTTTAAGCTTAAAGACAGCAAAGCCAAAGTTTTTATATTGAGGAAGTTGTTCCCAGGCTCCGGGCGATAGGCGAAAACGCTCGTCCAAGCGTGAAAAGTCGTTGATCGCTGGCACGAACGATGCCTCGAATGATCCGACGTCGACGACTTTCAGTGGGCTTCCACCCATGGCTCCGCCGCCAAAGCCGCCCGCCGCGCCTCCTCGATCGGGCGCGAAACCAGATTCCATTTGAGAGAAAAAATTTGGATACTTGTCTAAATTGATAAAACGCACAGCTTTTTCCGCAGTTCGTTTGGGAACGGGAAGGGGTAGAATCATGGCCAAATCCTCGTTCGCCGAAAATTTCATTTCGTATACCAGGAATTGCATCATTGCCCTGGAATCGCGGGCAAAAATGCGAGTGTCAGTCACAGATTCGACGTTACGCGTAAAACAGCACATGTGCATGTCCTTTCATTCAATCAAAAGGGATTTCACCACATCAAACACTGTTGCTGCAATGATCTTGGCACCTTCAGCGTTCGGGTGCAAACTGTCGCTAAAATGATTGTCGTTCAATCGTGAGCAAACGTCGGCCAAGGGTATTCCGCGTTCGACACAAAACGCTTTCAGTCGTGGGTTGTGATAATCACGTTTGGCTCGAATTGTTGCCACGATCTGATCAGGGAGCACCGCTTCGTTAACATACGGCACATTGAACAAAATCGGCTGCATCCCGTGATCCAACACGGCCTGCACCATCCGGTCCAAGTTTTCGATGATTCTGCGGCTCGCGGTTTCCGTGTCAGGCACGACCGCAAGATCGTTCGTCCCCATTCCCATCACGACGTAACTTGCCATGGGGAATAATTTGAGATAGTCCTGAACCTGTTTTGGACCATTGTCGCTGACTTCACCCGCAATACCACCATTTGCAACCCGCAACCCACGCGGTTCACAGAGTCTCTGCAGCTCGTCAGGATAAGTGGGAAATGGCCAGTATTGATGCGACCCGTTGTTATTCCAACCCGTCAGACTGTCGCCTGCACAGACGATCGATACCTCAAGTCGGCCATACTCGAACCCGATCGAACCTTGATCGATTGTACAAATGATCGAGGAGGTCGCCATCAGAAAAACCTTGTCGGAAATGGACTCGAACAAATCATGTTTCCGATAATGTGGCAAATCTGGATGCCGAACACTATCGTCCATTCCACGATTCGATGAACTTACTTGATTACGGAAGGTATGGATGAATTCCTCGGCAGATTTTCCCGTCGAATGGTGTCGCGCTCAATTCCCCGCACTCGGGCGCGTTGTCGCTGGTCAACCAGTTGCGTTTTTTGATGGTCCAGGCGGAAGTCAGGTTCCGCAGCGAGTGATCGATGCAGTCGGACATTACCTTGCAAACACCAACGCCAATCGTGGAGGCCAATACGCTACGGCTCGTGAAAGCGACGAACTGCTGGAATCGGCTCATGTGACGATGGCTGAATTTCTTGGGACAGCAAACCCGGAATCGGTCATCTTCGGTGCGAACATGACTACGCTGACGTTTGCACTCAGTCGAGCGATCAGCAAGTCATGGAAGCCGGGTGACGAAATTGTTGTCACTCGACTGGATCATGATGGAAATGTGACTCCGTGGGTCCTGGCGGCAAGAGACGCCGGAGCGACCGTTCTCTATGTCGACTTTCACAAAACGGACTGCACTCTTGATTTACAGGATTTTTCGTCGAAGCTCTCGTCACGGACTCGGTTTGTCGCGGTTGGGTGTGCGTCGAATATTGTAGGGACGGTGAATCCCGTCGCTGAACTGTGCAGACAGGCACATGCAGTCGGTGCGCAGGTCTTTCTGGATGCTGTACATTATACACCTCATTCGCTTCCCGACGTGACCGGGTGGGATTGTGACTGGCTGGCGTGCTCGGCTTACAAGTTTTTCGGGCCGCATGTCGGAATTCTTTGGGGGCGACCGGAACTGTTGAAATCTCTGACACCCTACAAACTGCGGCCTGTGACCGAGACGTTACCAGGTCGCTGGATGACAGGGACCCAAAACTTCGAAGGGATTGCCGGGGCGAAAGCCGCTGTCGATTATCTCGACGATTTGGGTCGGCAAATAAGTCCGTCTTCGGCGCCGCTTCGAGATTCCTTGCGTACGGCCTACTCTGCGATCGGACAATATGAACGATACTTGATTTCGGCTTTGCTGACGGGATTGGAGGCCATTCCTCAAATCAAAATCCTTGGCCTGACAGATCGCAATCGCCTGAACGAGCGAACTCCCACCGTCAGCTTTACTCATGGACGGCTATCTGCAATCGAGATTGCCGATCGACTGGGGCAATTGGGATTGTTTGTTGGCCACGGCAATTTTTATGCGTTGCAGGTGTCCGAGGCGTTTGGATTGGAACCTCAGGGAGTCGTACGGGTTGGATTGATGCACTATAACACGTTGTCGGAAGTCGACCGACTTCTGGTGGCGCTGAGATCGTATTAACGCAGATTTCATCATATCGGGTGACGACTGATGGCAACCGATGCTACCATCCCGAAGGATGTTCCTTTTACTCACGGAATCGAATCATGCTTCGTATTTGCCTGTGTCTGACAATTCTTGGTACGACCGTCGTACATGCCGATGATTGGCCTCAATGGATGGGGCTGAAGCGAGACAACGTGTGGCGCGAAACGGGTTTGGTCGAGACTCTTCCTAAAGAACCAAAAATCGTCTGGCGTGCTCCTGTCGCTGGCGGGTATTCAGGCCCAGCCGTTGCTGCCGGCAAAGTCTATGTCACAGATTATGACACGAAAGACGAAGTCAAGGTCGGCAACTTCGAACGCAAGGCCTCGACCGGAACTGAACGCGTTCTGTGCCTCGACGAGAAAACCGGCAAAGAGATCTGGTCAGTCCCACATCCCGAAACCTACACGATTTCGTACCCAGCGGGACCTCGAAGCACGCCGATTGTCGACAACGGCAAGGTCTATGCCCAATTAGCTGAAGGACAGATTTATTGCCTCGACGCGAACTCGGGCAAAAAAATCTGGGAAAAAAATCTGAAGGAAGTTTACAAAACGAAAGCAGCTCTCTGGGGCTATTCGAGTCAACCACTGATCGATGGAAACAAGTTAATCGTCATTGCGGGCGGCGATGGTTCACACTGCGTCGCTTTGAATAAAGAAAACGGCGACGAGATCTGGCGAACCGGAACGGCGTCAGAGCAGGGGTATTCACCGCCGTTAATTATTCAACAAGCGGGTATGCGACAACTGGTGCTGTGCAGCCCGGATGCCATCTATGCGGTTGATCCGGAAACCGGCAAACAATACTGGTCAGTGGATTACAAAGCAGACAATGGTTCGATCATCATGACGCCGATCCAACTGGGAAATTACCTGTTTGTGGGGGGCTATAACAACAAGAACATCATGATTGAACTCGCGTCAGATAAGCCATCTGCAAAGACGCTATGGCGCGATCAGGCCAAGAAGGGAATTTCGTCGATCAATGTTCAGCCGTTCCTGATGGACGGCAAGGTCTACGGATATGATCAGGGGGGGGATCTGCGGTGCATCGATATCCCCAGCGGAGAAATCGTCTGGTCGACGCCTAAACCGCTCAGCGAACGAAAGATTAACAGCGGCACGGTATTTCTGACTCGTTCGGGATCAACCGACAAATTCTGGATGTTCGCCCAAACCGGTGATTTGATCATCGGCCAGTTAACACCAAAAGGCTTTAGCGAGTTGTCTCGGATGCACGTGATTGATCCGACGAATAACGCATTCGGGGTCGACGTGGTCTGGTGTGCTCCGGCGTTCGCCAATAAGCGAATGTACGTTCGCAACGACAAAGAACTGATTTGCGTCGATCTTGCAAAGTAGGTCGCGGATCAGGTTTTCTATCGAATGCTGCGCATCATTGACGCGATTCCCTACAATCTATTGATTGTTTGGAATCGCGTCCTGATTTTTTTAAATGGCGAATGTCAAAAATGATTGTACCCCCAACGACTTCTGACCCTCTCTCGACAATGGATGAAGCACTGGACGCGCTGAAAGCAGGGCGGATGGTGATTGTCATCGATGCGAAAGAGCGGGAAAACGAAGGGGACTTCGTTTGCGCTGCAGAGTCAGTGACACCGGAAATGATCAGCTTTATGCTGAGATACGGTGCCGGCGTGTTGTGTGTCCCACTGTTACAGGAAGCGGCGGATCGGCTTGGGTTGACGCCGATCGTCGACAGTCAACGGAATACCGCACCGAATCAGACATTGTTCATGACCCCCGTCGATCATCGCGATGCCGGCAGCGGAGTCAGTGCCGACAACCGCGCGAAAACGATCCTCGCCATGAGCGATCCGACAAGCAAGGCTTCCGACTTCGTCAGGCCAGGACACATCAATCCGCTGCTTGCGAAAGATGGAGGTGTGCTGCGACGAACCGGTCACACCGAAGCGACCGTTGATTTGATGAGACTTGCCGGCTTGAAACCCGTAGGAGTCTTGATTGAAATTCTCAGCGAGCAGGGCGGGGGGATGGCCGAGCTTGATGAACTTCGCGCGCTGGCCCAGAAGTACAGCATCCCTTTGATCTCGATCGATCAGATCATTCGTTATCGCCGACGAAGCGAACAACTCGTGACACGGGAAGTCGAGACCCCCTTTGAGACCCGTGACTATGGGAAATTCAAAGTCATCGCCTACAGTGTTCAATACGAGGATCAGCAACCTCTAGCGATCGTCTGGGGTGATCTGAGCTCGGTTGCTGCACCGTTGGTACGAGTCCATTCCTCTTGTTTCACCGGCGATGTACTCGATTCACTGCGCTGCGACTGCGGCGATCAACTGCATATGGCCATGCGGATGATCAACGAAGCAGGGACCGGGGCCGTGGTCTATCTGCCTCAGGAAGGTCGTGGGATCGGACTGCTGGCAAAACTCAAGGCCTATCAACTGCAGGACCAGGGATACGACACTGTCGAAGCCAATCACAAACTGGGCTTCAAGGCAGACTCCCGCGATTATGGCGTTGGTCTGCAAATTCTGAAGGACCTGGGACTGTCATCGGTTAGGCTACTGACGAATAACCCTCAGAAGATCAACGCATTTCCCGGCTTCGATCTGAAGGTTGTGGAACAGATCCCCATTATCGCTCCTCCGGAAAAGCAGCGAGAATTCTATCTCGCGACCAAACGAGACAAGCTCGGGCACAAGTTTCCAGGTGGCGCTACCTCAGCAGAATAGACCTGGGGACATTGATCTAACCTGAAAGAGATAATGTCGGAAAAACTGATTGCCGCATGTTTGCAGGGCAATCACAGGCGTTTTGCTGCCGATTCAGTCGTTTCGTCGAGCGGACCACGATTCACAATCGTAACGAACATTGATCAGGTCGAGCGAAAGCTGCCCGAGGTGTTCCGAGAGTTCATCAAAAAATGCTGCAAACCGAATCGGTCCAGCGATCGTATTCAGTCGGTTGTGACTTTTCCAAAGCTGTAGAAACCGTTCGCGGGACATGGGAATTGTGTGACTAACGGTCAGCTCATTTACGAAAGTAAAGTCGCCGGTTGATTCCAAAATCTTTTTCCAAGGGCGATTGCGATAGGCTTCATCGAATTCTGGAACATGTCGCCTGATCGCTGCCTCGGTCCAGTTCACGATGTCATTTTCGGCTTTGGCTCGATTATTCCACAAGACTGTGAAGAGGCAGCCTGGCTGTAAGATTCGACGAATTTCCGGCAGTGCTCGCAAAGGATCGGCCCAGTGAAACGCCTGGGCCGCAATCGCCCATCGCTGAGAACCAGTTTTCAATAAACTTTGGTCGAACGTCGAGTTCAACCAGCGAGCCTCGGGAACATTGTTTTGATTGCGCATGGATTCATTTGGTTCGATTGCCGAAACCGTAAATCCCCGGTCGATCAGCATGCGAGTCAAGATCCCCGTCCCGGCACCGAAGTCTGCCACTGCATCGCCTGGCACGAGGCCAGCAGCGGCGACAAGGGTATCGATCAGTTCATCAGGATAGGCAGGACGAGATCTTCGATATGCATCGGCTTGTTGAGTGAAATCACCTAATTTCACGTTGTCGATCCTCGAAATAGACGGCTTTCAAAATGTCCTAACTTGGGATTCTCTCGTCACCTGAATGATGAACGCAAGCCATAAGCTGGTCATGACCGGATAAAAGCATTATCAACTCCTCTACGCCCTCGTTTCCGAGTTACAACACTTCGCTACAGTCCGTTGACTTGACGAAAAGTTTGCCATGCTACGCCGGAATCGTTAGCCTGATCCTGTCGAATGTTTGACGAACTCAAAGGAAAAACGCCGTGAGATCTGCGACAGGTTGCAATCTTGGTCAACAAATTCAGTGCCTGATGCCAGGTTGTCTTCAACCGGAACTGGATTCACGAGGCCGATTCCCCGCACCAGTTCACTTGATTATCATGATGATCTTCGGCGGCCTGATGCTGTTCGCGACGAGTTCCGATTCAGCGCTTTTTGCCGATCAAACACAGCCACAAAAGAACGCTGATGCCGAACAGCCAAAGAATGATGGCGGAAAACAGATCGATTCACAGAGGTACATCGCACAACTGACGCCGGAACTTCGCGTTGAATTAATCGCCGTGACGACGCCGGAATTTACCGTAGACGCTGATGATTCCAAGCCGGGGGATGCCGCTCAGCACCGGTGGTGGCGGCCAGACGGCACGCCTTTGGCAGAAGCTCCTGCGGCACCAACCGGAAAGAAAGTCTCGCTACGCGCGACACGTGGCAGCGAACTGATTCGCGAGTTTCTCATTCGCATAGAAGGACTCGATCATCCTCATTCTCTTTGGGGAATGGTGGTTCATGGTGGCATGGGGTTTACCGATGAGGGAAATGATTCCACGCAAGGGGCCGTGGTTGTCAGGCTCACTGATAAGGGATCGATTGAGGCGTTGAGCACAAACTTGGTCATCGGATTGGCCCATGAGGATTGGGGACCAATTCAGAAGATGACTCCTGATGCCAAACTCATCGACCCGGTCAATCCGCCGGAAGGTTATCGAATCTTGTATGACGAATTTCGACCACGCCGCCACGACGATGGCGATCAACGCGCAGGCTTCTCGTTCAACACGCTTTCCATTTTTTGGGGACCGATCATTGATTATCGGATGGAAGGAATCGATTTAGGTGGAGTATCTCATCCCTTCAAGGCTGCCCCGCCGCGAGACGATTCCATGGCCAAGGCTCAGGTCCCACTGAAGCGAGTTGCACGTGTCGAATACAAGCTACGATCTTTTCGACATAAGGTGACGTTTCGGAACATCTCGCTCGCATCCAGCCACAATACCGTTGTTGACATTGAAACGGACACTCTTGATGAGAACATGCGAGCATGGCCAAGCAAACCAGCCGAGCCGAAGCACACGGAAAATGAACGAAGATTCAACGACGTCCGTGTCGTTCAAGCTCAAGATTCCCTGACCGAGATCAATTGTGTTGACTTACCGATTCGCGAAACGCTGGAGTATCTCGGGGAGTTTCATAACATCACGATTGAACTCGATGCGACCGCAATAGAATTCCGTGAGAATCTCGATTCTCACGGGGTAACACTCAAATTGAAGAACCGGTCCCTGCGAGACGCTATGATGCTGATTCTCTATCCATTAAATCTGAGTTACCTTGTTCAGGATGGCAAACTCGTCATCGCAACTCCCCATGAGGTTCGGCGCCGAGGTGCCGATCTACCGCTTGACTTCAACAAAGTCCTGGCAAAGTTGTCCGCGTATCCAATGGTTGATTGGGAAGCGATTCTTCGGGGCGAGATTGACGATGCGGACGCCGAAACGATCTCGAATCTCGAAACAGCACTCCTCGACAATGATCCGGTCGTTCAACTTCAAGCGGCAACCGCTGCTTGCTGTGTCGCCAAGTCGGCCAAATCCTCAGTCCCCCACTTGAAGAAGTTAACGATCGTCAACGATTGGCGAGTTCGCGAAGCGGCATATAAGGCGCTGGCCGCCATCGGAAGCGATGACTTGAGTACACTTTCGCTGCTCGTCGATGCATGGCCAAAGGATGAGGTTGTTCAATACGGCTTTGTAGAGTTCATCCGGGAATTCGATGAACGAGCGGCTGTGGAATTGGCAAAGTATTATCCCTCCGGTTCGCCAGAGTTCCGACTGGCGCTACTCCGCAGCGTTAGAGGTCGTGCCAAGTTAGCCGAAAAACTGGTCCTGCTTGGCTTGGCCGATGCCGATGAGCGAATGCGCAAATTCAGCCTTTTTTTGTCTACAGAACTCGAAAATTCGTCGGACGCCGTTGCGGAAGCGCTTCGGAACTATTCCAAGAATCCAGAAACGAATAAGTGAGTGTGTACCGATCAAATAAAGAATCCGAGGACGGGCCGAAGCGGCAGAAAGTAGTCATGAGAGAGTAGTGAGTAGAGAATGCTGCAAGAGTCCGAGGGCTGACGCACCTCGGCTCGCATCGGTCAACGTGCGAACGATATCCCTGTTCTGATCCTGTTGTCCGACGCGCGTGAACCGGCTTTGCTGTTCGACTACTCGCGGTCAACACGCGAATGATATTCCTATTTTGAACCCTTCATCTGACGCGCATCAAGAACTAGGCTAACCCTCGGCGTTTTAGTTCGGCGACGACTGCTTGGACGATGGTGGAAACTTCTTGCGGCTTGCTTGATCCGCCGATTCCGGTTGGACAGCCGCTAATCGGTTCGTCGGTGAAACCGTGCTGCGAGAGCATGCATTGCAGTTTGTTGGCCAGTTTTGCCAGGTCCGTTTGTTGATCGTCGGAAAGTGGTTGTCGGCCGACTCCTGTGTCGAAACCACGAAGACGGACTGCCGTTCGGAAGCCGTCGGGAAACTCGGCGGATAAAAGCATCGCGTCGAAGAGAGTGACGATGTCGTATTGCAGCGATCGTGCTTCATCGATTCGATAAGCAACCGTCAAATCGTAAAGCTTTCGTGTCAATTCGGGGACGACGCCCGAGCTGGCGTTTGTTCCGCCGTCGCAACCGATCAACAGCATCGGCATCAATGCGGCATCCCAACCGGTTAGAAAGCTGAAGTCTGGTCGCGATGGACGAACTGCCTGAATCATGCGGATCATGTTCGGGATGTCCCCCGACGAATCTTTGATTCCGACTACTTTCGGACATTCTTCTGCCAGGCGCTTGACGGTCGGAACATCGATCGGGCTGGCGAACATCGGGATGTTGTACAGCGTCACGTCGATCGGAGTGTTGTCGGCGATCTCTTTGAAGTAGGCGTAAACCGCTCGCGGGCTGAGCTTGTAGTAATACGGTGCGACGATGGCGACGGCCGTTGCACCCATCTCATAATATTTTTCGCAAGCGCGCACGGTTTCTTTGACGTTGGCTTCGGCGGCGCCGGCAAGGACTGGCACCCGGCCTCGAACCTGGTGACAGATGATCTCCATGATCCGAATACGTTCTTCGACTGTGAAGCGGGTAAACTCACCGGTTGAGCCGTTCGGGTACAGACCATGCACACCCTTGGCGATCAGCCAATCGACATACCGCCGCAGTTCGCTCTCATGGATCTCGCCTTTGGCGTTGAGCGGAACAATATTCGGTGTGTAGATGCCTTGCAGTTTGCCGCGTGGTGGCATTGGAGAACTCACAGTTTGTCAATTTGGCTAGTTTTGGAAAAGTTTGTCGTTCGCAGTGAATTTATCGTTTTCCAGCGCAACGTTCACCTGCGACGCCATCGAATTTTAAGATCGGTCCCACAACAGGCAATTCGCCAGTCGTTTCCAGCGATCGACATCACAATGGATTCGACACGGACCAACCAAAGCATACAGTCCAAAACTTCAGACCTTCGTGGCAGAAATCGGGTCGGAACCAACATCAGTCCCATGGGTCCTAAGCTACCGATAAGTCCTATCACCCGCACGATGGAAATTCACAGAAACACGCGGCTAAGAAGCCAATGGCCAAACAATTTTCACATTCGTCGGCCCAGAAGGTGCCGACTGGATCTCGATCTGACCGGAATGTTGATCAACAATTCGCCAGCACTTTGGCAAACCGAAACCCAAACCGCGACCCGCCTGGCGACCCGAAAAAAATGGATCAAATGCGTGTTCCCTTTCATTTTCGGTGAATCCAACGCCTGGGTCTGATACTTCGATAACTGCGTTTCTCGATTCAGCCTTCGCCGAGATCAGGATTTCGCCTCCGCCAGGCTGCAAGGCCTGAATGCTGTTTCGAAGTAATTCGCTGAAGACAATCGAAAGTTGGGCAGGGTCAGCACGGAGAAGGATGGATTCAGGAACGCCAACGGAAACCGTCGAGCTACCGTTTTCTAAATCTGTTTTGTGTTTGGCGAGAACCCGGTCAACGATTTCAGCCAAGTTAACATCCTGAAATTCGGGGCAGGGAGGTCGCCCAAACAGCATCGCATCGCCGATCATGTCACGAATGCGGTAAGCTTGAGTTCCAATCGACATCAACATCTGGCGTCGCTGAGGTTCAGTCTCATCTTTCAGCAACATTTGAGCACGGCCTATGATTGTGGCCAAGGGGTTATTGATCTCATGTCCCGCGCCAGCCGCAAATTCCGCCAGCGCTTCGAGTTTGTCACGATCTGGCGAAATAATAAAACTCACGCCGTGGCGTGAGTCAGAGCAACCTTCAGTTATGTCTGGCATATTTCAATGCCTCATTCCACGTCCCGACCACCAAAAACCCACCTGACCCGCAGCTTTTGACATTGAAGGATGCCCCATTCTCCGTCGCGAGCACGAAAACCCACGTTGCCCGCGGCGTTTGACAATGAACAATGCCTCGTTCTCCGTCGCGAGCACGAAACCTAGGATTGGACGGGTTCGACGTCTAGTAGTTTGCACATGCGTTCGACTAGCGATTCGATTTCGAAGGGCTTTTGCATGAAATCGTTGGCACCTGAAGCTTTCAGATCCGCGATCTTGTCTTGTTCGACCATACCGCTGATGCAGATGATCTGTGTGCCATCAAGTGCGGAATCCATCCGGACTCGCTGACAGACTTCTTTACCATTGATATCCGGTAACATGACGTCGAGTACGATGATGTCAGGTCGGTATTCTTTGACCATCATTCCGGCGTCGAAACCGTTGTTTGCGACTCGGACTTCGAATCGGCCATCGGCTTCGAGAGCGTCTCGGATCAATTCGACCAGTTCTTCGTCATCGTCGACGATCAATGCCTTACGGCGACCACTTTCGA
The DNA here is from genome assembly GCA_903834925.1 of uncultured Schlesneria sp. GTDB lineage: Bacteria > Planctomycetota > Planctomycetia > Planctomycetales > Planctomycetaceae > Schlesneria. Next base: position 46,031 of record CAILLA010000170.1, read on the forward strand.
GTGCGTCCGTGGGAATGCCGTTTTCTTTCATGAACCGATAGAGGATGTCTCGCGGAATCCGACGGAACCGAGAACCCGGTACGCGAAATCCACGAAGCTGCCCCGAGTCAAAGCAACGGATGATCGTTTGCTGACTGACTTTGCAGATCTTGGCGGCTTCGCCTGTAGTAAAGACCGTTTTCATACGACAGCTCCTCCATCCTTTGCAGGGGCCCACCCGCGGAATCCTCCACGGGCTGAAAGACGATCCCGCAGTCTTGCGACATCATTCTTTCACAGTTTGTCGAACTTGAAGGGAGCGAATTTGCAATCCATAAACTCGCCAGATCACCATCCACTATGCCGAGACTTCGTCAACCACGGCAACGGTCGATAGTGCGGAACCTTCCGAATCTTCCGTGCGTACCGATTGTAACCATTCTGACAAATCGGTCAACGTTCGTTTGCCTGTTTATAACACCAGGTAGGAAAACTCGACCAAGATTACCCAATGGCTCAGGGCGCATCAAATGTCGCTGGCAAGACGATCAGGCTCTTTTAAATAGAGCAGGAGGATTGTCAGGTCAGCGGGGGTAATTCCGCTGATCCGACTGGCTTGCCCCAGATCTGAAGGGCGAACCTTTGACAGTTTTTCCTTCGCTTCGCGACGTAACTGTGCGACCGCCTGGAAGTTAAACGTTTCCGGAATACGCACAAATTGGATTTTATGTTGCCGTTCGATATCTGCCGTCTGGCGTCGAATATACCCGGCATACTTGGTCTCGATCTCGACCTGTTGCTTTGCAAGGCCACCAATCGTCAACGAAGCGAGTTCTGAGGACATCCCTTCCAGTTCGGTCCAGGTAATTTCCGGTCGACGGAGCCATTCTTCAAACGTGGAACCCTGGTGTCGCAATTGTTCAATCATTTCTGCCGCGCGTGCGATGTCCAATTCGTGTTTTTCGAACCGGCCCCAGCGGTCGTCACCCACTAGACCAATACGGTGGCCAACCGGAGTCAAGCGACGATCGGCATTATCCTGTCGCAAAAGCAACCGGTACTCAGATCTCGATGTGAACATTCGATACGGCTCATCAACCCCCTTGGTAACAAGGTCATCGATCAACACTCCCAAATATCCTTGGCTGCGGTCGATGACTAAAGGGGTCTGGCTCGCCAATTTCAAAGCGGCGTTAATCCCGGCCAACAGTCCTTGGCCTGCGGCTTCTTCATAGCCCGTTGTCCCGTTGATCTGACCGGCAAAGTATAGGCCCTCAACACGCTTCGTTTCCAGCGACGTTTTTAGCTGTGTCGGTGGGGCGAAGTCGTATTCGACCGCGTAGCCATACCGCATGATTTCAGCTCGTTCCAGTCCCTTGATCGAACGGACCAGTTCATCTTGAACATCCCGGGGGAGACTGGTTGAGATTCCGTTGCAATAAAACTCCCATGTATTTCGACCTTCCGGTTCAAGAAAAATGTGATGAGACGACTTATCTGCGAATCGAACGACCTTATCCTCAATCGAAGGGCAGTATCTCGGTCCGGTCGATTGAATCTGGCCGCTGTACATGGGTGCCCTGTGGAGATTTGCACGAATCAATTCATGAACGTGATCGTTCGTCTCTGTCAGCCAGCAGGGCATTTGAGGCTGCGAAAGTCGATCGGTGAGAAACGAAAACGGTTGTGGATCGGGGTCACCCGGCTGTTCGGCGCAGGCCGAAAAGTCTATTGTCCGTCCGTTGAGACGACATGGTGTACCGGTCTTAAATCGTTGTAACTCAAAACCAAGTCGTCTGAGGCAATCCGACAATGTTCCGGTGGTTCCGTCGCCCGCTCGACCTCCTGCCGTCTGAGCCTCGCCGGTATGCATGATCGCCTGAAGGAATGTTCCGGTGGTAATCACGACAGCGCGACAGCGATAGACCCCTGCACCACGCACGCGAACTCCGGAAACGCGATTCAAAGGGTTCTCGCTCGACGAACGGTCACCTTCGACCAGGATTTCCTCGACCAGTTCTTGGCGTAACGTCAGACCCGGCTGAGATTCAATCCGGTATTTCATCTCGAACTGATAGGCTTTTTTATCAGCTTGGGCGCGGGGGCTGTGCATTGCCGCTCCTTTGCTTCGATTGAGCATGCGAAACTGAATGCCCGTTGCATCAATGACTCGGCCCATTTCGCCGCCAAGCGCATCAATTTCGCGAACAATCTGCCCCTTGGCGACTCCGCCGATCGCAGGGTTACAGCTCATTTGCCCCACGCTGTCGCAGTTCATTGTCAGCAGGACCGTTTTTGCGCCAAGTCGTGCCGAGGCCAACGCGGCTTCGCAGCCTGCGTGTCCCGCGCCAATGACGGCCACATCGAAATCATAAAAGCTTGTCTTCATTGCAGTAAGTTACCAGATCTTTGGCGGGACTTCAGCCTTCGAGATCGTTTTAAGACGAGCTAGCCGACGCGGCTGAAACGAGGTAAATTATTTGCAGATGGAAATTGCCGAGTTTCCATTACCTCACTTCATCTCGGTTCCCCCTCTCGATCATCATTTAAGAAGGATCGAATCATGTCATTACGGTCAAACGAACGTCAACTCGTCTGGTTATTGTTCGGAGTCATTGGCGGACTTTGTCTTGCCTATTTCTGGCCGCATGAGCATGTCCAGGCAAGTGCGACCGACCGCGATGCGAAATTCGCAATCTGTACAGTTGAAGTCGGGCCTGGGAGTCCAGACGCGGTGTTTGTCCTCGACTTTTTGACAGGTCGGCTTCAAGGAGGCTTGCTCAACCCGCAAGCTCAAGCATTTACGAATTTCTGGTTCGCCAACGTCGCCCAGGATTTCAAGGTCGGCAAGAATGGAAAGTACACCATGATTCCAGGGAGCGGATTCTTAAATGCTCCGGCAGGAGCAGGCGGCGGTGGTCAGGCGATTGCGACAGGCGTGATCTACATCGCAGAATCCTCTACTGGAATGGTCGGCTGCTATCGGTTCAGCTATGTAAATGCCCCTCAGCCATTGCCACCAACACCATTGCAGCCAGTGGATGTTTTCCCATTCCGCGAAGGTAAGTAAATCCGTGTCCACTGGATCGGAGAAGACTCCGATCCAGTGGAGATCGTGTTGGCCTCTAACGGAATCGCATGTCATCGTCTAACCGCGCCTCGAGCAGAAGCGAGTCAACCGGTCGCCATGACAAGCCCGAGGTGTCATCGCTCGTTTGAACATTACGATTGCCGTTTCCCGCCGATGACCAACTGTCCGGAACGACGCGCAGCGACGCTCGATGAGATCGGACTGAACGTCGATCCGCCTGCACCTCTGGATTTGAAAATTCAATCGGGTCGCTGGTCTTCCAGCGACCCGATTGAATTTCACTTCGAAGCTGGTTGCGGCGAACTCGTCGGGCTTGAAGCTGGCTTCAAACCCCACAGACTAAGGAACCAACGAGCCCGAGCGGGCATGTCAGGTTCTGCCCATTTTGAGTCCGGAGGCAAATCGGGGATCTCGATTTCTGAAAGTGAAGATCCAGTTGATGAAAACTCTGCAGCCGCCATCAAATCTTGATGTCCTTCGCTAAGTCCCAATAGGTCCCCACTGGAAACGCTCCAACGAGCAACCCGCCCTTGCCGATCTCCGCTAATCAATGACTCACCATCAGGCCGAAAAGCAACTGCTGCTGCGGGTGAATTCCAATTCATGGAAACTCGCTCAATTCCTGTATGGAACTGAACCAGAGCAATTCGACCGGATTCAGGCGTCAACCAATCACCAGTCGCCACGGCAAGTATGTCTCCATCAGGGGAAAACCTGACACAGTTTATTGGCCCCAATTCGCGAGGGAACTCACGGACAGGTTGATCGCTCGTCCGATTCCAGATTCGGACGATGCCGTCTCGACCACCAGTAGCAATCCAGTTACCGTCAGGAGAAATATCGACCGATTTTGGCGAACCGCCAGGTATCCGCCAGTTGCAAGCAACTTGACACGCCTCCGCATCCCAAAGCCGAAGCGCCCCATCAACTCCGATCGTCGCCATGTGGTGCGTTTCCTGGGCAAATGCTACGGCTTGAATGTCAACCGTACTTAAATCAAATTCACGACCCGTTTCCAGGTCAAATAAACATTGATTTGACTTGTTTCCAATAACAACAAACCGCCCATCCATCGATTGCGATCGGATTTCCGCTCCGCTCCACGAGGATTGCATTTTCGCGTTTTCAAGTGAAATCGGCGGCTCACCCAGTAAGATTTCAGAGGAACCGCTTTGCTCGGAAGAGTGGGCGACAGACAACAACACAACAGGGGACTCCTGAGGTCGTTGCTTCGGTGGCTTCATTTGGGGAATGGATTGAACCACAGGAGGTCGAGCAGCGAGCCATGACGGCTGAAGGGGCAGAAGACATGCCAGTACAAGGCAGAGAATTCGGCCGCAATAACCGAAGTCCTGTCGCCGAGGACCACGCATGATCCACGTCAAACGCTGTCGAAGGAATGGGACTTGACCCAAGCCCGTTGCCAGTGCTGGCATTCGTAATGGGCGGTCGGCGATGAAGTCCACCACTTCGAGAATGGCTTCGGCATAACGTTTCGGGACTTCAGTCGAGGCTGCAACGACCATGGCGTCACAACATTCTTCCTCGACGGACTCAATTTCGCGACGAGCCCACCAGACGACAGGATGCCACCAGAAGAATCCGGTTACAAGCAGTTCGATCACCCGGACCAAATGGTCTCGCCGACGAAAATGTGCCAGTTCATGCATGAGCAACGTCCCCGTCGCCGTTTCGTCAAGCCGATCGAGTAACCGTTCAGGAAAGATGAGAAATAACGACTGGCCACTGCCCCACAGCATCGGGGACATGACTCCAGGCATCATCCAGACGGTCGGGGAATAAGACAAACCCATTCGACGCGCCAATCGGTCTGCGAATCGTTGAAGTTCAAGCCCCGCAGCATCACCATGCCGTAGTGACAAGCGAAATCTGATGCATCGGATTCCTTGAATAACAAACCAGACCAAAGCACCCATCGCCCAGATCACCAGAACAATGGCCACCACGAGTTGGCGAAAGTTTTCACTCCGAAGCCAACTTGCGGCGATCGCGGTCAGCGAGCTTTTAGAAGCGTTTAACTGCTTATCCATTTCAGCCAGCGTTCGCGGTCGCGATTTCGATTTCGCCGAGTTTTGTGGCTCATCAGAAATGAATGGACGACGTGAACCAAGCTCTATCTGATCAACTTCGAAGATAACTTGGGGAAGCAATTGTCGCGACGTGGATGTCACCCAGTCCCGATCAATTAACGGGATCTGGCAAATTGGAGGTGTCACAAGTTTGACAAGAATTAGAACCCACAAAAGATGCGTCAGTGCCGGGCGACGAAACACTCGACCCGCCGCCTCAGCGACAAATGCGAGCGGGATGATCATCAGCGCATTGATGAGTGCAATCTCGAGGTACGAAAGCACAGCGCCCTCCAGCCCGAAGGTCAGCGGTGTGGATTATGAACGGGGCCGGGAACAACTTTGCACCCGGCCCGAGACTGAAGATTTGATTATCGACCTTTTTCTCGATCCAGATCATCGAGCAAATCACGCAGTGAACCGAGTTGATCTTCGCTGAGTTTGGCTTTGACGAGATGAGACAGCAAAGGTGCCAGTGAACCTTCACACAACTTGTCAGCCGTGGCCTGGAGCCGCCGACCGATCAGTTCTTCACGATCAATCTTAGGTTCGAACATGTGAGGCCAGGGCTTGCGGTCACGTTTGACGAACTTTTTCAGTTCGAGCCGCTCTAATAACTTTTGTACGGTGGCGTAATGAGCGCCCGTACCTCCAGGGTACAGCGTGTCTGTCAGATCGCGGACAGTCGTTCGACCTCGCTCCCACAGCAGGTTGATGACCGCCAACTCCGCGTCCGTGATGTCTTGCGGTGTTCGTGCCATAAGTTTTTCACCCCAAAAAAATATACCAAACAATATCACCCGATAGGATAAGACGCGATGTCTCCTAAAGTCAATCGTTTCCCCGAAAAGCTTTTGACGTTCTTCGGGAAATCGTTGGAGCACGCAGCGGGCCGACTAAACCCCACCTCCCCTGCGGGGGTGGAAACGGGCCTTTGCCCTAGAAATTTCCATTGCGTCGTTCGGTGAATAAGGACTTCTGCTGGTGCAAAGGCCCGTTAACCGGCTTTGCCCGTTTAATAGGGCGTGCCCGAATATTCTAAATCTTGCCCGCTTATTCAGAATGACAATTATCGACGATGGTTTTCGGTTTCGCAACTCGCGGTTTAACCAGTAGCAGGTACGCCGAGAGCAGAGTGAGTGGGACGGCGAGGAACCAAAAGAAGATTTCCTCGGAATCTTGCAACGGAATTGATATCACCTCTCGAACCGTCAGGCTCCTTACCCATCCCCCCGTGACAAGGGACGCAAACACCAGCGTCACCACGCCGATCTTTCGTCGCCACGGCTTGAAGAAGTCGCCCATGATGTTGATTCCGTTAGTAGTCTGTTACGGGCCTTTGCATCAACTCGTGCCACCATTCATCAATACGCTGTAATGCAAATTGCTAGGGCAAAGGCCCGTTAACCACCCCCGCAGGGGGGGTGGGGTTTGTCTCTACGTTGCCTGGCCACAAGGTAATCGGCCAGGTTGTGACGCTTGCCAGCGACTTTGCTGATTCAAAATCTGGTACGAACAGGATCACGTCGTCTGACGTCAGTTCGTTCAGGCTGACGTCTCCGACCGCTCGCCATTCTTGTTCGATCGTCCAGTCGATCCCCGATTCTCCGACCGCCAATTGAAAAAACGGACGCTCGTCCTCGGTCAGCGATTGCCAGAGGGCCTCGTCACCATAACGGACAGGCCGAACACCGCGACTCTGCAACCACGAACGCTTTAAACAGAGACCGTACGGTTCAAAATCCCACCGGACCCGATGAGTGCGATATCGATGAAGTGCCGGAAGATTTTCGAGTGGACAGGCGGTGAAGCTGACTGTTGGGCATCCACCCCGAATCGTTTTCCCCGAAGCAATCAATCGTTTTTGGACCACAATTCGACGCAAGGTACTTAAGGTGGAGTGGTCGGCATCGGGCCGAGATTCGACCAGGCTATCGGCATATTGTTCAAACGATTCGTCAGGCCACGGACCGGGACACGCTCGGGTAGAATGGGCTAAAAACTCCCATCCCTCGGCGGATGGAAACGGGACAATTTCGTAAACATGAGGAAGAATCGAAGGATATTTGTTGTCAGGTTCCTCGACATTCCGCGAAACGAACTCAATTGGCCGACATTCTTCCGTCGTCGGTCGCCAGATCTCAGCACCGGCTTTGTAAAGTTCGTCCTTGATGACATCGGGCTGCAAGCCAGGAAGATCAACAAGAACAATGCCGCCGCGCCGTTGCTCGATCCGTTCTCTGAGCAATCGATACAGATTCCCTTCCGGCCTCAATTGAAGGACATAAACAAGATCCGCAGCGGCGATCAACGCTCGATCACGTGGGGGGATATCGTTGCCACTCGATTGATCGATATAAGGAACCTCAATCGTCTGGCAGTCCACATTCAGTCGCCGCGCAAAATGTCGGACAAAATCGGTTCCTGCGGTTCCGTCAGCCACAACCAGATTCGATCGATCAATGGCGATTTTTCGTAAGGTTCCACGCAATGCCGCCATCCACGGCTCGTCAGGAACTACGAGTCGCCTCAGTCGTGACATGACGACGGCAACCGTTGGCGACCTCATTCACAGATTCCATTTGACAATGATGAAACACGTTTTTTGAAAAAACTTCGCGGTGTTATCCAAATTGTATTTGAAGAGAAATGCGGTTTTGGAACACTAATCTTCACTAATTTTCGCTAATAAGAAAACCCAAGATCTTGCTGTGAGCATCCTTGTTTTGTGTCTTTCCTGATTTGCGCAAATTTGCGAGGATTAGTGTTTCAAAACTCTTTCTTCCCCTTCCGGCCTCTTTCAAATGTCATTTCAATCCGAAACAATAAAGTCCATTCGCCGTACGCAGATAAATCCGGCCATCCACGATTGCTGGGGTTGCGTAGACTTCTTCTTTCATTTCAGACGTATGCAGTAACTTCAATTCTTCCGTGGCAGAGACAACCGTCAGTCGGCCTGTTTCATCCGCCAGATAAACCTTGCCGTCGCCAGCGACTGGCGATGCGTAATAACTTCCGTTCGCTTCCAGACGCAACGGCTTTGCTACCTTGCCAGTATTCGCGTTCAGACACTGCAAGATGCCGCCGTCTTTAATCGTGAACAGCAACCCGTTGTACAACAGAGGCGAAGCGCAAAACGGAACTTGTTTGGGATACGTCCATCGGACATGCGTTTCCGTTGCGTCTCCGACGGCACCCGGCTTGATACTCAGCAGAAGATTTTTTCCCTGATCGAAGAGACTGCGGAACAGTTCGTATTCTGTCCGGGTCAAATGTCCGTCCTTATTCCGATCGGCCTGCGAGTACCGTTGATAGACAGGACCTTCACTCAGTTCGGCCTCTTCAATCGTTCCGTTCTTATCTTTGTCTTTCAGAAGGACAACATCATCAAACGGTTCGACTCGGATTCGCTCAGCCTCATCCCCCCCGGCGGCCCAACCTGCCAGATACAGATTTCCGTCGACGCCGACAGTGGGAGAACTGACAACCGTGCGCGAGATGCCGCGTACGGTCCAGGCTTCCTTGCCGGTCTCGAGATCGTATCCAACAACCCGCAGTGTCGCCGCTACCACGATTTGTGGGTGGCCTTCATTATTCCACAAAACCGGAGTACAGGAATTCCGCAGGAATTCGGTTCGGTTCGTCTTCCAGATCGGTTCGCCAGTCCGTCGGTCGACGCACAAAAGGAATGAATCGAGATCATGATCCTGGCAGAGAATCAGTCGCTCACCGACGAGAATCGGTGAGCTGGCCGCACCAAAATCATTGACGAACGGCCCCATCAGCCGCTTCCAGATCAGCTTGCCGCTGTGGTCGTGACAATACAGGCCACTCGAACCAAAAAAACTGAACACGAAATCGGCGTCAGCACAGGGAGTGCTCTGGGCATAACTGCCGATCCGATGAATCGCTTCCAGACGTTCGTAGGGGGCTTCGGATTCCCATTGCTGTTTGCCAGTCTGTCGATCCAGCCCGATGGTCAACAATTTTTTGTCACGAATTCCGGTTACAAAAATTCGGCTACCGACCACGATCGGGGACGAATGTCCTGGCGGTAGCGACGTTTTCCAAAGCGGATTTAGATCGGGACCGATTTCAGCAGGCAATTTATCGCCGGAAGGATCGAAGACTGAACCATGCAGCCCACGAAACTGAGGCCAGTCGGTCGCGTCCACTTGGGCAATCGCCAAGCCACTAAACAGGAACAAAAAAATCTCGGCGAGGAATCGACCGCGCAAAAGAATCCGGGACATGAACCGACTCCATGAAGAATGATTTCAAGAGAAAAGTCGTCGAAACCAGATCTTACCGAGTCTATTTTGACAGGGACAGTAATAGGTGGCCCATCGTCTTTCAAGCTTCGAGTTTCGTTTCGCTCTTGTTCGAATGATCCCACTTTAGTGTTCTGAACTGTCAATCTGGACGGTGTCGCCTTAAGATCAGTTGGCAATTCCGGGTCGAATTTCCTTTATCACGGCGAACAATGCGGATGGTCGATCAGTCACGACGCGATCGAGTTGGGCTTGGCCTGATTGGGCTTGGTCCGAGCTGGGAACAGCGTTATCTCGATGCGCTTGTTCGCCTGCAAAGCCGTTTGACGGTTCGACTTGTCTATGATCCTGTCGAGGCACGAGCGAAATCGATTGCCAGCGAATTCGATGCTGAAGTTACAGGTAGCCTGAGGCAGATGCTCGCCCGACCAAAATTGCAGGGATTGCTGGTACTCGATCCCGGCTGGTTAGGAGCCGGCGCTTTGAGCCTGATCGCCGGCAGCGGCAAGCCTGTTTTTCTGGCCAGACCCGTCTTGCGACAACCAACGGCACTACGAGCACTCCTTCAACCGTGCCCAACTTCGAATACTGAAGCGAAGCAAGCGAACTCTGCGAATGATCTTTGTATGCCGGAACTTGGATTACGATTCACTCCATCAACATGTCGTTTACGTGAATTAATCGCGACAAAGCTGGGTCGAATCAAGCGCATCGTGATTGCATGTGATCTTTCCGGCGAAAAGACCGAGACGGCACATCTTGTCGATTGGTGTCACCATCTGATGGGGCAACCGCCGACTGTCGTTTCAAACCCAAACGGTCAGTCGATCTCAAATCATGCAATTGATTTTGAGTTCAATTCGGGGTTGCCCCCATTCAATACCAGGACTGCAAGGTTGCAGCAGGGATCCAACGGTAATGAAGTTGCCAGGTTTTCAATCGAATGTGAACGAGGCCACGCGACACTGTCTGATCGCACGCACATTCGCTGGGAAACCTCCACTGAGTCGGCAGATGAATCGCTCGTCGACGAACGCTCAGAAACCGAGATCCTGATTGATCAATTCTGTCGTCGGGCACTTGGTGGGCTGAACCCCGTCGGTCGATTGAGCGAATATCTCAGCGCGATCGAAGTTGTCGAATCACTGTCCGGCAGGGGAGTCTCCGGCAAGTAATACGCCTTCAAAATCATTCCTCTTCCTCTTCGGCTTGCGGGGCGAAGCCTCGACGAAGAGTGTTTTCGGTCACGTTGATCGGTATCAAAAAATGCTTCAGGTAGTCTGGTCCGCCGGCCTTACTGCCAATTCCGCTGAGTTTGAATCCTCCGAACGGCTGACGCCCAACTAATGCACCGGTGATTGGACGGTTCAAGTACAGATTGCCCACTGAGAATTCCTGGCGAACTCGCTTCAAGTTTGCCGGACTGCGACTGTAGCAGCCACCGGTCAGTGCGTAATCCGTGCCATTGGCGATCGTAAGTGCCTCGGTTAAATCCTTGGCTTTGAAGACGACCAGAACCGGACCGAAGATTTCCTGCTGGGCAATTTTCGCATCGGGCGGAACATCCACAAAAATGTGAGGTCCGACAAAATAGCCTTTTGCGGCCAAGTCTGGATCGACACCACCTAAGACCAGTCGACCTTCCGTTTCTCCGATTTCAATGAATTTCAAAATTCGTGTCGCTGCATCTTCATCGATGACTGGGCCAATATCGGTCGAAGGATCTTCCGCAGGTCCGACCTTCAATGACTTCGCGGCCTCGATCAGTCGAGCGAGGAATTCATCGTAAGCGTCTTCTAACACGATTACACGTGAACAAGCTGAGCATTTCTGGCCTGAATATCCGAATGCACTTTGGATAACGCCAACAACAGCTTCATCGAGATCCGCATCGTTATCAACGATGATGGCATTCTTACCACCCATTTCGGCAATGACGTGTTTGACCCCCAATTGTGAAATATGCGATGCCGCTGCTTGCTCGTTGATTGACAGGCCAACTTGGCGCGAACCGGTAAAGGCAATGCAATCAACATCCGGACTTCCGACAAGTTCCGGTCCGACTTCTTCCCCGATCCCTGGTAAAAAACTGACAACACCATCCGGGATTCCAGAAGCTTGAATGACTTCCAGAAACTTGGTTGCGACGACCGAAGATTGCTCTGCCGGCTTCAGCACGACAGTGTTTCCAGTCACCAGAGCGGCTGCTGTCATGCCTGCCAGGATCGCCAGTGGGAAATTCCATGGTGCGATCACCACGACGACACCGCGCGCTCGATAAAAATAGGAGTTTTCTTCACCAGGCAAGTCAACATGTTGTGGATTGTCGAGTTCTCGCATCTGCTGAGCGTAGTACATGCAAAAGTCGATTGCCTCACAAACATCGCCATCTGCTTCCGCCCAAGGCTTGCCACATTCAATCACCTGCCATGCGGCCAGCTCATAACGACGCTGTCGCATCTCATTCGCCATCAGTTCCAGATATTCCGCACGATATTGGACTTCCATCCGTGACCAGGACGGGAATGAACGCCGAGCGGTATCGATTGCCAGGACAGCATCGTCGGCTGATGCCGACGCAATTTTGCCTACGATCTGCTGTTTATGCGAAGGATTTCTCGAAATCATCATCGGACGTGCATGCATGGCCTTCCCGCCGATGACGATCGGATATTCTTCACCCAAGTCGTCCGACGCCGCTTCGAGTGCGGTAGCCATCGCCTCGCGAACCTCAATTCGAGAAAAGTCGGCAATCGCTTCGTTCACGAATTCCGGCTTTGGTGGCTGCTTTTTCGGTGGAATCTTTTTGGCGAGATTGGCGGGTTTCATGAGCAAGTCCTCGATCTTCACATTTTCGTCATAGCTGTGTCGCAGGAACGAATCGTTCGACGTATTTTCCAAAAGACGCCGGACGAGATACGCCATCCCCGGCATGAGTTGCCCGAAGGGCGTATAGATCCTGACCCGGTGCCCTAATTCGCTGAATGCTCGTGCCTGTTCCTCGGCCATTCCATACAGCATTTGCAGTTCGAATGCTCCTTCGGGAACATTCAGTTGTTTTGCACAGGCCACCGCGTGAGACAGGCTTCGCAGGTTGTGGCTACCGAATGCGGGTCGTAAGACCGTGTAATTCTCCAGTAAGATTCTTGTCAACCGTTCATAGCTGTCGTCCGATTGCCACTTTTCCTGGAACACTGGTGAGGGCCAGTTTCGGCTCTGCGAGATCACTGTCTCGTAATCCCAGTAAGCCCCTTTGACAAGTCGAATCCAAACGGGTGCCCCTCGCTGGCGAGACCATTCCAATAATCCGGCAAGGTCACGTTCGGCGTCTGGCAGATATGCCTGCACCACGATGCCGACATCCGACCAGTCGCGGAATTCCTCTTCCATTAGCGTTTGTTTGAAAATCTCGATCGTCAGATCTTTATACGCGTATTGTTCCATATCGACATGCACGTAGGCATGCCGTTCGCGAGCCTTTCTCAATAGCGGGCGTAATCGCTGTTTTACGGCTAAGGCGGTTCCCACTGCGTCCATTGGTCGAAAGTGGCTGACGAGCGCCGAAAGTTTGACTGACACGTTGACACGGGGAATCGCTCCTTCGTGGTCATAGTCTGTCTGGGCATTTTCGGGCCACGCATTGACCACTGGGGCAAGGCCTTCCAACAAATCAAGGTACGCATGTTGGTACGTTTCAGCTTCCGATTCGCTGATAACGGCCTCACCCAACAGATCCAGCGTGAATGCGAAACCCTGTTTTCGAAGAGCGGTAACAGATGACAAAACTTCGCTGACGTTGGAACCTGCGATAAACCGGCGGGCCATTCGCGCGGCGTTTCCTCGTGCGTTATGGGCCAATGCTCGGGAAAGTACGGAATCGGGGGACAGATGTTCGACCCCGAATCGAACCATCTCGATCGCGAACGGGAGATGTTCTTTCACCTCCAGAAAATATTCCTGTAGATGCCGGGTCACATCGCGATGCGTCCTTAACCGGGGAAGCACATCGACGAACCGAAACATCTGGACCTTCAAAGATTCGTCCGCCATGGCGGCACCAAGAATGCGATCATCCCACCATCGTCGCTCAAACATGGAAGGTCGTCGGCGAGACAGGTGGTGCCAGATTTCGGTTCCCAGTTGGTGCGTATCCGCCTCAAGCTGTTCTTCATCCCAGACGATCGGCGCAGCAGTAACCGAATTCGGTTGAGTCGATGGTTTCGGCACCGATGGTTTCGGTATCTCGGTGTCGATCGATTTTCGAGCGGACTTCTTGGCCAAGGTCGCATCCGTGCAGAGCGGGAGGAATACTTGAGTTGAATTGCGATTTTGATCGAGACTCGAAGACTCGAACGATCAAAACAACAATTCGTTGATCCGGGATTCTATGCGAGGGTCGACTCTGTTGGGTAGAGTGCGTCAAAATGACGATCAAAAAACAATGACCCATCTCTGAAAGTTGATGAATGCCCCCGATTCCAAAACCCTTTTCCAGTCAGCCGATTTCGGATTGGATTGCTCAGTTGCAAAAGAACGATTCCACTGAGCAACGCTTGCGAGCACTCCAGGCGATCGGCCTGCTGGCACCCCCCGACGAAATCGCTCGCTGGTCAGCTCATGCTCTTTGCGACAACGATTCAACGATCAGAGCATTCGCCGCCAAGCTGATCGGTGGCCTTCGCACACCCGTATCTGATCAGACAGCAACATTGCTCGCCTCACTTTTGCAAGATAGTGACCCCGATACGCGATTTGAATCCGCACGAGCATTACTTCGAACAAAATCAAATCAAACGGATCTCGTTACTCCGACCCTTTTCGCGTTTCTGGACGAAGAAGAGACCCAACCGCTGATGGTGGCATCGATTCTCAATACATTCGCGGAAGCGGATGCGTTTCCCGGTCGAAACGAATCCGAGCTGCTGCCCCGGCTGCTGCGTTTCCTGGATCACGATCGTGCTGAAGTCCGCGAGGCGAATACCGCAATATTTGCAAAATGGCCATCGTTGTGCCAATCATGCGAGGACCAGCTACTGCCGTTGCTTGACGATAGTGAACCGGTTGTCCGCGAGCAAATCGCGCTGGCATTCGGACAATCGGGGATTAAGTGCGAAAAAGTCCGTGAAGGACTTCGGGCAGCGAGTCAAGATGAGGATACCGAGGTCGCACGCGTGGCAACCGAAGCATTGCAGCATTTGGGACAGAGTTAATCGAATGAGGTTTAGAAAAACAAAAATGAGTGCCACTGGCGGCTGCTTTGAGACGCCAGTGGCTTCGTCATTTCATTAGCGGAACACAAGAGCGCTGGCGTGCGATGTCGCACGCCACTCTTTATCACTTCTTTCTTGTCGCCGCTTCTTTCCCTGTTGCTTTGGCTTCAACCGGAGCGGGAACTAGATCACCATCCTTTTCGTAGTCGATCAGCTTCGAAATCAAGACACCATCTTCCATGATCACCATCTGGTATTTGGACTTTTGATGAACGACATCCAAAACGAAGTGTGCTCGTTTTCCTTCGACGACTTTTTCCACCGATTCGATCTTGGCCCCTTTGGCCTCTTCATTAAGTGTCTTAACGACCGGGGCAGGGCAGTCCTCAATCGTCGCTTCGCTGTTGACCATCTGCAGGATTTTTTCCAGCAGCAGACCATTCTCGCCGACGGCAACTTCGTAATTGTGCCCTCCCGAACCGATCAGAGCTTTGTAGAAGACACCCTTATCGTTTTCCCCTTTACCAAGCAGCTCGATCTTGCCCCCTTTGACTTCTTCCTTGAACGTCTTCTGAACAGCGGCAGGAGCTGAGGTGAATTTGACAATTCCGGGATCTAATTTCTCTTCGGCGGGTTGAGCCGGTTTCGTCTCTTTGGCCTTAGCTTTCGGCTTGTCATCGGCTGCTCGTAGAGCCACAAAAGTGGAAACAGACAAAGCCGCCAGCAACACTGACATTCCCAGAAAACGGAGTTTCATCGCAAATCCTTTCGTGACGACCGTAACTTTTTGGGGGAGGCGGTCGGCTGCTCGACAGCCGACCGCGCGTGTAATCCCTCTCATTCCAAAAATCTACTCGAAGTTGATCACTCTGGAAATACAGGTTCGGAAGCCTTCTGTTCACCCCATGACGACACCGAAGGCAACGTGGCAGACGCTGCTAGCGGCTGTCTTCCGTGGCAGACGCTGATGGCGTCCATCTTCCGTGGCAAACGCTGCTAGCGGGTTGTCCACTCTAAATAATTCGGGTGCCACTGGATGACCGTCTTCGGTCAACCAGTGCTCTTCGATTGGCTCGAAAATACGGAAGACACTGCGTCGAAGACGACTCCGATGCAGTGGCACTCAACCCGAACTTTAAGTCTTGACAACGCACTAGCATCCACCGTGATTTTCGGAATTCCTTAATCTCAACCCTTGGCAGCGGCTAAAGCGGCTTCGTAGTTCGGATGATCCGCAATTTCACCGACGTATTCGACGTATGTAATCTTTCCAGCAGGGTTTACAACAAAAATCGCTCGTGAGAAGCAACGATCAAGCGGTCCGCCGCTGATCAGTACACCGTAATCGTTACCGAAGTCGTTGCAGCGATGGGCGCTCAGCGTTTTCACGGTATCGACACCTTCGGTACCGCACCATCTCTTGGCACCGAATGGCAGGTCCATGCTGACAACCAGAACTTCAGTGTTCGACAGCTTCTTGGCTTCGTCATTGAACCTCTTCGTTTCCTGGTGGCAAACGGGTGTATCGAGCGATGGAATCGTCGCAATGATCCGAGTCTTACCCGCACTGGAAGCGAGGGTCACATCGGCCAGGCCATTGTCTTGCAGGTTAAAGTCAGGCGCATCATCGCCCACGTTCAGAGCTCGCCCCTTCAGATCGACAGGATTCCCCTTCAGCTTCGTTGCACCGGTACGCTTCATTTTGTTTCCTCATTTATTGGTGACTCAATTGTCAAAAAACCGCGTCAGCAGTATTGCAACTATGGCAAGAGTTTCAAGCAGGTCACAACGGAACAATTGTCGAACGGAAGAAGTGAATTTATGCCTTGCTCCCGACTGTTTTCCGCAGGGAGCTTGTTTTCATACCCGAAACCTTCATAATTGCGTCATCGAATAACTCAAGAATGAGAAATAGATGAAGCCCAGCTGGAGACTCCTCACGTTGGATTCTTATTGATTTTTCCGTCAAGAATTGACGTAAGCTCTCGTAGCTCAATTGGATAGAGCGTCGGCCTCCGAAGCCGAAGGTTGCTGGTTCGACTCCAGCCGGGGGCATTTTTTCACGCGCGTCGGGAGATGGGTTCAGAATAGGTTTGTTGCTTTCGCGTTGATGATTGCGATGACACCACAGATGATGTTCAGTTTGATCCGTTCGCCGATTTTCTTCGAAAATGCATTCTTTACAGCTTTTTGACTTTTGATCGAAATGACGGTCGATTGAGCAACACGATGATTGTTCAAGTGACGCCTCGGACGCAATTTTCCCGGTCGGAACCAACTCAGATTTTTGTTGAGGCTTCATCGTGAGTTGGCCCACAAGTTTGGGTTTCTGACACGTCTTGTCCGAAAAATGATTTGGAGCGATAACACCGATGCTGTCTGAGGTCGCTCACTGCCGTGAATGCCCCGATTCAATTCAAGAGGCGCGTCGAATGAAACTCTTCGTCAGAATTCTGCTCGGTGCTTGGGCGTTTGCATTGACAATTCCCGTCGGACACAGCGTCGTCTGGATCGAAGCGAGTGAACCAGCTGATGCGAGGATCTCGCAGCCTGATGCAGATGATTGCCAGGAAAATCGTGATGCTGACGATTCATGGGCCGATCGTGAGACACCAGGATATCAGTTATTTCCGGCGAGCGCAGGGCACGTCGGAATTGGCGGAAAGATTCTGAATTTCGACAACCTGGTCATTTCATCGAATGACCAGGCCGTACCATCCGACGCGACGCGATCGATCATTCGTGGCCACATTGAAGAGTTTTCTCGGAACGAGGCGTTTTCCCGCTTTCACAACAGATTCATATTCGGATTCACGAGGGAAGGGTTTGATGGAACCAGTTGGTCATCACTGTTTCGGCACCGAAATTACAGGGAATTCGATCAATTGGCTTTCTGGAGCATCGAGCGTTGGTACATCATCGAATGGTCTGGAAATCTCTGGATCGAGCCGAAACAGTTCCTGTCCGTTGACGAATTTCATTCCGTCAAAGTTGATCTGATCTCGAAAACATACCGCTTTCTGCGAACCACTAAGCCCCTCGTTTCGAGGAACCCAGAAACGTT
Organism: uncultured Schlesneria sp.; assembly: GCA_903834925.1. Classification (GTDB taxonomy): domain Bacteria; phylum Planctomycetota; class Planctomycetia; order Planctomycetales; family Planctomycetaceae; genus Schlesneria. Next base: position 63,736 of record CAILLA010000170.1, read on the forward strand.
CGGCAACCCTGAAGAAGATCTTGAGCGGTCAATCGTGACGTACGATCCACTCGTCCGACTGCTCGAAGCGTCGAACGAGCGAGCTGTCAGAACCGAGTGGAAAATCGCTCGACTGCAATTGATCAGCCTGATGAAACAGACAGCATCGGATTCTGTCAGCAACCATCGCAAGCTAACGGCTTGCGAAACTTACGAATCTTCCCCAGAAACAATGAACGCTTTCGAACAGCGTGCTGTAGCCCAGTTAGAGACGAATCCAGCAGAGAAAGTTGTCACGACTTCGTCCGATTGCGAGATTCAGTTGGTCGGCCCTTTGCGGGCGGTCGGGCATTGCACGAAATGCCATCAAGTTGCCGACGGCACGTTACTTGGCGTTTTCAGCTATCGGCTGACGCGGTCAGACCCATCGCGTTAATTTTCACGCGCGTCGGAAGATCGGTTTAGAATTTGGTTGTCGATTGCGCGTTGGTGATGAGTTCAAGACGTTGCGATCGGCAAACCAGCGTGATTGGCTAGAAAAAAGGTTGTGGACTCGTTCGATACGAGCATGGTATATAATCAAAATCATGAGCAGTGCAGCGACAATAAGTATCGAATCTCAAATTCTTGCGGGAGTGATCGCTCCGACCGAGCCGACGCTTTCGGAAGCGGCCGCACATGCCATGTTAGCATTTTCGTTTTCGGAGGCAGATCGCCAGCGGATGCGAGAATTGGCTGAAAAGGCTCGTAATGGAGAATTGTCGGCTGAAGATCGCGAGTGGCTAGAGGGTTACGAAAAAATCGGCAGCCTCATCGGGTTATTACAGTCCAAAGCGAGAATCTCGCTTCGGAAAATTACAACTGGGCAATCCTGATGGATCGCCTGTTGAGTGAGGCGATTTGGCAACGGGCAGGCGCGCGTTGTGAGTATTGTCAGATGCCGCAAGTTTTCGATCCTCGTCCTTTTGAGTTCGATCACATCATTGCTCGAAAACATCACGGGCCGACATCACTCGACAATCTTGCGCTCGCCTGTTTTCCCTGCAATAACCATAAAGGCCCGAACTTGTCCGGGGTCGATCCCGATACCGGGGTCGTAGTGCAGCTGTTTCACCCACGACAACAGATTTGGAGCGACCATTTTCGGTGGCGTGGGGGATGGCTCGTCGGGATCACGCCGTTTGGAAAGGTGACAATTGATGTCCTGTGCATCAATCAACAGCATCGAGTCGCTCATCGCGAATCGCTTATCGAAGAAGGTGTTCTCTGGCACTAAGCGCCGGTCATTTATGACGATTCGAACGTCCGCCGTAGCGCAACGACGCCATGAATACAGGCCGGGATCACAGACTCATTTCTTCCGCTTGCGACTTTGCGTTGCATTCGTCTCCACGTACGAACGAACCCGCTCGCCGAACCTCAAACACGGGCAATTGACGAACTCAAGACGGTTTGTCATTGTGTCCGGCAGCAAATCATGCACACTAGACCAGTGGGGTGGTGAAGAATCTTATCAGGGGGATTCATGGTGGAGTTCTTCAGCGGATGGAGACGAAAGGCTGGCGTTGTGACGCTCCTGATGGCGTGTATATTCATGGCCGGGTGGTTGAGAAGTAATGTCTTACAAGACAACTTCGCGTTCTACAGCGGAATACACTCTGATGATGCACTTCTTTCAGCAGATAATTCTCTCGGCTGGTATCGGCATTCCTCACCCGATTCGATCGTGTCGCCATTTATGCCCTATTGGCGAACATGGCCTTTCACTGAAATTGACAATGTTTTTCATGACCCCGCTCTCTCTCGGTCCTGGCGATTCTGTGGTTTCGCCTCAGCAGAGTTTGAAAGACAAGGGATAAAGGTGTGGATCATTCCCTACTGGTCTATCGTCATCCCACTGACCTTGCTTGCGGCTTATCTGCTTCTTTCAAAACCCAACAAATCGACGTCGAAGAAAATCACGAAACCTGCCGCCACGGATACCGAAGGGGGCGTGAATCATGAGTGAGTTCTTTCGGGGATGGAGACGGAAATCTGGCGTTGTGACGTTGATGATGGCATGTTTGTTTGCCGCAGGTTGGGTGCGGAGTCAACACATCGTTGATTGTATTTGTGTAGGCCGCAATCCAGGACGGTTTCACCATTTGTGCTCGGATACATTTGGAATTTGGTCGGCGTACACTTGTTATCGACAGACTCATCAAGGCGTCACGACTCGGCTTCTGCCTGAATTCTGGTGTCGATCATTTGAAAAACCATTTCGCCCAATCGCACCGGATTTTGAATTCAGCACCGATCATTATACCGTGCGGACGTTTTGCGGCTTCTACTTCGCCCTGGCGACACAAAACGACGATTCGATCATTGAGGAGGAATCAACGTGGATCATTCCTTATTGGTCGATTGTCATTCCTCTGACCTTCCTTTCCGCATTACTGCTCCTGACTAAGCCCTGCAAATCGACTTCAAAGAGAATCATCGATCTCAATGTGATCAAGGACGCGTGAATCATGAGCGAGTTCTTTCGTGGATGGCGACGAAAAGTTGGCGTGCTGGCCTTAGGGTTCGCGGTGTTGGCAACGCTTGGATGGGTGCGGAGTCTGACGATTCATGACAGTATTGAAATCGCATTTGAAAGCCGTGCGATATCGATCGCGTCCCAGGCAGGAACAATCGATTGGCAAATCAAACAGTGGCACAATAACTTTGGTCCAAATGAGACTTTTCAATGGAATACAACGCCCACCGATCCCAGGATTCCGCGAGTCCTCTGGTTGAGAACAATCCAAAGCGACATGATCTTCAACGGAAAAAAACTTGCCTGGAGTGGGCACGGAACTCGGATACCCTATTGGATGTGTGTCCTCCCTTTGACCGCTGTGTCAGCTTTTCTGCTTCTCACGAAGCCCCGCAAACCGACTCAAAAGAAACAGCCTGAACCCACTTCAACCGAAGGGGCATAAAACATGGGCGATTTCTTCAAAGGGTGGAAACGAAAGATTGGCGTTATGACACTGCTGATGGGGTTGGTGTTTGCAGCCGGGTGGGTGAGGAGCTACGTACTGTATGAAAAATTCTGTTATCGGATCGAGCGGTTTTCAACGAGCCATCTGCATCTGTATTCAACGAACGGACAGATCTGGTGGTCAAGATTATTAGAAGAGCAGGGAGGGCTTCACTGTAAATGGCATTACATTAGCAAAAACTCGAACGTGATCATCTGCAATCCCGAAGACATTACATGGCGATGGAAAGTGGGAAAATTCGAGTTTGGAGAACACCCCGATATCGGTATCGGTCGAGTGACCTATGCCATCATCCCCTACTGGTCGATCGTTGTTCCGCTGGCCCTCGTCTCTGCCTTACTGCTACTCAGCAAGCCTCACCAATCGACTTCGAAAAACGTCGTCAAACCCAACGACTTTAACGGAATATGAATCATGAGAGAGTTTTTCAAAGGATGGCGAAGGAAGTTTGGCTGCATAACGCTGTTGATGGCGTGCGTGTTCATGGGCGGGTGGGTGCGGAGTTGGTCGCACAAGGAATGTGTACAGATTCCATTAAGCAAAACGTCAAGTATCCATGTCGGGTCGACGGATCACGTTCTCGGTTTTGCCTATCACACGGACTGCGATCCAAGTGAGAACCAGTTCGATTTCTGGTCACATTTTGAAGAGGGAAAAATCGATGAAGTCCTGTCAATCGACGGAAACGGGCCGTTGGGCAGTGATGGTAGCGATATGGAATGGAGGATTCTCTGCGGCAATCTGGCAATGGGACGATCTGAATACCTTCCCGATTTCGTTGCGCAGTATAGCTTTGCTGTTGTCCCCTATTGGCCGATCGTGATGTCGTTGGCCCTACTTTCAACCGCTCTTTTGTTCTCCAAAACACGTTTGTCCAAAGAAAAGACTTCTACAGAGAAGAATTCCGCTGACCCCACTTCTGACAAGCGGGTCGCTCATTTCGGACGCTTCATCAACGGTTGGCAAAGGAAAACAGGACTCGTAACACTTGTGATGGCATGCGTGTTTGCCGGGTTCTGGATCAGTAGTTATTGGTACGGGGGCGAGGTAATGGAATTGGTCCGCAGACACAACCAACATGATCTGCACGATCGTTTGGTTTCGTTTCCGGGTGAAATTGTCTGGGCACAAGCGCGAAACCTGAACGCTTCGCAATCATTTACTGAGTTCTTTGGATCAATGTCATTGGGAAATGGTGAATCACCCTATGGGGATCTGGTGTGTGCAATCCCAATCACGTGGAGGTGGAACTTGATCGGGCTTCGTTATGGCGACGGCTTGGATGCCGAAGGCGATAATGCTTGTTCAATCATCACTGTCCCCTATCGGCTTGTGGTGATCCCACTTATTCTGATCTCGGCCTTTTTGTTGCTCTCCAAGTCCAGCAAATCAACTTCGAAAAAAGCCGTCGAACCTGCGCAAATCGTTCCGAAACGGCAGGGGGCCTATTCCCAAAAAACTGACGGAAGTGCGACGGAAGAGAATTGAAGAATTGAATCCGCCTATTCACCCAGTTCCACATCACCGTGAGTCAGCAGGTCCTGACCGACACTGCGAACGGTAAGAATATGTGAGAACAACATCGGACTATCACACTGATTGGGATCGGTCAAAATTACGATTGCAGGATGAGATCAGCTCGTTCGCGGCAGCCGTCGGCCAGAATCACCTCGGCGTTGACTCGGTCGTTTGTTATGGCACGGTCGCGACCTTCTTCCGGGGTTGATGCCAGCCCCGTTTCGACGTGCCGTATTGCTAGTCGGTTGACCGCTTCGTCGAGATCACAGTCGAGGAAGACTCGTAAATCGAACAACGGCTCGGACCGCCAGGACTTCATCAGCACGTAGATTCCCTCGACGATGACGAGAGTTGCTTCAGGAGTCACGCGCACCGCGCCAGGGCGCGGATCTTTCTCGGCATGGTCGAAGCCGGGAAAAACTCCCTGGCGAGTTTGCCGAAGTGAGAGCATGTCCTGATAAAAGCCATCGCCGTCGAATGTGTGGAGTGCCCCTCGCCGACGCATTCCTTCCGCATCAAGACGGCTGCGGGGCAGATGATACCCGTCCATCGGTACGACCACAGCATCTGGGCGACGAGCGATAATCGAGCGGCACAACGTTGTCTTGCCGCTTCCGGGAACTCCAGCAATACCGACCATGTAAACATCCGGTCGCTGCTGCAAAGCAGAGAAAAATCTGTCGATGATCGATTCATTCATGGTTTTGAGATTACTGGTCATTCAAGACGATCAACATAAAAAACGTCAAACCGAAGCCGATCGGTACAACTGCAATGTCCGACGAGTTGCCAACACCGTACCAACGCCTATCAATGCCGCACCACCCAATTCCAAAACCGGATTCAAATAGGTACCGATTATCGGCAAATCCATCAATTGCTTGACCCGAGGATGAAACGACATTGCGCGGAGAATGACGAACGTCACGAGGACGGAAACTCCGAGGCTCGATAGAATATATTCTCTGCCACGACTGCAGACCGCACACATCCAGGCGGCTACAACCGGCAATGCGACGACTCCGACACAGAATACGATCGCGGGTTTGATCGTTTTGATATCCGAATACCACCCACCTTGCTTCGCAACATGGCGACCGATCTGGATGAGTAACATTTGAAGATCGAGCTGTTTATTGAAACCCAATCCCAACAACAATACCGCCAGTCCGAACCAGAACCAGGGATCTCCGTTACTATTCAGACGAATTGCGACTGCACGCTGGCGTCGTCCGACGGAAACACAACATGCAGCGACGAAAAGATAGCTGAACGTAATGATCCATCCGATCGGTTCGGGATCGCCGATCGTCGGACGCCATTGAATGTCTGACCACAAATTGTTCATCCTGAAAATATATCTGTTGGTGTGGTTTGAAGTCACGCGGAGAGGATGTCCGACTGTGTCGTGGAGGTTGGCTGATTCTACAACACAGGTGTAGCACAGGCTGAAGCCCAAGCTACGGGTTGTGAGTTACCATTCTCAACTTCCAAAACTGAAGGCTTCTGAGAAGATTCATTTCTGCAGTGATGCGGCAAAAGGCCGATTCCGCAGATTCTTTGCGTAAACTTTATGCAGATCTGATGAATATCGTGGATTTCAACAAAACGGAATTGGCGGACACTGACGACGAGTTGGGTTCACAATACCGAAAACCTTCGTTTTCACAGTCATCGTAACTCATTTAGCAAACTCAACCTTTGGAGTTTTGAGGATCTCGACAAGCATGCGAAGCACGGAGATGCCTCAATTGGAATCAGGTTTGCTTCCTCTGCAAAACAGCCCTAATGATTCGGTTTCAAAGTTGATATCGCGAATGACAAGGTCGGATTTACTCACTTTCCTGGACCAATGAGTCTGGGACATTCGATGATGGATTTGATCCGCGTTGTCATCGATTGTTGTTGTCAGTGTCGCTCAAACGCTGTTTAGCCGAGGTAAAAAGGCGAAAGGGAAATCGGCTATTGAATTGTTCTTCAAGCACTGCGAGATTTGTTGATGTGGGTGAAAACCCGTAGGTCACTTCCACGAATTCGGAGACATGAATGGAGCACGACAAGCGTTAACAATCATCAACTTCACAATAGCCGCTCGAGATCGAGCGGCTTCTTGCATTTAAAAAACTCGTTATCATGTGTGGCGACCTTCTGCATCGTCAAAACGAAAAGTTTGTGTGCCACTTGCGGCGGCTTTGAGCTACCGTGCCTCCATTGTGATCACGAACGGACAATGAACACTGTCGTGCGAAAACGCACGCCATCGTCACACAGCGCGAAGGTCTAACCGTCGCTGACAAATTTGTTCTTCGGAGTGGATCATGAAAACGTGGCCGCAGTGGCATTTCAGTCTCGCTGTGACGTGGCTGACGTTCGTCGCCGTTTCATCTACCGTTGCCGCGCCCCCCGATCCCGAGTTCATGGCGGCTAAACAAACCTTCGTCAAAGAAATGAAAAAGAAGTCTGCGGCCGCTCGCGCTGCTGCTGTTGAGAAGCTGTCCGAACTTATTCAGCCGGAAACTGCGGACTTGTTACTTAAACGGGGCATCACGGACGATGATCGCAGTGTTCGTCTCTCCGCGCAAAAAGGACTTCGACAACTTGCAGGGGACCAAACGGTCGGCGAATACCTGTTCAATGAATTGAAGAAGTCGTTTCGTAAACCTCCCGCAAACGATACCGTTGCCATCGAAGTGCTGCGTGCGCTGGTCCCGACTGATGACGAATCTCGGCGGGAAGAAATCGTCACGATGCTCGATGACTTTCTGGGCTCTCCCAAAGCACATCCGTTGATTCCGATAACAGTCATCGACGATTATGCCGTGGAAGGAGATGAGATTGCCCTGAAGTCTGTGCTGTTGCTCGCGAAAGCGAAAGTGTTCGAGAACAACTTCGGGTATCGACGGTGCGTGGTCCAGGCGTTGTCTCAAATCCGTGAGCCTGAAGCGATCGGATTCTTAATCGACCTGCTGCCGAAAACCCAGGGATTGATTCAGCATGACGTGATCACTTACTTAACGCGTGCCACGTCGCAAAAGTTTCGTGACAATGATCGCAACTGGTCCAACTGGTGGCGAGAGAATCAGAAGGATTTCAAGTTTCCTCCGGCAGGAACCCCACTTTCTGACGCGAGTCTCGACGATCAGCAGCCGACCTACTACGGCATCCCGATTTGTGCAAAGCGGATTGTCTTTGTACTTGACACCTCGATGAGTATGCGTGGCCAGCCGATCGTTCTTGCTAAGCAGGCACTTTTGAAGACGATCGAATCTCTTCCGGAAGCGGTGAAATTCGACATCATCTTTTTCGATGGGGCCGCGGCAACATGGCAGCCACGACTTGTTCCTGCAAGCGCTGAAGCGAAACACGAAGCATCGCAAATTATCGCCGACCGGGGGTTGAAGCTGGGAACCGTCTCAAGTGCGGCATTGAATGCTGCGTTTGAGCTTGAACCCGAGGCGATCTACTTTGTCTCCGATGGCGAACCGACCGACGGACAACCCGCTCAAATCGTAAACTTCGTCAGCCAGTACAATCGGGTCCGTCGCGTATCAGTTCACACGGTCGGTGTGGTAACGATCCGCAACGGAGGTGCGGGGCTCACGTCCTTCATGCAGCCCCTTGCGGACCAGAACTATGGGAAATTCCGGCTGGTGGAGTAACGTTACCGTGCCGCTCGGATTCTTCTCGGAACGGCGGGAAGCTCGGCGGGAAACGGATGAATCTCGGGGCCGACTTCAGCGACTTCAGGTGTTTCAACAGTATCGATTCGCAGAGTTTCAGGAGTCTCCCCATTCGAAACCGGTTGATCGGCAACCACACGGCGTCGACCAGGTCGGCAACTGAGCATCGCAGGAAGCAGCACTAATTCGCCCAGCAGCGATGCTGACATCTGAGCCGCCATCAGGCATCCGAAGCGAGCAGTTGGGGCAAAGCTACTGAAGCAGAGAGCCAACATTCCCAATGCCGAAATCAAGGTCGAATCGAGCATCGGTTCCCCCGAATGTTCCAACGATTGCAACACGGCTTCCGTGGAACTGGCACCGTTTTTGTAAGCGGCTTGATACTTCACCAGGAAGTGGAAGGTACAGTCGACCGAGATCCCAAGTGCAATACTTCCCGTCATCATCATGCCAATATCGACCGGCATTCCGAGAAAGCCAACCCCACCAAAAACCAGCCAGATCGGAATGATATTGGGAATCATCGCGATGACGCCCGCGACGACCGACCGTAGCGACAGGATCATCACGATCGAAATGGTAAGACATGCGGCGGTAAAGCTTTGCCAGAAGCCGTCAAAGATCTCTTGTTGAGCGTTCTTCAGCAGTGGTGTCAGCCCTGTGAAATGAACGGGTTCCTCGGAGAGTTCCTGCGTTAATTGGTTCAGAACATCGACGGGGCTCAAGTTTGCATCGTGTCGGATTCGAGCGGAAATTCGCCATAGACGCTGACGTCCGGCGATCAGACCCTCTTCACCAGAATACGCCTTGGCATGACCGAGGATTCGAGCTGCTTCCATCGTGTTTTCGGGAAGCTCTTCCGGGAAGAACGAAGCGAGAGATAGCGTGTGTCGGACACCAGGATGGGCGGCGATTCGAGCCTCAATCCCACGTATTTTCTGAAGCTGATCCATGAACGCTAACTTCTCCCCGCCGAGATCCACGACGGCTTCGATCGAATCGATATTCGTCAGGTCATGTTCGATGCGGTGCAGGTCGGACAGGATCTTGCTCTTTTGCGGCAGGAATTCTGCAGGATTAATGCTCGGTTGCAGCTGCATAATCCCCATCGCGGTTACACCCAGCAGTAACGCAGCAGCGGAGAGAATGCTGACGCGATGGTAGGCGACCCCAGCGCCCCACTGACGGAAATTCACGTGGTATTTGACTGAGCGAACCGTACAATGCGGCATCACAGTTAACAGGGCAGGGGTGACCCCCAAACCGACGATTAAAGCCACGATCGCACCACACGCGGCGGCATATCCAAACTGGCTTACCGGAAGTATCGTACTGACGTTGAGGGAGATCAGCCCCAACAGTGTGGTGAGCGTGGAAAGCATACAGGGATTCCACGACTCGATGATGGCAGCCGCCAATGGTTCGGCGTGACCTTCTTTCTGAGCCGTGTCATAGTAGCTCACAACGTGGACAGCGATCGACAGTGTAAAGATCATGACCATCACGGAGAGTGATCCCATGATGAAATTCATCTCGCCACCGAGCATCACCATGACGGTTTGGTTGAGGAAAATTCCCCATAAGGCCGTGCCCAATACCGCCAGCGACAAGCCCCAATGTCCGAACGAGTAATAGAGCAGACCAAGGCTGACGGCACAGGTGAGCAGGAAGAATTTGCGACTCGACTTCTGGCTACCGAGTCGATCAAGTTCCGTGACAATCACGGGGGCACCTGTTAACGCGACCGATTCGAGAGGTAACTGGCAATAAGCGAGTGTCTGTTTTACGTCGTCAACAACTTGTGCCCGGTTCTTGATGCCGGTTTCGGACAACATAGCGACAACGCCAATCAAATCGCCTGACTTGGAGGTCAAGAGTCCATCGAGACGCTCTCGTGCGACCTCTTCCTTCACACCAAATTCCCGCATCCGAGCGGTCATGCGGTCTGGAGTCCAAACATGGCGAATTCCCTTTAACCGTTCCATCCGTCCCGCAAAGGCTTCCACAAGCTTTGGGGTCGTCTGTCCAAGAGGTAGACCGACGACGAGAATTTCTTCAGCACCAAAATCCTGCTTGAATTCTTCGTACAAGAGGCGGACCGGGGTCTCTCGAGGAAGCCAGGTTTCAATGTCGTTGTTCGACGGCATCTGTTCGGCTTGATACCACAGGCACGGAAAACTGAGCACAACGAACCAGAGGATGGTAACGCTGTATCGTCGATAGAATTGGGAAATCATCTAATACGGCGTCTTTCTGGCGAATCAACGAGTGTCGGTTCTTGTTCGGGCCGGAACGCTGTGATCTTCCCTTAAATGCTCAGTCGTCAAATCCTTGACTTTTTCCGGGACACACGCGTAAGACAGCGAACGGAATCACCAGCCTTACTGCGGCAATAGACGAAAGCAGAGTTTCCCAAATCGGTGCCGAAGCTTCATTCGGTCGACATTGCGAAACTCACCTTACAATTTCTCGACGGTTTTGCTTCGCGCTTTGATGGTTTCAGGCTAACGTTTTCATAAGCATGGCGGTTCTGCGGTGAAGACCCCTGCCACGTAAACTTTGCCGGGGTCAGAAGAATTTTTCACGATGCCGAAGAATTCAGTGGAGCTGGTACTCGGGCAGGGTGAGGATCAGTTGCAGCAGCCCCCGCAATTTTTGTTCTACGGTCCCTTCCGCACTGGCGTGAAACTTCAGCAATTCCTGCCGGATTGTATCGTCGAGCCGGTCGGACAGCAGCCAGCGTCCGAGTAGAGAAACGATTGCCTCGCTGGCGTCCGCTGTGAGATTACGAACGGTGTCCGATAGCGATCCGAATTGATTGGTTGTCGTTACTTCCGTGGCAAAATTCGCTCGCTGCAGCAAAGAAGATGATGTAATCCAAAGCCGACCACCTTCCCAGCCCTTTACCGACGGTGGTTCGAAAATGTTCTGTCCAAGATCAGCCAGCACTTTGACCACCCCAGTCCATCGAATCGGCTCGACCAATGTTCGCAGCGTTCCAAGAACCAGTTCCAACGGAGACTTCATCATGATTCGCCGATTTTCCGCTTGATAAAACCACTGCGACGAAAATAACTCCCGCAGGACGGGCCGCATATTCAAGTCGTGATGACGGATTCGATTGGCGAGCTGGTCAGTCATGTCCTGGGATGGTTCCGGACAGACAAAGGTCTTCGCCAACTTTGTCGCCAGAAATCGTGGGCAGGATGGTTGTTCCAGGCACAGATTCACAATGTCGTTCCCGTCGAATTGGCCGGTTTTTCCGAAGACCGTCTTTGCCGATTCGTCGTGCTGGAGTTCATGCATCCAGAACTGACCGTCTCGCACGTGCCAGCCCGTAAACGCACGAGCCGCTTCCTGGATGTCGCGCTCGGTGTAATTGCCGACTCCTAGTGCAAACAATTCCATGATTTCGCGAGCGAAGTTTTCGTTCGGATGACGTTTCCGATTCGCATTTCCGTCCAGCCAGATCAACATCGCCGTGTCGCGCGACATGCCATGCAGTAGTTGTTTGAAATCGCCGATGGAATTGGTTCGAATCAGTTCGTTCTGCCGGAGCATATAGGGAACGGAGTTCACCTTGGCATTGGAAGTCGCAAAGTGATTGTGCCAGAACAGAGTCAGTTTTTCGGTGAGAGGATTGGCAGAATACCTCATCCGATACAGCCACCAGATCTTCAGATTATCGATACTTCCGGTGCTGATGGCCGCCTGACGCAAGCTGGTTTCGGCTCGCGAGAAGTCGGCTGACTCCGGCTGTAATTCCGTCAGACGCTGTAAAGTTGCGTCCATTCCTTCGCTTGTCGCGCGATCGAGTTCGGCTGGAGTAAACCCAAATTGAGCCCGACTCAACAAATGCGACGCCTCGCGAACAGTCCATGCGTTTACGGCGTCATAAGGTGCAAGACGTTTGGATGTATCCATCGAAAGCACTTTCGTTGCAGGAATCCTATCGTCGCTAACGTCTTACAGGCGAGCCGGGGGGATTTACACCTCGGCTCGCCCTGATTCATTGTTGTCGGAAGACCGCGTACAACGGCATCAAAAGGTCTTGCAGAGTGTACCGCCGTCGACAAGTAATGTGGTCCCCGTGATGTAACTTCCTGCGTCGCTTGCCAGCAGTAGGGCAGGGCCGGCCAGTTCGCGGGGATCGGCCCAGCGACCGAGTGCGGTTCGATGGGCGAATGTTTCCAACTCTGCCGGGCTGAGGACACTGGCTGGCAGGTCGGTCAGAAACGGACCGGGCGCGATACAATTACACGTGATACCGAACGGTCCAAGATCCAGAGCCATGGCACGCGCCAGGCCGATCAGTGCGGCCTTTGTCGCGGAATAGCTGCTGCGTCCCGATTTGGACGTCAGGCCCATAACGCTGGAAATATGAATAATTCGACCCCATTTTCGCTGTTTCATCTGGGGGATCACTGCGCGGGATAGGCTCATGCATGAAGTGAGATTCAGCTCGATAATCCGATCCCATTTGTCGTCGTCAACTTCGTCGATCTGCTGTGGAATGTTCGAGCCTGCGTTATTGACCAGGATGTCGACACGTCCCATCGCTTCAATCGCCGATTTCGCTAGCGACTCTACTTCGGCTCGATTCGTCATATCTGTGACGAACGAACGTCCGCGAACAGATGTTCCTTGAAGAATTTCAGGAAGAGCTTGATCAAGTTCTTCGGCGTGACGGCTACAAATCACGATGTCGGCTCCCGCTTCGGCAAAACCGCGAGCCATCGCTTTTCCCAACCCCTTGCTGCCGCCGGTGATCAGTGCCACTTTGCCGGATAGATTAAAAAGCGGAGTTGTCATCGTATGCGATCCTGAACCATGAATTGGGGAAAATAACTGGTTCAGGATATCGTATCAGCGCTTTCGTGCGATTTCCGCTCTCAGCATTTCCTTTTGGAACTCGCGAAAGGGAAGTTTTCGAAGATTTGGATCGCGCAACTGTTTATCCCAGTTGTCGATGAGTTGCCTGTCCGTCTTCTGGAATTTCCAGGTCCATTCATGCTTCGCTTGCAAATGCAGTACGGGGTCAGTTTCCGCTTTCAAACTGATTGTGAGCGGAAGCAGGCCGCGACTTCGCAATTCCTGGTTGAGCTTAAGACGAGGAGCTGGAAACAACGATTGCGGGTGAAGTACGGAATTGAATTGAGCCATCCAGTCCGCCACCTGAAGGTATTTCTCGACAACTTCGGGGGTTTCCGGCTGAAACCCTTCAACAACGTACTCGAAGTTGTCAGCCGACAGCTTCAATTGTTGCTTGGTGTTATCAAAGTTCGATTCAAAGTCTGGTTGAAACTGGAAACGGAGAAATTCCAACGCCCTGCGAGACGAGGCCGAAGATTCTTCAGGAACGAACGCCAATCGCTTTTGAGCTTCATCTTCAGCAAGCCCCAGGAACTGTCGAATTTCGTCGTGCGTCAATTCCGAGCAAAGCTGCCGACGCGGATTCAGAACCGTAAATCGACGATGCGCAGGTTCGTAGACAGTCACTTCCCTGGCCGGTTCAATGTAATCGTAGACTTTTCCGGCATGAAACAGCATTAGACTGCGAACAACGATCGATCCGTGGTCAGCGGTCACAGCCGAAGAATTTCCTGAGACATCGCGAATCGTCGTATAAATGCGTATTTCTTGCGCCGTCACGGCTGTCGCTGCTGACAGTCCCAGGCTGGCCACCAGAGCAACGCAGGTAAATCGATTCCATTGTTTCATCATACTTCCACCTGAATCCTGGTTCACGCGAATGCGTGGTATGACCAGGTTCCTTGAAGATCGGGCTGTTCCACACGACATTAAGGGTGAAATCACAAGCCAACAAGAGTGATCAGACGTTGCGCGATGTCATTTTGACCTCGTCGACCGCTGGACAGTCGGAATTCGGCGAACACTGCCGAAGAAATCGGGATTTTAATGCCGACATACCGTGCCGTGTCGATCAAGACCCAACACCCGGTCAACGACGAAATTCAAATAGGCCCCATAGGTCTTATGAGTCTCATCAGTCCCATTTATGACGATCCACAAAAAACAGATGTTTTTGCTGAACACGCAAGCCAAAAAACGGCCTAATCAGTCCGCTGTGTCACCTGAAGATGGCAGCGTTGATTGAATACCGCCGCAATTGGCACTAAACTGGGCCAACTTGGCTGACTGTGATGATTAGGAAAACATGTCGGCAAAAGTCAACTCTGCAACGGACGCCAGAGTTCTAATTAACGAAGGTGGTACTTCCACCTGTCGTGCTCGTTTCTAGAAGGAACGCGGACGATAAAAAGCGCTGGCAAATGGAATTGCCGTCAATGGCGCTTCGTCCATGAACGATCGACCGGTAGTCGACGCCTTGGAGTGAAACGAGTTTTTGTACGGAGTGAATGTATGACGGATCGAACGAGTCGGGCAGCTTGGATGTCTGAAAGATTTTGGCGAAAAAATCGGCTTGCGCATACCTTTGCGCTTCTGAGTGTCGTGGCGTTGGCAGGTACCGGCATTTTTGCAGTTGAAGAGGCTGCAAACATGACTGGGTTGGGACTCAGCGGGATTTTCCCGTCCACGCCACCGGCAGACCTGAGCGAAGAGGAATTTGCCAAGTTGGACGGCAACTGGGCCGAGTGGTCTAAAGGCGCGTCAGCGACCGTTGCCGAATTCTATTCGAAACTGGAAGGGAGCGATGCGGCAGCACAACGCCGAGCTCTTGGCTCTTTGAAGGTTAAGCAAGATGTGATGCGTCGTGCGCTGGACGACCCCGCGTATCGTTCGCTGTATGGCCCGCTTACCTCGTTGAATAACAGCCTGAAACTCCGAATTGATTTTGCCGAAGCGGTGCTGGATACGCTCGAAATCGACGGTGGTCGGATTGCAGCTGACAAAACACGATCAAAAGCAAGTTCGTTGTTGTCTTCGATCCAGTCATTGGAAAATCAACTCAATTCGATTGGAAACGGCCACCTTTGGCTTCCTTATTTTAAAGTCACGGACCTGAAAAACGCTTTGACATCGGAACCTGATGGTTTGGCGGCAATTGCGGCCGCTTCAGCGTCACAGGCCCTTTTGAAATCCCGTGATACGGTTCTCGACGAAACTCAAAAAGCCTTTACGCATCGAGCGGCATTTGAGAATTATTCGAATGCGATCGACCAGTATCTTTCGCTCGCAGCCTGGAAAAATCCGGCAGAAGCAACGAGTAAATTGCGGGCTGAAATCAAAGAACTTGCCACCGCACTCGATACTTACGCGGCAACTGGTGCAAAAGCAAATGAGGTTCGCGATACTTTCTCCGATGTCCGGTACATCTCGGCTGACGGAGGTGATCGCCTGGCTTCAGCACTTCAGAGCCGACTTTTCAACTACAATCTTCGCATCCTGGTGACAGAAGCCTTTCTGAATCGAATCATGTCAGACAGTCGTTCCGTCCAGGGGCCTGTCAATGATTTTATTCTGGGAGCACAAGTCAACGGATCACAAATCACCAACACGAACGTGAATGTCGATCTGTTGCCCAGTAACACCACAGCGCGTTTCGCACTTCGATTAAATGGAAACATTCAATCGAAGACTCAAGGTGTTACTCCGCAAGCGACTGTTTATACCAATGGTAACCACACCTTTACGGCCACAAAGGAAGTGAATTTCGACGGGCTCAGGTTCATGACCTCGCCAGCAACCATTTCTGTGAATCCACACAATACGACAACGGGTATTGCCACGCAGTTATCCGGTGTGCCGATTCTGGGAAGAATCGCTCATAGCATTGCTTCTCAACAAGTTGCCGAGAAACAAGGAGAAGCAGAATCGATTGCAGCCAGTCGAGTCCAGGACGGTGTTCTGCCTCCGTTCAATAAGGAAGTCGATGCATCGTTTGCCACAAGTGGCGACAAACTCAACCGCGAGCTGTTCGCCGGACTTCGTGCGACGGGACTGTTTCCAGATACTTATACGTATCAAACGACAGACCAGTTGATGACCGTGAATGCTCGATTGATGTCATCACATCAGGTCGCAGCGGATTTGCCGGAAAGTCGCTTGATGGCGGTGACCGGAGCAACCGCGCTCTTACACGAAACGGCATTGAACAATGCGATCGATAAGATCGGGCTTGCTGGCCAAACAGTGACCGAGCCTGAGCTGCGAACGAAAATCGAAGCATTCTTGAGTACCGCACTGAATCGTCCATTCAAATTTGAAGGACCGGCCCCATCGCAACCCACTGATGTCAGTGACGACGAAAAGGGTTTGAATGCAATTATCTTTGCGGCGAAAGAACCAATTCGTATCCGGATTGCGAATGACGAACTGACAATCGTGATTCGTGCTGGTTTCAAACAAGATGGAAAAGATGACATTCCAACACGAGAGATCACTGTTCCCATCTCGCTGGAAGCTCAGGGGCGACAGATCATTGCCAAAGCCGGCCTAGTCGAGGTCGCTGCTGCGGACGGAGAAGGGGGCGGAGTGGCGACGAACGCCGTTGTCCGCAAGAAGATTCAATCAGTTCTTCCTGATCGAACTGTTGATGGAAAAGTTGAAATCAAAACCCCATCAAAAACGGTCGTGGCGTACGTTTCGAAGCTGACGCTTGTCGATGGCTGGGTTGCAATCGGGATCGATTGATTCACCTCAGTAAATTGAACTCTCGAAACACAGCCGACGGTATGATTCCTTCGGCTGTGTTCGTTTTATTTCCGTCAATGGGGTGACACATGTTGCTCGAAGCTCGCTCGGCCGGTTGGTTCACGTCAAATATCGAGCTGCGATTGAACGGTGATTTGTTAGGGATTGTTCAACCGCATTGGCTCACTGAGGGAATGGATCTCGATCTGATGAGACTTCCCGTCAGATTCGAAAAACCGTCCTGGCTGAAAAGCCATTTTGTGCTCAAAGATGCCCACGGGACCGAACTCGGTTCCGCAACAGCACGCGGTTTTTTTGGGTTGCGTTGGGAGATGGACCTCAAGTCAGGGCCAGGAATTTTAGAGCGAGCGGGCTGGTTTCAACTGGGGTACGTGTTGAAACAGGGGACGAATATCACAGCACGAGTCCGTCCGGCTAGGTGGTTTTCGCGCGATTGGTCGGTCGATGCAGAGGATTCACTTCCGGCGGTCGACGTCTTGCTGGTCGGTTTAACCTACATGACAATCCGCCGTCGTGAATCACAACAGCATTCGGCAACCACTTGAAATTTTGTGTGTTAAGGCGTTTTTGTTCTGCCTGAAAAACGCGCTTCGTCTCATCCACCCAGCGAGTAAGACGAATGTTAGCGCGTTTTTAATTCCGCCGAGGTCACAATCACTTCTTTTTCAAAAACGGCGTGTAGACTTCACGAAGTTTCGCTTCCAGGTTTGAAGCGTCCAGATTCGTCTCCGCCACGATTCCATTGGGATCGAGTAGCCAAATCGTCGGCAACATATTGACGCCGTAGTATGCTGCAATTGGCGAATTCCAGCCGCGCTGGGCTCGACCCGGGAAGAAAATTTGCTGCCAGTCAAGACGTTGGTTTTCGACAAACGTTTCAACGGCTTTTTCATCCGTATCAATATTGACACCGATCACTGTGCAGTATTTTTTGTACTTTGCCGTGACTTCAAGTATTTTTGGCAATTGCTGGACGAACGGTTGAGCGTTGGAAGCCCAGAACACAATCAGGACCATTTTTCCCTTATTGGCTTTGACATCGATATCATTTCCGTCGATGCCCGGTCCAGATAGTTCCAACTCTTGCCCCTTTAACTGCATTCGCCGCAGGGTTCCTTGTGCTTGCATTCCTTGTTGCGTTTGTCCGAACCTGGAACTGAGCAACGAATAGCAAGTTTTGGATTCTTCGGCCTGGCCATTGTTTTCACAGCTACGTGCCGCCGCCATCAATAGCGGGACTGACCGGGGTGCTTCATCGGGAAATCGTGAGGCATAAACTTGCGCCCGCTTTGAGAATTCTTTCAGCCAGAGAGGGTTCTTACTCCCGTAGCGAAGCGCATTTGCATGGGCAAGGTTTACTAAAGTCAAAGCAGATTCAGAGGCAGAATCCGATTTGGGATTCCGTTCGAAAAAGACTTTTTCTGCTTCGTAAAGTGCATCAATGCTGGCCGCATCACCTTGTAATGCCAACTGCAATCGGGCATCAAGCAGATTATGAACGGCTGCTGAGAATATCGGTTCCTGCTCAGGGTTCTTACTGGTTTTTTGAAGGCATTCTTCCGACAGCTTGACGATCTGAATGTTGCGTTCTCTGCGGATTGCTCGTGTTTTTTCGATCTCTTCAGCGAATTTCTTTTCTTGTGCGGGAGTCAGAGGTTGTTCTTCCTCCTCGGAGTCTTCCGATTCATTTTCATTTTCGTCTTCACGCGGCAGCGGCAACAAACGGACTCGCTGAATTTCGTTGAGTAACCATTCCGGCGAACCTTTTTCAGCAACTTTCCGTGGGGCGGGCTCTTCCTCGGCCTCAGGTGCGTTCGCTTGTGGCGCTTTCTTTCCGAACAATCCCTTGGGCAAAAGGCCTGGGGCAGACTTTGCTGCAGCTTGGGTCACCTTGCCCGACTTGTTTGGCGTCTTTCCGTCGTCAGGACCTGGCACAGCAAGTAACGGAAGTCCGCCCTTGCTCTCGGACAAGTCCGCGAGCAAGGGGTCGTCAGTATTAATCTCAGCAACCGGTACCGACTGAGTTCCACAGCCTGTGAAAAATGCCGTGATCATCAGAAAACCCAACATCGAATTACGAAGAGCAAATCGCATGACCTCTCCATCCCTTGAGAGACCTAAAAACACGGCCGAACCGATTGAACGATAATCGCATCCAGTATCCGCAGTCGGGTTTTAGGCCAAAACCGGCAAATACTGCAAGATGAAGAAATTTTCTGAGGCGAGTTTTCCGTTTTCCGCGACAAAATTGATGATTATCTGGACTTCTTCCACAGTGGCAAGGTTCGTACGGGGACGTCAAACTAATGACGGAGCGGGTTTCTCGTTCCCGCTGAACCCTTTGGAACGATCGTCGGTTCGTTTTCATCTCAACGCACGATACGCAACGTTTTTATTTTGAACCGAATCGAAGCCTTGTCCGTAAAGACAGCAAATGAATTGGACAGGTCATGGTGCTTGGAAATGGATGAACAGAATTTGAGTACTGACCATGTCCGACTCGCGGTCATTCAACAGTTAGAAGGTCTTCGTCGCGCAGGGGTTACCCACTGGAAACGTATCGATCCAATTGAACCTTCTAAATCCGTCGTAACGCCGCAAGCACCGACGCAAAAATCAGTGCCCCAGGCCCCTACAGGAAATCTGACCGAAAAATCTTCTTCAACAACGGTTTCGGCTGTTGCAGCAAACATTGATTCCCAATCCCGTCGTCCCTTCGAATTAGAGAGTTCCCCATTGGCCAAGAAAAAGATCGCACCTCTGCCGATAATTCCAAATCAATTTCAACCTTTAGATCTTCCGTTAGCGGACCGTATTGCTGGTTTGGCCGCGCTGGCAGAGCGGGTCAAAAGCTGTACGCGGTGTCAGGAACTCGCGTCCACGCGAACACAAACTGTATTTGGTGTGGGAAACCCAGAGGCAAAGATCGTGTTTGTTGGCGAAGCACCAGGTGCCGACGAAGACGCACAAGGTGAACCGTTCGTCGGACGAGCAGGGCAGCTCTTGAACGATATTATCAAGGCATGCCGAATTCGGCGGGAAGATCTCTATATTTGCAATGTTCTCCGTTGTCGTCCGCCAGGCAATCGATTACCTGCTCCGGACGAGGCTGCGAATTGCCGCGAGTTTCTCGACGGGCAGCTGGCCCACGTGAATCCTGAATACATCGTTTGTTGGGGGGCTTGCGCCGCGCAGAATCTGCTCGGCTCGACGGAAACGATCGGAAAACTCCGACGGCAGTTTTTTACCTACGGGCGAGCGAAAGTCCTTTGCACGTATCACCCTGCGTACCTGATGCGTAATCCAGCCGCGAAAAAGGACGTTTGGGAAGATATGAAAATGCTCTTTCTCGATATGGGGATCGATTTGACTGCCAAAACGAAATGAAATTGAAAGCAAAGTTCAGTTGCACCGAAGAAAGGCATTTTTTGATATACTGTGCGGCACGACAGTTGCCTCTTAATCGTAAGTCGTCGGAATTGCCCTACATGCGTATTTTCTGCCGGTTCCCTGAGCGACTAATGCCTGAACTTTAGGCCGTTTAAATCGAGTTCAACGAAGGTAGGGGCAAAAGTCGACAAATTCGGAGTCTCCATCAGAAAGACGAGAAATGCTCGCTGCCACCGATTCTTCGATCCAATCAATGCCTGCAGATTTGGCGTTTCACAATTATGAAACTACTGGCTTTTACGATGAAATGTTCCTCGAAGGTGGCCAACCACGTCCGCGCGGGGAATTGCTGGCATCTCGTTTAAAGGGATTGACCGACGGAGAGTTGATTCGCCGGCAACGGGTCGCCGATCAGGCGCTCCTGAATATGGGGATCACATTTAACGTTTACGGTCATGAAGCCGGCACAGAAAAAATCTGGCCATTCGACCTGATCCCCCGCATCATCGAGAGCGCCGAGTGGCGCTACATAGACGCTGGATTGAAGCAGCGGATCAAGGCACTGAACCTCTTTATTGATGACATTTATCACGATCAAAAAATCGTGAAAGAGGGAATTTTTCCGGAATATATGGTTCATTCGAGTAAGAATTTCCTGAAACAATGCATCGGGCTTAACCCGCCAGGTGGCATTTGGTGCCACATCACGGGAACGGACCTTGTTCGGGACGCGGATGGAACAGTCTATGTCTTGGAAGACAATCTGCGATGTCCTTCAGGAGTCTCGTACGTTCTCGAAAACCGAGAAGTCATGAAGCGAACGTTCCCGCAGCTGTTCAACGGATTGTCCGTGATGCCGGTCGAGGATTATCCAGAACAACTGCTGAAAATGTTGCAGCATATTGCACCTCCGACGACAGAAGAACCAACCGTCGTGGTGATGACACCTGGGATCTATAATTCAGCCTACTTCGAACACTGTTTCCTCGCACAGCAGATGGGTGTGGAACTGGTGCAGGGTTCGGATCTCGTCGTAACAAACGGTTTTGTTCATATGCGAACGACCAGGGGGCTGGAACGGGTTGACGTGATCTACCGCCGAATTGACGACGAATTTCTCGATCCGTTAACGTTCCGAGCCGATTCCACACTAGGGGTTCCAGGGCTGATGGACGTTTATCGCGCCGGCCGAATTGCATTGGCTAATGCACCAGGAACAGGCATCGCCGATGACAAGGCTGTTTATGCATACGTTCCGCAGATGATCAAGTACTACCTCGGCGAAGAGATGATTTTGCCGAATGTCCCTACATACCTTTGCGCGGATGATGAACAGCGAAAGTACGTTCTTGAGCACATCGCTGAACTGGTTATCAAGCCGGCTAATGAATCTGGCGGATATGGCATCCTGGTGGGTCCGCGAGCGACCCGCGAGCAGCTTGATAAGTACAAAGAATTCATCGTTTCAAACCCAAGAAACTATGTTGCACAGCCGACACTGTCGTTGTCACGAGTTCCAACCATCGTAGGTGATCGACTCGAAGGTCGTCATGTCGACCTGAGGCCCTATATCCTTTACGGAGAGGATATTTACATTCTTCCAGGGGGGTTGACGCGAGTCGCTCTTGTGAAGGGATCGCTGGTTGTGAATTCATCTCAAGGAGGAGGAAGCAAGGATACTTGGGTCTTGAAAAATGGAACGCCCCGTGTGTGAAGAGGCCTGTTTAAACAAAACACTCCTTGGATCTTGGACAATGACCGGATTCGCCACGGTTTACGGACTGAGAACAATTGACATGAATTTGAAATAACAACGAAAACGCTCGGCTTGTTCTTCGCCCGACAACCAAAAATCAACACGTTCCGACGCGGAAAAGAGCCTGGAAAAATTTCCGCCTTCGTGTCCCAGCAAACCTGAACTTTCATCGCACGAGATATTAAAAATGCTGAGCCGCGTTGCCGACTCGATTTACTGGATGAGCCGATACGTGGAACGAGCCGAAAATGTGGCCCGGTTCATTGATGTGAATTTGAATCTGGCCCTTGATGTCGGCCCCGAAATGGAACGGCATTGGGATCCACTGATCTACACGACGGGTGACCATGACGATTTTCAGAAGCGTTACCCCGAAGGAACGCAACAGAATGTCATCCAATTCTTGACGTTCGATACTCAGAACCCAAACTCGATTCTCTGCTGTTTGCGAACCGCACGAGAAAATGCGAGAACCGTTCGAGACATGATCAGTTCGCCAATGTGGGAGGAATTAAACAAATTCTTTCTGCTGGTGAAGACCGCGTCACAACCGCAAGTACTTGGGTCTCCCTTCGATTTTTTTGCTCAAATCAAATTGTCCGCCTATACATTAGACGGTGCCGTTCAATCAACGCTTTCGCATAACGAAGCCTGGCACTTTCATCGGATGGGTCAATTGATTGAGCGGGCGGATAAAACATCTCGAATTCTCGACGTTAAGTATTATTTGCTGCTACCTCAGGTTTCGGACGTTGGAACTCAACTCGATACCAACCAGTGGTCTGCACTCTTGAAGTCGGCAAGTGCTCTCGAAATGTATCGCAAGGCACATGGTCGAATGACACCGCAACAAGTGGCCGAGTTCCTGTTGCTTGACCGCGAGTTTCCGCGTGCAGTCCGCTTCTGTGTCAGCCGTGCCGAGCATTCGTTGCTGACGATTACGGGTGGAACAAGGGGAAATTTTGAAAATCGAGCCGAACAGTATCTTGGCCGTTTGCGCTCCGAACTCGATTACACCAACATCGACGAGATCTTCGCAACGGGTTTGCACGAGTTTATTGATCAGTTTCAAGGGAAGATGAATGAAGTCGGAAATGCAATTTCCGATACTTTCTTTGCTGTCGAACCGATCATAAAGCCATCAAAAGTAACCAGGAAATCATACGGGAAAAGCACCTCATTGCCCGAAAACATCAGGCAGAATGAGGATGCCAGCAACCAGGCTCAAGGATAATCTAACCCTAACTCTTCGACCAAAGTGACACGCCCGGCGGGTGATGTTTAAAAGCAAAGCCCGGATTTACACACCAGAAAACCGATCATGACTATTCGCGTTGCACTGCATCACAAGACGACATACTCCTACGACCGACTTGTCAATCTGTCTCCCCAAGTCATTCGACTTCGGCCCGCACCACATTGTCGGACGCCGATCCTCAGCTACTCGCTAAAGGTGGAGCCGGAAAAGCAGTTTTTGAACTGGCAACAAGACCCTTACGGCAATTTCCTGGCACGTCTCGTTTTCCCTGATAAGACGCAGCAACTTTCCGTCGAGGTTGATCTGATCGCCGATATGACGGTCATCAATCCATTCGATTTTTTCCTCGAACCTGAGGCGACGGACTTCCCATTCAATTATTCCCCGGCACTTAAGGCGCAATTGCAGCCTTATCTCGTTACCGAACCCCTGTCATCCGTCATGCAATCTTTTGTCGAGCATGCACCGAGGCATTCGGTCAGAACGAACGATTGTATTGTTGACTTCAACCAGTACGTTCAAAAAGCCGTTGGCTATGTCATTCGCATGGAACCAGGTGTCCAGACATGTGAAGAGACACTGACAAAGAAAACCGGCTCTTGCCGCGACTCCGCCTGGCTGCTGGTTCAATTGCTACGCCATGTGGGTCTCGCTTCACGGTTCGTGTCGGGATATCTGCTTCAACTGAAGCCTGACGTTGCTTCACTTGATGGACCATCCGGTGCAGCGACGGATTTCACGGACTTGCATGCCTGGGCGGAAGTATTCTTGCCGGGCGCGGGTTGGGTTGGGCTCGACCCGACATCAGGGTTGCTGGCGGGCGAGGGACATATTCCGCTGGCAGCGACTCCTGATCCTCAATCGGCATCACCGATTTCGGGTGGCGTCGACAAATGTGAAGTCGAATTCGGGTTTGAAATGACGATTACTCGGGTCCACGAAGACCCACGAGTCACCAAACCATACACCGAAGAGCAATGGGCAGACATCGAACAATTGGGAGATTACGTCGATCGAGAGCTGGCGATCGGCCCCCGCTCATTCACGATGGGGGGCGAACCAACGTTCGTCTCGATCGATCATCGGGATGAACCTGAATGGAATACGGCTGCACTCGGGGCGACCAAGCGAAAACTGGGTGGTACGCTATTCCGTCGGTTGGCAAAACGATTTGCGAACGGTCCATTGCTACACTTCGGTCAAGGGAAATGGTATCCCGGCGAATCTCTGCCACGTTGGGCACTTGGTTGCTATTGGAGGAAAGACACAGAGCCTGTTTGGACGCGTCCCGACCTGATCGCAGATGACGATCGTGATTATGGCTATGGCGAAAAGGAAGCACGAGAATTCATTACGATGTTGGCAGACCAGTTACAGGTCCAGTCCGCACACGTTGTGCCCGGTTATGAGGATACGTGGTACTACCTCTGGAAGGCGCGAAAGTTACCCGTCAACGTTGATCCATTTGATTCCAAGCTCGACAACGAAGAAGACCGAGCGAGATTGGCTCGCGTCTTCGAGCAGGGGTTGGCCAACACAGTTGGTTTTGTTTTACCGATCATGCCGAACGAAGTGCCCAATGCACTGACTCGGTGGACCAGTGGGCCGTGGTTTTTACGACAAGGGAGAATGTTTCTCGTCCCTGGTGATTCACCAATGGGATATCGGTTACCGCTCGATTCATTACCCTGGCTTCGCCCGGAGGATCGGCCGGAAGTGATTGAGCTCGATCCGATGGCCGAGCGAGGAGAATTGCCACATCGATCAATGAATGGACAGCTTGCCAACCAGTCGTATCCAAATGGTTTCGACGTGAAATCTCTGAAGCCCGATATGGCAGTGCCTCGCGTGCTGCAAAGTCGCGGTCGCATTCTGGACTACGTGAAACGTTCGCTCGACGACCTCGAACCCGTATTGGCGGGGACGGCTGACGAAGCGACGATTCGATTGGGGAATCACCAATCAACATCGCGGCGACCAGCGTATAACGGAAGTTCCGGCCACGGAACGTGGGCTGAGCAAGACTCGTCGAATGGTGTTCATACATCAGACCTCGAAAATGCCGATATTCAGGGGCTGTCGTCAAATTTCGAACCAATTGTTCGAACCGCGCTGTGCGTTGAAACCCGAGGTGGTGTGCTTCACGTCTTCATGCCGCCGGTGGATCGAATCGAGCAGTACCTCGATTTGGTTTCAGCGATTGAAGCCACGGCCGACGAATTGTCGATGCCGGTACGGATCGAAGGCTATCCACCACCGTATGACTACCGTGTTGATCACTTCAAGGTGACGCCAGATCCGGGCGTGATCGAAGTCAACCTGCAGCCGTCACGCAGCTGGAAAGAATTGGTTCGTAACACGACCGTCCTCTATGAAGAGGCTCATCTGTCACGGCTCAGCACTGAAAAGTTCATGCTTGACGGTCGACATACAGGAACGGGTGGAGGTAATCATATCGTAATGGGAGGTCCATCTCCCGCACAAAGCCCATTCCTGCGACGCCCAGATCTCCTGCGAAGTTTGGTCTCGTATTGGAATAATCGTCCGTCCTTGTCGTATCTTTTCTCGGGGCTTTTTATAGGTCCAACGAGCCAGGCTCCTCGACTGGATGAGGCTCGCCATGAAAACTTGTACGAGATGGAGATCGCCTGTTCGCAATTGCCCGAAAACGGTCCGTGCCCACCCTGGCTTGTTGACCGTGTCTTTCGGCACTTGTTGACTGACTTGACCGGGAACACACATCGAGCGGAGTTCTGTATCGACAAACTGTTCTCACCTGACAGTTCGAGTGGTCGATTGGGTTTGGTCGAAATGCGTGGTTTTGAAATGCCACCACATGAACGAATGAGCCTGACACAACAGCTTCTCGTTCGTGCGTTGATTGCACGCTTCTGGAACAAACCCTACCGCGAGTCGCTTGTCCGCTGGGGGACGACGTTGCACGACCGGTTTATGTTGCCTCATTTTGTTGAGCAGGATTTTAACGAAGTCCTGGACGACTTGAATGAATCAGGATTCCGATTTGAGAACAAGTGGTTCGCCCCGCACGTCGAATTCCGATTTCCACTGATCGGTGAACTCACGATTTCCGGCGTTCAGATCGAATTGCGCCAGGCGATTGAACCATGGCACGTGCTTGGCGAAGAGTTTGGCGGTACGGGAACTGCTCGATATGTCGATTCGTCCGTTGAACGCGTTCAGGTCAAAGTTCGCGGGCTGACAGATCCCCGATTCGTTATTACTTGTAATGGACGCCGGGTGCCACTCCATCCGACCGGAACAAAGGGCGAGTTCGTCGCTGGGGTACGTTTCCGAGCGTGGCAACCACCATCATGTCTGCACCCGACCATTGGAGTTCATTCTCCGCTGGTGTTTGATCTTCTTGACATGTGGAATAAGCGGTCGATAGGCGGCTGTACCTGGCACGTGTCACATCCTGGCGGTCGGCACTATGCGACCTTCCCGGTAAACGCGTACGAAGCGGAAAGTCGCCGAGTGGCAAGATTCTTCCAAATCGGTCACACTCCAGGGCTTCAATTGATCCCTGAAAACGAAAAGAACGTTGACTATCCGTTTACGTTGGATATGAGAAGGACTTAAAGTACGTCTTCCTTGTTTGAGTTTTCCGTTGTTAAAACGAGACTGCATGAATGTCTCGACTGGCAACGGAAGATTTAACGGGAAGAGCGGAATTGCGACTTTCTGGAGTCTCCGTAACAATGAATGACAGCACCGGTGCGGTGAGTGCTCATCCGGCCGGCGATATCGTCTCACAGTATCAGCCGCCGAATCAGCTCTTTGACGAGATGCTGGGACCGGAGGCGCGGGTGCGCCCTGCGTGGTCGCGATTGGCCCAATGTCTGAACGAAGAAGGCTCAGCCGGGCTGGTACGACGAAGCGATCAAGCTCGCCATCTTCTTCGCGAAAATGGTGTCACTTATAATGTTTATGGAGCGGCCAAGGACCTGGAGCGACCGTGGGAACTTGACCCCATTCCGTTGATGGTCCCGATCAAAGAATGGCAATTTCTGGCTGATGCTTTGAAACAGCGGGCCCGATTGTTAAACCGGATTCTTGCCGATGTCTACGGTCCTCAGGACTTGATGCGGTCGGGCGTGCTGCCACCGAACAGTCTGTTCGAGCACCCCAACTACCTCTTGCCTTGTGTTGGCATTAATCCTCCCGCAGGCATCTTCCTTCATTGGTATGCAGCCCAGTTGGCACGAGACGCACGGGGCCAATGGATTGCGTTGGGTGATCGCTCGCAGGGCCCGTCTGGTGCTGGATACGCCGTCGAGAATCGGATTGTTGTTTCTCGTACGTTGCCGGAAGAATTTCAAAGTCAGAATGTCGTCCGACTCGCCTCGTTTTTCATTGCTCTTCAGAATACGCTGGCCAGTTTGTCTCGCAGCCACCGCGAGAACCCTCGCGTCGTTCTACTGTCACCCGGACCCAAAAGCTCGCGTTACTTTGAAGACGTCTACCTGGCCCGATATCTCGGCTATACGCTGGTTGAAGGAGGGGATCTGACGGTTCGTGGTGACGGAGTTTACCTGAAAACACTTGGCGGATTGCTTGAAGTGGATGTCATCCTCCGCCGGATGGCTGATGGGCGATGTGATCCGCTCGAATTGCGTCCTGATTCGCGTGCGGGAATTCCCGGACTGATCCAGGTTGTGCGCGACGGTCAAGTTGTGGTCGCTAATGCCCTTGGCAGCGGCTTCCTCGAAGCCCCTTTAATACAAGCGTTTCTCCCAGCGGCGTGTCGATTCCTGCTTGGAGAAGACCTTAAGCTTCCATCGGTCGCGACATGGTGGTGTGGACGAAGTGACGACCTGAAGTATGTTGAAGCAAACCTCGATCGCCTTGTCATTCGTCACGCTTATCGCCATCACAACACGAAGGTCTATGTCGGAAGCAATCTGGCGTATGACGAGAGAGCCAGACTGATTCTCGAGATGCGGGCAAAGCCGAGTCATTTTGTGGCTCAAGAACCTGTTGTGGGATCGACAGCCCCTGTCTGGTGTAACGATCGAATGCAGCCCTGGCACGTCACGTTACGTGCCTTCGCCGTTGCTTCCGACGGTGACTATCAGGTGATGCCCGGCGGTTTGTCGCGAGTTGCCACTCGATCAGAAACCCTGACCGAATCCATGGCGGCGGGACAACGAAGTAAAGACGTTTGGATTCTCGCAGACAGTCCGGTCGAACCGGTCTCGTTGTTACGCCCTAAACAGACGGCCCTTGAGCTTCGCCGTAGTGCAAACGACTTACCAAGCCGGGCCGCAGATCACTTGTTCTGGCTGGGGCGGTCCATCGAAAGGACTGAAGCCAAGGTACGGCACGCGCGTAGCGTTGTTGCTCGTATGACAAGTGAACTGCAACCTGCTCGATTGTCAGACCTCCATTTACTCGTTCTCGCGATCGACGACCCGGGCGAATCACCATTGGCCGCCGTCAACACTGATGAAGGGGGGCTTTGGCAAGCGCTGGTCGAATCGGTCTGGTCGTTTCTTCACGATCCCTATCGAAAGGCGGGATTATTCGATGCTATCGAGACGACTCACCGGACGGCATCAATCGTCCGAGATCGAATTTCTGTCGATGGCTGGCGAATCATCAACCAATTGAAATTCCCACAATCACGGCATGTTGCGGCCCCCAGAACAACTGCTGATCTGGCAGAAGCCTTAGCCCCTTTGAATCAATTGCTGACATCACTTTCGGCGTTCAGCGGCCTGTGTAATGACAGCATGACACGCGGCCCTGGATGGCGTTTTCTTGATATCGGGCGGCGAATTGAACGGGCTCTGCAAACGCTGCGTGTGATCCGCGGCTTATTGGTCGATGGCCACGCCGACGTTCTACCGCGACTCGAAGCGATGCTTGAAATCGCAGATAGTTCGATGACGTATCGTTACCGTTATCTCACAACGCTTCAGTTGGCTCCCGTGTTGGATCTCGTACTGGCGGACGAATCGAACCCGAGGGCCGTCGGGTTTCAGCTCATGGCATTGTCCGAGCACGTTCGAAGTCTGGCGCGAGACGAGTCGGAAATGGTCCGAACTTCTGAACAAAAACTTGTTTTGTCGGCTCAGGCATCACTCCGTTTGGCCGATGTGGAATCCTTTTGCGCCGTGAATGGTGCCGGTGATCGCCGGCAGTTGGATAAGTTTTTGGCCCTGCTGACTTCCGATCTTCGCGCTCTGTCAGATAGCATTACTCATACGTATCTCACCCATACCGTTGATTCGAGGCAGCTCGAAGTCCAAATCCAGATTCCAAGAAGAGCATAAACTTATTGTTGCAGTTTCTGATTTGAGGATATTTGAATCGGTGCTCGTCGGTTTTGTCTCCTCGCCACGTAAAACGTCCAATGCACTATACCGTTCGACACACAACGACGTATTCGTACACTGACCCAGTGTCAATTTGTCAGAACGATGTTCATTTGACGCCTCGCCAGACTCCGTTTCAATCTATTGCCGGTTTCCAGTTAGAAGTCTCTCCGGAACCGATGTTACAACGTTCCTGGATCGACACGTTTGGCAACGAAGTACGATATTTCTCGCTGGAAGAGCCACATCAAGAACTGCGAGTCACCGCTCGAAGCCGAATCACTGTCTTAAAACGAGAACTCCCTTTACCGTTCCATACTTGCGCCTGGGAGACCGTTCGCGATCAGCTTGCCGCTGCTGAAACTCCTGAAATGCGAATGATGTCACAATTTCGTTTTGAGTCTCCATATATTCAATACCTGAATCAGGCTCGCGATTATGCGCTGCCAAGTTTCACTCCCGGGCGTCCGCTCCTCGAAGCCGCACTTGATCTCACCTCAAGAATTTATCACGAATTTGAATACGCTCCCGCAGCAACAAGCATTAACACCCCAACCAAAGAAGTGCTGGAAAAGCGACGCGGCGTTTGCCAGGACTTTGCTCACCTTCAGATTACCGCGATGCGAAGCCTGGGTCTGGCCGCTCGCTATGTTAGCGGTTATCTTGTGACCGTTCCTCCACCAGGAAAGCCAAGACTCGTCGGAGCGGACGCATCGCACGCATGGCTGGCGGTCTTTTGCCCGGACCATGGATGGATCGATCTTGACCCCACAAATAACGTGATTCCCCAGGAACGACACATTACAATCGGCTGGGGGCGCGACTACGGCGATGTCTGTCCAATTCAGGGGGTCCTGACCGGAGGCGGCTCACATGTCTTGACCGTCTCTGTCGATGTCGCGCCGGTGCCGATTGACGCCACATGATGAGGTCCCTATAAACATCCCCCTCTTCGGCTTTTAGCCGAGGCTGTTATTTTGCTTCGCCTTCGGTCCAATCCCTTTGTCTAGGATTGCCCTCGCCATGCTTCAAGTTAAATTGCCAGACGGTACGATTGTTGATCATCCAGATCATGCGACAGCCTATGATGTCGCTTCGGCCATCAGCCCACGGCTGGCCTCGGCGGCCATCGGAGCCGTCGTTGCCGGGCAGGTCACAGATATTCTGAGACCACTGAGTGAAGCCACGGACGAGCGGCCCGTGCCATTACAGCTCTTGACTGAAAAGGATCCTGCGTCACTGGCGATCCTGCGACACTCATGTGCTCACATTATGGCGCGTGCCGTAATGAGATTGTGGCCGGGTGTCGAGTTGGCATTTGGACCGACGACGGGTCATGGATATTACTACGATATCGCGTGCTCGCACACGATCAGCGAAGATGACTTCCCCCGAATCGAAGCCGAGATGCAGCGGATCGTCGACTTGGGTGAACCGTTCGAACGGTTCATCTGCGACCGCGATGAGGCACTGAAACTTGTCGATGGGATGTCTCAATCGCTGAAGGTTGAGCACATCAACACGGGCCTCGCCACTCATCCGACTGTCAGTTTTTACCGACAGGGTGAGTTCGTCGACCTTTGCCGTGGACCACATATTCCCGATGCAAAACGCGTAAAAGCGTTCAAGTTGCTTTCAGTAGCAGGAGCCTACTGGAAAGGGGATGCCAGCGGAAAACAGTTGCAGCGACTGTATGGAACCGCCTGGTTCTCGCAGAAAGACCTGGATTCGTACCTTGACCAAGTCAACGAAGCCAAGCGTCGAGACCACCGCGTGCTCGGCAAACAGCTGAACCTGTTCTCAATCAGCCAAGAGGTTGGCCAGGGGCTTTGTCTCTGGCTTCCTAAAGGGGCAACCATCCGGGCCACGCTTGAAGACTTCATCAAGCGTGAACTGATTGCACGCGGCTATCAACCGGTCTACTCGCCGCACATCGGTCGAGTTGACATGTACGAAACCAGCGGGCACTTCCCTTATTACCGCGAATCACAGTTTGCTCCAATCTTCGGTCACGACGCCGGGGCACTGGTTGACTACTGGGTCCGTCGTCTGGAAGCCCTGATCATTGATGGAACCGCTTTTTCGCCTGATGACGAAAAGAAGCTTGCCGATTCCGCGAAGCTAATGGGTATGGACCTGGCCGATTTTCCCGCGAATGGAACTCCTGCAGCACGTAAAGAGTTCTTGCGAGTTTGGGAGAAGCAACAGGAGCGATACCTGCTTAAGCCGATGAACTGCCCGCACCACGTGCAGATTTATAAGGCTCAACAGCGAAGTTACCGTGACCTACCTGTGCGATTGGCAGAATTTGGTACCGTCTACCGGCATGAACAGTCGGGCGAACTGAATGGAATGTTGCGAGTCCGCGGCCTCACCCAGGACGACGCACATCTGTTCGTAACGCCCGATCAAGTTCTGGAAGAGTTCAAGTCGACGCTGGAACTGGTCAAATTCGTGCTTGCCAGTGTTGGCCTGAACGATTACCGAGTTCAACTCTCCTGTCGGGATTCGAAGAACAAATCGAAGTATGTCGGTACGGATGAAGGTTGGGAAAGCGCCCAGAATTCGTTGCGAAAAGTTCTTACCGAAATGCAGATGCCGTTCGTCGAGCGGGAAGGGGAAGCCGCGTTCTACGGACCTAAAACTGACTTTATGGTTCGCGACTGCATCGGTCGTGAATGGCAACTCGGTACCGTCCAACTCGACTTCAATCTTCCTGAGCGGTTCCAACTGGAATACGTAGGTGCGGACAATCAAACCCACCGTCCTGTCATGATCCATCGCGCTCCGTTTGGTTCGATGGAACGTTTCACTGGCATGTTGATTGAGCACTTTGCCGGGGCATTCCCACTCTGGCTGGCTCCCGAACAGATTCGAGTCATGTCGATCAGCGACAAGTTCGAAGACTACGCCAAGCAAGTCGAAGCCCGTTTCCGTGCGGCCGGTTTCCGCGTAACAACCGACCTTCGCGGTGCCAAAATCAACGCCAAAGTTCGAGATGCCCAAGTCGAACTGATCCCGTACATGCTGATCGTTGGCGGTCGTGACGTTGAAAATGGGACGGTGTCAGTCCGTGATCGGATTGAAGGTGACCTCGGTGCCATGCCTTTGGAGGAGGCGCTGACCAAGCTTCTGAAAGAAGTGGCAGAACGAACAATTCGCCAAGTAAGCGAGAAAAAGTTTCAGCAATTTGACGAGGCAGGCGAAGCGGCAAACGAATATTGAGTTTGCCCGTGAAACGGAATGCAATTGGTGGGAAACGTCACGAACTAAACGACGAACGTCACGTGGGCTTGGTATTTGACTCAGCAAATACAACTCTCGAAACAATGGGAGTCTGTTGTCGTGCGAAAGAACAAACCGCTGTCATCCGCCTGGTGCGCCATTATCTCATTCACGGTCTGCTTCTTGGCGTCCGTAATGTGGTCAGAGGCCGCTGAACCTGCCCCAGCGGCTCCAGGCACACAGCTTGACGATCCGCTACGAATGGCCTTGCCGCCAACAATCTTCGCTGTCGCCGGGATCGAAACAAACATCTATTTTGACAATGTCGTTCTCACGCTTAACACGGCAAATTACGTGTTTGATGTGACATGTTCCAAGGGCAAACAACAGGCTGAAAGATGGACCTGGATCCCCGCCGAAGCTGACGTTGGAGAGATTCCGCTTCAGCTGGAAATTCGCGATGATCAAAACCGAGTCGTCTCACGCGGCAACACCACCGTCAACGTTTCGTCAACCAAATCGGACAAGAACAAATCACTCTCTTTGTTGCTCGTTGGCGATAGTCTGACTCATGCCTCAGTCTATTCTCAGCATTTACTTGATCTCTCAGCAAAATCGGGGCACCGAGCTTTAACATTGATTGGGTCACACTGCATTGAACCGACGCTGGGGCTGAACCGGCACGAGGGATATGGGGGCTGGACGGCTCAGCGATTTGCCACTCATTACGCGGAAACTGCACGACAAGGAGACTATGCAAAACGAGGTAGTCCGTTTCTGTACAAGCAGGCCGACGGCACCGTGAAGATCGACTTCCAACATTATTGCCAGGACGTAAATGAGGGGCGATTCCCAGACGTAATGACCATTTTCCTTGGTCCCAATGACATCTTTTCGTATCAAGACGAAACCATCGTGGCGGGAATCCAAGAAATGTTGGGTCACTACGATAAGTTGATCGAGATGGTCAAGGCAGCCAGTCCCGCCACACGAATCGGAGTCATGCTCCCAGTTCCTCCAGCAGCCAGTCAGGATGCCTTCGGTAACAACTATGCGAATGGACAAACACGTTGGCAGTACAAACGAAACCAGCATGCACTCTTACTGGCGATGATGAAACGATACGGAAGCCGACAATCCGAATCGATTCATCTGATCCCGACACACGTAAACTTAGATGCCATTCACAATTATCCGACAGAAATGGTATCACCCAATGGTCATGTGGAAATGAAAGTCGTCCGGCAAAACAACGGCGTGCATCCATCCGCAGCTGGGTATCGCCAAATCGGGGACACGGTTTTTGCCTGGCTGGCTTCTCTCAACACTCTAGAAATCCCGTGATTTTTCATCGCGACCAGATGGCAACGCAACCCCACCCCCTCTACGGGGGTGGTAATCGGGCTTTTGCACCAGGGACATCGGCCATTAGTGAATCTGATTTCAGACGCTAGGGCAAAGGCCCGTTAACCACCCCCGTGGAGGGGGTGGGGTTGCGTTTGGATTGCGTGCATCTTTCCTATTCCTCTGCGAAAAACGCCCTTAATGCATTCCTGAACCGATCAATTGCGGTTGATTCAAAACAAAATCAGAAAAATTTGCGCCGGAATTGGTTACGACGGGGCACTATACTGTCAGACAAATGAGTTCCCTATTACTAAACGCCGTTTCTGTTTCCGATCCGCCTGCGCCGGGCGATGCCGAGTTGATCGAGCGATTTATTGTCGCTCGCGATCAGTCGGCATTCGCGGAGTTGGTTCGTCGGCACAGTCCTGTTGTGCTTGGTGTCTGCCGCCGGGTCCTGCATGACTCACATGATATTGACGATGTCTTTCAAGCCGCATTTCTCGTACTTGTTCGCGATGCGGCCCGAGTCCGAAAGCGAAAGTCGCTGGCGAGCTGGTTGTATGGAGTCGCTTACCGATTGTCGCTGAGGGTTGCTCGACAGAAGAAACGTCGGAGGGAAACATGTCTTGTGGGTGACAAATCGACTGATGATGACACGTTTACAAAATTGGCAGATCGGCACGATCAGCAGCTTGTTGATACCGAACTAAACGCGCTTCCGGAACGATATCGCCAGCCGCTGGTGCTGAGGTATCTGGCGGGGAAAACACCGAGCGAAATTGCGACCGAATTATCCATGACAGTCGGAGCCGTGGAAGGGTTGTTGAAACGAGGCAAACATGAGTTGCGCAATCGGCTTTTACAACGAGGGATTACGACGCTGGGAACGGTCTTGGCCGCAATTCAGTTGACTCAACAAACCGTTCAAGCTGCTGGAAACGAGTTACTGATCGAATCCACCATCCAGGCGAGTCTCGCCTGGGGTTCACAACCAAATATTCCGACGTCCGATCTGATTTCAGATCGGGTACTCGAACTCGCAGGAAAGGAAATCTTCACCATGACGGCAGCGACAAAAACGGCAGTGGCAGTTGGACTGACTCTCGGCGGACTCGCCATGGGATTGGGAGGAGTCAACGCGTTGGTTGGACTTCCCGGCGGAAAAGCCGAAGCCGGAAACGTCGTGACATCGATCTCCTCCGCCCGTCCGGCACTGAACACTCTTGATTTAGCGACTTTGGCAAATGACGCTGACGAGTCTCCAATAACAGTTGAAACAACTGATGTTGATCAAGCAGACAATCACGACCGTCAAGCAGCACCTCAGCCTACGCGTGAATTGGCACAAGTGGAACTCGAAGTGAATTTTGTTAAGAACGATTCAAAGCCAAAAACAGGCCCACGCACAAAATGGGACTTTAAGTCTCGTAGCCCGGTAGTGGAAAGGATTGAAGCGGCCCTGCAGGAAAATGCCGAAGTAAACTTCCAAGACACGGCACTCAAACAAGCGATCGAATACATTGAGGACGTCCACAAGATTGAGATTATGATCGACGCTCCCGCGTTGGCGGATGCTGGCATCTCTACCGACCAAAACGTGCATCTCACCATTTCGGGAATCAGTCTTAAAAGTGCATTACGGTTATTGCTTGACCCGTTACAACTTGACTACGTAATCAAGAACGACGTGATGATAATTACAACAACCGAAAAAGCCGATCAAACTTTTGAAACGCGTGTCTACAACACGGGGCTGATTCCAGACTATACACCAAAAGAATTGATGGAACTCATTCTCGCAACCGTTGATCCAGAAGGGTGGAATCTTGCGGCGTCCCTTCGAAGTCTTGTACCGGCGAATCAAACGCCGCCAACAACGGGGGCACCGACGTCGAAGAATCGGGCAGCAGACAATCACGAAGCCTCAACCAAAGAAGTTGTGGAAGGAAATTCCACGTCAAACTCAACCGGTGGCCCAACGATGGGCGGCGGTGGTGGCTTCTTTGGCGACGTATCGATGGGTGTCATTCGTGCCACACCAAAATCGCTGGTGATTCGTCAACGGCAGCGAATTCACGATGAAATCATCGAACTGTTGGAGCAATTAAAAGGTCAGGGAACGGAATCAGTCGAAAAGAAGCGTCTGTGAAACAAGAAAATCTTCATAGGTCGGACAGGTCTTATAAGACCTGTCCGACCTATGAATTCAGGCTGGTGACTGCGATCACTTGTCGTCACCCCAAAACACCCGGAATCGTCTTCCAGCTTTGGGCGACACCCGTCAATCGTTCTTGCCGACCATTCGTTTCAAAAAACAGGTCATCAGGCATTAATCCTAACGCGGTCAGAATCGTCGCATGCAGGTTCTTGACGGGTTGCGGCTGGTCGACAGCCCGTAGGCCAATTTCGTCAGTCGCACCAATCGCTTGTCCTGACTTCGCGCCACCACCCGCCATCCAGATCGTGAAACCATAGGGGTTATGGTTGCGCCCGTTATTACCCTGCATCATCGGAGTACGACCGAATTCGCCAGCCCAAACCACCAGCGTCGTATCTAATAGCCCTCGCTGTTTGAGATCAGATAATAAGGCGGCAATCGGTTGATCTGTTTGAGCCGCATTTCGCTGGTGGTAATCGGTGTTATTGTCATGCCCGTCCCAGCCCAGTTTGTCGACAGCGTTATAAAGCTGTACGAAGCGAACACCCTTCTCAATTAATCGACGCGACAACAGGCACATTCTTCCGAATAACGCCTTGTTCTTATTCTCGTCGTTAAGTCCGTATGCGTTCTGAGTCTGCTCCGTCTCTTGAGCCAATTCACCGACGTCGATTGCTTCAGACTGCATTCGATAGGCCAGTTCGTACGAGGCAATTCGACCATCCAGATCAAGCACACCAGATCGTTGCACCGCATGCTTTCGATTGAGTTGCTGGACGAGATCAAGCGTCGAACGTTGAACACCAGCCAGGTTCGCTGGAGGCTCCAGGTTCAGAGCCGGAGCACCTTCGTAACGGAACTGAGTCCCTTGAAACGCCGCCGGAAGAAAACCATTGCTCCAGTTGGCCGACCCGCCCAAGCCTCCGACTTTATACAGCAGGACATAGCCGGGCAGGTTCTGGTTGAGCGAACCAAGACCATACGTCACCCACGATCCCATGCTGGGCTTGCCACTTAAAATTGATCCCGTATTCATCAAATAGGTTGCCGGAGCGTGGTTCGAACTGTCGCTATACATTGATCGAACCAGACACAACTCGTCCGCATGTTGAGCCGTGTGTGGCAGTAAATCCGAAAACCATAAACCGCTTTCTCCATGCTGAGACCAGTTCCAGGGGCCGGACATCAGCTCGTCCTTGCAGTGATTGAGGACGCCACCAACCTTGTCGTTGTGCTGCTTGAACGACTCAGGAACCGGTTGACCATTCAGTTTGATCAATTCCGGTTTGTAATCGATCAGGTCAAACGTCGATGGGCCACCGTATTGAAACAGGAAGATCACCTGTTTCGCCTTGGGGGTGACGTGCGATAGTCGTTCCACCAATGGATTCAGCGGATCGATTGTTGTCTGTTGCGGCGAAGCTGCACGAACTTCATCTGCCAGTAACGCAGCCAGTGCAACACTGCCGAAGCCCCCTCCAGATCGCTGAAGAAAATCTCGTCGATTTATATAGTCAAGTGGCATAACAGTCTCGGACAAACGGAACAATTAATCGATATACATGAACTCATTCAGATTCAGTACGGCTCGGCACAAGTCGCGCAGTGCCAACAATTCCGCTTGATTCTCGGCACCTTCCATTCGATGTTGATCGGTATGGCGACGGAGTAGATCCAGACAAATCGCTTTTTCTTTCGTGTCGGGTGATCGACTTAGTGCTCGCCGAAATAAAGTTTCGACCCGACTTGCTGGATCGACGCCAGCCTCTTCAGCCACTCGTTCTGCGAGGATTAATGCAAAGCGAATCGATTCAGGACTATTGAACAACATCAATGCTTGGGGGGCTACGACAGTCGTATCCCGGCGAGCGCACGACACGGTCGTATCGGGAAGATCAAACGCTTGCAGGAACGGAATGGGCATCGCTCGTTTGCGGGCAAGAAAAACACTGCGGACATCGGTCTCTTCAATCGGGTCCTCGTACCAGCCTTGCATACGTCCCCCATCACCCCCGTCCTTCGCTTCGAGGATTCCCGGTTGAGCGTGCAAGAGGTCAATCGGCACATGCGGCCAGCGCGGCTTCCCTGAATCCGTTGTGTTCAATGAGCCCGATACCGAAAGCAAACTATCACGTAACGTCTCGGCATCAAGGCGAACCACGTTCTGTCTCCAAAGAAGATGATTCGCAGGATCTTTTTCCTGATATTGATCATTGTCATGCGATCCCGTACCACGACGAGCCGCGTCGCTGGTTTGGCGATAGGTCGCCGAACAGACGATCGCACGATGCAGTTTCTTGATCGACCATCCGTCGTTGATAAAGGCGATTGCGAGCCAATCGAGTAACTCGGGGTTTGTTGGTCTCGCACCACTAAAGCCAAAGTCGTTCGCGGTAGCGACAAGCCCGACTCCAAAGTGATGCTGCCAGACGCGGTTGACCAGAGTTCGAGCCGTCCACGGGTTGTCCGATGAGGCAATCCAGTTGGCCAACGCCAGTCTACGGCCCGTTGTATCAGCTCGGGGCGGCTCGATCACGGCGGGATTTGGGTCAAGTACAGACACAAATCCTGGTAGAACTTCTTCACGCGGCTGCGAAAAGTCACCTTGATAAAACACATGCGTTGCGGGAGCGTCCGCACCGGAATCAGTCGCTCCCATAGCCATACGGGGCGAGCGCTTCTTCGTTTCGATTTCTGCGAGCGTTTTACTGAGCTCCTCGTATCGAGGCTGATCCTCGTTCTTGTCCTTATCGAGCTTGGACTGTTCCGCTTTCAGCGGTGCCGCTTCTTCATCGACTTCAGCGTTGTGTTTGCCGATCTCCTCAAGATCATCGGCCAATTCAATCACCAGATCGTTTCGAGGAGTCACACCCGCGAAGAACGCCCGTAGGCGAAAATGGTCGGCCTGCGAGAGCGGATCGTACTTATGATCATGACATTGACAGCACGAAAAGGTTAACCCCAGAAACGCCGAACCCGTTGTGTTTGCCAGATCTGCCAGTTGCTGGTCCCGATGCCGTACTTCTTCCTGAAAAATCGGGGCGGTGCTGTCCCATTGGCCCAGTCTCAGGAAACCCGTTGCAATCAACTTGTCGGCTTCGTCAGCATTCTTCGGCGGGCCATTCACAAGTTCATCCCCCGCAAGTTGTTCTCGTATGAACTGGTCATAGGGTTTGTCCTGATTGAACGAGCGAATGACATAGTCCCGGTACTGCCAGGCCAATGGCCGAAATTCATCACGTTCAAATCCTTCGGTGTCCGCATAGCGAACAACATCGAGCCAATGTCGTGCCCAGCGCTCGCCATAACGTGGCGAATCCAACAGTCGCTCCACGAGTTTTTCGTATGCCTTTGGCGATGAATCCTCGACAAAACTTTGTGCTTCGGCGGGTGTTGGAGGCAAACCTGTCAGGTCAAAACTCAGTCGACGGATCAAGGTCCGTTTGTCTGCCTGAGCCGACGAAGCAATCCCAGCGTCGGTTAATCGTTTCTGGATCAATCGATCGATCGTTTCCAGAACAAGACGCCCCGCTACATCCGTCGTCTGACTGTTTTCATTGATCGAAATCGATTCGCCGACGGTGGGCCTTTTCAATGACCAGAGATCAAGTCTCTCGCCGTCAAATATTTTTCGAATTGGGTTGTTCACATCAGTGAATGCGTCGCCCATTCGTTGAGCCAACGGACTGGCATCCCGAGGTTGATCGTCGACGACGGCCTTTTCGTTGGTTGTTGCATGGCCGTTTCCAAACACGAGCGTCGAAAAAAACACGAGTGCGGCAACAAGTGAAATCGCCGTTTGGGGTCGGAAGAATACCGAAGGTCGCTGCATCGAACTACAAATCCTCGATTTCAACTCAATCAAATTCAATTCTCGGTCGTCAAGAAAATCCAAATCCGCTCGCTTCCGCTTCGCATTTCAAAATGCTTCCACTCCACTCTTTTTGCTCTTCCTGGAAATACATCTTCAAACCTGCTCATAAATGGTCAAAGGAAATTGTAACCAATCAAGTTCGAAAATGTCCG
Source organism: uncultured Schlesneria sp. (assembly GCA_903834925.1). Classification (GTDB taxonomy): domain Bacteria; phylum Planctomycetota; class Planctomycetia; order Planctomycetales; family Planctomycetaceae; genus Schlesneria. The sequence goes on from CAILLA010000170.1 coordinate 104,074, forward strand.
TCTCCATCACAATTTAAAGAATTCAGAGACAGTCGTAATTGACGGCTTCGACTTTGACCGATACGTTTTCTGTGAACAAAAACAATTGCAGTCTCCAGGAAATCGCGGCAAGCAGGTTGAATGGATTCTTAAGTCAGTTGGGATTCAATCAAAGGACGAAACTTGCATATCCAACCCTATCTGGATTTTAACGGTCGCTGTGACGAAGCGATTGAATTTTACCGTGAGGCGCTTGGAGCCAAGCTGAACCTGTTGGCTTGGTTTTTGATCGATTCGGTGTGATGTGGATGATCATGGTGGTGCAATAACCGTAGCGGAGGCTTCCAGACTCCGTGAAGATTACAGTCGAGCAATGTTTCTATTAGTTTCTTGATTCATGAAGGCATGAATCTTACGGCGGCTGCCGCCGTGACTTAAAAACCCCATTTGGAAAATTCCTATGGCCCACGTCCGTGTTCTCGTCGGTACGCGTAAAGGGGCGTTTATTCTCACTTCCGATGGAAAACGCGAAAAGTGGGAAGTCAACGGCCCCTTTTTCGGCGGTTGGGAAATCTATCACCTGAAAGGTTCGCCCGTTGATCCGAATCGAATCTATGCATCTCAATCAAGCGGTTGGTTCGGACAATTGATTCAGCGTTCCAATGATGGCGGAAAAACATGGGAACCGGTCGATAACAAGTTTGTCTATGACGGCGTTCCGGGGACTCATCAGTGGTACGATGGGACTCCACATCCCTGGGAATTTAAACGAGTCTGGCATCTCGAACCATCACTATCCGATCCCGATGCGGTGTATGCCGGAGTCGAAGACGCAGCATTGTTTAAATCCACTGATGGCGGAAAGTCATGGAACGAACTTTCTGGTCTCCGAAAGCATGGAACAGGAGCCAACTGGACCCCTGGGGCAGGGGGGATGTGCCTGCATACGATACTGATCGACCCGGTCGACCCACGAAGAATCTTCATTGCCATTTCGGCCGCAGGGGCATTTCGAACGGACGACGGCGGACAGACTTGGAAGCCGATTAATCGCGGACTCAGGTCCAACCATATTCCTGACCCGACTGCCGAAGTCGGCCATTGCGTTCACCGTATTGCCGCACACCGATCTCGGCCCAACGTTCTGTTCATGCAGAAGCACTGGGATGTCATGCGCAGTGACGACGCTGGTGACTCGTGGCATGAGGTCAGTGGCAATCTGCCGACCGACTTTGGCTTTACGATTGATGTTCATGCTCATGAACCTGAAACGATTTTCGTCGTCCCGATCAAGAGTGACTCCGAACACTATCCACTCGACGGAAAGCTGCAAGTCTTTCGCAGTCGAACGGGCGGAAACGATTGGGAACCACTATCAAACGGACTGCCGCAAGAAAACTGTTACGTCAACGTATTACGCGACGCGATGGCTATCGATTCGCTCGATGAATGCGGTGTCTACTTCGGTACAACCGGAGGCCAGGTATATGCTTCAGCCGATTCCGGGGATCATTGGACGCCAATCGTTCGGGATCTGCCACCCGTGGTCTCAGTCGAGGTCCAGACGTTGCCATGATCCGTATTGTTCTCCCGCCGCATCTAAGAACCCTGGCCAAGGTCGGTAGCGAGGTAACCGTCGAAGTCGTTGCACCGGCAACACGAAACGCAATCCTCGACAAACTCGAGGCCGACTATCCCATGCTGCGCGGAACGATCCGGGACCACGTAACACTCAAGCGAAGACCTTTCCTAAGGTTCTTCGCGTGCAACGAAGATCTTTCGTTTGAGCCAGCGGATGCGCTGCTTCCCGACGCAGTGGTCGCAGGCGTTGAACCCTTTTTCGTCGTCGGTGCGATTGCGGGAGGTTAATGATGAAATACGAAGATTTTTGAACAAAAGCAGCGTAGGGTGGGACAAGTCCTCGAAGTCCCACCAAAACCATCAAAAAAAGTTGGCAAAGTTCCTTTTTTTCAGGCATTTTTACAGGTTTGAAGTAGGCCAGGTTGACCAACTTCACCCGTTCGCGGCCTTATCTGTTCTCGTTCCCAAGCTCCCGCTTGGGGACGCCCTCTTCGAAGCTCCGCTTCGCGTATGTGTGGCTAGTCACTCCGCAATTGACCGAAGTCTACGCGCCGAGATCACCCGGAAATTCAAGCGGCATCCTGACTATCTGTGATTTTCTTCGCTTCGTTACCTTCGTACTTCTGTTCAAAATCTTCTCTTCCGTTCTGCTGTCATCCCGCAGCCGAGAAATTCGGTGTCAAAGTTCGATCGACTTCGACTATTCCTCGTAATTCACAGGCTTTTGGTGGTCATTTCCCCGTTTTTTGAGGGTGTTCGAATTCGACCGAGTTCGACGCGGTTCGATCAAGTTCGAACTCCGTCATACCTCCCAGACGAGCCGAGCGGTTTCAACTCGCAGACTCTTCGTCGTTTCCACTCACTACTTACGACTGTCAACTCTCTCGGTGCTTCGCCGTCCCATGGATACTTGTTGAATTTTCCACCCTCCACCAACCACGCTAAACTCGCCAAGCCAAACAACGAACCGCCACGGATCGCCCCGGCGGCCAAGAACGATCGTGGCTCGGACTGTATGAAATTTGTGTTCCGAATTGTCAAAGATCGATTGTTGTTGTTGTTGAGTTTTCGAAAGTCCAGGCGAGCCGTGGATAATCGCGGTAGCAACCCACGCGACCCGGATTCCCGGCTCTGTGTCCGCTCCAGTAGCGGTTGCAAGACGTTCTCCTTGGCCAGTCTCCTTTCCTCCACGGACTCCGCTGCCGTTAGCTGTCCAGCATTGTTCGCCCGCTTCTCTGGTACAGTGCAGATTAGCGTAGATTAGTGTTCCCTAAATCTTGGTCTTAAAACGTTTAAGTGCTTGGCTTCCGGGGTTTGGCTCTTGTGACATTAGTGTCCTGTCGGCGGGCGGATTTCGAAAATGTCGGGATTAGCCGTAGAGGTTGGTTGAAAAGCTTTCCATCCTGGCTTGTCCAGGTGGGAGCAAATTTGGCAACCAGACAATCCCCCCTCCCTCTCGCTTTGTTCTTGCTTTCCATCTGGGCAAGCCAAGGTGGAAAGCGTGTTATCCAACCTCTGTACAAGTCCCAAACCCGCACCCGTCGCCCATCGTGCCGGGCATGACAACGCGCGAACGATTACCCGATTCTTATCCCGTCATGCGACGCGCATGAACCGGCTACGCCGGGCCGGACGCCGGAGGGAACGAGTATTCCGTTAGTGATTCGGGTTTCATGGTGATGCTGTACCCCGGTGCCATTGGCGGAACGTAGTGTCCGTTTCGCATGACGACCGGATCAATGAAATGCTCGTGCAGGTGTCCGGCGTATTCGCAGAGTCGATTCTCCATTGAACCGCTGACGCAGATGTAATCGATCATCGCCAGATGCTGAACATATTCGCAAAGCCCGACTCCTCCCGCGTGAGGACAAACGGGGATATTGAATTTAGCCGCCAGCAGCAGGATGGAAAGCACTTCGTTCACGCCGCCGACTCGGCAGCTATCGATCTGACAGACACCGATCGCTCCCGATTGCAAGAACTGTTTGAACATGATTCGGTTGGCACAATGTTCGCCGGTAGCAACCTGAATCGGAGCGACCGCTTTGGCAATGGCCAGATGACCGAGTACATCGTCGGGACTCGTCGGTTCTTCAATGAACCAGGGCTTAAACTGAGCCAATGATTTCATCCATTCGATCGCCTGATCAACTTCCCAGACCTGATTGGCATCGACCATCAGCCGTCGTTCCCAGCCAATTTCTTCGCGGATGATCCGGCACCGTCGAATATCATCGTTCAGGTCACGCCCGACTTTGATCTTGAAGACGTTCCAACCCTGAGCGAGACAGTCACGACAAAGTCGTCTCAATTTGTCATCGTCATACCCCAGCCAACCGGCGGACGTCGTATAAGCGGGATACCCATCCCGCGTCAATTGAGCAATCCGTTCGGCTTTCGTCGATTCAATTCGCTTCAGGATTTGAACCGCTTCTGCAGGAGTCAGTACATCCGTCAGATAACGGAAATCAACACAGCCAACAAACTGTTCGGGAGTCAGATCAGCGACAAGCCGCCAAAGCGGTTTCCCTTCGATCTTGGCCCAGAGATCCCACACGGCGTTCACAACAGCCGCCGTCGCCAGATGAATGACTCCCTTGTCCGGCCCGACCCAGCGGAGCTGACTATCCCCAGTAATGTGCCGCCAGAAACCCGCCATGTCTGACGTAAACGATTCCAGCGTCCGACCAACAACAAGCGGAGCAAGCGCCTCAATCGCTGCGACACACAGTTCGTTCCCACGTCCAATCGTAAACGTCATCCCATGCCCGGCGACGTGATCAGGTCGATCCGTTTCAAGGATGACATAAGCCGCCGAATAATCGGGGTCCGGATTCATGGCATCAGAACCATCGAGCGTCTTTGAGGTTGGAAACCGAATATCATGAGCAGTCAGTCGAGTAATTTTGGTCGTCATCAGATTTGGAGGTTTTCTATGTTGAGGCGTGCGTCTCGAATTTTTGGTTTTGAATCGTCGTCGTAACCGAATAGTAATCGGTGGCGCGTGCCGAATCCAAGGTCCGGCTGAGCCAGTCGTTGACCGAGTACGGGGAGGGCTGTATGATCTTACGACCGTGGGAAAACTTATTTTTTGCGGTGAACCTTTTTTAATGAAAAATGTCCAAGCTGCTACCATGACATTTAACACGTTCCTCCTACTGGGCCTGCTTACTCGCTGATTTGCGAGGTTCAGGGAACGTCTAGTCGCACCGATGCACAAGTTCACCCTGAGACCTCGCGGTCTCGGGGTTTTTTTGTTTGATGTTTCGATTAATGAATGAAGTAAACCAAGACTGCACGGGCTGAAGCCCATGCTACGAAATGCGGCGAACGCTACGATGAGCCGCTGTTTTTGATGATCCTTTTCCTTTCACCTTTGAGTGTGAACCCATTATGGCTGACAACGTCATTATCTTCGACACCACGCTTCGCGATGGCGAACAATCGCCCGGTTGCAGCATGACGACCCCTGAAAAACTCAAGGTCGCGGAAGCTCTGGTGGAACTGGGAGTTGATGTTATTGAGGCGGGGTTTCCGATTACTTCGCCGGGGGACTTCGAAGCGGTTCGTGCCGTTGCCCAGAAGTTTGGCGACCGGGCCACGATCTGCGGGCTGGCTCGGTGTCGGAAGAATGACATCGAACGAGCGGGTGAGGCTCTGCGCGGGATCGCTCGACCACGAATTCATGTGTTTCTTGCCACCAGCCCAATCCATCGTGAGTTCAAACTCAAGATGGCCGAACGGGAAATCGTCAAAGCGGCTGTCGAACATGTACAGTTTGCGAAGACTTTCTGTGATGACATTGAATTCTCACCCGAAGACGCCGCTCGGACCGAACTTGATTTTCTTACGGAAGTTGTCGAGAAGGCGATTGAGGCTGGTGCGACGACAGTGAATATTCCCGACACAGTCGGATATGCCACTCCAAATCACTATTTCAAGGTGATCTCACACCTGAAGCAGCATGTGTCGAATATCCATAAAGCGGTGATCAGCACGCACTGTCATAACGATCTTGGTCTCGCCGTGGCGAACAGCCTTGCTGCGGTCGAAGCGGGGGCTCGGCAGGTCGAATGTACAATCAACGGATTAGGCGAACGAGCCGGTAACGCGGCGCTTGAAGAAATCGTGATGGCGCTGAAGACTCGTAAGGACTATTACGGGGTTGAGACGCGGATCAATACTCCGAAACTGTGCAGCGCCAGCCGTTTGGTCTCAAGCATCACCGGGATGCTGGTTCAACGAAACAAAGCGATCGTCGGACAGAACGCGTTCGCTCATGAAGCGGGGATTCATCAGGATGGGATTCTGAAGGAACGAACCACTTACGAGATCATGCGTGCGGAAGATGTCGGGTATGTCGGAGTGAATCTCGTCTTGGGGAAACACAGCGGCCGGGCCGCGATTCGGTCTCACGTACTTCAATTGGGATATCAGCTTGACGAAGCCCAGATTGAGACGGTTTATAAAGACTTTATTGCTCTCGCCGACAAAAAGAAAAACATCTATGACGCGGATATTGTGGCGTTGATTGAGAATCGGATGAATGTCTCGATGGATCGTTGGAAGCTTGTTCGCTTCCATATTTCTGCGGGTACGGGTGCGATTCCGACAGCGACGGTTGAGCTGCAGGACGAACTAGCAAACAGTAAGCTTGCGACGGATTTGAACGGTGGTGCGGATGAGCCTGCGAAAACAATCATCGACGCATCGATCGGAGACGGCCCGGTCGATGCGGTTTGTAAAGCGATGGAACGGATTATTGGCGTTTCAGCTGAGCTGAAAGAATATCAGGTCCGCGCTGTATCCGGTGGGGAAGACGCACAGGGCGAAGCGTCGGTGGCGATTGATTACGAGGGTCGCCGTTATCACGGGAAAGCGGTCAGCACCGATGTGATTGAAGCAAGTGCTCTGGCGTACCTGAAAGCGTTGAACAAAGCGGTCAGCGACCAGGTTGTTGAGAAAGCTCCTCCCGGGGTTTGATGACGTCTTTTTTCGTTCAGGTTAATAAAAACAACGACTGGGCGTTTCTCTTTTGGAGGAACGCCCAGGTTCGTTTTTGGGGTGAAACAATTGCTTACTTCGTGTATTGGAACACCCGGTCAGATTTCGGAGGCTGTAGAAGTCTGATGGTTTCTCAGGACGCTGTGTTTCTGGCCGTAAGCGAAGTAGATGACGAGGCCGATGCCCATCCAGGCCAGAAGTCGCCACCAGTTTGCGGCGGGTAATGAGAGCATCAGCATCAGGCACGACAGGATGCCGAGGATGGGGACAATCGGGACCAGAGGGCAGCGGAAAGGACGGGCCGCTTCGGGGTTCGTGTATCGCATAATCAGGACTGCGGCACAGACGATCACGAAGGCGAACAGGGTGCCGATGTTGGTCAGATGGAGCAATGCGTCAAGTGGCAAGAAGCCCGCCAGGAAACCGACAAACAGGCCGATGCCGATGGTGCTTTTCCAGGGCGTTTGAAAGACAGGATGGACATCGGCGAAGAATGCCTTGGGGACCAGTCCGTCGCGAGCCATCGCCAGGAAGACGCGAGGGGCACTGAGCATCATCACCAGCAGAACGGATGTCATTCCGGCCACGGCGGCACTGGCGATGATCATTTCGGCCCACGGGAGTCCCGCTTGATGGAAAGCTGATGAGATCCCTGCGTCGACGTTGATCTCATCGTATTTGACCATCCCGGTTAGCACGGCGACGACTGCGATGTACAAAACGGTGCAAATCAACAACGAGGCAATAATCGCAACCGGGACGTCACGTTGAGGGTTTTTGGCTTCTTCGGCATGCGTCGAAATCGAATCGAATCCGATATAGGCGAAGAAAATGATGGCGGCACCGGCCAGCATGCCGACAGGTTCACCTTTGCTGTTCACATCACCGGCGACAGGGACACCGAAGAAACTGATGCCGCTCCAACCATAGGGAGCAAACGGAGTCCAATTCTCGGGATGGATGTAGAAGGCACCAACGAGAATCACGAAGACGACTGCGCCAACTTTGGTGAAGACCATCAGGGCGTTGAAACTAGCGCTTTCCGCGATCCCTTTTACGAGAATTGCCGTCATGATGGCGACGATGATCACCGCTGGCAAATTGCACAATGAACCGGTCAGGACGTAATGGGCGTCAACAAGTTTTCCATCGACCATCGCCGCGTCTTTGTAGACCATCGTGGCCTCTTTAAACAAATCTGGAACATGCAGTCCCAGCTTTGACAGTAATTTCTGAAAGTAACCAGACCATCCGTTCGCCACCGTGGCGGCTCCGACGGCATATTCCAGGATCAGGTCCCAGCCGATGATCCACGCGAACAATTCGCCCATGGTGATATAGGCGTATGTGTAGGCGCTACCAGCGACGGGCGCCATTGAAGCGAATTCGGCATAGCAGAGCGCCGCGAAAATACAGGTCACTCCGGCGACGACGTATGACACCATCAGTGCGGGTCCAGCACACTGGCTGGCGGCCTTACCCGTGGCGACGAAGATTCCGGCACCGATGACGGCACCGACGCCGAGCGATGTCAGGTTGATCGGCCCCAGGACTCGTTTGAGACGTTCGTCTCCCTTCATTTCGAGTAACAGGTGGTCAAGGTTCTTGCGGGCGAAAAGCTGATTCCAATTCATCGCGATTCCTTCGGATGGTCGATTGACGAGGTGGGTTAGCCCGTTCGGATTCGGGTTAACCTGATCGGAACGCGAGATTAACGTCTTGACCGCTCTGTTTTAAAGTGACAACGCCAAAAATGGTTGGACGTTTGTCTGCATTTGAATTCGGTTGGGCGAAGTTTTTTCAAATTCAGTGGGGCCATGCCGCCGAAAAAACCGCAAAAGAGATCGTGGTGATGAGGCTCATTCAGGGAAAGGGCATTTGCGATCTGTTCGAAAGATGGGATGGCGTTATGTTCTGGGGTCGGGTGTTCAAATTTCAAAATTGGCCAATCACGCGACTTTTTGATGGCAACGACGCTCATCGGCCAATTTTGAAATTTGAACGCCCGCCCCCCTTCTTGAACGCCATGAAAAAGGGTGCCACGGTTTTACCTTCTTCGGTAAGGCAGTGCTCTTCGAGCTCGCTATCGAATAATGAAGACACGGCCTTGTCGAAGACTCCAAAACCGTGGCACCCCGATTTTCGACCGCTTTTTCACTTACAGCGAGCGACCGTATTACCGCCCAACGGTTTGGTCGTTTCATTAGGAAAGCTGCCCTGCCCGTTACGAGTTGGACGATGCTAAGGCTGGGGCTTCTTTGTGGATTTTGCACTCTCGAATCAATAGACTTTTTGTCTGATACACCTTTAGCAGAATCGGTTTGTACTTCATGAATAATACAGCGAGACCGGTTGATCAGACTGGCACCAACATTTCTCGACGCACATGGCGAGGTTGGTGGCGAGACCTGCCTGGCTGGTTTCGCATCGGGTTATGGGTCGTTTTCGCGTCGGCTGTCATCCAGTTCGCATTCGTCCTTCGAGTTACGGTCGGCTTGATTGATCCGCATGAGGTTGCCGTACTGCGGCAGAAGGGAGCTGCCGTCCTTTATACATCCGATGCGATGTGGGACCCGATTCCCGGCTTCCATCGTATCCGTGCAGGACTTCGTGGAAGGTCCAGTAATGATGTTTACTTTATTCGGCTGGATGAACACGGAACCGATGAGGATCTGAAGCTGATTGGAGCCAAGTTTCCGAACCTCAAACGCATTTCACTGAGATCTGCAATCATTTCTTCAGAGGGTCTAAAGGCTCTTTCTGCGTGCCGCAAGCTTGAGCATCTTGAACTCGATTATACGGATGCTGACGATGCGGTTGTCGAAAGTTTGACGAAATTTGAAATGATCTCGTGGCTAAGCCTGGATGGCAATTTGGTGAGCGACACCACGATTCCGATGCTGAAAAAGATTTTAAATCTGCGCCAGATTTCCGTATGCAAAACGGACGTCAGTCTCGCCGCGATTCAGGAATGGCGAACGAGCCAACCAAAACTTGAGATCCTCACCGAAAGAGACCGAATTCCCGATGCGTTAGTGGCTTCAATTCGCTGGTCGGACGGCAAACATTCGCGCCGATTTCAGGGGCATTTCAAATCTGGTATCCCGACGGTTGGCAAAACACACGCATGGATGATGAGTAAAGGCTTGAACGCCAACCATCACGTGGGACTGTGGTGGGATCCGGCGCAGTTAGAAGATCGTCGCGACGGCGATTATGTTTTCACTCTTCGGCTTGGTGATTACGACGCCCAACCTGTGACAATTCCGATGAAAGATGGAAAGTTTGCCGTCGATTCCTTTGAGTTTCGAATGTCGGTCACAGAGGCCGAAGCGTTGCAATCAACTCCGCCCGAGTTTCGGAAATTGACGGAGGACGGCCAATCTCCACATCGTGGAGGCTAGTCTGTCATCGGGAGAACAGGGAATTGGATTTCAACAACGACCCCAATGATGATTTGCCTACGCGCACCTGGAAAAGCTGGTGGAACGGCCTGCCTGCCTGGTTTCGTATCGGATTCTGGACCGTGTACGGCTCGGCTGTTCTGCAGGTGGCAATCATCCTGAGAATCATGGTCGGATTGACTGATCCGCATGAAGCCTCGTTACTGCGGCAACAGGGTGCAGGGGTTCAATACGCATCCCCATTCAAGAGAGAATCGATTCCCGGTTCCAATCTTATCATCGCAGGACTTCGCGGAAGGTCCTGCAATGATGTTGATACGGTTCAATTGCGTGAAATTGGAACTGATGAAGATCTGAAGCTGATCGCGACCAGATTTCCAAATTTGAAAAAAATTTACCTGAGGTACGGTACGTATTCTGTAGAAGGTCTCAAAGCCCTCGCTGCCTGTCGGAAGCTCGAGCACGTTTACCTTGATCGTACGGACGCCGATGATGCGGTTGTGGAATCTCTTTCGAAATGTGAAATGATTTCGGAACTCAGTCTGGAACGAACTCTGGTGAGTGACGCGGCGATTCCGGCGCTGAAAAGTCTTCCGCGTCTGACTCGGCTTGTCGTCTACGAAACCGACGTTAGTGCCGAAGCGATTCAGGAGTTGCGAACGAGCCGAGGCAAACTTCAGGTACTCACCGAGAGAGACAGGTCTCCCGAAACATTTGTAGCGTCAATTCGCTGGGTTGACGGCAAACGTTCACGACGATTTCAGGGGTATTTCAAGGCTGAAATCAATTCGACTGGTAAGGAGAGTTCGTCGATGGTTACAGGTTCGCCCTTTTATTGCAGGGATCTTATCCTGTTGTGGTCAGATAAAAAATTGAGGGGTGGTCGAGATGGTGACTATGTTGTCACGCTTCAGCTAGGTGATTACGACGCTGAGCCCGTCACAATCCCGATGAAAGACGGAGAGTTAGTGGCTAAATCCGTTGAGTTTCGAATGCCGGTTACGGAAGCGGAGGCGTTGAAATTGAAGCTGAATGGGAAGGCAAATTGATGCAGATCCAAAGGGGAATCGCCGCCAGGTAAAGGCATTGAGCGTTTTGTCGCCTCCGTATCTTCGGGGCTTGTGCTACTGCCTCGGAGACTTCGAGTTTGAAACTTGACTCGTTGAGTTATGTTTCCGGATTTCTTCCAAAGTAGCCATCATCGCTCCGCGTGATGAGCATGCGTCGGAAACGATTCAAGCGTTGCCTCAGCATCGGGACAAATACTTGGTTTGAATTCCTTTTTTGAGAACATGCGGATTGGATTTTGGTAGGTTCTAGAACAATGCTCATCACG
>CAILLA010000171.1 GCA_903834925.1 uncultured Schlesneria sp.
CTTTGCAACAGAATAAGAGATCGCCCAAGTCTGGTTGGATTTCAAACGAGATCAATCGAATCAGAACTTGCGAAACGCCTTAATCGAGCGATTTTTGCCGCTGGTCCGCTACAACGCGGAACGGGTTTGGGCAAAGTTGCCGGACGGAGTGGATCTAAACGATCTCATTTCGGCAGGTGTGTTCGGACTGATGGACGCGATCGAAGCCTTCGATCTGGATCGCGGAGTCAAGTTCGAAACGTACTGCGTTCCCCGTATTCGTGGTGCGATGCTCGACGAGCTTCGTACGATGGACTGGGTTCCACGCCTGGTTCGCAGTAAGGCCAGCAAGTTGGAAGCGGCTCGTAAAGAAGCCGAAGCCGAACTCGGTCGACCTCCGTCAGACGCGGAAATTGCCAGGAAAATGGGCTTGCCCATGGAAGAATACGACAAGCACAAGTCCGAAGCATCGGCTGTGAATCTTGTCAGCCTGAATAAGAAATGGTACGAGACCGACAGCTATAAAGATGTTCGTGAAATCGACATCATTGAGGATACCAAGGGTGAAGACCCGACCGACGGTATCCAGAAGCGCGATGTGATGAAGCTCGTTACCAAAGGGCTCAATCGTAACGAACGCCTGATCATCATCCTCTACTATTATGAAGAGTTGACGATGAAAGAAATCGGCACAACCCTGGGGTTATCCGAATCACGCGTCAGCCAGATGCATTCCAGCATCGTCGCTCGATTGAAAGATCAATTGAACCGACGACGTCCGGAATTCGCACAGTAATATACGGCAAACCATTGCCAGCCGATCCTAGATGCCAGCACCTCAACCAACAAACACGGTTGAGGTGCTGGCATTTCCGGCTTATGGAAGTGAACTGAAGATCGACACGTTAGCCCGACGCCCAAGTTTTGAAGGTGTGCATTTTCGATATCTCAAGCGAAATCAAGAATCCAAAGCAAAGGCGCCAAGTCGCCAGGACACAATGAATTCAAAAGACAGCAACCCGTACATTTCTTCCAAAGTAGCCATCATCGCTTCGCGTGATGAGCCTGCGTCGGAAACGATTTAAACGTTGCCGACGCATCGGGACAGAGATTCCGTTTGAATTCCTGATTTGAGCAACTCCAAAACGCGCATGCGAGGGACCTTTCGCTGGCTTGATATCACTGAATCCATTCAAGACTCCAATTGACGATCGACGTCAGACCGACATATACCGCCGCTTCGGAATCATTCGTTAAGAAATTCGATTGGCTCGGACAACATCAAAGCCATCCTTCAGGCGGCCCGGGAAAACGCTCAAATGCCGACAGACCAGACCTCAGACACCGATTTCGAGCCAGGAGATATCCAGCATTTGCGAGGGACTTCCAAGCCCTCATGGGATGCGACCAATCCCGAGCTACCCCCGTTAATCTGGCAACAATCGACACGCAGTCCCGACGAATTACTCGAATCGGCCGAACGGCACATCGCCCAGGCGATCCGGGATTCCAGCAGCCCAGTACCGGCTGAAATGATGAAATCGACTCCGCCCAAGAGACAATTGGATTCCGCCATCGGGCAGACTCAACATCCAGGTCTAACCCTTGAGGATCTCGGTGACCTGGATCTGGACATCACGATCGAACTCGGTCGATCCGAATTGCTGATTGAAGACGTCTTGAAATTGCGTGAGGGATCGGTCGTTTCCTTAGATAAACGAGCCGGCGACCCCGTCGACATTTTTGCGAATGGTCGATTGGTTGCACGAGGCGAGCTACTGGTCATCGACGGCAAGTTCGGCGTCCGCCTGTGCGAAGTTCTGTAGTCCGTGAGAAACATCGGGCGATGATGTTCGTCGATCACCTGGAATCCATTCAAAAATCCAGGTTCTTGTGGCAATCATTCGTGAACTTCATACAATTCACGAAAACATTGGAGCGCCAACATGCCTTCGCCGTTTCCGGGAATGGACCCGTTTTTAGAAGAACCGTCATTCTGGCCGGATTTTCACCACGATTTGATTAGTGAAATCAAGGCGGCCATTAATCAGTCAGCGCGACCGAATTATTTCGCGCGAGTGGAACAACGCGTTTACATTTCGGACGACAACGATCCAGGTCGGCGAGTCATCGTACCCGACGTAAGGATCATCGAGAACACCGAGCCATGGCGATACGGCTCATCGGTTTCTGTTGCCATGCAAACAGTCGCTGACGTCAGCGAACCGATCGTGGTGCCAACCATTCTCGACGAGCAAATAGAAGAGTTCTTTCTCGAAATTATTGACCGCCAATACAGGCAAGTCGTAACGGTCATCGAAGTCGTCAGCCCGACGAATAAAGTCACGGGCGCTCGCGGTTCCGACAGTTATCGTAAAAAACGAGCCGAAGTCTTGTCGTCACCCAGCCACTTTGTCGAGATCGATCTTCTGCGAGAAGGACAGCCGGTCGTGACGGGCGATCTGATACCCCCTGCCGACTATTACGTTCACGTTTCGCGAGTGGAAATGCGACCGTCCGGCCAAGTCTGGCCGATCAAACTCCCTCAGCGATTACCATCAATCAAGATCCCGCTCCGCGCCCCCGACCCCGACCTGAACCTCGACTTACAATCACTCTTCACAAACGTCTACGAACGGTCCGGATACGATCTCGACACGAACTACGAAGTCGACCCCACGCCACCACTTCCCATCGCCTACCGCGAATGGGCCGACCGACTTCTTCGAGAAAAAGGCCTGAGGTCGCAATCACTGACATCAATGCCAGAGACCGAAGGCATCTGAAGTTCGGGCGTGGCTGGCCGCTCCTGCGGTCAGTGGTTTGGGATGGCTGTGGGCACACTCTGTTTACGTCGTTCTAACGAAACGCCGACTTAATCAAGTGAATAACCCGTTTCCTTTGTTCGCATTAGACAACTGCTCCGAAACCCACCAGCCCGACTCCGTTGCCCGTTCGTGAAAAGGTTAGGCAAGCGTATCCGAGAACGTCGTCAGTAAGATGCGGGACTTTGTATTCGCGCGAGCAAGGTAAGCGGCGCGATGCAGTGCAACGATCGTTTTTCCAGTCCCCGCCGAACCGGAAACCCGCGCCGGGCCGTTGTAGTTCTTTTCCACCAGTTGGCATTGGTCGGGATGAAGGAAGACGGTCCACTTTTCCCAAGGAAAATCCAGTGCCTGCTGCAATTCTTCAACGTTGGTCATCACCCGGAACCGGCGTAGAGCGTCGGGATGATCGAAGGGATTGGTTGTCGTTGCGACGGGATGAGCGGGACGCGGTGTTCCACCCGTCGCCAGTTCGAGCAATGCCTCCGCCGCTTCGGCGGGGAGATGATCGGCCAGCGTCAGCAGTGTCGTTTCCGTTGCCTGCTGAACATCAGCCGGCCATTCCGTGGGGACACCAAAGCCGTAAAGATCATCTTCGGAAAGATCCGCAAACAGCCTCTTTTGTTGCTTAACCGGTTTTGGTTGTTCGACCTCAACATAAGTCGGAACAAGAATTTCCTGAACCGTTTCGCGGATCTCGACCAATTGAGCGGCACCCGTTTTCGGATGCGTTTGCAACTTCCGACACATCGCCCATTGGTACGCCTTGTCGTGATGATCGACGTAGCACAGCAACAGGCTCCCGGTCACCTGATGGACAATCAACTGGATGTCAGCGTTAACGCGGACAGACCAGAAGTTCTTATCCTTCGCTTTGTCCAACTTGTGAAACTTCATCCCCGGATTGGCAGGGTTCAGTTGCAAATCAAAAGCCGTTGTTTTTACGGCTTTTTGTTCGTCGCCTGTGAGTCGCCCAAGGCTATCTGTAAAGGTGTCCGCGATTCGGAATTCCATGAACGTCTCGGATTGATGAAAGGAAAGGCGGCGATGAAGAATGTGCCACTGCATGACCGTCTTCGGTCACGCAGTGCTCTTGGTCTTTGGAATTGTTCAGGCGAAGACACTGCGTCGGAGAAGACTCCGATGCAGTGGCACGTACATTTGTTCGGTCGGCATTCTCTCGTATTCGTGCCACTGCATGACCGTCTTCGGTCACGCAGTGCTCTTGGCTTGCTGACGAAGAAGACGAGGACCATTCGTCGAAATCTTCGTTATTACATTTCTCCTACATTCGTCGAAAAGTCGTGAGAAGTTCTTTTTACATGCCACGATCGGCATGACGATTCGTCCACGGTACATCGAGTGTCGGAGGAATCGTGCGGTCAACAGTGATTCGTGAATCCGACAGGCACATCCAGTCACGGGCACTTGACCATGGCCAGTCTTCAGCACGATTCACCAGCCCGCGCCTTACTGGGTTCTGGTGAATATAATCTGCCATGGCGTGTAAGGCGTCAGGTTCAGAAGCGTTTTCATCGAATCCCGACCCCGCCTGCCAAAACCGTTGATAAACCCGACCGGAGTTCCTCACGGTCAGTCGTTGCAAGAAGTCAGGAGCATGTTTGCGAAGATATGCAATGGCTTTCTTCGCGACCGGCCTCTTAATGCTTGTGAGAATTCCGTGTATGCGACCTTGTAATGATCGCGGATCAGGCGAGATCAAGTGATATGGTGGCCAAAGAAGAATATGGACATGTTCGGGCATAATCACCCAGGCCCACAGATGAAATCCGTGCTCGTTCCTTGCCCGTTCTAGCGCGTCAACAAACCATTCACGTGTCCGATCTTTTGATAACAACGGCATCCTTTGAAAACAGGAAAACGTCAGGAAATGCGGTTCACCGTTGTCATAGTGTTTGACCTTTTTTCGCGGCAGTGGGTCGGGGTCCGGCGACATTGTAAGAAACCAGTTGGTGAGGAAGCCGTTTCGAATTCGTTGAAACATTGAACCCAAAAGGCGACCGTCGTGCCACTGCATGACCGTCTTCGGTCACGCAGTGCTCTTGGTTCACATACGGAAAAGGCGAAGACACTGCGTCGGAGAAGACTCCGATGCAGTGGCACGGTCTGTTCCTCGAACGGTGTCGCATCCTGGTCGTGCCACTGCATGACCGTCTTCGGTCACGCAGTGCTCTTGA
>CAILLA010000172.1 GCA_903834925.1 uncultured Schlesneria sp.
ATATACAAAATACAAAAGTATTGTCAACACAAAAACGACATAGGCAACTTCGGGTCTGAAACTTGGCTCGACGAGTCAAGTTTCCGGATTTCTGCAAAAGTAGCCTTCTCGCTCCGACGAGAAGAAAGCCGAATTGCCATTTACCTTATGATCAATCGAGGCGTCCAAGTGCCGGACGAGTTCTGTTGCAATTCGGCTATCGTCTCGGCGGAGCGAGACGGCTACGTTAAGCACGATGAAATTCCGTCTCGGGATGAATTCCTGCCTCCTCTTACGCTGTGATCTCTGTGCCTCCGTGTTTCAAATTTCTTTTCCGGCGGCCACATGGGAACGCAGTATGTTCGTTATTTCGCTGACTTCGATTGCTGCGGCGACCTGGTCGCCTTCAGGCAAGGGTCCGTCATCATCGTCGTAGCAGAATCACGTTACGAAAAAGGTGTTGGAAAACGTCGTTTTTTTGAAGAAAGGATTGGAACTGATGGGACTGATGCGACCAATACGACCTGTTGGTTAATGGTTCGTATCTTGCGGCTGCATGGGTTTCTGGAGATCGGTAACAAAGGGACAACGCCGAGCTTTTCAATGTTGATCCACGATTTCCATTCGGTGCCGTTCTTGTACATCCACACCAATTAATCATAGAATTTCGTTGATGCGTTGTTGGCTCGCGATTCCCCCGAATCCAATGGTCCGATATCCTTTATGAGTATTCCTGCAAGAATCGTCTGGCTTTGTTTCTCCCTTGGCTATTTTTGGCCGAGCCTGACTTTCGCACAGTTTTCGGTCAGCCCGTTGGCAATCGTACTTGACCGCCCTGAGTCTTCTCAGCAACTGCTCGTCACGAATCAGGTGGATTCACAGCGGATTGATCTCACGCGAAAAGCACAGTATCTCGTCGCCGACCCTGCGATCATCACGATTGATAGCGGTGGAATGGTACGCCCATTGTCAGAAGGGATGACGGAGTTGACCGTGACTGATGGTGACCATCAAATTCTGGTTCCAGTTTCAGTCACGGGATTCAAGCAGCCAGTACCGGTTTCCTTTCGGTATGAGATTCAGCCAGTGCTGACCAAGGCCCGATGTAATGCCGGGGGCTGTCATGGCAAGGCGGAAGGTCAGAATGGATTCAAACTGAGCCTCTTCGGTTTCGATAACGAATCTGATTTCGATGCTCTGGTGAAAGAGACTCGCGGTCGTCGCATCAGCTTCGCGAATCCTGAGTCAAGTCTGTTGCTGCTGAAATCCACGGCGCGAATGCCACATGGAGGCGGATCGAAAATCGAGCGTGACGGCCCCCGTTATGAACTTGTTCGTCGTTGGATTCGCGAAGGAGCACCCTTCAACTCGCTTGCCGATCACCCGGTGGTCAAAATCGAAATTGAGCCGTCTGCACTGACGATGCAGCACGGCTCAACTCAACAACTTCGCGTCACCGCCGTTGATGCCACTGGTCGTCGGCAATGCGTGACGGCTGTTGCAGAATACATTTCCAATGCGACGCAGATTGTCACGACAACACCTTATGGCCTGATGCAAGCGACCGAAATTCCTGGCGAAGCGACAATCCTGGTTCGGTATCTGGATCAGGTCGCGACCTGCCGAGTGACGTTGCCTCGACCGAATCCCTCCTCACTTCGACCCACTGAGAAAAATTTTATTGATCGGCATATCGGTGACAAACTGGTTCGACTTGGTATCCCGCCGAGCGACCCCGTCAATGATTCGGCTTTCTTACGCCGTGTGTCGCTCGACATGATCGGTACGCTACCAACCGCTGCCGAGGCTCGCACCTTTCTACAGGACACACGTCCTGACAAACGACTGCAATTGATCACGGAATTGTTGAGCAGACCCGAATACGCCGATTACTGGGCGATGAAATGGGCCGATCTGTTGCGAGCCGACAGGATCAAGATTACGCCCCAAGGGACTGTCGGGATGACCCGCTGGCTGCGAGCCAGGATTGTCGAGAATAAACCGTTCGATGAATTCGCTCGGGAAATCCTGACGTCACAAGGCTCGATCCAGCAGGAAGGCCCCGCCGCATTTTTTAAAGCGTTGGATACACCGGAAGCGGCAGCCCGCTCCATCAGTCAGTTGTTTCTCGGAGTGCGGATTGAATGTGCCCAGTGTCATCACCATCCAAGCGAACGATGGAGCCAGGATGACTACGCAGGACTCGTCGGTTTTTTCACCGGCGTCTCGACCAAGCGGCTTCCCAATGGAACGGAAGCCATCCTTGCCAAAGTGGGGACGGATTATAAACATCCTCGCACAGGAGAATTTGTCAAGGCCCGTGGCTTGGGTGCTCAACCAGCCGATTTTCAAGGCGTGACCGACCGACGTCGTACCTTTGCCGCGTGGATGACCGATCCGTCGAATCCGTTTTTCACCCAAGCCATCGTCAATCGGATCTGGGCTCATTATTTCGGTCGCGGGCTGGTTGAGCCAATCGATGACATTCGTGCCACAAATCCCGCCACGAACGAACCGCTCATGGATGCGCTGGTCGCTCACATGAAAGAAGTGCGCTACGACCTGAAAGCCTTTACAAAAACGTTGCTGACGTCCGAGACATACCAGTTGAGTTCTGTCACGAATGCCGGAAACCTGGATGACGTGCAGCACTACTCGCACGCCTTGCCGAAAGCGATGCCTGCGGAAGTACTGCTGGATGCTCTCTGCCAGATCACCAACGTTCCCGAAAAATTTAACGGCTGGCCGGATGGTGTCCGAGCGATTCAGGTCTGGGACAACCGGATGCCTTCGTACTTCTTCCGAATCTTCGGTCGACCGGTCAGGGCGAGTGTCTGTGAATGCGAGCGGAGTAACGAACCGAGTATTTCCCAGGCACTTCATTTGCTGAATTCGCCAGAGATTCACGAGAAGATCTCGCACCGGCACGGCCGGGCGCGTCAGTGGGCTGATTCAAGCATGACCAACGATGAAGTCATCGACGAATTGTATCTCGGCACATTGTCTCGCTTTCCCACTGATGAAGAACGTACGCTACTTGTGACGGAATTAAAAAACGCGGGCGGCGAGCGGCGCACCGTCGTCGAAGATATTTTCTGGTCAGTCCTCAACACCAAAGAGTTTTTATTTAATAATGAATAGGGACCGGGTGCTTACGCCGCCCAAATGTTTTTTTCGTAACACTAACATATTGTATCTTCGCCAGCCGGGAAGATTTTGAGCTGGGTGCAAACGGAATTCCAATTGGTCACCGATTTGCATCGAAGAGATAGAAACACAGAGGCACAGAGGACACAGAGCAAAGGGAGGAAGAATCCTGATTGGTAGTTTGCCGTTCCGGAAGATCTTGAGTTTTTCATCAGGTAATACGATCCGATTGTCCTCTTCTTCCTCTGTGAACTCTGTGCCTCTGTGTTTTAGCCTCTTCTATGCCTTGAATGCGTTGCGGGCCGAGCCCGCGCCAGGATGATTACAGGACATTACAAATAGAAACTGTTGACGCTTGAAAGGATGACGCAATGTTCAATATTCCCTTTGGGTTGCCTAACCGGCGTTATTGCGACGGAGTGTCGCGCCGGCAACTGCTTCGGTTCGGATCAACGGGTTTGTTCGGTGGACTGACATCGCCGCATCTTTTGCAGGCTGATGATGCACCACAAGGGACTCGCAAACCGAAAGCCACGTCGTGCATTTTCATCTTTCTGGAGGGTGGTCCGCCTCAGCAGGACATGTGGGACCCGAAGCCGGACGCTCCTGCGGAAATTCGTGGCGCATTCCAGACAATCCCCACGAAGACACCCGGTGTCTTTTTCTCGGAACACTGCAAGAAGTGTGCTCAGATCACGGACAAATTCACGGTCGTCCGCAGCCATTCTCATTCTGACAACGGTCATAGCACGGGCTATTACTATGTCATGACAGGTCACAAGCCGACATTTCCCGACGGCGAACACCCGATCCCGACAAACACCGTCTTTCCGTCACTCGGTTCCTTCGTCAGTAAAGAACTTGGGTCCAACGGAAAAGTCCCCGCTTACATCAATATGCCTCATCCGATGTCAGCAGGTGGTTCCGGTTTTTTAGGTGCCGAATTCTCGCCATTCGTCATTGAAGCTGATCCGAGTGAACCGGATTTTGAAGTCAAAGATCTCGGGCGTGTCGAAGGTCTTTCTGAGAATCGATTGGAGTTGCGTCAGCGTCTGTTGACCGGTCTTGAAAAAGGACATCGTCGGACCGGTCGCGCGGCCGCGATGTCGTCGTATTACAACAAAGCTTACAACCTGATCAATTCACACGAAGCCCGCGAAGCGTTTCGAATCCGGTTAGAACCAGTGAAAATCCGTGAAAACTATGGGATGACTCAGATTGGCCAGTGTGCGCTGCTCGGACGCCGGATGGTCGAAGCGGGCTGTCGATTTGTCGGGATCGATGCACCCGGCTGGGACGTTCATTTCAACTGCTTTCCCAGCCTCGCGAACGATTTGATCCCACCAGCAGATCGAGCGTTCGCCGCGTTGATTACAGATCTGGAGGAACGAGGTCTGATCGACACGACGTTGGTTGTGATGATGGGTGAAATGGGCCGGACACCACGCGTCAACGCTCAGGCGGGGCGCGATCACTGGTCGATGGCCCAATCGATCTTGTTTGCCGGTGGAGGAATCAAACCCGGACAGATTATCGGTGCAACTGATGCACAGGCCGCCGCGCCGACCAGCGACCCGGTCAGCGTGGCCGATGTTCTGCGGACAATTCACACGCTGCTGGGAATTGATTCCACACGCGAATATCCTGACCCGCTCGGCCGACCGGTCCCCCTGGTCAATGGTGGAACCGTCATTCCAGGACTCATCGCCTAAGGGGTTTTCGTATTAATCATGATCAAGGCGTTCAAGATTAGTGTTTTGGTTGTCGTCTTTCTCATTGGCGCTAGCTGCCACGTGGATGCGCAACTCGCACCCGAGATCGGTTACGTGCATCCGGCGGGAATCCAATCAGGAACGTCCGTGGAAGTCACGCTGGGGGGTTACGACTGGACTCCTGACATGCAGATTTTTTCGTTCGATCCTCGAGTGACAATCGAATTTCTTGGCTCGCCAAGTCCCGTGTTGATTTCGGAACCGCCGTATTGGTTCGGGGCGAAGGCTCGCGGATACGCCTGGCCACTCCCGAGAGAATTTCGTGCCCGCATCACGGTCCCCTCAGATGTCCCTGACGGGTTTGTTCGCTGGCAGGTCGCAAATGCCAACGGAGTTTCCCCAACGGGTGTCATTCACATTGGGAAAATTCCTGAAGTGATCGAACAGGTAAAATCGGATCGAACCGGTCCCCAACAATTGCCACGACTTCCCGTCGCAGTCTCAGGGCAGATTCGCCGGATCGAAGAGATCGACCGCTATCGGATTCACGCCGAACAGACGGGTCCCATCACGATTGAACTGATTGCCCGACAATTCACATCGCCGACCAATCCGATGGCATTACACGGAGTCCTGAAAGTTCAAGACGAGTCTGGCCGAGTGTGCGTCGATGTGACCGAATCCGAAGGGCACGACCTGACTGTCACATTTGCGGCCGAAGCGAATCGCGATTACGTGATCAGCTTGCACGATCTGGATTTCGCAGGGGATCGGTCTTATGTCTATCGGCTGCTGGTCACACATGGCCCCGGCCTTCTGGCCGTTTACCCGTCGGCAGGCAAGCGTGGTGAAACGCGAGCTGTGGAATTCGTAGGCTGCGGGATTGCCACCGGGTCAGCGAAGATTGAATCAGTAACTCGTGAAGTCACGTTTCCTGGCGACCAGAACCTTGATTCATTCGACTATACGCTGGAACCCCCCTACGGAAAGACAAAACCGTACTCGTTCAATTTAAGCAACTCCGCCGAACTGGTTGAACGTGCCGAAATCACGGAATTACCCGCTGCTGTGACCGGCTCGATGGATGTCCGGTTTGGTTCGAAAACCCATTCCGTATCAATGAAAAAAGGAGAGGTCTGGCAGATTTCGGCGAAATCACAAACGATGTCGCTCCCGCTGGATCTGGATTTGATTCTGCTTACACCGGACGGTAAGGAGTTAGCAACGATCGACGATGTACCTGGATCAACTGACCCCGAGCTGACGTTTACCGTCCCCGACGATGGAATCTATCGAATGGTCCTGACAGATCGTTCCGGGCACAGTGGGAACCGAGGCGCGAGTTATCGACTGAGCTTCGAGCGACCTCAAGAAGATTTCAAAGTCACGGTTCCGGATCTTCTCAGCGTTTTGCTGGGGGCGTCAACAAAAGTTCCGGTTACCGTCGTTCGACGTGGAGGCTTTCAAGGGCCGGTCAATCTGGCGATCGAAGGTCTTCCGGTCGGAATCACAGTCCCCGCGAATCTGGTGATCCCGGAAAATAAAAGCGAGCTGTCGGTAGAATTCTCATGCGCCGCTGACGCCCCGGTCTCCGCCAGCCTGGTCAAGTTGACCGCTTCGGCAACGATGAACGGAATGACGGTGTTTCGACCCGTGAAAACTCTGGTCGTGGCAGTGATCATGAAGCCAAAATTCAAGCTGACGCCAGAAGGATTAGACGACGTCAGCAAAGTCTGTCGAGGGAGCACTCACTTATTTCCCCTATTGGTCGACCGCCTGGACGGCTTCGATGGCGAAATCATCCTGGAGATGACGGCGAAACAGCAGCGACATCGACAAGGGCTAGCGGGTGACGAATTCGTCATCGAACCAAGTGCCAAGCGCATTGAATATCCGATCTTCGTTCCCGAATGGATGGAGACCACAAAAACCAGCCGAATGATCCTGAACGGAGCAGTTCGAGTCGCAGACTCAAAGGGAACCATCCGCACACTTCTTCAGAAAATGGAGATGCGGTTCGGAATTCTTCCAGAAGGAGCGATGATGAAAGTGACTCATCGATCAGGCGAGTACCAGGCCGTGATCGGCGAGGACCTACGAATCCCATTGACCGTTTCTCGCATCCCGGAATTTCAGGAAACAGTCCGTCTTGAGCTTGTTCTTAGCGAAGTACAAAAGGATTCAATCTCGGCAGAGCCGATTTCATTACCTCCAGGCGAATCCGAAGTCGCATTGCAGATTCAAGTCGGCAACAATCACCAAATCGAGGGCGAGCAAAGATTCCTGATTCGTGCGACGGCCTGTCAAAACGGAAAGTGGCTGGTGAAGTCGGAAACGACGGTCGCAGTAGAGTTACGAAGAAAAGAAGTCCGCGATTGACAAAGATCATCGCGGCAGTATCGTGAGATTCACGATGACTGGAAGGAGAACGCGCTATCGCGAATAATCCTGAGTCTTTGGCATTATCATCGGACGTTCACCGATAATGATTATTATGTCGTTGGAATCCGTTCGTTCACTGCGGGCAAGTTACCTTGAACGTCATTTGAAAGCGAGGAAAACTCATGATTCGACAAGGAACTATTCTATTAATCGCACTGCTGCTCACCGTCCTTGAAGGCAGGAAGAATTTGGACTATCCGAATAGTGTCGGTCAGTCCGGGAATTTCTCGGTAAATGACAAAGTCATCGCCACATCGTACAGCAAGCAAACAACTGATTCGTTCCGCGACGTGGTTTCCTGGTATGCGGAGCGAATGCGTCAGTCGGCACTGCTAAAACAGATCGACGACTACCACGCACGCGACGCATCCAGTCCGGACTTCCGATCGGGATCTCTTGCCAGTACGTCGACCACGCATGATGGCCACGATGTTTCAACTGCGGTTTACGCATTCACTCCGACACATATGCACGTAACTATCATCGCGGTAGATGAGGATGGCGATACCGTGACTTTGTCCATTGCTGGCAGCGACAAATCAACCACCATCAATATTGTGAGGCGACTCGCAGATCGCACGAACCAAATAACAAAATGATCCACGCGAAGTGTGAGCGAACACCTTCGTTGTCATTCCGGCCGACGTTGCTTTCCACCCTGGCTTGCCCAGGTGGGAGCGAATTTGGAGACCAGAAAACGCCCTCATCTCAGCGTCTTGAGTCTTGCTTTCCACCTTGGCTTGTCCAGGTGGAAGCGAATTTG
>CAILLA010000173.1 GCA_903834925.1 uncultured Schlesneria sp.
ATGCCGGCGGCCTTGATCAGTTTTTCGTTGGATGAAAGAAATTGACGATAAAAATATCAGCGATCGTGTAAACTTTGAAGAATTGAATGGAATATTAGAAAAAGTTTTTATAAACAATGGTGTAAAACTACCTTTTCTATATTCGATTGTTGACGCACAAGGCAAAGTAATATTTCAGTGTCATAAAGATTTTCATCAATCAGAAACAACTAAACCAAATAATATTTATACTCAAAAACTTTTCCCCCTGGAAGATTCAAATCAAGTAGCTTATCTGCAGGTAGTTTTCCCAACAAAACAGAATTACATTCTAAGTTCATTGAACCTATTATTGCCTTCAATCGGTCTTATTGCACTTGTTTTGGGTGTATTTATTGTTGCAATCACTATCATTTTAAAGCAGAAACAACTCGCTATCCCTTCTTCGAAGCCCCCTTCGGTTTCGTTCCGGCATCACCTGTCTTCCGCAGTCCCAATTGAGTTCGAATATCCTTTTGAACGGTTTCGATGTCACGACTGCCATCCGTCTGGATGACCAGTTCTTTTCTCGCGAAAATATCGAGTACCGGTTCTGTCTGCGTCCGATAGTCGCGAAGCCGCTGACGAAGTCCCTCTTCATTATCGTCACTGCGGATTACCAGCTTACCACCGCAGACATCGCACTTGGCGATGTTGGCCGGTCGGTGATGAATCAAGTTGTAGTCCAGTCCACACTGACTGCAGAGCCTGCGAGCAAGCACTCGTTCAAACACCACTTCATCCGGGACAACCATGTGAATCACCGCGTCGATGTCGTAGCTTTCGAGAAAGAATTCGGCCTGGATTTTTGTTCGAGGAAATCCATCCAGAATGAATCCAAAATTCCAATCGTGCTGTTCCAAACGTTCGCGAATAATTTGTTCGACCGTTTCATCGCTCACCATTTGCCCGTCGGCAATCAATCGCTTGATCCGCGCACCCAGCTTCGTATGCGACTGGATATGCCAGCGAAAGATATCACCCACGGAAATGTGAACGATGTCGTATTCTTCCTTCAGCAACTTCGCCTGCGTCCCTTTGCCACAACCCTGAGCACCCATGATGACGTATTTATGCATCTCGAATCCGATTTGACGTTCTAAAATAAAAAAGGAATTTCTTAGCGACTTACTTCGATCCGATCGCCGTTCGAAGCTGCTGGCCAAGTTCCCGGATGGCGATCCGGGAACTTTCGAACTGTTGCACACGACGAACAAATGCGTGGATCATCCCATCGTAACGTTTCAGCGTCACGTTGACCCCTGCCGCTTGAAGTGCCGCTGCGTAAGCTTCACCCTCGTCGCGCAATGGATCATACTCGGCCGTCAGAATCGATGCAGCGGGAAGCCCCTTTAGTGATTTGGCCAAGAGCGGTGAAGCGTACGGATCACGCATCTGATCGGGCGAAGAAACATACTGGTTCCAGAACCAGGTCATCTCACGCCGCGTCAGAAAATATCCCTCGGCGTTTTCCTGGTACGATGGTCGCTCGAAGTCACAATCGGTGATTGGATAGATCAATGCCTGAAAGGCAATCGGCGGTCCGCTGCGGTCGCGTGTCATGAGGCAGGCCACAGCCGCAAGATTGGCTCCCGCACTGTCCCCGGCAACGGCGATCCGATCACGATCACATCCCATCTCTGCCGCATGATCATAGACCCAACCGAGCGCCGTGTACGCATCTTCGATCCCCGCGGGGAATTTGTGTTCGGGTGCCAGCCGATAATCGACGTTCACAAACAGACAACCCGATTCGGCAGCCAGCCGTCTGACGAGATCATCATGAGTGTCGAGATTGTTCAAGACCCATCCACCACCATGAAAATAAAGGCAGACCCCAAACGGTCCGACCCCCATCGGGGTATAGACTCGAATTGGCAACAACGTTCCGTCAGGCCGTTCGATGGAAAGGTCTTCGATTCTGGCAAGTTCTGGCGGATTCGGACTGGGACCCGCTCCAACGATGGCCGCTCGCCGCACAACATCGATCGGCAACGTGTCGATAGGATGAGCTTTCTGTCGAGCAACCTGCTCAAGAAACGCTGCGGCTTCGGGATGTAAAGGCATTTCAAATTTCCAGATTCTTATTCGTTCGATTCGTGGTGAAAACTCATTTGCATTTTTCGAAATTCTTCAGAACTTCGCTGGCGGGATAAATTCACATCAAATTTGTCCGTGGGTGGACTTCTTCGGGATTTCCGCAAAAGTCGCCTTCTCGCACCGCGAGAAGAAAGCCGAATTGCCATGTACCGAGTGCTTCATTAGAGCTTTCAAGTTCCAGTCGAGGTTTGATGCAATTCGGCGATCCTCTCGCGGAGCGAGAGGGCTACTTTGGTCTGAGGCAAAGCCTCGCTGGAATCTTCGCTTCTTACTTAAGTTTTTGTCGTGGGTAATTCAGACGAAAAAAGCATTTTTACGAAATCTGTTGGTGTTCGAACAACACCACGGAAGGGATTTGATAAAATCCCGCAGGTAAACTCCATTCATCCCAGATCAATTATTCAACGTCAAACACCATCATTTGCATCACTTGTTTTCCCGAAAGATGAACAATGACCGCTCATCCCCCGTCTCCCGCGTTATTCTTTGACACGATTAATGCCTACCAGAAAACGGAATCACTCCGTACCGCCATTGAACTGGATCTGTTCACGAAAATTGCGGAAGGGAGACGAACAGCAACCGAGATCGCCGAAGCTTGCCAGGCGTCGCCTCGCGGGATTCGGATTCTAGCGGACAGCCTCACCATCAACGGTTTTCTCACCAAGCATGAGGACCGATACGAACTGACCCCCGATACAAACGTCTTCCTCAATCGTCACTCTCCAGCCTTCGTCGGCGGGACACTCGACTTTCTGCTGACACCCGAAATCCGTGATAGCTTCAGCCATTTAACAGCCGCAGTCCGTCGCGGTGGAACAGCCATCTCGAACGAAGGAACGGTGTCGTATGACAATCCAGTCTGGGTCGCATTCGCCCGAGCGATGGGACCGATGATGCAGATGCCGGCTCAATTGCTTGCCGGGCTGGTAGGGGGTGATCGCCAGCAACCGCTACGAGTCCTTGACGTCGCTGCCGGACATGGGATTTTCGGAATTACGATCGCCCAACAGTATCCACAATCCCGGATCACAGCTCTCGACTGGTCGAACGTCCTGACCGTCGCCACAGAAAACGCCGTTCGTGCCGGTGTGAGTGATCGTCACTCGCTGATTCCCGGAAGCGCCTTTGACGTTGATTGGGGTGGTCCGTACGACGTCGTGCTGTTGACCAATTTTCTGCATCACTTCGATCAACCCACCTGTGACAAACTGGCGGCCAAAGCCTTCGCAGCAACCGCACCAGGCGGCAAAACCATCACGCTGGAATTCATTCCCGAACCAGACCGGATTCACCCGCCTTCCACTGCGGGATTCGCTCTGACAATGCTGGCCACGACGGCACACGGCGATGCCTACACGTTCGCAGAATACGAACATCTCTTTGAACACGCCGGATTCGGCCGCAGCGAATTTCACTCACTTCTTCCCACAAACCAGCAAGCGGTCGTGTCGTTTAAGTCGTGACGATGGCATAAAGGAACCGAATATGAATCAGATTTTTGTTTGTCTCTTCTGTCTTTCGTTTGCATCGGCACTGATGGCGGCCGAACCAGCAGCCGTCGAAGTACGCCCCGCGAAAGACCCAGCGGAACGAAACTATTGGTTGACCAATATGCTGGCACACCAGTTTTCCACAGAGGAAATCGGCATCGCGCTGGGGCTTTCGATTACTGAAGCCAAAACGCTTGTCGATCGTATTCAACCGTCTGTGGTATCAGATCTCTTAAAACCTGCTGAACCGCAGACGTTGGCTATTCTTCCCTACCCCGGCGGACGACATCCTCGAATTGGATTTTTAGACGGAGCTGTTCGACCTCAGCGAGAAACAAAAGTCAGCGTCTTCGCCCCGTGGAAAGAGGGTGGCTACATCGTTGTCGATGTCCCGGAAGCGGTGTGGCATTTGCGCAACGGAAAGCGCGAACTTTTATATCTCGCACACACGCACGTCCCGACGATCTGGGATCAACAAGGTTTGCAACTGACGCCACTCGAATGGAAACGAGACGAACCAGGCAAACTTTCCGTCGCTCGCAAACTACCGAATCTGGTCACGCTCGCCACAAAAATCGAATCGGTCAAGGGAGGAGTCCGCATGGAGTTTTCCATCACCAACGGAACTTCCGAAAAGCTGACGGGTTTGGATATCCAGATGTGCGGCATGCTGAAGGGGCTGACAGGTTTCGCCGAACAAACCAACGACAACAAAATCTTTGTCGCTCCCTTTGCCGCCTGCAAAAACAAGGAGGGAAACCGCTGGGTCATCCTGGGGTTTGATCATTGCGTCCGAGCCTGGGGCAATCCCCCGTGTCCATGCCTGCACGCCGACCCAAAAGTCCCCGACTGCGAACCGGGCGAAACGCAAACCGTCCACGGCTGGGTTTCCTTTTTCGAAGGAACAGAAATCAACGAAGAATTAAAACGCCGGCGCAGTTTCTTAATGCGCGTCGAGTGATGGGTTCAGAACAGGGTGATCGATCGCGCGTTGGACGACGGGATGAGAAAAGCGTTATCAATCTCGAGTTAACCAGGTGAGCCGGGAAGCGTCAGCTCTTGGACTCTTCCCAGCACACGCGGTTGTCGGTCGTCGGAAGACGGGTTCAGAATAGGGCCATCTCTTCTGCGTTGACCAGGCGAGCCGTGGATGTCAGACCACGGATTCTTCCGGCATCGTTGAAGTTGCGATTTTTCGTTTTTTGAGGCGAGGGCAAGAACTCAACGCAAAGTCGCCAAGGCGCAAGGACGCAAAGAATTCAAAAAGTCGGTAATGCCTCAGATTTCTTCCAAAGTCGCCATCATCGCTCCGAGGTTGTCAGTTTTTGTAAGTTGAGAATGGTAAGCCACAACCCGTAGCATGGGCTTCAGCCCGTGCGACACAACATCTTGTGCGGGCTAAAGCCCACACTACAAAAACTGACAACCTCTCCGCGTGATGAGCATTTGTCGGAAACAACCTAAGCGTTGCCTTAGCATCAGAACTAATACTTCGTTTGAATTCCTGATTTGGGAACCTGTTGTTTCGTATTCACGTTGCTCTCGAACAATGCTCATCACGCGCAAAGGTTGTCAGTTTTTCGAGCTGGGAAAAAAGTTGGAGCGATTCTCGAAAATCAGCCTCATAGGATCGATCAGAATCGACGCAAATCATGAGGTTTGACCAAAACATCATCCACAAAAATTTTCTAATTCGAAAAAATGACAGCCTCGGAGCGATGATAGCTACTTTGGTCTGACGTAGAACCTCCCTGCTTTCTTCCCTTTGCGACTTAGCGCCTTCGCGTCTTTGCGTTAAATCGCATTTGAATTTGCTGAATGTTTTAGGAAACCTGCCCCAAGACCCAAAACGCGGAACTTCAACCTCCGGAGATCGGGTAACGCGACACTGGATCAAGATACGTGTCTGCGGCTGTCTGGTCGGGATTGTTCAACAAAAGACGGGCGTTCCAGACATCAAAACGAATCATACGACCGACAGCATTATCGCCGGTCGCATGATCCGAGGATTTTGAATTTTGGACGCTTGATCCCATCAGCTATAAACTACCGAGCTCAATGGCCACTGGCGACACACGGCTGTCGAACGATCGTGCCTGGCGACATTTTGCGGAGATCCGATGGTGCCGTGCATGTAGACCCGTGCGGGCACGACGTTGAAGGACTTGAACCCCAGTCAGTTCCATTCCATGTCCATTCACAATAGCTGGTGGAAATGAGACTGATTGCGGCCGCAGTATGATCGTACCACTGCTTCGAATCTGGATCAAAAAGAAAGTGTCCATTTGGAAGATTCTTCTTAATTCTCTCTTTTTGGTCGTCAGTTAAATCACTCATTTTTATTCTCCTGAACAATACGTTACATAATTTAACGTGACGCAGACGAGCTAATCACGTCCACTTTCGACAAGTGTTCGAGCGAGTCGAATCCCTCCATTGGGGGAGAAGGCAAAAGCTTCTGATCGGCAGTGGCTGAATGCATAGCCAAAACCGTTATCTGTGTCACCTGGGCCGCGTACGATCGTACGTATCGCGCCTGGGATACCGACCGCATTGAATTTACCATCAGGTTTTTCAAACGGCTCATCAACTGTAACGACGACGAAATTATCAACGGGCGAAGAGAGTTCAACCAATTCGCGCACGTTGCCGTAGGCGTCAAACAGCCCCCAACGATTAGGAAGCAATCCTGCAACCGGCTGGCTGACCAGTGCGCTGTTGTAGAAGACTTTATTGGGCGTCTCTTCCACCCAACCATAATCGATAAATCGATTTTCGACCTTCGCTGATTGCCCAAAAAAGCGGCCCGTTTCGGTCGCAGCCCGACAAGTACATTCCCATTCTCCTTCAGTCGGTAACCGATATCCGGAAAGTTGAAGATGGTTTGCCGCTGGAACCAGGTTAAAACCCGAGTCCCATTCGTAACAATTCGGCAAACCGGCCCGATCCGAACACCAGTTGCAGAATTCGAATGCGTCTTGTTCACTGATCGGCACCGCAGCCGCATCTCCCGCAATATTGAGTCCCGCCTTGTGACCGAATTCGGAATTGAATTGGCGGAACTCGTCGAACGTGATTTCACGCAGCCCAATCTCAAATCGACGAGGGATGCTTCGCTTGTGCCATTTCCACGCATCGTTCGCGTGTCCTTCTTTCGCGATGCGATCAAAGACACCAGCGTGGAAAACGGGATTATCAATGACGACAAAATCCATGTTGACACCACCCACTTGTTCAACGGCCCAATCGCCGTGTTGACCGGGGTTTGGATGGATCAATGCGAACCCGCACGAGTCAGCGAGTTGCCGACTCATCGCGTGAACGCCACCGTCCGTTTCCTGCAAAAACAATTGATTAAGCCAGTCGGCCGAGATTCCGCCACTGATGCCAGTCAGGTGTTTCAAAGATAGAACTTGGAGCAATCCGAACATGATCGCATCGGCGTGTTTGTGCCTTGGCGCCCTGCGGACACGATCCACGTGGGCTACTAGGTCTTTCACATCGATCGGTTGCTTCGAGAGTCCGAAAATCACCAGTGTCTGAAGCGTTGGCTCGGGATCGTGACGTAATGCCTGACAGACAGCTTTTCGATCTCCTAATTGCCATAGCGCAACAGCCAATCGAGCCGTCTTCACGTCGTGATCAGTCGGGTCCGCATCATCGTTGGCGGGTAATGGACGCGAGATGCGAATCAGACTATCAAAACGCCCTCGTAATTCCTTTATTGCCAGATCCGAATTCTTTCCTAGTGCTTTCACGAACGGTTCCAACTCGTCCCAATCCGCCTGTTCAACGAGATCGGCAAGTTGAACGGCATTATTTTTGAAAAACGCTGCGAGTGCCGGAGCGGAACGAAGGTGTAGCTCGCCAGACTCCTCTTTAGAGTTCATTAGATGTGTCAGTTCGGGGGAAAGCTGGCTCGCGCCGACCGGTTGAAAGAAATCGAGCCAACGATCAAAGTCCTGTTCGGGAACGCTGACAAGTTCGTGCGCAATTTGCGTATTGATCTCAGGCCAGACTGGATCATCTGGGCGCAGGCCAGCGACAACCGCCGCCAGCCGTAACGCGGCTCTCGGCGACAGCGGCGAACCATCGCGTTGTTGTTCGTGCAATCGTTTCACGGTAACATCGACCAATCCCAAACAATTCGATTTATTGCGAAGCGATTTCACTGTGGCATCGATCTCGTTCAGAGACTCAGTGGATTGCAAGTAATCCGCTAAATCCGTCCACAAATCCGAACTGTCACCACCACATGCAGCAGTCGCCAGATTCAACCGAAATTTCGCGGCATCATTAGGTGGAACGGGACGGTCTTTCAAAATCTTGAGAGCACTTGGGACACCCGCGAGTCCTGACACACGCCACAGAATCTGGCTGCCGTCAGCCGATTCTAACTCGCTGATCATTCGAAGAGTCTTCTCTCGACTCGCCCATAATTGACCGGCCCAAGCAGCTCCGCACATCAGTAAAAGACAAATCCCCATCGCCAGGTTCCGTCGCCAGCCGTATTGCCAACGAATAAACCACTTTGGCGAATGAGTTCGTGACCAGCGGTTGAGATCATTCGCCAGATCAGCCGCAGTCGCATAGCGGTTGAAAGGAAACTTGGCGAGGCAGCGTTTGACGATGCGGTTCAATTCAACGAACGGCTTTCCGTTGGGAAGGACCGGTTCCTCGGCACAAATCGCTTGCCGCAGAGCCTCACGGTCCCGTTGTGGAAAGGGACGTTGCCCATGCAGCATTTCTGCCAGAATCACACCCAGTGCCCAGATATCGCTTCGCTCATCAATGATGGCGGGAGGTCCGGAATATTGCTCGGGGGACATATAAGGTCTTGTCCCCGCTCGAGCCAACGAGGGATCAGACGGATCTTGTGCGTTCTGATCGAAGACGAGGCCAAAATCGGCAATCACCGGATTCTGGTGCTGATCGAGCAAGATATTCGCTGGCTTCAAATCGCGGTGAACTAAACCTGCTTCGTGAGCGTGATGAGCGGCCTGAGCCACTTTGATCATGATCTGGACTGTCGTGGCAATGTCCATCGGGCCCTGGCGTAATCGCCTTTCCAGGTTTTCACCCTGGATCAGCTTCATCACGATAAATGACTGATCGGGATTGATCTCGACATCGCGCACGTCGACCAGCCCTGGATGACTGACTTTCACCGCATGACGAGCTTCGGCCAGAAACTGATCCCGACTCGATTCCGAGTCAAACAGTCCGCTTCGCAACACCTTGACCGCTCGTTCGATGTCGAACAAAGGGTCGTAAACGGCGTAAACGTCACCGAACGAGCCGTTTCCGATAAAGCGTCGAACCTCATATCGCCCGATTTTTTCTGGACGGTTGGCGGGAACTTGTGCTGAGGGGTTGATCTCCAACAAGCGGGTCCACTTTTTCAGCTCCGCATAATTTGGCTCGTTGAGGAATTCTTCCAGCCGATCTTTTGTCGTCGCCGCGAAAATGCGATCCCGTTCCTGTTCCAGCAAACTTTCCATCTTCTCGGCACAACTTGAACAGTCCGCGACATGATCAGCCAGTTGATCGCTCCCTCGTCCATCGAGAAAGGCCTCCAGCAGTTCCACATCCGGACAATCAACGATCATGATTGATCTCCTTCATCAATCAGATCACCAAATTCCGCACGGACCCGTTTTTTGATCCTCGAAATGACGATGAAGACAGCATTCGATTTCATCCCGAATTCTTCAGCCGCATCTTTGCCGGACATTCCATCCACAGTAACGCGCCAGAAGACTTGAAAGTCGCGCTCACTGAATTGCTGGCGAATCAATTGCACCGCACGTTGAAAAAGTTCCGCCTTTTCGCGAACGGGATCGTCGTCCAGGTCAATTACGATGGGGGGCTCTGGGATCTCGTTGTCGACACCCTGACCAGGAATCGCCTTAATCCGCAATTTCTCGGCCCGGATGTGATCTACGATCTTGTTTCGGGTGACTCGACGAATCCAGGCACGAAAACTGTCGTTGGGTGATTCCCGACGAAACAGTCGAAGTTTGGTTGCGACCGTCGTGAATACTTCCTGACTGACATCTTTCGCGTCTTCTTCAAGCAGTCCTTGTTTCCGACACCAGTAATAGACCAGCCCGTCGAACAAGTCGGTGATTTTTCGAAACGCGTCCTGATCGCCAACTAAGGCACGCTCCAGCACGCTGGTGGAGAGGCTTCCCGAGCTGCGACCGGCTTCCGATGAAGATTCTCCCGACATGAACGTCACGATTTTCCATTGGGCTCGATCTGAGCGTTTCGTATCGAGGCATCGATTTGATGTAGCGACTTTAGCTGAAACGTGATCCTAAAAACAAATTCTGAAAGATTCAAACGTTAAACGTGTCAAAGGCCAACCCGCCAGTCGGATTTCCGCGACCCCACCCCCTCCACGGGGGTGGTTACGGGCCTTTGCCCTACCGACGAATCGATTTCGGATGGACTCAAAGAGGGGAAGCCCCCGACCGCAGAACATCCAGAAAGCAACGGACCTCATCCCATTACACCGAAGCAAAGAGCACCCAATGACAAAAGGTACTAAAGACAGTCCCGTAACATTCGAAGGTAAATGGAAATACCAAAGCTACCGTCCTGATCATGTTTCGTTGGGAACGGAAGAGACCGTTCCAACCTTTGTTCGGTGGTCACCGACAGGTGTCGTCAACATCAATGAAGGGGGAACAAAAGGCCAATTGGAATTCCCAGGGGCTCCGATCAAGCTGGACTTGAAATGCAAAGTCGTTGCGGGAACTCCGACAAAAGTCTTCATCACTGCTGTCATGAAACTCCCTGGTGGCAAGCAGTTCACAAACGAACTGGCAGGGGTCTTCGTTCCCGCGAAGCTTGGCCAGGATATCAGCGCCGTTAACCCGCTGGTCGTCCGAGGAACGATCGTTCAGACAAGTGACGACATCGCTCCGGCGAATAAGCAACCAAAATTCACAACCGGCTACTTCGTGCTCGAGCCAACGAAATAAGTCTGATTTTGCCACGCGTCGCCGCATTCGAAATTACGAAACCCCACCCCCTCCACGGGGGTGGTTAACGGGCTTTTGCCCTAGCGACTTTTCCATCACGAAAGGTCTCAACCGCCAGGAAGGAATAAGAAAGTGCCACAAAGTAGATTCGAATTCGACCCCGAACAGACGCCATTTTTACAACAGGGTTCTGTGCGTCAGCATCCGGCGTCAAAAAATTCGCAAGCTCACCCCGGTGTCAGCCCTCTTCACGCGGTCTCCCACCGTGACACTTCGTTTAAGCCATTTTCGCTACGGCGCCGACGGACCGAGCCTTGATTCTGGCTCTACACCATCCGATTTATTCGTTTGACGACTTCCATAGCGGCAGTTCCCGCATGGCGGATGCGTTAGAAAACGCGATCCGGGACACGGGTCGCGTGCCAAATCTGGTGATTTCTGGCCATGTCCACAACAATCAACGGATCGAGAAGGCAATCAGTCCAAACGGTCCGACACCATTCATCGTGTCTGGGAACGGCGGATATCACAACCTTCACAAGATTCATTCCAATCCAGGCGACGTTGCCCCGGACACCAAGGCACAGCTTCAGTATGGCGTGGATGACGCCTGGGGATTTGTCACGCTCACGATCGACGAAACGACCATCAAAGGAACCACGGTCGAGATCGACAAGTCAGGAAATGTGAAAACGACTCACGACTCCTTTAGCTATTCCGCCAAGCCAATCACGCTGGCAAAGCCCAAAGATGTGCCAAGTCTGTAATTGCGATTCAACCGACGGTGACAGTCGTCGAGGCAAAGTGTCTCGCGCCTTTTATGTCTCGAACGGTGAACGATAACCATTGAAAGATAAGGGGATTTTGAAATGCGAAAGATCTGTTTGGCTGTGTTTTTTTGCGTGTTCTCATCGCGATTCGCAACAGCCGGGTATATCGTGACTGACCTGGGGCCTTACGGAAGTGGAAGTGGCCTTCGCCCAAACGGAATCAACAATGCAGGACAGTTCACTGGGGGTTCGTCACCTTCAAACCATGCGTTTATTTCTACAAACGGAGTAGTCACCGATCTTGGTACGCTTGGCGGCGCAAATAGCGCTGGCGTTGCTATCAACAATTCCGGACAAGTCGCTGGTAATTCCGCGACCGCTCAAGGTGCAACACACGGCTTCCTTTATTCCAATGGTACGATGACGGATATCGGAACGCTGGGGGGACGGTCTGGTAGCCAAGTTAATGGAATCAATAGCACAGGACAGATCGTTGGGACATCTTACAGCGGTGTCGACCAAAGAGCATTCGTTTATTCCGGAGGCGTAATGACCGACCTCGGGACACTTGGGGGAGCAACCAGCCATGCCCTTGGAATTAATAACGCGGGAACGATCATCGGTTTTTCCGACACAACAGTTACCTACGTGATACACGGGTTCGAGTATAGCGGCGGGGTGATGACCGATTTGGGCGGATTCAGACCAACGGCGATCAACAACGCCGGCGATATTGCAGGTACCAGTTCAATTAACGGCAACACGATGACCGAAGCTGTCATCTATTCCTCAACGGGCGTGTTTACCGATTTAGGTACGCTCGACAACAGCCGTAGTTTACTCTCTGTCAATGCGATAAACGATATGGGGCAAGTGGTCGGATCATCTTCAACAGCTGGAGGGTCCGTTGATGGGTATTTATATTCAAATGGTACGATGACTGACCTGAACGATTTAATCTCACCGAATTCAGGATGGAACCTTCAATGGCCGGCCGGAATTAACAACGATGGGCAAATTGTGGGTTACGGCTTCCTTAACGGAGTTCAAGAGGGATTTTTACTGACTGTCGACAACGGTGGTGGGACTGCCACGGTGCCGGAACCGAGTTCCATCTCGCTATTCGCGCTTGGCGCAATCGGGTTGGCAATTGGGGCCTGTCGGCGACGACGATCATAATTGACAGCTTAGACGTGCTATCAGAAGAGGAATCAGAATTTCAAAGCAGGCGACTGGAAACGGTCGCCTGTTTTCGTTGAGAATCGATGCAGGAAGCAAATATTCCACTTGCAGAGAAGACTTCACGCGAATCTCGTGATTGAGTTGTGCTCTGAACAATTAGGAATACGGAGAAAGATTTTTGACCACGAATCTGACGAATCGCGCGAATTAGAATCAAGAGAAATCAAATGACTTTTGAATTTTCTGATTAGCGAAGATGAGTGCTGATTAGTGTTCCAATCTTTCTTTTCTTCGCTTTCGGGTCTATACCCGCCGTTTGACCTACGGTATCACATTCTTGATCGTGTTCCTGGAGACTGCGACATGTCCATCAATTCCCCTGATGCCGTAATCGCGGTCTTTGAACTTCAGCCGTACTGGGGTCCTGAACTTCAGCGCCAATTTCAATCGGACAGCGTGGCTGTATTGGAATGCCGTTCGGTTGGCGACCTGTTTCCTATCGTCAATGGTTTTTCCAAGGCGTTAATTGTCATATATCTCGATGCGGCAATTGCGGATTGTCTGGCCTGGCTTGCGACTGAAGTCACCAAACATCCGACTCGCGTTCCCATCGTCGCCATTGGTTCGGCCGCAACTGCGGAACTGGAATGGCAACTGCGTGAAGCAGGGGTGACTGCATTTCTGCCGGAATTGATCGCGGGGAACGAATTCGCTCGACTTTGTCGGCGTCAATTGTTGTGAAGGATGTTGGGAATGTTGAACCACGATCGAAGAATCCGGGGGTTGACACCCCCCGGCTCACCTGGTTGATTTCGTCGATACCGTCTGGAACGTTCGATCACAGAATTTGCACGGGCTAAAGCCCATGCTACGGGGTTCTTGTTTCCCGGTCACAACGCGCGAGTGACTCAACTATTCTAAACCCGTCTCTCGACGCGCATCATCCGGCTGTGCCGGTTCGATGCTGTTTAGAAGGGCTCGGGCTTGCATCTGGCTGCGGTCCTGTCTCGATTTGACTTCGGCTCGGTACGTCCTGAGCGGACGTAGAAGCAGCTTTTCGATGACTTGTTTTCGGGCCTGCCATTCTTTGTCGGAGACACCTGCCGATGTGGCGATCTCGTCCAGAGAGGTGACTCCTTTTTCTGTGGCGACCAGGCTTTGATCGACATCTTCCAGAACCTTTTTCACGGATGTCTGTGAGATGAATTGACGAGTTTCCCAGCGTGTCCGCAGTGTCTGAATCAGGCCGTTGATCACGTCGAACCGGACGGAATCGTCCGGGACCGCTTCCGGGTGATTGACGACCGTTTCAATCGCCGTGGCAACGTTTCGAACGGAGGAATCGCGCGTGGGGACGAAGAAGATCACGTGCAGACGGTAGGCGATTTCCCGTCCGGCATCTTCGCCGCAACGAGCCAGCATGTCTGCGATTTCCTGTCTCGCAAAATAACTGAGCAGTGGATCGTACGGCTGGAGGTACTCTTCGACGGCCGCAATCTGTTCCCTGGTCGGCTTCTTGCGGCGTACGGCATTTCCTAAAGCAACAAAGTAATCACGTCGCCGAAGATCTTCGGGATGAAGCGTCGGTTTTTCATCAATGGCTTTGACCTGTTGAACGACGGTTCGAGGTCGATCCTGAAGCTGTTTTCGTAGGGCGTTACGGTATTCCCACCAATGGGCATCGGGATTTTCGTAAACCAGATTCTGTTGAGTGGTGACTTCATTCAATCGTCGCAATAGTTCGAGTGAAACTCGACTGTCTCCCAGCCATTCGACCAGTCGCGATCGGCGGGATTGCTGAATTTCGTTTTCGAGCAGGCTCGGTTGACCGCTTGCGGCCTCGGTCCAGAAAGGAGCTTTTGAAAGTCGGGTCGACGTCAGTACTGCTTGAACTTCCTGCTGTTTACTCCCCCAACGCATGACTTCCATTGGTGTCTGTGATGCCAACAGGCCATTAAACATGGAATTCGCCGGGCTGCGAGATTCGTCACAGATTTCGCGGAGGACTTCGTGGTCGTAGGCAGGTTGATTCAGAAGAGTTGACCAATCCAGGCCGCTACGAGCAAGAATCCTGAGGACATGCGGCAACTCCAGTCGCGTTGCCAGTTCGCCAGGGATAAAGACATCTTCGGCATTCGCACCGAACAATAAGAACTCGCCCGCCGCCGTTTCGATGCCGATCACCTGCCGAAACGCTCGACGCATCGACTTCAGCACAATTCTTAACGGTTCTGGACCGTAGTCAACGCATTCGAATCGCTGGCAGAACAAGCCTCGATCGGACAAACGGCTTGAGGCACGAGTATAAAACTCTTGAGTGAACGCCGCTGCACCGTCAGTCATCGATGACGATGGCGGGCTGCTCAAGATGACATCGAAAGGTTCGGCTTCTTTCGTCATTAAGGCCAATTCAGGACTGACGCGTCGCAAAGTGACTCGATCATCGATCAGCGGATCAATGCCAGTTTCACGAGCCAGTGGTCCTTTGACGAGTTCGATCAGACTTGAATCTCCTTCGACACAGACCGCCTCACGAATTGGAAATTCGAGGCAGGTTGAGAGCGGCACACCGGCGGAAAGACCCAGCAACAAGATTCGACCCGGTCGTTCGGCAATAACCATCGAATAGACCGCTTGCAGGACTTCCGGAGCAAACTGAGGAACGATATCGGAGTTTTTGGTAATGACCGAACGGGGAACGCCGGCCTCACGGACGTAGAGTTCGGCGACTCGTCCTCGCCACAGCGTCAGGGACCCAGATGGGCCTTCCTGACGATGAATCATGCGGATGTCGTCGAGAGCAGACAGTTGTTTTACGTCCCATCCAGACCGGTAAGCCACAAAAGCCGGGGTCGAAAAGAGGACTTTCGCGGTTCGCGATGCATCGTCGTTGAATCGCCACATCGGCAATGAACATGTCATGAGCAGCAAACAGGCTGCAACCGGCGCAGTTCGATAGGAGATGACCCAACCTGACGTGCGAACGCGAATAAACGCAGAAGCTGCGATCAGCAGTGCGATGCAGGTTGTCATGAGAGGGAACAGACTGATCGTTCCACCGAGTACGTAAACACAGCAGGCCATGCCACACAGGAACGGCATTCCCCAGGCGACTTCTCCGCGTGTGGTGGGTGATGGATTTTTTGGTGACGGTTGAAGGCCGTCGCTTGATGATTTGTTGCACGGGCTAAAGCCCATGCTACGGGGTGACGTGCGATCTTCGTTTGACCTCGTCATTCCGGCGAGGACCATACCAAAGGGAAACGTTGTTGCCATTAATACGAGGACGCGAGCCGACATTAACAATGTCACGTTTGTCAGTGTTGCATTCATCCAGAGGGACAAATCGACCAGAGATGGATGGGCACAGATCAGCAGGCTGGAAACAGCAGCGGCAGACAATCCACACCATGCCGCTCGGTCAGAAGACCCGCGTAGACGCACAACCAGCCATAACCCGCAGGCGACCCCGGCCATGATTCCGGCCACTTGTGTGAAGATGACCGAGGCACCATGCGGCATCAATTGATTGGCCAGTCGAATTTCACAAGCCGCTAATCCGCCGATGAGAAACGCCATTCCGACACAAATTGGGGTTATTCCTGTCGGCGAAATCGAGCCTTGGACTTCGCTAGTCACGGAAGTTCGCCGCACCCACAAACTGATGCCGGTCGCCAGTACCGACGCGGCAATCGTGGGAGCGTAGACGCCAAACCAGGGAGCAAGGACGACGGAATTCAACACGAGCCCGCATGCGATCCCCAACAAGATCGATGGGGATGTTCCATTCCGTAGCATGGGCTTTAGCCCGTGCAACATAACATCTCGTGGTGGCTGAAAGCCCCCGCTACTATTTCCGCGAACAGCGCCTTGCGTGATCACAGCACCCCACAACATGCCGGGAATCAGCCAGGCACCGAGTGCAATCGCGA
Source organism: uncultured Schlesneria sp. (assembly GCA_903834925.1). Taxonomy (GTDB): domain Bacteria; phylum Planctomycetota; class Planctomycetia; order Planctomycetales; family Planctomycetaceae; genus Schlesneria. The sequence goes on from CAILLA010000173.1 coordinate 16,485, forward strand.
GTGACACGATCAATTTGGTTGTGGAATTCTCCAGCCATGTTTGGGGCACGTGACCCATGACCGTGGTCATCGTATCGATCCAGAATGGATTGAGGATCGACCAGGCGCAAAGGCACCACAACACGTACGCGAGACCTGAACCTTGCGAGGCCTTCGTTTGTGCCGGCCGCCAACGCTCACCGAACCAAAGGGCTATTGATAAAACCAGGCCGACGCTTAGCATCAGCAGCGGATCCAGGCCGAACGTCAGGCTGAACTGCTGCCACGTCGAAACGGCAACAACTCCAAGAAAGATCCCCAACCCCAGTCGCCCAAACAAAGCTGTTGAGCCGATCTGAAACGGGCGTCGTAAATTCTTAAATGTCAGCCAATTGCCTGCGTACATGGCGTCCCTGCCGGTGAAAGGCGATCGAAACTCGCGCGGACTCCGTCCGTCGATAAGTATTGATCGGCAATTTCTACCGGAATTGGGCGATTTCCAGCAAGACCGACCTCGGAAATCGGCAAACGTCAGCGAATCCAATTCGGTGTTGACACCAGTTAGCGGTGTCGGACACACTCACCGCTGAACTTTGAAGGAATCCGCGTGAGTCGTTTGATCACATTTGCGATGCTCGTCAGCTTTGCCGCTCAGCAATTTGCTTGCTGTTGTGCCGGGGTTTGTGCGTCGGTTTGTCATAAGGATCATTCTCCGCAGGCAGTTTGCGAGATCGTTGATTCCGGTCATTGTGATTGTGGTCATCACGACCATGAAACAATCGAGATCGGCGAGGCTGTTGATCGAGACAATCAAGATCGTCCTGCGGATGGACATCAGCATCACGTTTGTGTGGGGACACATCTCTTTTATTTGACGGCCGAACGTTTTGATGTGTCTCAGTTGGTGGTGATTCAAGGATTCGATTTGTGTTGGTCCGAGGAATTTGTTGGTCTTTGGTCGATGATGGAATCTTCGACGAATCGAGATCGACTTGGTGATGTCCCGTTGCGTCCGGCTGCGCCGGAACGTGCCGTTCTTTGTGTTTACCGGATTTAGGTATTCGCACGCGCCCGTTGCCTTTTTTTGTGTGAGATTTGCGCTGCACATTCTGGTGCGCTGCACGGGCTAAAGCCCATGCTACGGGTTTTGAATCCGCCCGTTTTTCGTAGTGGAGGCTTCCAACCTCCACGCTTACGCTTAATTTTCAGCGGCTAGAAGTCGCTGCTACAGGTTTGGCGAGGAGGCCTTTCTATGTCGAAACGGATACCGCAACTTCTGCGGAAATTGCTTGGGGTTGGTTTGATCGCTGGCGTGGGTGGTTTTGCTTATTTCACTCGCGATCATTGGCTTCCTTTATTGAATCACACGTCTGCGACTCTCGCATCCGAAGCTTCGTCGGAACATGCTGGACATGTTCATGCGGCGACGGGGCAGGGGGCGACGACGTCGATCTCGTTGACGGATCGGGCGCGGCAGAACCTTGGTCTGCAAACGGGAAAGGTGGAACTACAGGACTGGTGGCAGACGATTTCGATCCCGGCGGAAGTGATCGAAGAACCGGGTCACAGCGAACACGGAGTTTCGTCCACGGTGCATGGGATCGTGCTGAAGATTCATGCCTTTCCGGGTCAGACAGTTCGGGCGGGTGATCCATTAGTCGATATTCAGCCCACAGCGGAATTGCTGGCGAATGCGGAATCGGCGTTGCTCAAGACACTTCAGGAAATGGAACTGGTCGAATTGCAAATCGAGAGGATTGCTCCGACCGTTGAGTCTGGCGCGACACCTGCCATGCGGAAAATTGAGAAGGAATACGAGCGGACTCGACTGGAATCTCAACGACTGATCCAGACTCAGGAATTGCTGGTCCGTGGACTGTCGCCTGCACAGATCGATGAGATCATCAAAACCAAGACGCTGATTCGTCGGATGACAGTCCGAGTCCCCGCCGGAACGTTTACCGGGGACGAAGAAGCTGCGCCGATCAAGCTGACGGGAAATACGGTCGCTGACAATGGTCATGGTCCCGGCCCGTTGGCCATTCCACGAAATCATGAACATGGTTCGGTGTACTCCGTCGAGGCATTGAACACTCATCTTGGCCAGCATGTTCAACCGGGTAACGAACTTTGTCGACTTGCCCGGCATTCGCATCTGCTGATCGCTGGACGCGCGTTCGAACGTGAAAGCCATCTCGTGGCGCGGGCATTGGAAAACGAATGGCCGGTGAAGGCGGTTTTCGAGACGTCGGATGAATCGCCTGTTGTCCGCGAGGGATTAACGATTCTCTATAGCGATAACGTGATCGATGTCGATTCGAGCACGTTGCGGTTCTATGTCCCGCTGGAAAATGAAGTCCTGCGTGACAGCACCGGGAATAATGGTCTCACGTATCGAGCCTGGCGATTCAAGCCGGGACAAAAGGTGCGTTTGCTGGTACCGGTCAATCATTTCACGAAACGAGTCGTCCTGCCCGCCGAAGCGATCGTCCGAGAAGGAGCCGACGCGTACGTCTTTCGAATGAACGGAAAACTTCTGGAACGAGTGGCCGTGCGGGTTGAATCACTCGATTCCCGCGAGGCGGTTCTGGCGAACGACGGGGCTTTGTTTCCAGGTGATTTCGTCGCTCGCAACCAAGCTTATCAGTTGAACCTCGCGATGAAGAAGTCGCAAGGGGGTGGTGAAAGCGGACATAGCCATGCAGGACACAGCCATGAAGGGCATAATCACTGATGAATGCACTCATTCGTTTCGCCTTGCAGAATCGATTGCTGGTTGTCTGCCTGTCGCTGGTAACGCTGGTCCTTGGTTCGATCACGATGGCACGTCTGCCGATCGATATCTTTCCGAGTTTGACTCGACCACGCGTTGTCGTAATGACCGAATGCCCCGGACTGGCTCCTGAAGAAGTAGAGACACTCGTCACGCTTCCATTGGAAACCGCTCTGAATGGTTCGACGGGAGTCCTGACCGTGCGAAGTTCTTCGGGAATCGGGCTGTCGGTCGTTTATGTCGAGTTTGGCTGGAGTTCGGATGTTTATCTGGCTCGGCAAATCGTCAATGAACGGATCGCGACGGTGCTTGGTCGCATGCCGGCAGGAGTCAAACCCGAACTGGCGCCGATCAGTTCCATCATGGGGCAGATCATGATGGTCGGGTTGTACAGCCGAGACGGCACGACGTCACCGATGCAGGTTCGGACTTTCGCGGAATGGGTCGTCCGTCCCCGCTTGCTGACGATTCCCGGTGTGTCGCAAGTCATTCCGATGGGTGGGGGACGAAAGCAGTTTCAAGTGCTGGTTGATCCGAATCGCCTGGCGGCTCATAACGTCACGCTGGCTGAAGTCGAAGCGTCGATCGGCGAAGCGAATCAGAACGCGACGGGTGGGTATCTTGAACGAGGTTCAATGGAATATCTGGTCCGAGGCTTGGGACGAATTAAGTCGAAAGAGGATCTCGCTCAATCTGTGGTTAAGAGTTCCAACGAGCGACCTGTGCTGCTGCGCGACGTGGCAAGTGTTGAAGAACGGCCTCAGTTGAAACGGGGGGATTCGTCCGTGAACGGACATCCCGCCGTAGTGCTGACCATCGGGAAGCAGCCGACGGCGGACACTCGTCAATTGACAGAAGAGATCACCAGGACCTTTGAGAGCCTTCGGGGATCGCTGCCGAAAGACATCGAACTCGTTACGGAACTCTATCAACAACGTGAATTCATCGACCGTGGAATTCACAACGTTTTTGAAGCCTTGCGCGACGGAGCGATTCTTGTTCTGATCGTGTTGTTCCTGTTTCTGATGAATTTTCGGACCACGTTTATCACGTTGACGGCCATTCCCTTGTCGATCGTGATCACCGGACTGGTTTTCTATTGGTTCGGCATCTCGATCAATGTCATGACATTGGGGGGGCTGGCGGTCGCGATGGGTGAACTGGTGGATGATGCGATCGTCGACATTGAAAACGTCTTTCGTCGCCTGAACGAGAACGCAAGATTGTCAAATCCGAAACCGGTGCTGGAAGTGGTTTACCATGCGAGCATCGAAATCCGCAGCTCGATCGTGTTCGGTACGATGCTCGTGATTCTGGTATTTATCCCGCTGTTCGCGTTATCGGGGATCGAAGGCCGACTGTTCACACCGCTGGGGATTGCGTACATCGTTTCGATTCTCGCTTCACTGGTTGTTTCGCTGACGATCACACCTGTCCTGGGAAGTCTTCTGCTGAGTGGTTCAGCCACCGTGGCCGACGCTGCTAGCGTCGGACGAGACATTGCTGGTGTCAGAAACGTCAATCGTAACAATGCCGACGCTAGCAGCGTCGGACACGGTGGCGACAGCCCGCTCTTACGACTTCTCAAACGATGGGTCACTCCCGTCATCCAGACAAGCCTTTCACGAACCGGATTGACCGTGATCCTCACAATTGTCAGTGCGGCGATTGCGGCCAGTGTCGTACTCGTGCTGAATCTGGGTACCGACTTTCTACCCGCATTTGATGAGGGAGCCGCTCAAATCAATTTCGCTTTACCACCCGGTTCATCGCTGGAAGCATCGAATCGAGCAAGCCAAATGGTCGACGCGGCACTCGCCACGCATCTTCGTTCGGCTGACAAGAACCCAACCGGCCTGGTATCAGCGTTCGTACGCCGAAGTGGTCGGGCCGAAATGGATGAACATGCTGAAGGGGTCAATGTCACGGAATACATTGTCACGCTGAATCCGAAGAGTGGACTGACCCGAGCCGATGCTTTGGCAACGCTGCGGAAGGAACTGGACGATGTTCCCGGAATCGAATACGAAGTCGAACAGCCGCTGGCTCATCTGATGAGCCACATGCTGTCGGGCGTGACGGCTCAAATCGCGATCAAAGTGTTTGGCGATGACCTGGATGTTCTGCGACAGAAGGCGGAGCAGATTAAGAACTCGCTGGGGAACATTCCTGGTCTGTTGCCACCCGTTGTCGAGTCGCAACAACTGATTCCGCAACTTCGACTGGAATTGAACCGGGAACAACTGGCTCTTTATGGTCTGACAGCGGGTCGAGTTAACGAATTCATCGAGACGGCAATGAACGGTCGAGTCGTTTCGACGGTACTCGACGGGCAGCGGACGTTTGACCTGGTTGTGCGATTGAATGACGAATCTCGAACCGACATTGAGGCGGTACGACGTCTGTCGTTGACGCTGCCTGGAGGAGGTCGGATACCTCTTTCAGCGGTGGCCAAAATCTATGAAGCGGGTGGTCCGAATACGATTAACCATGAACGGACCCGTCGACGGATTGCGATTCGCGGCAACGCAGCGGGTCGAGACCTGGGGAGTGTCGTGGCAGACATCCGACGTGCCGTGGCCAAGATCGACATGCCAGAAGGCTATTTTGTCGAATACGGTGGTCAGTTCGAAGCTCAACAAGAAGCAACTCGGCAAATCGCGATCATGAGCATTGTGTCGGTCGTCGGAGTCTTTCTTGTCCTGTACACGCTATTTCCATCGACGACGATCGTGCTGCAAATCATGTCGGCGTTACCAATTGCCTTTGTGGGTGGTGCCTGTTCGTTGTGGTTAACCGGTCAGACTTTGACGGTGGCGAGTCTCGTCGGTTTTATTTCTCTGGGTGGTATTGCGGCACGGAACGGGATTCTGCTGGTTTCACACTACCTGCACCTGATGCGTGAAGAGAGTGAAGGTTTTACGGAATCGATGGTCGTTCGCGGCAGCCTGGAACGACTGGCGCCGGTCCTGATGACGGCTTTGACGGCGGGAATCGGGTTAGTTCCACTCGTGATGGGTGGGCAACAGCCTGGCAAGGAGATTTTGTATCCTGTGGCCACCGTAATCCTTGGGGGGTTGATTACGTCAACGATTTGTGAGTACGTCGTCCACCCGGGATTGTTCTGGCGATTGAGTGGAACGTCGGCGGAACGACTGGCGAGAAAAGGTTTGTAAGGCAGTCGACGATAGCGTAAAGGGTCTTTCGTCGCGAAATCGGGGGCGAATGGAAAAGATATGTGCCACTGCTTGACCGTACTCGGTCAAGCAGTGCTCTTCAGGTTAGAGCACTGGTTTTTCAATGCAAAGACACTGCTTCTCCGAAAACTCCGAAGAAGTGGCACATGAGATTGGCAGACGTTTGACCGGCAGTTTCGACCAGTTTTCGTGAGTTTTGGCTTTATTTTTTCGGTTTTGGTCCGGGAAACCCAAGTTCGGGGAAAGTTGTCTTGTCGGAGTTGATTATCTGAACTATGTTCCCGTCCTCCATCTCCCACAACACATCTTGCTACACAACTCACGCAACGGTCTGAATTCGTTCAGTCCACAGCGGGTCAAATTTACCTCCCGATTATCAGGAGCTGCGGAATCATGCGTATTGACGGCCTCTTGTCGCCGAGCGGCTTATGTCGCGCACTTGTGCTCGGTCTGGTTCTTTTGAATGTTGGTTGCAACGGCACCAGCGGCTGGGCCATGAATCGGTCTGGAATGAAACAATATCAGCGTGGGAACTATGCCCAGGCACGACATCAGTTTGCACGAGCGATCGCCGACGATCCGCGCAATGCTGACTACCGTTACAATCTTGCCATGGCCGTTCAAAAGCAAGGTGACGCGGCCTCAGCCGAAAAGATTCTGCGACATAACCTGACGATTAATGCCATGCACCAGCCGACGTATCATTCGCTGGCTCAGGTCTTGACCAGTCAGGGTCGAACACCTGAGGCTCAAGACTTACTTTTGGGATGGGCCGAAACTCAACCGTATGTTCCTGAGTCGCACGTCGAATTGGCCTGGATTCAACGAGAAACGGGTAATGTCGCTGGAGCCGAACAGTCGTTACGAAACGCGTTGAAAGCTAGCCCAACTCATCCGACGGCACTGGCTCACCTTGGGCAACTGTATCATGAAACGGGTCGTGCCGATGAAGCGACGGCTTACTATCAACGATCATTGGCCGCGAAATGGGATCAGCCGGAAGTCCAGTCACGACTTGCCACCCTGGTTGAACCTGGAACATCGGGCCGAAGCGGTCGCCGCGCTGCAATGATGCAGAATCCCTATGATGCTCCGATGGTCGCTGGTGGGCCGATCATGACTTCATCACCGACGATGGCTTCGTCCGTTCCGTTTGGTACCGACGCTCAAGCCATTGCCCTGGAAGATCCACGCTCAAACCCGCCACCACGCATCGGTCGTAATGGCCGAGTGAATGAAGATGGACAGGTCATTACCGCTTATCCGCTTCCGAACTTCGATTCACCCGTTATGGCGGGATTGGCGAACGGTTCGATCGCTGGACAGCCAGCAATGGCCTTCCAACCGCCGGTCATCGCCGCTGACCCTGTGACGGCCCCTCAAATCGTCAGTTCGACAAATTCGCCGAATCCGACTATCGCCAGCGGCCCACCTTTGATACCACAAGCGGATCCAGCCAACTGGACTGCAACGCCTGCTGAAATGACCGCTTCAATGCCTGTGGTCGATCCACACTGATTTTCGAGATCCTGATTCCGATGTCCGTTTCTGAACCGAACCATCCAGATACACTGGAATTTCGTCACCATCCTCAGTCAGTTGCTGGTCAACCAGAAGAGTTACCGGCGATTCCTGGAGGCTGGACCGAGCGCGAATGGACGATTGAAGGACGATCATTTCGATTGACACTTCCGGCAGAACCGGATGCGTTTCTGGAAGACCCTGAAGTTCATGAGGCCTTTGATCGCGACCAATATATGCCCTATTGGGCCTATCTCTGGCCTTCGGCGTTAAAAATGGTCTCGTCGATCCTGAGATACAAATGGCCCGCTGAAGCCGAAGTCCTTGAGATCGGAGCGGGAATCGGGATTGTTGGTCTGGCAGGACTGGCATGCGGCCTGAATGTCACGATCAGCGACTATGAACCCAAAGCGGTCGATCTGGCGATGTATAATGCTCGTCGGAACGGTTTCGTGAAGGGACAGGGGCTGGTTCTCGACTGGCGATCGCCTCCGGCTAAGCAGTTTCCCATCCTTTGGGGTTGCGAGCTACTTTACGAAGATCGCAACCACGAACCGTTGCTGGAATTGATTCGAAAAATGCTGACGCCGGACGGCGTCGCATGGTTTGTTGACGGTGGCCGGATGCGAGCCGAACGGTTTTGCCAGCTTGTGCCACAATATGACCTGGATATCCAGCTATATGACGAAGAACGGCAACCGATTGCTGCCCCGCGAGTGGGTCAATACCAACTGATCGAAATCCGGCACCGAACGACGGTCGATTCTCAGGTTCACAACACGTATTGACCCTTTTTGCCGATTCGCCCTACGATCCCGCCCCTAAGTGGCTTCGGAAGGGGATTAGCCCGTCATGGCATCGACGGTCGGTTGGAATTTCTGGTTTTGGCTTACGCTATTCGTTGCGCTCGGATTGCGTCTGGGGTTGGCGTTTGCCGTTCAGCATGAAGTTTCAAAAACCCCGGGCCGACTGTGCCTGATTTCGGGTGATGCTGAAGGATACTGGGAACTGGCTGGACACATTGCCGCTGGTGAAGAGTATTCGATCTTCGACCCGCCACGTCGCTTGTTACGAATGCCCGGTTTTCCTGCGTTACTTGCGCTGCCGAGATACGTGTTTGGCGACAATCCCTTCGCCGCCCGCATCCTGCTCGCCATCATCGGTACAATTGCCTGTGGACTGACTTTCTGGCTTGGTCGCGAACTGGCTGGTGAGACAGTTGGTGTGATGGCAGCCGCGTACACAGCGGTCTCGCCCGTCATGTCCTTATTCAGCGTCATGTTCTTGAGTGAAACAGCTTTCGCAGCCGCAATGCTTGCGAGTCTGATTGCCGCTGCAAAACTGGCCCGAAGCAAACGGAAACCCGGTCCGTTAGCTAAGGGTCAATTCGGTCTGGCGACTCAGACGGGGGCATTGGTTGGACTGGCAACCTTTATGAGGCCAACGTGGCTGTTGGTGGGACCCGGATTGTCGGTTCTGTTTCTGTTCTATGGAAATCAGTCCGTACGGTGGAAGTTGGCTGTTTCACTTGTCATCTGCCTTGCCTTGGGAATTGTCCTCGCACCGTGGACGGTCCGTAATGCGTGGGTCACCGGTCATTTCGTGCCCACAACCTTATGGGTCGGACCGAGCCTTTACGACGGGTTGAACCCTGATGCCACGGGCGATAGCGATATGGAGTTTTTTGAAAAGGATCGATTGCTGCAGACGATGAGCGAATTTGAAATGGACCGCGAGTACCGGCGACGTTCCTGGGCCTTCGCCGCTTCGCACCCACAACGAGTGATTTGGCTGGCGCTGGTGAAGCAGGTACGTTATTGGAGTCCCGCACCGAATACACCTCAGTTCAAACATCCGTTGATTCATACGGTCGCCTGGCTGGCCTATGCCCCGCTGATCCTGTTTGCAGGTCTCGGAGCCTGGTTCTCACGCCGTGACATCTGGTTGTTGATCCTGACTGCGGCCCCCATTTTCTATTTCGCATTGTTGCATCTGTTGTTCGTCGGCTCATTACGATATCGCCTGCCTGCCGAGTATCCGCTGGCCGTATTGGCAGCAATCGGTTTCACCCGATTGCTTCACGTCAATCAGCCTGCTCTTAACGATCAATAATTTCATTCAGTTTTGAAGGTATTTCCTTCCTCATAACGAGACTTGAACGTGGCCGCAATCCTCAGATGGATGATCGTTCTCGTGCTGCTTCTGGCAGTCGTGGGAGGCGGTGCGGCATATTGGTTATACGTTCGAAGTGACGAAGAGCTAAGGCTGATGGTGCTGCGCCAGCTAGAAGCGATGTCACCGACAGTTCACTTCGAGATTGCTCGAGCGCAATGGGACATGACCGGTCCCGTCGTCCGGATTTACGGACTGACGATTCGTTTGCCTGATGACGATGACGAGAAACCTTCTTTCGAAGTCCCCCTGGTTGTGGCCGCGCTCGAATCGAATCAACTGGCCGATTTCGAGAATGTCGTCATCCAAAAACTTCGTGTCATCAATCCAACAGTACGGGCTGTTCGTGGCCCTGCCGGAGACTGGAATTTACGACAGTTGGCATTTACGTCATCGTCGGGATCAGTTCTTCCTGATGTCGAAGTGGAACACGGGACGATTTCGGTCGAGTTACAATTACCTGATCGGAGGTCTCGACGACTGAAGTTCCAAAACTTCAAAGTGATGGCGACCCCGAAGGATTCTCGACGATTGGCGATTCAGATCGAGACGCTGCTTGATCCTGCGGGTCCCCTGGCTCTCGACATCGACTTCAATCTTGATGGACCGACATGGGAATGTGTCTCGAGTGAACCTTGGCGTGTCCCGGTCAATTCAGGAACGATTCAGCTTCTCTGCGACCTCTACCCGGGGTTGGAGACGCATGTTGCAAAAGCCGCAGACTGGATTGAGAGTGTGAAGCCCCAACAGGCGGAAGTCACACGATCGGGACAGTCAGGTGCTGCGTTAAGGTCTGGAGGTCCGGTTGATCCGAAATCGCCCTATCCGGACTTCGGCCTGCGGTGTGCGTGCGATCTGACATTTCAATTAGGCCAGCACGAACCAGGTGCCAATTTAACATACCGTGTGCTCGCTTCGATCGTTGACGGGCAAATCGATCACGAACTACTGCCGTTCCCGTTCCACGACTTGCGCGGAAATATTTATGTTGATAATCATCGAGAGATCAGTGTTAGTGACATCCGAGCATCGAATGGTCCGGCGCAACTGGCCTTCGATGGAGCGGTCGTTCCGAGCAAGCCGATTGAAGGGACCCTCAAGTTGCGAGGGATCGAACTGAACGACGCGATTATATCCCGATTACCAGACACACTACGTGATATTGTTCAAAAGCTTGGCCTGACAGGCGAATGCGACGCCGATGGCACCCTGGTTTTAGACGGTGGAGTCTGGCGACCGGAACTCGATCTGCGAATCTCACGAGGGACCGTCACCGAAAAACGATTTCCCGTGACCGTTCGAAACGTTGAAGGGGAATTGCATATTCGGAACAGTGTGGTCACGTTTGACGCCAAAGGGAAATACGCCGGACAACCGGTCCTCGTCAAAGGGATCGTCAAAAATCCTGGCCCGGCGCACGAGGCGGAAATCGTACTCAAGAGTAAGAATCTGCCGTTAGATGATGAATCGGTTGCGGCATGCCCGCCGGAAGTCCGTCGAGCCATTGAGGCGATCAAGTTAAGCTGTCGTCATGATGTCTGGTTGAAACTCAGCAGAGCCGCTGGGCTTGGCAACAAATACAAGCCAGATCTGATCGAGACAGTTTACGACGGCAGCCTGAATTTTCACGGATTCCCTTATACGATTGAACAATTGCGAGGTCGCGTGAGGTGGACCGGCGACGTTGTTCAGTTTACGGAACTTGAGGGGATTCATGCCGGTGCGACATTGACTGGTCGAGGGACGTTTGAGCGCCAGGCCAAGTCGAGTCTGCTGGAACTGTTTATTGATGCAAATGAAGCGTCGTTCGATCGCTCGCTGAAAGCAGCGCTGCCCGCAGCACTCGTTGAAGTCTGGAACGATTTTCAGCCGCAAGGGACATTTGACGTCAAGACGGAAATTACGTGGGCCCCCGGAGAACCGTGTCACGTCGTGATCCCTTCGGTCAAGGTTCGCGATGGTGCGGTCAACATCCGATGCTTCCCCTGGTCACTTCAAAAGTTGACCGGAGAATTCTCGTTCAATACCGAGCCCGGCAAGCTTGAGATGAAGCAACTACAAGCCCAGCACGACGAGACACGTCTGACTGCCCACGGAGTCGGCTGGTTCCCCAGCGGTGCTCCCTGGTCATTAAAATTCGACCAACTTAATGTCGATCATTTGGTCCCCGACAAGTCCTTCTACAACGCAATTCCCCCCGCAGTACAACACGTCATGGACGTTCTGCGACCGATCGGCGACTTTTCGTTTGATGGTCCTGTTGAGTTTTTCGGCTCGCCACGCAGCGGCGATTCGGTCGGTGCCCTTTGGAATTTGCGGACCGAACTGTCGCATTGTTCAATGAACGCGGGTCTTCCGTTGGACGATATTAATGGAGCGGTTCAATTGAAGGGTCGATGGGACGGCGTACAGACCGAACTCAAGGGTGAGCTGGATCTGAAGTCGGTCTCTGTGTTTCGCCATGCTTCTGGAAAATCTTATCAGATCAACGATATTCAAGGACCATTTTCTTTTCACGACCGAGAGTTCGTTGCCGGAAGCAAGGCAGGGGTTCCTCGGCGAAAGGTTGCTCCCGAACCGGAAAAGCGGATCAGAGGTAAAGCGGTTGGTGGAACCGTTTTTCTGGATGCCGTAGTCGACATTCAGGACGAACCCGAGTATCGGGCAGTCGTCGAACTCAAGAATGGACAACTTGAGCAGTACGCACAGAAGTATCTTCGAGGTCAAGACCATTTGGCGGGGGTAATGAATGGTGCGATGTCCCTGCGCGGTAAAGGATCGAATGCCGACAGCATGGAGGGTGAAGGAAGCTTACGGATCGCTCCAGCATCGCTTTACGAATTGCCTTTATTCGTCCAGATGTTCCAGATGCCGCAATTGCGAGTTCCCGACAGAACCGCGTTTGCGCAAGCGGATTTACGATTTACCATTGCAAACAGCCGATTCGACTTCAAATCCATTGAGCTTCTCGGTGATGCAATGAGTCTGCGCGGTCGGGGCTTCGTCGGTTTTGACGGCAGAATGGATCTGGAGTTTGGTTCGCATCCTGGCCGCGGTTCCCGTCGATTGCTTCAAAACCTGTTCATGGGGGCTGACTGGATTGCAGTCAGAGTTACCGGAAACGCTGGTAACCCGACAGTGAGGTATGTCCCGTTTCCAGAACTCGACGACACCTTTCGCCAGTTTCTCGGTGCAATGGATTATCGACAAATGGCACCGTCTCGACCAATGGTCCCACCACGTACTGGCCAAAACCCAAACGAAGCCAATCGCTGAGTCGTGAATGACATTCCAAATGTCTCAGCCTTCGTTCGACTTTTCATGCGGTTTCGTTCAACCACTGCAAGTGCGCTGTCCACTCTAAACATTCGGGTGCCACTGGATGACCGTCTTCGGTCACCCAGTACTCTTCAATCGCCTCGAAAATAGGGAAGCCACTGCTTCTCCGAAGACTCCGAAGCAGTGGCACAGGATCCTAATTCAGCAGTTTGACAACGTACTAGTCTCGATAAAGACAGGTGATTACAATCCCAGTATGTCAAACGTCACGATTGTTACTGGCATTGCAGGGGTAGGTAAAACAGCCAGGCTGCTCGAAATCTATCGTGCCGCACTGGAACGCGGCCGAACGGATCGTCGACCGGGCACAACACTCTGGCTGACACCGACTCATCGCATTCAGAAGTTTGTGTCTCAACAAATTGCTGACCAGTGTGGGGCCGTCTGTTTTGCTCCGAACGTTTTGACATTCGACCGGTTTGCTGTCCGGATTCTTGAAGCAGCGGGACGACCAGCGTCTCCGATTTCGCCCGTGATGAAGCGGTTGCTGATTCGGCGAATTACAGCAGCGCTTAAGGAGCGAGACGAACTTCGTTACTTTCAACCGATCGTCGGAACGACGGGATTCTATGACGTGATTTCCAGCTTTATCAGTGAATTGAAGCGGGAAGAAATCTGGCCAGAAACGTTTGTCGAAGCGTGTCAGCAACGGACGACAAGTTTTGCCAGGCGAGATCTGGAAGTGGGGCTTGTCTATTCTCGTTACCAGCAGCATCTTGTCGATCAGAACTGGTACGACAATGAAGGTCGATTCTGGTTGGCTCGGACAGCGCTGAGTGAGGGAGTTCGTGGTCCATTCGCGGGAGTAAAGACTCTGGTTGTCGATGGTTTTGCAGATTTCACTCAGACGCAATACGAAATCCTTGGATACATGGCGAGCTGGATTGATGAAATCTTCATCTCGTTGCCGGCCGAACAGCCATCCACTCGAAGCGACCTGTTTGCGAAGCCCCAAGCGGCGATTGCACGAATTCAAGAACAGTTGCCTGCGAATTCAACGTATCGAGTGGAAAGACTGTCGCCACAACAGATTCATTCCCTGTCCGTGAAGTCTGTTCGAATTATCGCAGAACGACTTTTTGCAAATCCCCGTCTGGTAGAGCCATCATCTGTTGCGGAGGGGCTGGAAATCATTGAAGCGATTGGCCTCTCCGCTGAATGGGAGGCAATCGCAGGTCGGATCAAGGGATTGTTAAATCGCGGAAGACAACATCGGGATCAACAATCACGATCTACAAGTCCAATGACAACAATACAGCCGCAGGACATTGTCATCGGACTTCGTTCCATTTCGGATGACGGTCCGAGATTGTGTCAGTACCTTGCTTCTGCAGGATTGCCTGTGTGGTGCGAGGCAGAATCTGCATTCACATCAAGTCCCATTGTTCGCGCCGTCTTATCGTTGTTGCAATTGGAGTTGGAAGATTGGCCGTTTGAACGATTACTTGCTGTCCTTGATTCCTATTTTTTCCAACCCGGCTGGGCTGAACTGGAATCTGGTCGAGCGATTCGAGCCGTTGCAGCGTCGCTTCGGTATCTGCGAATCGACTCGGGCCGCGACGTCATGCTTCGCGCGCTGGGACGCTATGTCTCTGACACACAGAATCCGCCAGGAACGCGGGGAGATTCGTTGGCCGAGATGGCAAAATTGGCCGCGCCTCTGTTGACGCGATTATCAAAAGCCATGGAGCGGCTACGGCGGTCCCACACGTTGAACGACTGGGCCGATGTCCTGGCCGGATTGGGTCATGATCTGGGATGGAAACGCCGAATCGACGCGGCAAGTGACGAACTATCAAGAAATGAATCCCGCGACCTGGACTTGTTGCAGCGAATCTTGCGAACCGCTGCCGAGGCCGATCAAAAGCTTGTTGGAACCTCACGGGCCCGATCATTAACTCTTGCTGACTTTGCTTCAGAGCTACGTGATTTGCTCAGCCATGAAACGTTAAATTCGGAAATAGAAACGGACGGTTGCATTCGAATACTCGGCGTCGACCAGATTCGGAATCTCGATGTCCCGCACCTGTTTCTCATGGGACTAACAGAGAACAGCTTTCCGACGACGCGTTCCGACGACTGCCTTTTCAGCGAGTCAGAACGTCGTGACTTCATTTCTCGCGGCGTGGCGCTGCGGCATCGATCGGAACATCACGCAGACGAAATGCTCCTGTTTTACAGTGTTGTCACGAGGGCCAGGAAAAGCCTGACGCTTAGCTACCCTGCCGTGAATTCCAAGGGCCAGCCAGTATTCCCAAGCCCTTACGTCACAGCATTGAAGTCACTCTTTACCAGCGATTCACTTAAGCAGACTCTCGAAGGACAGCTCAATCCGGTACCGTCCGTTGATCGATCAATCACAGCAACTGACCTGCGTCTTTCGGCCATGACACAAGCTCGCGAAGGTCATCCCGAATTATTTCGAGCGATTCTTGAAATCGACACTCTTCGAAAGCGGGCATTCAATACACTCGCCGCCTGTGAAGTGGCCGGTGATCGATTCCAAGAGCGGGGGTTTACGAAATTTGAAGGCCGGCTTGAACTGCCGCAAAACCTGCAAGGGCTTCGGCAACGATTTGGTGCCCAACATCAGTTTAGCGCAACGGAATTGGAAAGCTATGCACGTTGTCCGTTCCAATTCTGGTTATCAACGGTCTTGCGAGTTGGTGCGGTTGAAGCACCTGAGGAAGGAACGGACTACGCAGCGCGAGGGACTCTGCTGCACGAAGTCTTGGCCAAGCTCTTGATCGAAGGAGCTTTGGCCGATCCCGAGGCACTCAAAAATCGGTTTTGCGAACTCGTCGATTTGCAGCTCGATCGTCACGTTCCCGCAACTGAGCTGCAACGAGCACTGATAAAAATCGAAGGCTTGATTCTTAAACAATGGGCTGACGCATTCGTCGAACAACAAGGTGAATATGACGAGCGCGTTGACGAAGTGATTAAAGAAACGCAATCACTCGCTCCCGAAATTCCCTTTGGACGGCTACCCGAAGTGACTTCATCGACAGTGGATGTCCATCCAGCAATCGAGTTTGGCCATGGCAACGATCGGGTCAGCCTTCGAGGCCGAATCGATCGCGTCGATGTAGGCTCGTACGAAGGACATCCGGCCTACGTCGTCATCGATTACAAGACCGGTCAGCGACCGAGTCTGAAAAACGATGATCTGATCAGTGGTCGTTCGATCCAGCTGGCATTGTACGTACTCGCCGTAAAACGCCTGGGGCTGGTTACGCCCGACGCAGTTCCTTATCAGATGGGGTTTTGGGCCTTGCGAGAGACGGGATTCAAGCCTGGTATGGGCCGCAGTAAATTCGAACCCCTGGATGCGAAAGTCATTCAATCACTCGAGATCCTGCTGGACGATCTACTGCCACGACTGGCGGAAAGAATCCGATCCGGAGAATTTGTCGTCGAGAACAATGATTTGAACTGTACCGGACGATGCCTGTATCGCACGGTGTGTCGAGTCAGCCAGCTACGACCACTCGCCGAATCGTTAGGAAAACGATCCTCACCTCCAAACGATCCCACTGTGAACGAGGAAACGGGAGAAGGGAGCTTTTCGTCCAAAACGAAATCGGGAAAAACGAAGACAATTTAACTTGCGTTTGATCATTGGTTGTCATGTCAGCAACAAGTCGACTGATACCACCACAGATCAGGCCGTTTTGAAGACTTTCGGCAGAAGCCGGTCGACGGCGCCGTCAGGCGGAATCAATGCCAAAAGCTTTTTAACGATATCGTCTGGACGAGTCCCTTCTGCTTCAGCATTGAAATTGGTCAGGATACGGTGACGCAACACGGGAGCCGCCACGGCCTGGACATCTTCGATACTGACATAAGGTCGACCATGAAGAATCGCACGGGCCTTTGCACCAAGGATCAGAAATTGACTGGCGCGAGGACCTGCACCCCAACTGACGTATTTCTTAATGAAATCAGGCTGACCTGGTCCTTCCCGAGTCAGTCGGGCAAACTGCATTGCGTAACGAATCACCGAGTCTGCCACTGGAACGCGTCGAACCAGAGCTTGAAGACTGATCCACTCGTCGTAGCTCAGCACTTTTTCAATCACGACATTATTCGTAATCGTCGTCTGACGAACGATTTCAAACTCTTCGTCTTCTGTCGGGTAATTGACGAGAATCTCAAACATGAACCGATCGAGTTGTGCTTCAGGAAGCGGATAGGTTCCTTCCTGTTCGATCGGGTTCTGGGTCGCCAACACAAAAAATGGATTCGGTAGCTTGTGCCGCTTGCCACCGGCAGTAACTTGATGCTCCTGCATCGCTTCCAGTAATGCTGCCTGGGTTTTTGGTGGCGTCCGGTTAATCTCGTCAGCCAATAGCACATTGGCGAATACGGGGCCGGGAATAAACTTGAACTCACGGCCCCCTGTCGACTTATCCTCTTGGATCACCTCGGTTCCGGTGATATCCGCAGGCATCAGGTCAGGGGTGAACTGAATCCGATTGAATGACAGGTTCAATGTATCAGAAAGCGTTCGCACCATCAGGGTTTTTGCCAGACCCGGAACACCGACTAGTAACGCATGGCCACCTGCGAGCATTGCGATCAACAGTTCTTCCACCACAGCTCGCTGACCGACGATCACACGACCAAGCTGGTCAACAATCCGGCGATAAGCGACTCCCAGCCGTTCGACAGCGGCAAGATCGTTTTCGCTGGGCTGGATATCCGATGGAATTTGTTCTGTCACGCGAAAAGCTCCGGACTGATCAAGGGTCACATTGCAACGATTGCCTCTTCAGACAATCGCCTACTCGTAAAATCCCGATTCACCAGGAATTCCAAGCAAGTAGACCCAATGGTACTGAGTTTAAAGAGTCGCTCGCCACTCCATTCCTGGTTGTGCCAGCGTGAATCTTAAATCAGCACATTGGGTTTACTCTGCCTGTCGTACAATTCCGCAGGGGAATTATTTTGCCAGACTTCGAAACGTGTAGATTCCACGTCCGGTGGGACTGACGATCATGAAGTAAACCTCGCCCGCTTCGTCTTCACCGAAGCTGATGACGGGAAGCGCTGCACCCTGATAGGGGATGGGATGGTTTGCAACTACGGACTTCTTCGCGTTGTCATACTTTAATGCCCAGATCCGACCCGATACGTAATCCGCATACAAGTAATGGCCGACGAGAGAAGGTAGTTTTTTGCCTCGATAGACGTTGCCACCCGTGATCGATTTGCCGATGTCATGGTTGTATTCAAAAATGGGTTCGACAAACCCAGGTCCGCTGCCGGTACTGTTTGGGGCGAACTCGTGCTTGGACTCACGCAGATTCCATCCATAATTTCCCCCTTTGGTAATCAGATCAATCTCTTCCCAAAGATTCTGACCCACGTCGGCGGCCCATAATTCGCCCGTCTGACGATCGAACGACATGCGCCAGATATTGCGAATCCCATACGCGTAGATCTCAGGTCGAGCAATCAGTTGCTTATTGGCGAATTTTCCAATGAATGGATTATCTTTGGGAATACCGTACTTCAGATTGCCGTCCTTTCGATCGACGTCAATTCGCAGAACCTTTCCGAGCAATGTCTGAAGATTCTGCGCGTTTCCATGCGGATCGTTCCCTGCGCCTCCGTCACCAATGGCGATGTAAAGAAATCCGTCCGGGCCGAAACAAATTGTTCCCCCTTTGTGGTTCCAATAAGGATGCGGAACGACCAGCAATTCTTCTTCGCTCGTTGGATCAGCTTTATTGGGATCGTCCTTGGAAACCTTGAATCGCGAAACGACTGTCGTATGAGGTGCATCTGCGTCGTTGGTTGTGTAGTAGACGAAGAACTCGCCATTCGTCTTGAACTTGGGGTGGAAGGCCATCCCCAGAAAACCCTCTTCGTTTTCTTTGTCGATGTAAACGACCTTTTTCGAGATATCGAGAAACACCGATGTTTCTTTCGAATCAGGCTTAAAGACGTGGATAATTCCCTGCTGTTGAGGCACGAAAATGCGATTCGATCCGTCCCCGGCATTCGTCAGCAGGATCGGTCGAAGCGGTGCCGCTTTTCCATCTTCTCCTTCTGGTTGCCATCCGGACCATTTCAGATTCTCGAAAGCAACAACCGGTTCGATGTTCAGCGGAGATTCGTCAATCTGAGCCTGCAAACTTCCATACCAACAAGCCTGAATAAGGGCGGCAAACAATACGAGGCGTTTCACGGTGAATCGGTCCCTGCAAGAGAATGTACTGCGAGCGAAGCACCAACCCGACGGATGCCCCTGGAGAAGCCACTGAAATAACATCACGCCGGCAGAAAACGCAACCGTACCGAGAATGTGATTCGAATCGCAGCGCGACTTTGACGAACCCCCTCGACTGCCGATACACCTTGTATCATGGATTATTCGATCGACTTTTTCACTTTTGGACCCGCCTGATTTATGCCAGAAATTATTCGTCCACTGCAAATACAACGACCACCCCGCGTTGCCGTGATCGACTTCGATGGGACGCTTAGCCTGATCCGATCCGGTTGGGTCGAAATCATGGTCAACATGATGTTTGACGTGCTGCGTCAATTGCCGGGTTCGACCGAATCAGACGAAGATTTAAGAGCCTACATTACGAATTTTGTATTAAACCTGAATGGCCGCCCCACCATTTATCAGATGGACTATTTCGTTAACGCAGCCAAAGAACGTGGAGGTCAGCCGGAATCGCCCGAGTTTTATACTCAAAAGTTTCTCGATGAATTGATTCACAAGGCAGACCAACGTATTGCCATGTTGAACGCTGGCGAATGTGCAACCGATGATCTGCTTGTCCCCGGTGCGCGGGCGCTGCTGAAGGACTTACAGTCGCGCGGCGTCCAAATGACATTGGCCAGCGGGACCGCAGTCATTAACGTCAAACGTGAAGCGAAGCTGCTTGGTATCGATCACTTCTTCGAGGGCCGGATTTTTGGCCCCGGTGCGGAATCTCGAGATTTTTCCAAACTCGCTGTGATGAAACAGATTCTCGCAGAGTCTGTCGCGGATGGTTCCGAATTACTCGGTCTCGGTGATGGTTTCGTCGAAATTGAAAACGTCAAGGAGCTTGGCGGTATCGCGATCGGTTGTGCCACGGACGAAACTCACCGCAGCGGAAAGGTTGAGGATTGGAAGCGGACTCGTCTGATCCAGGCTGGAGCCGATGTCATCGTCCCAGATTATCGTAACTGGCACCGCTTGACCGAGATTCTGTTCCCGAATGCGTCGCAGGGATAATGAACCGAACAAGTCCGACTTCCGTACGATTTGGCGTCGGCCACTTCAAAGACCCAGCAACGATTTCGTTGCCAGTAATTCGCGCGTGAAACCGTCGACGATATTCGGGCTTCCACTACCAGGCAAAACTTCCCAAGTGTAAGTTTCCACTTCGAGATGAGGGGCATAGTCCAGTTCGGGAATGACTGCGAGAGCACGCTTCAATTCACCCCGTGTCGTCCCGAGTGGCCCAAGCTGCTCGGCATCGACCGGCACGTGAAAATGAACTCGCCACATTTCTGCATCCCGAAATTTAGCCGACGGATTGGTCGTCATTTGCTGATCCAGATCAACGTATTTTGAGATGACTCCGTCAACCGACCGGGCAAACGTCTGATGCAGATATCTCGGTTCGACATAACGCGATAACGCCTCCAATGTCTCCTTTTGCTCACCCGGTCTCGAAACTTCGATGGCACAGGTAATGTGAACCTTATTGATCCGGATATTCGCTGCAGCAAGCGAGCGTATCGAAGCTGCCACATCTTCAAACTCAACCGCCTGATGGCACACGTCGTAACAGACTCCGAGATGCGTGTTCACAACTTCAAGCGCATTTGCTGCGGTGGCCCGTTCACGAAGTCGCTGAAAAAACTGAATCGTTTCCGCAGTCGTTTCGATGACACAGAACGGTTCCGGTTCGATGGCCAATCGAATCATCCGACCCGTTTCACTCCATAATCGGTTCAGTCCGTATGCCAGTTCGATTAACTGATCCGCACACCGATCAGCGAAGTCGGCAGGTTGTTCAAACGGTTTAAAACCAAGCGGGACTGTCGAAATACTTCCTTCGGTTCCTATGTCCAGAAATTTTGACAGCAATCGCGCGCAGCCTAGCGTATACTCCAAACGATTCGGCTGAGTCCAATCGGGGAGATAAACATTTTCCTTAACGCGAGCTGAGTGAAAATCGCCATAAGGAAATGCGTTCAGCGTGTAACAGGACAAGCCCCGCTGTCGTAAACGATCGACGAACCGATTCGTGTCGTCAGACAACTGATCAAGCTCACGAATCACAGGCGCTGCTAACCATAATCCCGCCGCCAGATCTGACCCATAGTTTGTTTTGATCGGTAACGTGAATCGATCAAGCCCGTCTTCAACTTCCGCAACTGTTCGACCAGGATGAACGTTGGTGCAATAGCTGAGCGGCAGCGAACTGATCGTCATTATGGTCTTTTTCTAACGGACAACGATTAAAAGCACTTCTATTCTATGGGACAAATAGGACTTATGGGACCGATGGGACACGCGTCTTACCTGTCCTATAAGTCCCATTCGCCTCATAAGTCCCATGTCTTCCCCAGTCGCAAGACGATTCAGGGGGATTCACCTTCGTCACTTTGATCGAAAATAGTCCCCGACCATCCAGTCAATCAGTTGCTTCAAATCCTGGTCGCTGAGCTTCGATTCGAAGGCTGGCATCAGATTATGGTCTGATCCATAAAATGAATCATGAGCGGGGTTTTTCACAAAATCCGTCAGCCATTGGTGACTCGCGTAACCTGTGAGCGTAGGGTAACCGGGTCCAGCTCCGTCTCCCAGAGATTCCGAACCGTCCGCAGGCTTCAAGGCGTGACAGTCAGAACAATTCGTGGTGAATGAACCACTGGCAAGTTTGCCGGTCTTAAAGATCTCTTTTCCAGTTGCAACCAGTGCCGGATCGAAAGGTTGCAACTCTTTCCGCCCCCCTTGTGCGACGAGAAATTCGACAAGGCTTTTCAATGAATCGGCATTTTCAGACTTTTTAAGAGTATCGGCGTTCTCTTTGACCCAACCAGCCATTTCTCCGTCAAGGAATTTTCCCCCCTTTTCTCCCGCGTTCTTCAACGATTCAAAGGTCGCGTGGTAGTTCGTCAGAACCTCCTTGATCCACTCGCGCGAGCCGAATCGCCCAATGTCCGCAGCCGTTGCAGGCTCTTCGACTTTTGTCTTATGGCCATTTTCCTCGACTTCTTTCATTCTTACCTGTTCCAGACCGTTGTGACCGTTGTATCGATGGCAACTGGCACAATGTCGCGCGAAGAGTTTAGGACCCTGAATCCTTGCGTCTTCCTTAAGCAGGCTTAACGCACCCGTTGGCGGGATTCCAAATTCTTTGGCCAGCTCTGCAGCACGATGTCCTTCAAATTCAGCCGCTTTTACGGCCGCCTGATAATTCTTGTCAGCAGCGTCTTCCTTCAGGGCAATCGCTGTCAGAAACGACGCGCCAGCAAGCAGTGCAAAAGTAAAGGCGATATTGAATCGGTGCCCCAGTTTCCAATGTCCGATGAAGGGCATCAGTGCAATCACGCCCATGATCGCACCGGGAACGTAAAGGGCACCAAATGCCAGACCGAGTTCGTCAACTGCTTCGATCTTTAAGAACCGGAACAGAAACAGGAAGTACCATTCAGGTCGTGCGGCGGAGTACGCTTCAGACGAATCGGCCGGGCCAGTCAGTTCGGCCCCCTTCCAAACCGTGAAGAACAAAATCGTCGCTAGGACACCGAGGCACGCGACCGCGTCCATCAAAACCTGATCCGGCCAGAATGATCCGGCAGGCTTGGTTTCATCCGATTTGGAAACGGTAATTCCGTGTCGACGAAACACGTAAATATGTAGCGCCAGAAATCCCACCAGCAATGCCGGAAAAACGCCTGCGTGCAATGCGAAAAAACGTGTCAACGTGTGATGTCCGTATGAGGTTCCTCCCTGAGCGATTTGTTGCAGTTGAGGTCCAATCACCGGCGTCACACCGACGATATTCGTCGCGACTTTCGTGGCGTAGTAACCCTTTTGATCCCAGGGAAGCAAATATCCCGTCAGAGACAATCCCAGCACGATCTGCATTAAAACCAATCCAAGCCAGAAATTGACCTCGCGCGGTGCGCGATACGCACCCGCAATAATTACTTGCATGAAATGCAGACCAAGTAAAATCATCATCGCCTGCGCGGCAAAATGATGGATGCCACGCACCAGCCAACCGTAAGACATCACGTTTTGAATGTAATACACGCTTTCCCAGGCGGTCAGCGTGCTCGGACTGTACGCACTCCAAAGGAAAAATCCCGTGATGACTTGTACGGCGAACACGAAAGTCAGCGTACTTCCCCAGACATACTTCCATTTTGCTCCACCGGGAATTGGCTCGTTCAGCGCCTCGTGCAACAGCGTTCGATAACCTGTGCGGTGGTCCAGCCAGTTCAATATTGAATTCATTAGACGGCTCCCTTCTTCTCGACGCCGCATTGAAAGTCCTGGTATTTGATCCAAACCTTTCCGTCGGGGTCCGTCTTCGATTCCAATGTGTCCAGTCGCCTTGGAGGAATCTTGTTCATCGGCTTGCCATCCAGCTCAAACGCACTGGCATGACAGGGACACAAGAATGTTTTACTGTCTTCCTGATAATCGACTTTACAGCCAAGGTGCGGACAAGTGTCGTTGAACGCCACGATTTGATTACCCGGCAACTTGCGCAGATAGACGGTCCCGATTGACTGGTCCTTAAATTCGTTCCACGCATCAACCTTATCAGCTCTAAGCACGAAACGTAGTGGAGTTCCGTCTTCAGGAAGATCGCTCAGATTCGTAACCGCCAGAAATCCGTCAGCGTCCCCACCTTTGAAAGGGGCTCGTCGTCTGAGTAGTGGATCGAGAAAGAACCCAATTCCGGTAACGAGCGGAGTGAGGGTGATGAGTCCCCCGATCAAGATCGAGCCAGCAGC
Organism: uncultured Schlesneria sp.; assembly: GCA_903834925.1. GTDB lineage: Bacteria > Planctomycetota > Planctomycetia > Planctomycetales > Planctomycetaceae > Schlesneria. The sequence goes on from CAILLA010000173.1 coordinate 40,458, forward strand.
CGCCAGAAAGCTTCGTCGAGGAGCTGTCTTTTCGGTCGGCAAAGACGAAGAAGGTTCCACTAGCGGATTCTCCGAAGGTGTTTTTGTAGTGAGGTTTTATTCGTAACCACATTCGTTGCCGTCTGCGTACGAAATGTCCAGGCAGGGTTGTTGGTCAGGATTCACGGGCAGGTACGAACTTGGAAAGTTACGCAAACATCATCTCAAGTCATACAGACTTTCCAAGTCTCTTGGCATTGTATGGCAATGTTTTTGTGAAATTCCGTGGGGTTTTTGTCATTTCCAGACGAACGATCGCGGTTGAGAAACCTTAAGACTCAATTGATGAGACAACAGGGGCGATCTTCGAAAGGATTCCTGCCTGTTCATAGATCGGCCGAACGAGCTTTCGCAGCAGTGGAAGCTTCAGCCCAAACAAAATCGCTGCCATAAAGTGCCGCGCTCAATGCTCCAATTCCGCTCGCCCCCATCAACAATCCCTGGGTTTGGGCACCCCCCTTCAAAATGTCCTTGGCGAAAACGGGTATCAAAACACTCGTCGACATCGCCATAAAGCTGATCACCGACACCAACATCAGAAGTGCGCGAAGTGGAACAAATCCGAACGCATAAGTGAAACCCTCTTTCAATCGATCAAAGAACCTTCCCCGAGGTGGTTTAACGCGGAAAGGGAGATCGCGCATGCACAGAAGAGCTGCAAGCACGGCCACGTAACTGATCGCATTCACGAGAAAGCAGGCCGACTCGCCCCAGACCGAGATGATCAAACCTGCCAGTGAGGGACCGACCAGCCGGGCTCCGTTGAAAATTGACGAATTGAGCGCGATTGCGTTTCCGAGATGATCTCGGTCAGGAACCATTTCTACGAGAAATGATTGCCGTAGTGGCACATCAAACGCATTGATCAGACCAAGAAAGAATCCTAATCCAACCAGCATCCAGACGATCTCACCGCTCGAATTCACAACGATCAAAACCAAAACAGCCTGAATCATTGCCAGAAGTTGCGTGACTAACAGTGCTCGATGTCGATTCCATCGTTCAGCGGCGACCCCTGCCACGGGAGACAGCAATAAACTGGGGATCTGGCTCGAGAATGCGATCAGGCCCAGCAAAAAGGGTGAGTCCGTCAGTCGATATAAAAGCCACGACATTGCAACCTGCTGCAACCAGGTTCCGACCAGAGAGATGCCTTGTCCGAGCAGAAACAGGCGATAATTGCGGTGAACCAGCGCTCGGCCTAACGATTCAACAGCCATCAGCCTTTCTTCCGCGAATCGAGTTGAGGTCAACAATCTCACTTGTGCAGGTTAGCACTCGTTTCGTGATTTGTCGTTCTCAACATTGTTTTGACGAAAAACGTGAAAAGGGGTGAATGCCGTTCGCAATCGAAAACACCGAACTTTTCCGTTTGTAACGCATTTGATTCTTACCGACCTGAACTTACCGGACTTTGAAATTGCCTCATGATTCGACGGTATTTGGCTTGCGAAATGATCGCAGGGTGATGACACTGTTTAAAGTTGTCAACCAGTCTGCGCTTAGGATCGTACTGGTTCCCTAAAGATCGTCCCATTGGGGCCGATCAGGAGTTCTCTGTTGAATATCATGAACGTGCTGCGTCGCAAACCTCAATCAAAGTGTCCACTGTATTTGGCCGAAGAGGAGCGTGAGGGACTACGCGCCGCTGGCCGCTTTAATGCACAATTGATGGATCATGTCCGTCCGATTGTCAAAGCCGGCATCACAACACTGGAGCTCGACAAAATCGTGTACGAATACACGATGGACCATGGCCACATTCCCGCCTGCCTTGGATACAAGTCGTATCCCAACAGTCTGTGTACCAGTGTGAACGAAGTCGTCTGCCACGGCATTCCCAACAAGATGCCGCTTCGCGACGGCGATATCGTCAATGTTGACTTGACGACAATCGTTGATGGTTGGCACGGAGATTCGTCCGAAACATTCTTGATCGGAAACGTGTCAGCCGAAGCACGTCGTCTCGTTCAGGCGACGTTCGAAGCGCTCTATATCGGCATCAACGCCATTCAATTGTTCGGAAAAATCAGTGATATCGGCCGGGCCATCGAACGGTTCGCTCGTACACAGGGACTGTCCGTCGTTCAAGAGTATCAGGGCCACGGCTTGGGTCGCGAATTCCATCAGGAACCTGGCGTCCCCCACTATGTCCCGAAAACCGGTGTCGCCCAGGTTGTCATTGAACCTGGTATGTGTTTCACAGTCGAGCCGATGCTCAACATCGGGACGTGGCGAACAATGCTCGACACACGTGATAAATGGACGGTCCGTACCATGGATCTGTCGTTGTCCGCTCAATTCGAGCATTCAATCTTGATCACTGAGACAGGCCCTGAAATCCTGACACTCACCAAAGATGGTCCTCAGTCTGGACATCGATTCTAAATCGCTGTACCGAAATAAAAACCACCGAAAGACTCGATACTGTTGTACGCAGTTGCATCCGGAATCAGTCATCGTCACGTTTCGGCAGCTCATAGATATCGATCTTCTCGATTTCGTCGCTTGCCACGTGTGCCCAGCGAAAGCGAGTCTGTGGTTGATTCCAGACATCATCGCGAGTTCCGAACGATCTTTTCATCACAACGTAACGGGCGGCGCTCTCGTTCAGACGTAATAGACCCGGATTATTCGGTCCGTAACGTGAGAACTGGGGCGCGTCCTTGTCAATTGTTGTCGGATCAAACGGTTTTTCAAACTGAGCCAATCCGTCCCTCAAGTGGTTGTAAGAATCGGGGAAGAAGCCAGAGTACCCGTTCAGCAACGGTCGCCGATGAAATGTCCCCCAGTACATCCACAGTGTCGTCTCTTCATAGTCGGTTACTTGATTTCCAATGGGGAACGGTAGAAAAGCGACACCGGCATCAGGTTCAGCACTGTCACGCAGCCATGTCACCCACACGGGAAGCCCGTTTCGCGAAGGAAGCTCGTACAGTCGCGGAGGCGGCGGTACAGCCTCCAATGTGATGAACGTACTGCCAACGATCAGTGGTACCAAGAGTGGTAGGAACAGCCGTTCGTCAGGTTTCATTCCAAAGAGCGAATTGATGAAGCGTTTGCGTCCGCTCGTCATTCCCATCGCACGAGTTGAATCGCCAACCAGCCACCGTCGCTGATTAAAGAGATCGAGCGTTTCAATGCTTAACCAGACTGCGGCAAGCTGAACGAACACCGCGAACCGGAACGGGCTGCGAATCAGCGAGAACCCTGGGACGTATTTCTGCAGAAGCTCATAAGGACAAACCCCTCCCACGAGCGGAACATGAGCTGCGATCCGAACGGTTGGACCGAGGGAAAGTCCGAACGCCAACAGGCCGAAAGCGAGAACAAATAATCCCCAGCGACGCCGTCGTTTGGTGAACATCGCGACGATAAAACCGAGCGGAATCAATAATAACTTCAGACCCCCGCCCCCAAGTACCCAGATGTTATCGCGATCGACTTCCGGGAACTCCAGCCACGGCGTGATCGTAATCCAAGGCGTATCGGCATGATCCCGCCAATGAGCCGACAGACCATGAATCAACTCTTCGGTCCTTTCCGACTGCCATTGATGCTGATGCGATAACGAGCGTTGTAACCAGGCAAAAGGGCCGATCATCACCACCGAAATCACAGCCGCCAAAATGACGTTTCGCCAAAAATCGCCAACAAAAAGTCGGCGATTCCAAAGTACAACAGAACATGGCACCAGCAAAAGTGTCTGGAATAAGCCCCAGTAATTGCAGAGCCAATAAGTCAATCCGTAAGCAACGCCGAGTCGAATTCCAATCATTGGGTGTGCTTGAATTCTTTTTGAACCGCCATCAATCGCATTTTGCGAATCAAGATTTTGATCTTCGGATTCCACTGTCGAACGTCGAACTTGTGCCGTTCCAAAGAGATCCAGGACTGCATGGAGAGTCCAATGGATGCCAAATAATGTGGTCAGTTGCACCACTCCAAACTGCCAGGTCACGAACGGAAGGATCTGTGACATAAAGCCGCCACAAAATGCCAACCAGGGAATGTGCCCCAGTCGCCGTAAGAGTCGATGAGCACTGAATCCATTCAGGGCAATAATCAGCAGCTGATAAATGTTGTAAGCCAACCCTCGATTATCCGTCAGCCAGACAATTGGTGTCACGATGATTGACGTCGGCTGCGCTTCGGAAAAAGCAAATGTCTTTTGCGTCGGGAAAAAGATTGGAGAATCCCAATATCCTCGAAATCCGTGCGTGACTCGATCCGCATTCCACCAGACCGTCCACAGATTCAGCAGCGGTACGGTGATCTGTTCCTCGTGTCCGTACGCAATGTGCGTTGTCAGTGAACCGACAAGCGGCCAATTGATGGCCATTGATAACAGACAATAAAGAACGAACCACCGCCAGCCACCAAGGCGGTTCTCATTCATCGAGATTTCATTCGGAAGTTCATCCGTCAGCATGTCCCATTCCCTGCCAATCAGAGTATAATTATTTGGGTGATCGAGAAAGGGACCGTCGTCGCGCAAACAGGCTCGGATTAACGAACGTACGCGAATCGGCTGGCAGAAAAACGAATCGACGGTAACCTTAACAATGCAGACGACATCCAACAGAATGTCGATCTTTACGTGATGGAAGGGAGAGTCTTCGATGCCGATGAATTCCTGGTTTCTTTCGAAAAAGACGTGGCTCGTTGTGGTCGCGGCGGGTTTGTTGAGCGTAACATTGAACGGCGTAAACGGGGCACCTCCGCAAACGGGAAAGCAAACAAACCCGTCGAAAACCCCTGCTGCCGCTCCAGATAAAAAGGAGAAAGATGTGGCCGAAAGTTCCGATGATGCGACACAGGAAGCGGCAAAAAAAACTCCGACCGAATACAATATTCTGACTCGTGAGGAACAACACGTCATCCTGCGAAAAGGAACAGAACGTCCTTTTGTGGGTGAATACACCGATAAGAAAGACCCGGGGACTTATGTCTGCCGTCGCTGTAATGCACCGCTCTACAATTCGAAAGACAAGTTTTCGAGTCACTGTGGCTGGCCGAGCTTTGACGACGAGATCCCCAAGGCGGTGAAAAAAGTTCCGGACGCTGACGGCGAACGTATTGAGATCGTTTGCAAGAACTGCGGCGGCCATCTGGGTCACGTCTTCACTGGCGAAGGTTACACCAAAAAGAATACGCGCCATTGCGTGAATTCGCTGTCGATGAAGTTTTATCCTGAGGGAGCCAAAATTCCCCCGACGGTCGTCAAGAAGCCAACACCACCTGAGACCAAGTAACCCGCATCCGATTATGATGCAAAGGAAACGAAATGCCCCTGTATGAGTACGCCGTGCTGAATGAAGATGGCTCACACGGCGAGGTATTTGAAGTTCTGCAGAGAATTGGCGAACCGGCACTGACGGTCCATCCTGAAAATGGACAGCCGGTGGAACGGCTGATTTCGATTGCGAGCGTCCCACGTCCGGCAGGTGGGCCGATCAAGGGGGATATCAGCAATCGTAGCCTTGAAAAACTTGGTTTCACAAAATACCAGAAGTCATCAACTGGCAAATACGAAAAGGTTCTTGGAGACGGACCCGACTTGATCAAACGGGATGACGTTTGATCAAATCGGGTTTGGTCCACAACCCGTAGCATGGGCTTCAGCCCATACTCTACAAAAACTGACAACCGCTCCCCGCGATTCAACGATTGGCAACAGGTTCACCAGCCGGTGCCCGCAACGTCTTCAGAAACTCAACGAGAGCAGCTCGATCCTGTTCTGGCAGAGCGCGATAGCGTTCCCGGACATGCTTGCCTGCACCGGCATGGCGTTCAATGGCACTCGCCAGGTCGGGCGAACCTCCATCGTGGAAGTACGGTGCGGAATCAGCAACGCCCCAAAGTGCCGGTGTCTTCCATTCGTCGAGAGCTGGATGTTCTTTCGGAAGAGGAACATCGGTTTCTTTGATGTAGCCGTTGTTCAAGTTGTCGGTCAGGCTATGAAGGCTGAAGTCACTATAGACTCCCTGAACCCCATCAATGTCCGGTGTGTGGCAATCGGCACAACCAATCTTAGCAAACAGCGATTCACCTCGATCAACGATCGTCTGGGCGGCGATGTCCGAAGGACGTTCGCGACGTGGAGCTGGAATGTTTTCCACGTAGGAAACAAGAGCCGTGAACTGCTTTCGGGTCATATCCAGCTTCGCGTCTTTGTCCTCGCGATATTCCTGAGGGACATGTTGCTTCTTCATCGGGTTCGACAAACCAAGTTCGCCGGCACACGCAGCGGCGACGAATTCTTTCAATGTCGCGAATTGGGCTTTCCAACCGAACTTGCCGATTCGACCGTCTGGCAGCACGCGAACACGACCGATTGGCGTCGAATTGAAATTCAGCGAAAATTCCTTCGTCGCACTTCCCAGCGAGCGTCTTACCGCTTGAGTTCGAATCGCCAGCGGGCTGATCTTGTCAATCTGACCCAGGCCGAAAAGAGCGGGAGTATTGCTGGTGTCGTAGTGAATCGGATCGAAATCGACGATGTCGATTCGACAGCCACCGATGACTTTCATTCCATTCTTGACGATCGGGTTATGTCGACGAACGGTTGAAGCTGACTCCACAAGATCAGGCGTGACAGCGGACGCGTGGACGATCCCGGCTAATGGCAATGGCTCTTTCTTCGTTGGCAGGATCTCAAATGTCTTCACATTGAATTTATTCGGACCAGCCCCGCCGATCGTTCCTTGAAAATGACATTCGACGCAGGATGTCGCATTAAAGACAGGACCCAACCCGTCGCCTCCGCCAGACAGCGAATCGTTTTCGGTCCATTTGTGTTCGAACAGCGTACGGCCCTCAGTCAATTGGGACTCATTGGGCCGTGTGTACCGAGCAACCACGGCCGTCTCCGCCAGCCAGACAGTCCCCAGCCCGAGTGCCAGGACAGCGAAACGCTTGAAACTTTGATTTCGACGCAGGTAAACGGAGCGAACCATGGAAAAGCTCCTCGAAAGGTGAGACTGACGACCCAAGAACTGGGCACACTGTGAACAACTAGAGACAGAATATCTTAAATAAGACGGAATTGGAAGCGCCAATTTTTCGAATTACTTGTTTTCTCTCGTTGTTTTCTTTCGTTTCTCTCGTTCCCGAGCTCCAGCTTGGGAACGCCCCTCTTCGAAGCTCCGCTTCGCAAAATGCACAAGGCCTGGTGCTGCCCTTCCACGGCATCAACACCGGTCAACCTCGCGGTCCAATCTTTGTTTTTACCAAACGCTACCGCTTCACAATATTTTTTTATAGGCTGATAAAGCGATTCGACAGTCCAACTTCGCATTGAATTGTGCCCATCAGTTTACATCGCTCAGGTGTGATAATTTCTATGAACGAAGCCCTGCGACGCCGCTGAATTTCAGCGACACGGCTTTTACTCGACGAAAGCAAGCGGAATGGATCGAATTATTGGTATCGATCTTGGAACGACATTTTCCGCTGTGGCATACATGGCGGAAGACGGGGCAAAGCTGATCCCGAACGCGCTGAACGAAGTGCTGACCCCGTCGATCGTCGGGATCGAGCCCGGGGGCCAGGTGCTGGTCGGACGCGCCGCAAAAGAATTGCAAGTAACTCAGCCGGATCGCTGTGTCGGTGTTTTCAAACGTTACATGGGAACCGACTGGACCACAAAACTCGATGGTAAAGTCTTCACACCGGAAAAACTTTCCAGCCTTGTCCTGTCGTCGCTCAAACATGATGCAGAAGCATTTTTCCATGAGCCGGTCCATCAAGCGGTGATCACTGTTCCCGCTTATTTCAACGAGCATCAGCGAAAGGCCACGATTCGTGCCGGTGAGATTGCCGGTTTGAAAGTTCAACGCATCCTGAATGAACCGACGGCGGCAGCGATTGCGTATGGATGGCATTCCGCCGAAGAAGAAAAAGTGATTGTTGTTCTCGACCTGGGTGGCGGCACGTTTGATATTTCTGTCGTCGAGTTTTTCGAAGGGACGCTCGAAGTGCGTGCGTCTTCTGGCGAGACGTTTCTCGGCGGTGTCGACTTTACAAATACGCTGGCTGCTCGTGTGTTGGAGCTCCACGGCCAAGTTTTCGAGCAAGTTGAGACCCGGTTTCCGAAGCAGGTCTCGCGACTTCAGCAAGAGTGTGAACAGGCGAAACGCCGTTTGTCCAAACAGGCCGAGGTCAACGTACGACTTCCCAATGGTCAAGGCGAACTGCCGGAAGGCTCGCCAATCTCAACGATTACGCGTGAGCAGTTCGAGCGGTGGACGAACCATATTCTTAACCGGATTGAACTGCCGATCCGACGAGCACTCGGTGATGCCAAGATCAAGCGAGAGGACATTGACGAATTGATCCTTGTTGGTGGTGCGACTCGCATGCCCATCATTGTCCAGCGGGTCACCGAATTATTTGGTCGCGAGCCGACCTGCCGCTTGAATCCGGACGAGGTGGTCACTCTTGGAGCTGCTGTTCAAGCCGGACTTTTCTCACGAGAAAAGAGTGTTGAAGACCTTGTCGTGACAGACGTGGCTCCGTTCACGCTCGGTATTGCGATTTCACGTGAAATCGGTGGCGAGCGGCAAGACGGGTACTTCATGCCCATCATCAATCGCAATACCGCCATACCGACCAGCCGCGTCAATCGTGTCAGCACAATTGCTCCGAACCAGACCAGTGTCGTTGTTCGCGTTTATCAGGGGGAAGGTCGCAAAGTCGACGACAATTTGTTTCTGGGTGAATTCAATGTGTCGGGAATTCCTCGCGGTGCCGCCGGACAAGAAGTCGATATCCGATTCACGTATGACCTTAACGGAGTCCTCGAAGTTGAAGCCACAATCGTTGCGACCCAAAAGCAAATCGTCCACATTATTACTCGGCACGCCAAGAATCTTTCTGCCGATGCGGTTTCACGAGCCGTAGCAGAAATGGCCGCACTGAAAGCTCATCCTCGTGATGAAGTAGTCAACCGGTATTTAATTCGGAGAGCAGAACGTCTGTACCAGGAATTACCCCTCTCCGAACGACGACTTCTCGACAGCCTGCTGACCGGACTCGAGGACGCGCTTGAATTGCGTGATCCATCGGCGATTGAATCCAACCGCGAGGCGCTTGAAGGGTTCCTGAACCATTTCGATTCCGAAGACCGCAACGAGGAGACCTATGGTGATGATTGAAACTATCACCCCCAGTGCCGATGCACGTCGCTGGGCGATTGGTGAACTCGACTTCGATAAACTGACAGAACCACCCGACACGGCTGCGGTTTTACGAGCCGTGACGGAAGCAGGATATGTCCTATCTGCGGAGTCGTCGGAGGCAGTTCAAGTCATTGTGAATCCATCGGTAAAAAATCCCTCTGCAGAACAACGCGGTCGCGAGACACGATTGACACAGGCTGTCTCGGAGTTCGCGAATACATACTTTGAAATCCCGCCTCAACAGCGAGTCGAACAATGGAAAGCTCTTAGTGACGAATGCAAGGAAATTCCATCACTGTTTCGCTGGCTCGACCAACTTGCCAGTGGTCTGACAATTGCCGAAATTCCGACGTCGACCCGTGTGCGAACGATGGAATTGATAAAAGTCTCTTGCAACGCTTTCACCGAAAAACCACCAGGGAATATTCGCCTGCGACAAAAGTATCTGTCGGCGATTTTGAATGATCCAGAAGATTGCGAACTTGTCGTCGAGGAAATGAAGTCACGAAGTCCTGAATTCGTTTCTCGAATCGCACCGTGGATCGAGCTGATTCCAAAACTGGAAATCCCGGACCGGAATGAGATGACCCAACTGTGTGCGTCACACAAACAAGGATTGGGGGCACGAAAGGATCCGAGTGAGGCAGTCGATTTAGCCCCGGATTGGGTGGTGCTTTTTGCGAGTATCGCAATCTTCACCGTCGCGGCAGCAATGAGAAACGCACAAACCGGTGGCGAGCCGGTCTACGCACCTCCCGTGATACCTCGACCACAGTACAACATTCCAACCGTGCCGGTCCCTCCCCCTCAAGTTCCGCCGAACAAATTCAATATACCGGCGGAAGACTTTGAGCGGATTCTGGGTGAGAAACATCGACCGATCCAACCAACGACGATTCATCCAACGGAAATTCCGAAGACCAACAAATAATATAGGAGCCCGTAGGGACAATCAGGATGCCATCCGAACACGATCTCCCGAGTGACATTCACAAATGGCCCAGTGACCCAAGGACACTCTTCGGTCTTGATTCCAAGGCGTCGCGGCGCGATTTGAAGCGGGCCTATACGAAGCTCATTCGTCAATTCAAACCGGAACACTCCCCCGATCAATTTCGTCGATTACGAGAAGCTTTCGAACAACTCGATCAACAACTGGAATGGCGAGAACAGTTCGAAGAACGGTATGCAACGTTACAAAACACGGAACTGGACTCCGGCCCGACCTCGGAACAGACGACAATAACTGCAACTTCGAATAGTCCCGACGGGACTCCACCGTCTGATCTTGTGGCCGCGTCGAAAAATGACGTCAGTCAAGAATCGGATCACGAATCGTCGCGGGAAACGGGCCACAGCACCCACCATCACGATGCCGATCATTTTTGGCAGCAGGCTTTGGATGGCGGCGATCTCAAAATCGTCTATTCGAAGTTAAAGGAAGAAGCCGCCAAGCGAACTTTGTCCGACGTTGACTATGCTCGCCTCTATTGGCTACTCACGGTTCAACCCGATTTACAAACAGATCGCGACCCGTGTACCTGGCTCGTCGAGGGATTGCGCCGTCATGGACAGCACACCCGACTGCTGCCGATACTCGACATCGACGTACAACGGCGGCTTGGACAAGTTCCTGTTTTGCTTAACGACGAGCTGCTCGACAGCAATTTTTCTATCCGCCAACTCGTCGAGCTTGTCGGGCTTCGATGGATCGCGGCGCGTCAACAGTCGCGATTTGAGTTAATCGGAGCCGACTTGTGGCGATTGCAAAATCGCTTTCTCGATGCACCGAATGAATGGCATGCCATCCTTTGCTCAGCCGTCAAAAATCTTGTATTGGTGCTTAGCGATTCTGCAAGTGCGAAACTCAAGGACATTCGCAAAGAACTCAAAAGCATCCCGGACGCCTTAGATTCGAATTGGTTATGGGATTGGTATGAGGCGACGATACGGCTGCACAAGTCGTGGATCAACTACGTGCAATCGGGACTAAAGAATGACGTCCAATCGATTGAATTCATTAACATTTTTGGACGTTCTACGTCTGTGCCGAATCTTTCCAAGCAACAAACCCTGGCGACGCTCAATCAGTTAGCAAAACTCATTAAAACGACGTGGCAAGTCTCGTCGCACCACAAACGAACCGAGTTGCGGTCGTTCAGTTCCGACCTGACAAAAGATCCTGAGTCAGGTTTGAACGATTTAATCGCCATCAATCAAATCGCACGACCACTCGTAATCCGTCTGTTAGAACTGCTTCACGAGCAGACCTACGATTCAAACGACACACCGTCTTACGAAATCACAGCGGGCGCAAAAACAGCATTGATAATATTCGTCAGAAGGAATCTGTGGACTTACAATCGTTGGGAGAAAACGGTGTTGAACTTCTGCCTGGAAGAAGCGGTAACACCTCAAGATGTGGCAACCGCCGTCGAAAAGTGTCATGACCAACTTCCAGGTAATTGCCTCGAAATCGCCGCACTAATCCGAAATCACCTGCCACTGAATTGCATCGTCGCAGCACAACGTCTTGTCTGGTCGACGCCATGAACTTTTCGTCAGCATCCAATCGTCTCTGTCCGTTCATTTTAAGCGTCAAAGCCGCTTCAGGATTTCGGTGGCTTTTGCCTCGAATAACGCCTGCCATTCGGGGGCGAGGATACAGTCGCAGTCCTCTTGTGCGCCGCCGACATTCAGTAGTTGTTCGGATGTCGGAGCGTAATAGATATAACCGTTCGTGTATCCCGCGACGAATGTTGGTTTGTGTGGTGACTTGGCTTTGATATTCAACCCGATCTGCACAGTCAACTCGCCCGGAAACGTGATTAATGAAAAGTCGCCGACTCTCAGTCCCGCCACTTCGACGTCGATCGTTCGTTTTCCGACTGCGACGTTTTCGGCCTGATGTTTCTTGAGTAACGCCAGATTCGTTTGCAATCGGGTCAACTGCTCCATCGTCTGTATATTGTCGATGTACTGCTTCATGTTTCGACGATTGTCGGTGTCGAGTTTACTCAAGTCGGATCGACCAAGTTTCTTCTCATGCAGATAACGATGTGAGTAATACGAAGGAAATTCTTCTGCGAGATTGTACTTCACAATCAAGGGTAAAAACGTCTTCAAACTCAGACTGGTCCCTTTTAGTGACTGAACCAACCGTTGCTGTTCGGCCTCCGTCGCGGCGATTCGCTCGTCCACGTCAGCTCGGGGTAGATTGAGTGTTTCATTAATCACCTCCAGCCGATTGTCCTCTTTGCAGGAGATTTTTCTCATTGCCTTCAAGGTGCTGAGGCCGAGCATGTTTCCGAGCGGCTCGGCGTTTCGAGGATGATCGACGTCCTTATACAAGACGGGATTGATGTCGCCGCCACACCCTTGGACGAATAACGCGATGGCTCCCTCGCTCAGGTTGTCTTCGATGACGCGGCTGGCGAAACCGGTAACATCCGCAGTGTTCCCGCCGTTGGGAACTCCCTGGATTGGATGGCAGGCGAAGTTGTAGACTACCGCGAGATTGGACCCGTCCATACGGTCCAGGCGCAAAATTCCGATCTCAGGATCAATCGGCCCGACTTCGGCAACGTCTTCATCAACGGGCATCGAGTATGCATGACGCACATCCACGATGGAGCCGTTTTTCAGCTTCAGCCGCCGATTCTCCATGATGCGGTCTTCTCGTCCGCTGCCAACTCCAGTTCGGACCGCGACCAGTTTCTGCATTGCAAGTTTTACGGCTTGGACAGTCCGGTCATCCACGTCAGAGCATACGACGCCGTGACAATGGCTGGCGTTAATCAAAACATTCGACGGCTTGACGCCGAGTTCCATTTCGAGCCGTGCCCGTACTTTCGGTAAATAATCATTTTTGATGTGCCCGATTTCACCAACCGCAACGGCATCGACCGTGACGATCACGACCGTCGTCGTGTCGCTCTTGATCACAAGCGCCTTTGCGTACAGAGGGTCATTCACCGGTCCCGCTTCGACATTCGTGATGTCAACTTTGGCAGCACCCGCCATAATCGAAGCGGCATGCGAGAGTCGCGAGCAGGATACGATGACCAACACCGCAAGACTTAGCAGAGTTAACTGTCGTTTCCGGTAAGATCCCGAAACAGAGTCCTTTTCACACCGTTCATTATTCTGAATGGAATTCTTCATCGCGGTCACCATTTACAGTAAAACCCGTTGGATTCAGACGAAAAACAGAAACGTCACCATGATGAAGATCGGGATCAGGATGCCTCCTGAGTAAAGCATATAACCGAAGAAGCCGGGCATTTTGACGTTATTCTCTTCGGCGATCGCTTTCACCATGAAGTTTGGACCGTTACCAATATAAGTGTTGGCACCCATGAAGACCGAACCACACGAGATCGCGGCGAGAATCTTGGCGGTTTCTACCGCTTCAGGCAGATTCAGAAAGTGATGAAGGTATCGTCCTCCTTCTGCATTAACACCATACATGCCGCACGCCGTCACAGCGAACGTCAGATACGTCGGGGCGTTATCGAGGAAGCTGGAAAGAATTCCTGAAGCCCAAAAGAATTCGGCAGGTGTATCGACGCCAAGGGTTTTTCCTTTGACGTTCAAAATCGCCAGGGCAGGGATCATCGTAATAAAAATTCCTGCGAAAAGGACCGCCACTTCGATGATCGGGCCCAGTCCGAAGCGATTCTTTTCTCGTGTCGCATTCGACGTGATCAGGTAACAAGTCAGAGCCGTCAAAGCCATCAATGTTTCCTGGACACCAAACGGCCAGGTCTCACCTTCGCCCGGAAGTATCTTCTGGAAGAACGCGTTGCCGTACCCTTGGCCGCAGCAATAGATGATCGCAACGATGGCCGCGAGTCCAAGAAAGTTGTGCTTTCCTTCGATTCCAAACGGCTCGGGCGAAACAGGTGTTTCCAATTCCTCTTCCTGTTCGGGGGTTGGGGCTTCCTGGTGAACTGCGATCCAATCCCAGATGAAGAAAATGACCAGCAGCGTCCCGTTCACCACGGCCCACTGTGGCACCAGACGGAGAGTCCATTCAAAAGGAACTCCCATCAGAAATCCAAGAAACAAGGGAGGATCGCCAAGCGGCGTTAATAGCCCACCACAGTTCGAAACGACGAATATAAAGAAGACCACGACATGCGACTTGCGAGTCCGTCGTTCGTTGGCCCGTAACAACGGACGAATCAGCAGCATTGAGGCACCGGTCGTTCCGATGAAGCTCGCAATACAGGCTCCCAACGCCATAAACATCGTGTTGAGTAAGGGCGAACCATGCAGAGCCCCTTTCACGTAGATACCGCCGCTGATCACGAACAACGAACCTAACAACAAAAGGAACGAGACATATTCCTTTCCGGAATGTTCCATCGCTTCGATACCGTGGTGGCCAAACGTAAACAGATACGCGATCACGGGTAGACCGAGCGTAGCGACGATGATTCCCTTGTTCCGATTATGTTCCCACCAGTGCGGATTTAACAACGGAAATAGAGCGATACACATCAACAGCAATGCAAAGGGCGCAATTGCCGCCACGTTCATCAGGTCACCCAACTTTTCGGGCGAGTGCGCTTCGTCCGGGACTTCTGACGCAATGACCGCCGATCCAAGCATCGAGACGACAACAATCAGGATGATAAACAGTCTTAGCAGCAGTCGATTCACGGCGGGTCTCATTAAACTTAAACCTGTCAAAAGTTGGCGAGCGACAGTCATTCAATCCGATGACCTGAGTAAAGTCGAGCCACCGAAACCATTGTGGCACCGACCTCCGTCACGTTCCCTTCGGTAAGACGAACCCGAACCGGGACCAGGCTGGCGGAACCGGTGCTTCAAGTCGTACGACGTCGTACCGAACCGGATGTTTCAGGATTAATCGCCGCGCGTGAAGCGCGATGGGTGACTTTTGGGGGTCGTAATTCGCCCGTTGTTCTGGAGAGAGTGTCGCTCCGTATTGACAGTCGTCGATAATCGGCCATCCGCGCGACGCGAGTTGCACTCGAATCTGATGCATGCGGCCTGTGTGAAGCTCAATCTCGATTAATGCACGACCGTCCTTGACGGCAATCACGGCGTAGTCGAGAACGGCTTGCCGGGCACTATCGGTCCCTTTGGAAACGACGCTGACATGAGCTGCCTCGGCATCTTTCAACAACCAGTCAACCAAGGTCCCTTCGCTTGGGATGGGAACCGTTTCGGTGACGGCGAGATACGTTTTTTGGATCGATCGTTCGCGAAACTGTTCGGCCAGGCGCGCTGCGGCCTTCGAGTTTTTCCCGAAGATTACGATCCCGGACACAGGCCGGTCCAGTCGATGCGGTACGCCTAGATAGACATTTCCCGGCTTCGCCAGTTTTTGTTTCAGATACGCTTTTACTCGCCATTCTAGTGAGGGCTGAGCATGCGGAACCCCTTGAGTTAGTAGACCCGCAGGTTTGTTGACTGCTATCAAGGGTCCGTCTTCCAGCAGAATTTCCAATTCTGTCAAAGGGGGTTCAGAAGGTTCGTTCGGTGGTGTGAAGTCGGTTTGCATAAAACAATTCTATCAGAATTCGACGGGAATTGACGCATGCTTTCCAATCCGTTGAAGTCGATGAACGACTGAAACGTCACAGTTGAAGTTTTTTTTGGGAAGAAAATCATTGTGGTACGTAGCGACAGCTTCCAGCCGCCTACCGGCACAGCCGGTTTGTACGCGTCTCACGACGAGTTCAGAATAGGTTTATCATTCGCGCGTTGATTCCGACTGTAGCGGCGGCTGGAAACCGCCGCTACGTGAATGATCACAAGTCAGTTGCTTTTCGTGGTCATTTTCAACAGAGTCTTCACTGGTCGCTTGGGCCAGAATGAACTGCAACAAAGTTTCGTACTTGAAGGAAAGCGTTCGTGAATCTGAAGGAATACATTCGTAATGTGCCGGATTTTCCAAAACCCGGGATTATGTTCCGCGACATCACGCCGCTTCTCTCGGCACCTGAAGCTTTTCGATTCGCGATCAAACAGTTTGCAGACCGCTTCCGTTCGGCTAAGCCAACCGCAATTCTGGCAGCCGAATCTCGCGGCTTTATTTTTGCCGCCCCGCTGGCGATCGAGCTGGGTGCAGCCTTCGTACCCGTCCGTAAACCGGGCAAGCTGCCTTATGAAACCAGAAAATTCCAATACGATCTCGAGTACGGCAGCGATACACTTGAGATGCATGTCGATGCCGTGGAACCAGGTGCCCGTGTTCTACTGGTCGATGACCTGCTCGCTACCGGTGGAACGATTGAAGCCTGCCTGAAACTCGCAGAGGAAAGTCAGGCCGAGATCGTCGGCTGTGCCTTCCTGATTGAACTGACGTTCCTCAATGGACGTGATCGACTTAAGAACCAGGACGTATTCAGCCTATTGAAATACGACGGCGAAGCGTGATCGCCGGAATCGTTGGCAAGTCTCCTTCGATTCCCACCGAAGGTGGCTTTATCGAATAAGGGGCGAACATGACAAACAGATCCTGCGTCGGCGTTTTTTCATTTCTATTGGTTTTTAGCGTTACGGCGGTCGCTCAAGAACCTGCCAAAACGTTTCAATCATTCATTCAGAAGCAGTCTACGGAGCTTCGAAAGGATGACCGACCTGCGGCTTCTCTTGAAGAATGGAAGCGTAAACGAATCATTCTTCGGGAAAATTTGTTGAAGGCCTGGGGGGGCTTTCCAGAGACCCCCTGCGATTTGGAGGCTCGGATTTTGGGGGGATTCCAGCGTGAAGGGTATCGGGTTGAGAAGCTTGTTTTTCAAACTCGTCCCGGCGTCTGGATGACGGCGAATGCTTATGTTCCCGACAAACCTGGCAAACATTCCGCGATATTGCATGTTCACGGACACTGGGCCGGTGCAAAGCAAGATCCCGTTGTTCAGACGCGTTGCATCGGCTGCGCCAAATTGGGTTTCTTTGTCTTATGCGTCGACGCGTTTGGAGCGGGCGAACGAGGCATCGAAAAGCCATTGGGCGAATATCATGGTGAAATGACTGCGGCGACACTGCTTCCAGTTGGACTTCCGCTTTCGGGGCTTCAGGTTTATGAAAACATGCGAGCCGTCGACTATTTGCGGACCCGGCCCGAAGTCGATCCTGATCGCATCGGCATCACGGGGGCAAGCGGGGGTGGCAACCAGTCGATGTATACCGGTGCGTTCGACGAACGAATTCGGTGCGTTGTACCAACGTGCTCGGTCGGGACTTATCAAGCGTACCTCAGCGCCGCATGCTGCATGTGTGAAGTTGTTCCAGGAGCGTTGAGATTTACCGAAGAAGGTGATGTCCTCAGCCTTGCTGCAGACCGAGGCCTGATGGTCACCAGTGCCACAAAAGACGCTTTTCAATTCTCGGTCGCTGAGGCCAAAAAGTCATTTTCTCGTGTCGAAGCGATCTCACAATTGTTCAAGGCTGCTACGGTCAAGCATACGATCATCGAATCGGGTCACGACTACAATCAGTCGATGCGCGAGGCAATGTATGGGTGGATGGCAAAACAGCTGAAACAGGAAGGCGACGGCTCGCCGATCGCCGATCCGAAGATTCAGCCAGAAACGCCCGAAACGTTGAGGTGTTTTCCTGGCGATTCGCGACCCGACGACTTCATGACAATTCCTCGTTTCGCAGCGATGGAAGCACGTCGTCTTGCCGATAAACGAGTCGCGCCCATCAATCGCGAAGCATTTGAAAAACTGCAAACCGAAAAACGGCGAGGATTGATCGAAGTTCTCGGTGGTCAGCCGAAACCATCGCCGATTCACTTGAATATCGAACCCAACACCGATCAGACTAGCCAGACGTTGACGTTCGATACGGAATCGGATCTGAAATTGCTCGCACACCGCGACTTGCCTGAAAAACCAGGTCGACTGGCGATCGTGTTGGATCTTGACGGTGGTGCGGATACCGCCTTTACAAGCGAACTCGCAAACAGTTTACGTGACGGAGGATGGGCGATTGTGACGCCTGAACTTCGATCCACAGGTCGGTTCGCTCATCCAGGCGACAAGATCGGAAACGCACCTGATCACAATACGGCTGAGTGGTCATTGTGGATCGGTCGGCCATTATTGGGGCAATGGGTTTATGACGTTCGCCGTACGCTCGATGCAATTGCGGAGCGAGACGGATCATTGCCTCACGATGTCCTCGCCGTCGGTCGTGGGCCTTCCGGTGTCGTTGCCTTATGTGCCGCCGCATTGGACGAACGGATTACGCGGGTCAAAACGATCGAATCTCTTGCGAGTTTTGCCACGGATCATGCCTATCGCCGACAACGTCTGGCACTGCTGGTCCCAGGAATCTTACGAGACGTCGGTGATATTGCCGATATTGCAGCATTAGTCGCCCCTCGTCCTGTGACGATCAGCGGCGGGACAAAAGGACAAGGGGATCCCATCGATCCTGTCGCATTTGGCCGGACCTTCGCAACAACGAAGCGAGCCTTTGAACTGCTAGATGTTGGAAGTCTGCTGGTTCTGGAAGAACATAGATAGACATTCTTAAAAAAACCGGACGTTTCGAAGAAGGGGTCGAGCGTTCAAATTTCAAAATTGGCCATTATGCCGCATACATTACGAAATTCGGTGGATCGGCCAATTTTGAAATTTGAACACCCGACCCCAGAACGCAGACGAGAGAGAACACAAAGAGCCATGGCATGCGAAGTCGCACGCCATGGCTTGAAATTTGATACTCACACGTGACGAAAAACACGAGTCTCGTCGTCGTAGCAACCGACGTACTTTGTTGTTACTTCTTAAATGGGTGGATGAACAAATCCAGATAAAGGACAAGTGCCATCAGGCAAAGCAAGAAAGCGAAGCCAACATAGGTTGCACCGATCATGACTTGTTCGCTCGGTCGACGCCGAGTACATGCCTCCCACAACAGAAAGACCATGTGACCACCGTCGAGTACCGGAATTGGCAGAAAATTGAGAACAGCCAGGTTCACACTGAGAAAACCCAGGAATAACAGCATCGCAACCCAGCCTTGCTGGGCAACCTGATACGCTGCATTCGCAATTCCGAGTGGACCGTGAAGCTCTTTATACGAAAC
The DNA here is from genome assembly GCA_903834925.1 of uncultured Schlesneria sp. Lineage (GTDB taxonomy): Bacteria > Planctomycetota > Planctomycetia > Planctomycetales > Planctomycetaceae > Schlesneria. The sequence goes on from CAILLA010000173.1 coordinate 59,756, forward strand.
TCGCCCTGTCACAAGACTTCGAAGAGTCAGATAGATATTGAGTGCCGAACTTTTCGTATGTGCGATCGACATCGAGCAGGCTTCACCCAGTGAACTCGCCTTTTGGACAAGCTCTTCCGAACGTAGTCTCAGACCGAGAATTGGCAACGGCCAGGACGGGTCCAATTTTGGCTCCAATTCGACGTTTTTCTCTTTTCCTTCGTCAAGAATCGTCAGAACCACTTTGCGTTGCGGTAGCCGCTGAACCAGCCAGAAAGCATAGGCGACGTTGTTAATTCGTGCTTCACCCTTGGCATCGTCAAAATTGACGGTGATGGTTGATTCCTTGGCATCATCCTGATGATCTCCTGGTTCGACGCTACGCACGAGCGTCAATTTCTTCAGAGGTCCAGGCTTGATACCGATGGTCTCGGCGGAACTACCCGGTTCCACGGCGAGGACAACCGGAAGGATATGAAACGCCGCTCCAATTGAAGGAATCGAGAGTGGTTCTCCTTCACGCTCGGGTTGATCCAGCCAACCGGGAACGTCGTCAGGAACCAAGGTTAAGGTTTTGCTTTCTTGTCCGCCGCCAGGATTTTGTCGTGTGACAACGATTTCAATTTCTTTGCCCGCTCGCTTGGCGAATTCGACCGGTAGCTTCAAGGGGTCGATCTGGGTTCCGATGTCCAGGCCGTCAAGTTTTGCCAGCTTATCCCCTTTCTTAAGGCCTGCTTTTTCCGAGGGCGATCCGTGTCGAACAGCGGCGATTGGCCCCGAATCCAAGGTTAGTCCAAGAGTTCGGAAGAAATTGTCGGTAATCGTGACGACGTCTGTCTCAGGTTTTTCCAGTGGTTTGCCTGCTTGATCATTCTTTCTCTCGACCGTGATGTCGAGTGAATTCCCTGTATTAGCGGCCACAGCGCGGTGGAAATCGACGGCGGTTTTCACGTCAAGTTCGCCGACTTTCGTAATGAGATCACCCGCGCGAAATGTCGGCTTCGCTCTCTCGGTCGCATGTCCTGGCGAATTATCGTAAACGATCAGACTCTCCATCGGCGTCACACCAATTTGTGGATGTGATCCTGATGCGTCTGGATCGACTGTGATTTCAAAAGGCTTTCCATCAGCATGGATCCCCTCCAGCTTCAGTGGTCCAGACGAAAGAGCAACAGCCAACTGGAGTTCGGGAAACGTGCTGATGGAACTGTTGTTAATCTTCTTGATATGGTCTCCCGCATCGAGTCCTGCGACCCAGGCTGGCATGCCGGGACGGACATCGCCAATCAGTGACGGTGATGTAGGGAAACCAACTTTAAAGACGATGATGAAGAACAAAAGTGCGGTCAGAACGTTCATCGTGACGCCCGCCGAAATGATCGCCATCCGTTGGAAAACTGATTTCGCCACGTAAGAACGTGGATCTTCAGCAATCTCTTCATTCGTCAGCTGACTTGGATCGGCGTCATCCTGACCAAGCATTTTGACATATCCACCGAACGGTATCAGTGACAACGCATACTCGGTTTCACCCCACTTGCGACTGAAAAACACGGGTCCGAACCCGATGCTGAACCTTTCGACGAAAACGTTGCACCATTTGGCAACCGCGAAGTGACCAAGTTCGTGCAGGAATATGACGAGACCCAACCCGATTGCGGCGAGTCCAATATTGGACGCGTTATTGGCTATTTTCATCAAATCGACTGCGAGGATTTCCACTGTTGCATCTCCTTTCGCGCCCAGGCGTCTTGACGAATCAGTTCCGTCAAACTTGGTTGAGCGTCGAAGTTGTGTCCGTTAAGAATATCGCCGCATGCCAGCGGGATTTCTGTAAATTTCAAATTGCCATCCAAAAACCGTTGTACCGCAACTTCGTTGGCCGCATTCAGCACCGCTCCGCAGGTTCCACCCCGCTTTGCAACCTCAAAGCCGAGCCGCAACGCAGGAAATGCGTCGAGGTCGGGTGGTTGAAAATCAAGCTGATGCGATCGCGTCCAATCCATGGTCGCGATTGTACCAGCCCATCGTTCAGGATAAGTCAAAGCATACTGAATCGGCAATTTCATATCCGGCGGCGAAAGTTGTGCAAGAACACTGCCGTCAACAAATTCGACAAATGAATGCACAATCGATTGCGGATGAATCATTACTGCAATCTGATCGATTTCAAGGTCAAACAGCCACCGTGCCTCAATCACTTCGAGAGCTTTATTCATCATACTGGCCGAGTCAACCGTGATCTTTGGCCCCATCTGCCACGTGGGATGGGCCAGAGCCCGCTCGACCGTGACCTCACGTTCAAGCCGTTCTTTCGACCAACCGCGAAACGGACCACCGCTTGCAGTTAATACGATCCGCTTCAGATCCCGACGTCGGCCTCCGAGCAAAGCCTGAAATACGGCACTGTGTTCACTGTCGACGGGTAGGAGCATCGAACCCGTTTTCTGAGCGAGCTGCATCACCAGTGGGCCTGCGACAACGAGTGTTTCTTTATTCGCAATCCCGACCCGTTTGCCGGATTCAATCGCTGCCCAGGCTCCCCGCAAACCGGCCGCTCCAACGATTCCGCAGACCACCGTGTCGACGTCGGGATGACAGGCAATCTTCTCAATGGCATCAGGCCCGAACGAGACCTCAGTCTTACTTGGGAATGCGTTGCCACCGATCTGTCCGCGTAGGGATAGGTCGGAAATCACAGCGAACCGGGGCTGATGTCGATGACATTGCTCGGCCAACGTTTGCCATCGTCCGTGCGCAGTCAATGCGGTCGCTTGCAGGCGCGAATCGTGCGCAGCAATCACATCCAGGCAACTGGTACCGATGGAACCAGTTGCACCGAGCACGGCGATCCGGTTCATGTCTGGCAGTTCAGAGGGCACGCATCACTCGCAAAGACCATGACGGACGAGAGATGCTCGCCGTAACTCACGACGTCACGGACGATTACGCACTCCCTTGTTGGACTTCGCATTCTAGGTGGCAAAAAGATTCCCAGCAATAGCGATGGAACGGGTTGTCGCTGATCAACTTTGAATCTCGGTGTCGGGTGCCACGGTTTTACCGTCTTCGGTTAAGCCGTGCTCTTCGGAAATGTTATCGAACCATGAAGACACGGCCTAGTCGAAGACTCCAAAACCGTGGCACCCCGAGTTCCGAATATGATTCCGTTCATCAGGAGCAACACTAGTGTGCTACGCCAGTCGGGCCGTTTCACCAGACCAGCCTCGCCCTGCATTTGGGTTGCAGGCGAAGCCCGCCACGTGAATTAGCGTCACGGCGTAAAATCGCTGTCAGGGTCGATGGACAGACAGAATTGAGCAATCAGTTCAGCCGCGTTATCGATGTCATCGAGCGAGACAATTTCCACCGGGCTGTGCATGTAACGATTTGGAATACAAACCAATCCTGTTGCGACTCCACCACGAGTCAATTGCAGCTGTGCCGCGTCATTACTCGCTGCAGTTGCCAGGCCGTTGACCTGGATTGGCATCTGAAGTGCGGTTGCCTTTTCTACCAATCGATCAAAGACAACCGGGTTAACGTTGGGACCCCGGTATAAAACGGGTCCCTTACCTAACTTGATGCGGCCATATTGGTTTTCGTCGATCGTCGGACAATCGGTAGCGTGGGTCACATCGACCACGATCCCCAATTGCGGATCGATTTGATGAGCACTCGTTTGAACCCCCCGTAAACCGATTTCTTCCTGGACGGTCGAAACCGCGAACACCGCTGCTTTTGGATTTTGTCGGCTGATCCGTTCTGCTGCAGAAATCACAGTCCACGCACCGACTTTGTTGTCCATTCCTGGTGCCGCAGCGAGGCCGTTTCTCAGTTCGCGATATCCAAGCTGCACGGTGATCGGATCACCGATCGAAACAAGTCCTCTGGCTTCTTCACCGTCCTTAACCGCGATATCGACCCAAAGATTTTTGATCTCGGGAACAGTTTTGCGATCGTCTGGCGATTGGAGATGAATCGGCTTACGAGCGATCACACCTGGAACAGGTCCATTCTTCGTCCAGACTTGAACGTCCTGTCCGATCAACACCTGCGGGTCCCAGCCACCAATGGCATGTACCCACAGGAAGCCTTTGTCATCGATGTGCTTGACCAGCAATCCAATCTGGTCGCAATGCCCTGCAAGCATGATACGGGGCGAGCCGGTCGGGTTGACGGCAGCAATCACATTTCCGTGCCAGTCGGTTCGAACATCGTTCGCAAAACCGTTTGCATATCGGCGAACGACGTCTTGCACGGGTCGTTCGTACCCTGAAGGACTGGGTGCGTGAAGCAAATCTTTGAGAAACTGAAGTGAGGTATGATCCATGAAAATTTCTTCGTTTAATTCAAAAGTCGTTCATCTGGAGAAAGATAGTCGTTCCAGTCTAAAGAAAGTTCCTCTTCTTCAACACCGAGAACTTCTGCCAAATGCGAGCCACTGGTGAGATGCAGGATCTTATCGATTTCCTCCAGATCCACTTCCCCGCCTCGGATCCCATATAAAAGCCCACGACACTTTCCGAGTGCAAGCGTTAACAAGGCTAATTTTTTCATCGATCGGTCGTCCATTTCAACATCCCCCCAATTGTAACAATTGGCCATCATTGCGAGAGTTTTGCATCTCGTTGATCGGTACGCGACTCGAAACCCACCGCGAAACATAGGGCGTTTGGCGAAATTAGAGCATACTCAGTGACGGCTTCGAGATGACCAATTAGAATTTCTCTTAAAAAATGCGTGAAAAATAAAGAATTCTTTTGACCAACCGATCCGCTGAGGTTAGCGTTGACTCTGGTTGTAAACTCTCGCGGGAAACGCTTCAGTTTTACAAGCATACAAAAGCGCTAGGCACGGATGCAGTACAAATCGCCGACTCAGGCGACTCCGACTGGCGATTAATACCATCACGGATTAATCGCGAGGACGGGCCGCATTTTCGGCTCTACATGGAGGATTCGGAATGAGTTTCGCTTTTGTCCAATCGTCGCCCCAGCTTGTTGAGCTTTTAGACCAAGTCGAACAGGCAGTCCAAGCCAGAACAGGGGGACGAATTGTCGGCCTCCAAGTTCGCATGGATGACGGACACATCGTCGTCTCGGGACGAACTTCAACGTATTACAACAAACAGCTTGTCACTCATGCCATTCGCGATGCCATTGATGACGTTCCGGTCTTGAACGAAGTTCAGGTCTGCTGACACAACGACCGTTTGTCATTTGTCGAAAATGAAAAAGCCCGTAGGGTGCAGTCGAATGTTCGACTACACCCCACGAAAATCCTTACTTGGATTGCGTCACGCCACAAGCGGAACTACTTGGTAACACCAGCATCCTTGCGTGCTTTCGCAACTTCTTTTGTGGAAACGTCTGGGTTCGGCGTCGCGTCGCCCGCTTCCTGGCCAAGGACCCACTTTACCCCACCCGTGACGTGATCCAGGAATCGATTGTCGACCCAGGTTGATTCGTTGTGGCCCAGGTTCGTTACAAAGACTCGGCCATCGCCATAGTTTTTCACCCACGAGACCGGAACGTGTCGGGCGTCGATCACTTCGACTTCTTTGTCCCCCTCTTTGATTTTTTTCTTGCTACCCTTGGTTGGGCACTTCTCGATATTCAAGCTCATCAGGACGTGAACTTTTTCGGGCTGCCAATTCTTGTACCAGTAGATTTCATCCTTGATCTGAAATTCACCGCCGAATGGCTTCATCGCCGGGTGATTGGTGTCATGAACGGTGATCGTGACCAGTTCGCCTGCATTCCACGGATGGCCATCGAAGGTGCCACCAATCATGTCCCAATACGGCTTGTAGTTGTGGTAGGTATCGAGTGCCGAATGAAACCCAATGAATCCATGACCTTTCTTCGGTAACCACTCTTTGAAAAAGTAATCCTTATCGGCATCAGAGATGGGTAGGTCACCCGTCGTATAGAACATCACAACGTCGAACTTTTCCAGATTGGCCTTGGTAAAATCAGCAGCGGCGTCTTGTGTACATTGGACATCGAACAGGCCGGATTGCTGTCCGAGTTGAGTCATCGAAATCTCTGCCGGTGACAGAGTTCCTGGCGGCTGATCCTTGCGATCACGATTCACCGAACCATGCTTAAACCCCTGGCTTTGAGTCAGCATCAAGACTTTGGCTTTATCCGCTGCTGAGACGGAAGCGGCAGTCACCAAACCAACAAACACCGCGAGCAGCAAACCACGAGACACTTTCATTGCGGGAAACTCCATAGTGAAAAAACCGGGAATCATCAGCAAGCGACGATGATACCCGCTGACGCCCAACGTTTCACCTCGCCACAGTCCAATTTGGGACGGTCGTCAACGACGGCAGACATCAGAGTAATTCGCGGGGAACCTCGCCTTGCGGCAGCAGGTGCATCGGTCGTCCCGAATGATCGACCACGGTGTCGTTGGGTACTAAACCGATCGCGTGATAGACGATCGCACAGAAGTCTTCGACTCCGATGGGGCGTGAAGCGGGAAACGCCGCTTTCGCATCGGTGCTACCAATGATCTGACCATGTCGGTAGCCGCCACCGGCAATCAGCACGCTTTGCGCCTGAGGCCAGTGATCGCGACCCGCATCTTTGTTCATGACCGGTGTCCGTCCGAACTCGCCGGCCGAAACCACGAGCGTGTCATCCAGCATCCCGCGTTCGGCCAGATCCTGGATCAGCACTCCGACAGCCCTGTCGTGACGTGGCATTTTGTTGTCCAGACCGCCCTTAAGATTTCCATGATCGTCCCAATAGCCCGTATTGAGCGTCACAAATCGCGAGCCCGCTTCGACAAGTCGGCGAGCGATCAGCGCTTGTTCGCCCCAACCGTCCCCGTAACGTGTTCGGGTCTTTGCGTCTTCCTTCGAAACATCAAATGCTTCGCGGGTCCGGCCCGAAAGCAAAATGTCGAGCGCCTGCTGATCGACTGCATCCAATTGGCGAAAGACGGAATTTTGATCGTTCCGCTTTCGCAGTGTATCCAACTGCTTTTGAAGCCCCACTCGATTATTCAGCGAATCAACAGTCATGCCGTCAACGAGTGCAAAGCTGCGATGATCGCCTCCCAGCAATCGGCCCGCTTCGTCACCATAGCTGAACTCACCGTAGCGGAAAGGATTGTGAGCAACACCCAACCAAGCACCGCCATGAAAACCAAACCCGCCGTCATTCATATTGACCGAGGTTAGCACCCCGGTACTCTTTGGACCGATCAGATGTGAGGCGACGGCACTCATCGACGGCTGACGAGGAACTCGATCAGACCCATTGGCACCCGTTCGTCCGGTCAGCATCCAATGCGCCGCAGCCCAGTGATCGCCATTTCCATGAGTGAAACTGCGAATCACCGTGCATTTGTCCATAACCTTCGCCTGCTCTGGGCAAAGCTCACTGACATCCAAACCTGGCAGCGATGAAGCGATCGAACGGTACGGACCACGAATCTCCGATGGTGCCAGCGGCTTCATATCGAAAGTATCAAGTTGTGACGGTCCGCCATGCTGCCAGATCAGAATGACTGATCGCTTCGACGCATGTTGAATTCCGCGGCCAGACGCATCTGCGGCAACCGTTTCACTTCGTAGTAACGATGAAAGGCTCAGTCCGAATGCACCCAATGAGCCAATCTCAAGGAAGCGGCGACGGGAAACGCCATCACAAAAAGGACGCGTCTGACCATGATTGATACGAAGCATTCACAAAACCCTGACGAAAAATAGTTCAACTGATCATGGTTAAAACCGTATCGATACGATGACAGGAGTGTCAACGTGGAAAGTCGACGCTTGGCGGATTTGACAAACAAGCGAGCGAAATTGGGGATGCGAAATCAAGGACTGTCAACGTTCCTTTCAAGATCACCCAAGCCAGTCGCTGACGATCTCTTTGACATCTTCCGCTTCCAGGGTCTCATGAGCAAGCAAGCTATCGGCTAATGCCGCTACAGCAGACCAATTCGGTTCAGCGTCCATCATGCGATACAACTCGCCAGTCACCGCCTCAAGGTATTCTAACCGCTTACGCGGGGCGGCGAATAACGGTTCTGCTAGCTCCCAGGCGGCTTGCCAGTCATTGGCCCATTCCGCGACCAGCCCAGGATGATAGGGGTCACCTGAATACAGCATCTCGGCAACCGGGCCTGCCAGCGAAACTTGAATCGATCGTTCGCAAAATTCGCTGTCCGACAGCCGTGATCGCCGCCAGACAATCTGGGTGTCGCCGAACCGTTCTGGACCGTCGTCGTTGTCGGGTTCGATCGTAACCGAACGGACCTTGGCTCCGAGGACTGTCGCCATGAAAGCGTGACCAGCTTCGTGGTAAGCGGTGAGCTCCATATTCAAAACTTAAACAGCGGTCCCGTTGAAGAGCGATTCGATCACATCGCCAAGGTTTAAAAGCACTCTTCGTCCCAGGCGATCTTCGACTTCCACTTCAGCAGGCAGACCGAGCAAGTGATAGACGGTCGCTCCGACGTCGTTGGGCGAAAATCCTCGGGTGGCAGGATAGGCACCTGTGACATCCGAACGGCCGATCACCTGGCCTCCTTGAACTCCCGCTCCGGCGAATAAACCGAAGAAGCATGGACCCCAATGATCCCGGCCTCGTTCTTTGTTAATCTTTGGCGTACGGCCAAATTCACCAAGCATCATTACCAAAGTGTCATTCAAACGACCACGCGACTCCAAGTCATCGAGCAACGCAGAAACACCTTGGTCTACAGGAGGCAACAGCCGTGTCTTCAAGGTTTTGAAAATATCACCGTGGCTGTCCCAGTTCTGAACCCGACCCATGTTCACCTGGACGACGGGAACCCCCGCTTCAATCAGGCGCCTTGCGGTCAGCAGTGATTGACCTTCAGTCGTCCTGCCATATCGATCTCGCATGGCATCAGGTTCACGATGAAGCTCAAACGCCTGCCCCAGTCGACTGGAAGTAAGCAGGTTAAATGCAAGCTGCTGATCTTTCTGCAATCTCAGCGATTGAGCGACCTCAGCAAATTGCGACTGCTTGCGATTAATTTCTTCGAGCAGTATCCGACGCTGGCCAAGGTGGTTGACATCCATCCCTTGAGCCATTGTCAGAGCATCAACGCGGAAGTCCGGCTTGTTCGGGTCACCCGTGATCTGCCATGGATCAAAGTTCTGGCCCAGGAATCCGGCGTGCTGACCGGGCCAGACGAGTGGTCCTTCTCGCAAAAAGGTCGGAAGGTTGACTCCTGATGGAAGTCCGTCGTCACGTCGTCGCAAGAATGATAACGCCGAGGAATAGCAGGGCCAGTCATCTCGCGACGCGATCTTGTCGAAAAAACCACCCGGCTGCTTTTGACCGGTCAACACATGATGTGTCGACATCAGATGGTTGTTGTCTTCGTGAGAAAGCGTCCGAATCACGGCATACTTGTGCGCCCGAGCGGCCAGTTGCGGCAGATGTTCGCAAATCGCATATCCGGGGATCGTCGTCGCAATCGGTTGGAACTCGCCACGAATCTCGGCTGGGGCTTCGAGCTTCATGTCAAACGTATCGTGATGGCTGCAGGCTCCGGTCAGAAACACGATCACAACTGACTTCGGCGATCGTGAAGCTTCGGATCGCGGTGCAGGGGCAGCCTGGGATCGCTGACCAAGAACCGACGACAGGCCAACCCCGAGCAGGCCGGAATAACCCGCTTGAAGTAACTCTCTGCGCGACACACCTGTGTAATGTTGATGAACCTGCACGACTCAATTCCCTCGCCAAATCCGAAAAACCGAACGCACAACTATACTCTATATCGGATCGAAAGGGCAAAGTCGGTTTATAAAGAGGGGGTCGGGCATTCAAATTTCAAAATTGCCCGATCTGGCGACATATATCGTTAAATCGATATACACGGCCAATTTTGAAATTTGAACACCCGACCCCAGGGCCAAAAACACACCCTTTCTCGCTGAGGCAACAATCACTAAACGGCTCGGTTACAGTCGCGGCTCGGCACCAAGCGTCCCGTAAAGCTCCTTAAGATATTCCGGGCTGCGTAGGCGAACCAGCTCGTCAGCAACGATTCGCTGACGCTGAGCAATATCACTGATCACGGTTTCCGCGTTCGGGCGATCTTTCAAATAGGCATCCAGATACGCCTGATGACGTTCCCAAAGCTGAATATCCCGTTTTTGCTTTGTCTCCAGCCGTTCTCGATACCAGCCGCTGGCGAGTAGTGATTCTCGCGTAAACAGTTTCCGGAATTCCGGGTCCCTTTCGGTTTTTCCTTCGTAGTGACCATACGCCATAATTGTCAGCAGAATCTTCAGCGGCGGACAAGCTTTTTCAATCGAGCCATCTTCAAAGTACTGCAATGCCGATCGTTGCTGAGCTTCAACAATGTACTTGACACCGTCGGCAAACGAATCCAGATCTTGAGTCTCAGGCTGCAAAATGGACTTATCGAAGACTTTGTCCGGGTTGTCGAAGATACGACCGAAATACCGACGAGTAAAACGCTCGGTAATTCGATAGCCAAGACGACTGGCGGGGATCGTTTCACCCTTGTATTTCAGGTCGATGACCGGCTCGAGCAGTCGCTCGCGAATCAGATATTCAGGATCACGTTCGTCCGGTGACATCCGACACCAGATCTCGGGTACGAGCAGGCTGATATCGTGATCGAATCGTGAGTTCGGACCAATATATCCGGCAGCAGTCGAATAACCTGCCAGGCCGGTCAGGATCATCGAAACCAGCGCGGTGTTAATATCTGCCGTGGGAACGACTGCGTTAAACGGCCCCTTGGTCAACGCCCCTTCGCTCCCTGCACCCGTCGTCGAGGGGCTTTTGCCCGTCAGCGAACAGATGTAATCCATGAACAGTTCAGGCAGTTCCTGATAATGGATCGGATTGTAAACCGCGAGACTGCGAATTCCCTTCGCACGCTCCGGTGGGTTATTTCGGCGACCGGACAACACTGCGTTGACTGGAAGATGAACCGGCATCTCGGCCGGGATTTTCCGCCAGAACCGAGTTCCCATCTCGGCAACGTAACGATCCATCGGCGATACGAGATCGGGACGATCCTGCAGATATCTTGGGTTCTTCGACGGAACGCCACCGACTCGTCTTGGATTATCTGAACAAACGATATAGCCGCTTTCCGCAGCCACGACCGATTCCAACAACCTTTTCATCGGCGATGTAAAAGCGTCGAAATCGACGACCTTGTCCATCATGTCTTCGACATCCGCTCGTGTCAGCGGCTCAAAGTTTGAAATGAAGTTCAAACCTTCTCGTGCCAGATCCGCTTCGGCCTGTTTATCAAACCCCCGGTGAATCGCATCATCAGGCCGCTGAAATAACCGATACTCACAATTCTCCACAAACTTCTTGCTGGCGTCGGGAGAATGGGGCAGGTTGGGGGGCACATTCGCCGTGTGCGCGGAAGAGGGCATCAGGGCGGCGGGGATGACTGAGCTTGCTGGTACGGTTTGTCCTTCTTCGGCCAGGTACGACAGCGACCTTGATGGGACTACGATTGAGGCGCTGATGTCGTCTTCTTGTTGGACTTTGGAGGCAGCGGCGAAATCTTGGCGGACTTTAAATGTTCTCCACCCGTGGTCGCCGGAAAGACCGACCCGAAGGTAGGTTCCGACGATCGTGCGTTCGTGAACCTTCAATTCGTGTCCAGGACTGCCGTTCACAAAGTCGACGCTGAAATGACGTCGCCAATCGTCTCCCCATTGAGGGTTGTAAAATCGCTTGATGGCATAGACGATGGCATACACGTGACTGGGGATTGTTGCCAACCAGTCGTTGTACTTTTGCGTATAGTCTTCCGATGGCGTCAACAGCTTGATGACGCTTCCCAGAGATCGCTTCGAACTGAGTAACGGTCGGCTTGGAAGAGCAGCATAATTCCGTTCTTCCTTGAGAGAAGGAATCCATCTGTCTGAATAATCTCGCTCAAAAATTGCCTGGACGTGATCGAGATCTGCCTTGATATCCGACACGAAGACCGAGCCGTATTGCATGTAATCCACGAGCGACTTACTGATCTCGCTTTTTCCACCCCCACTGACAGTGCAGGGCTTGTGGCAGAATGTTCCTTCTGCAGCCGTTCCGATGATTCTCCAGGAGGGCGCGGAAGGATGTTTTTCCATCCGAACTTTATAACCGGATGGTGCCATATAGACTTTACCGGGCAACAGCGGAATGTGAATCATTCGCTCGCCACGTTTCCACGAGATGTCCTGTTGACGTAAGTCAGCACGAGCATCCTCGGGAATATAAATCAGATTGGTGTATTTTTTGTCGATGCCATATCCGTCAGGCATGACATCAATCCACTGCGAATATTCCCGCACGATGTCTTCAAATGTCCGCCCGTTATATCGTCGGCTGTTGACTTGAAGTTCTTCTCCCAGGCTCCAACTGGGAAAGACCAGCGCTCCGCCCGCATGTTCTTCTTCAACGTTCCCCATCAGATTCGCGGCATAGCTGATCTGGGTTTTGACTTCTTTTTTGCAGTAGCCGAAATAATTGTCAGCGATAATCGTGACGATGACGCCCGATTCATCTCGACACGTCACCTTGAACGCTTCACCGTCGTTGTAAAGCTCGTCGTCACGTTCCCAGCACATTCGGTCATTTTTCTGACGTACAGTTGCCTGACTGATGTGAGGAAGTCCGAGTTGCTTCTTCGTAAGCAGTGTCAAATGCGGCGCGAGGATGACACAGCCGGTATGACCAGACCAATGAACAACATCCAGGCCCGCGTCGTTGGCAGGAACGAACGGATCACCCGCATTGCCAAAGATCGATTCGACAAAATCGAGATTACTGACAAGTGCGCCGGGAGCAAAAAAGCGGACCTCCATTGTCTTTTGATGCGTATAACCCGGAACTTCAGGACAGACAATCGGTCGTAAGAGAATTGAGACCCAGAACCGCGCCCGTTCAGCCTCTTCCTGATTCGCCGTAAACGGCAGAAGTAATAAGTCGCTGGGCGGGTTCATCGCGTGCCGAAACAGTTCGACATACGTTTTCTTTGGAACAGCCCGCTTATCACCGGGAATTGCGAGACCACCCTCGCAAACGTGAAACGTCCCCACAGTCGTACGACGGTCGGAACGAGGATTATGCAATGCACCGTTGCGGACTCGATAAGAATGTAAATATTCGCTTTTGAATTCGTCGCCATCAGCGGGGAACGACAATTCTCGGTTCAGGCCATGCCGGTCGAGAACAAGCCCGCGTCCCGGAACGCGTAATGGTTCGGGATTGGAGGCTTCGCCAGCAAGGACATCTAAAAAATAGCGGTTCAGGAACGACTCGATCCGCTGATCGACGGGACACCGGTGATTGTGAAGTAACCGCGTTTTCTCGCGAAAATTCGTGATCAAACCGGCGGCGAGCTTGACCAGTTCGGTCCCCCCGGCTGCCTTGGCAACCGGCAAGCCGTTCGCGGCAAGTTTCAGATTAATATACTGCAACAGTTCCGACCGATCGTTTTTCTGATCAGCCGAATCGCGGTCATTCTGGAAACCGAGCGAGAGCTTCATTTCGATTACTTCCAGAGCCTGAAACCGCCAACGTGTTGACGAGACAGGGTCTCCTTGCGTGGGCATCCAGGCTCAATAAACTTCGTTTAGCCGTAACACGCGAAACAAGGTACTCGGTTAAGCCTGATCTACAAACAGGTATCACCTTCGGATATCCGCAATACAGAAGCTCCCATAGGTGTGAACCCGGTCTTTCGCGTGCAATTCGTTCGCAAGGGGATGGTTGTAATGCAAAATATCGGCAAGTTTTCGTTTTTTGCCATTTACGACAACTTCGATCGGGTTGATAAACGTGCCGTCCAATCCCGCACTTCGCCAAAGGACTCGAGCGTCCGGAGAAGCTTTATCAAGAATCGCCTGCCATTCTGCGGTCAGGATTTTCTTCGCGGGATCTCGAGACAACCAGTCCATGTGATCCAGCAGGACGAGCCGCGTAATGGGCTTGTCTTGCTGTTCGAGAAAACCCTGGACAGTGTTGGTATGCGTCGTGACCTGGTCGGCCACGCCCGCCTTCAGCCGATCAAAGTTTTCTCGCTTGAGATATTCCGGACAAGCTTCCTGGGAATATTGGCCAGTCAAATAGACGCGCCAGGCATAGTTATCCTTCAATGGAATCTTCGTAAACACCGCTTCAACGCGGTCCACAACGAACTGCAAAATCCCACCTGGATACCCTTCGTCGATTTGTTTCCTCTGCGCTCTTGGAACACCGAGCAGTGACAGAGTCACATCTCGCCGCATGGCGAATTTGATCATGGGTCGCCACAACTTCTTCGCCAGATCATATTGCTGAAACAGGCTTTTCTGCTGTTCGACGTTTTCGGCAGCAAGTAGCGCATTGACGGCATCTCGCATTTTGGCAACGCGATCGACGTAGTAATTGACAAACCAGGCAAACGTGCCGCTTGTACAGCGGAAATAAAACGATTTACGCCGTCCTTCTTTGAACAGTGACGATTTGCGATCCCAAAACTTTTGTGCGTCGGCTGGCAAGTATGGTCGCAGTTGGTCTGGATAAACCGATTTCCATTCGGGAAGACATCCGTTACCGAATAACTTCCAGAACGTGTCGTAATCCAAGTGTCGGAGCCCAGCCAGTTTGAGTTCGAGCAAATGATTTTGCTTCGAATTCATGTCCACCGCATGGACATGGCCAGCACCCGCAAGAGCATAATCCAGTGCATTACACCCGGCCGACGTGATCACAACCACGCGATCCTGAGGCGTCAATTCCAGAGCAACTCGATCGAGTCGGGGATCTTCCCAGCACTGGTTATAGACGATATTTCGTCCGTGAACGAGATTGAACCAAGTCTTACTGAGTCGTTCGACAACCATATTTTGGACTGTTCGTAGAGGAACCTGAGCCGGGGAAAAGCGTTGACCGATCTTAATCGGTCATCCTGATCGTGATCGAAACTCGTCACGCAGACGAAATTGGAATTGCGCCACCGCGACAAGCTTCGGAAACACCCACTATGTTGGTCGAACGCTCGCCGTTTCTCAACTGAGACCCACTTTCTGCCAACCTTTTCGAAAATCAGGAGGCGATCGAAAAGAGCCAAAGCCACTGTACAAAACATCTTCTGACACGTCGAATCCGCAAAAACGAAGGTTTCTTGTATTGGCGAGGTAATAGGAAGATACCCAACAGGAATCCTGTAAAAGCGTTAAGAATTGCTTGGGGTCTGGCGAAGCGATAGAGTATCTTGATCTAATAAATCACGTTGGGACCCGGCAGGGAATGGGGTCAGAGGAGCAGCTCGTGAGTACGAATGCATCACAGCCCGAAGTTTTCGACATGGAGATCGAGCCCACTCGCATTCCGCGCACGTTGCTGATTGCCCTCTTGGTTAGCGTCGGGGTGCATCTGCTGGGTTTGGGGATTCTTGGTCTGGTCAAGATTGCTCAGAACATCAATTCCATGGCGACGCTTTCGACCGTTGTCGACCATGAAGGGGATGATTCCTTTCAACCTCGATTCGACTCGACCGTTTCCGACCAGATTGGAACTGAAGGCGATATCAGCAGCTTTTCGTCCTCGCAAGAAGCTTCGTCTGTTCTTTCAAAAGACACGCAGACTGAAATTGAAAGAACCGTTGATTCTAATGTGAATGTTTCAGCACCGATGACCGACGAGCTTCCTCGTCCGTCCAAGACAGATGTGCTTGCAACCGTCGCCACAGCGGGAGCCACAGAACATGCCGGCGGAGTGAATGGCGCAATCGATCGTATTTCATGGGAACTTGCGAACTCGCTGCGCGAAAAGAAGACGCTGGTGGTGTGGCTATTCGACGTTTCTCCGTCATTGTCCGGTCGTCGAGCCCAGATCGCAGATCGTGTGGAAAACGTTTACAAACAGCTAACAGAACTGAACGTTGGTGCAGACAAAGCATTGAGAAGCGCGGTCGCCGTTTTTGGCGAAAAATGCACGATCTTGACCGATAAACCGTTAGACGACGCCGCAGATCTCGTTAAGACGGTCAGGAAGATTAAATCCGAATCGTCTGGTACCGAAAACACATTTGCAGCGGTCAATCAGGTTGCCAACAAATTCCGATCTCAAAGTGATCGCGATCATCGCGTCATGATCATCATTGTCACGGACGAAGCGGGAAGTGATCCGGCGAGCCTTGATCCCGCAATCGCAATCTGCCAGAGATACCAGATTCGATGTTATTGCGTCGGTGACTCGGCCCCGTTCGGACGTGAAACGGTGGAATCTCAGTTTGAGATGGAAAATGGCGAAACGGTTATTGGCGTTATGCAAAAAGGGCCAGAGTCGTACTATCCCGAACTTGTTCGTCTGGGCTTTTGGGGGACGCACAGTTACGACTTGGACGATATGTCGTCTGGCTTCGGGCCGTACGCGTTGACACGACTTTGCTCAGAAACGAATGGACTTTACTTCATCGCGGACAACGGCCGTGGTCAGCACCCGTTAGATGCGGCGGTGATGCGAAACTATTCTCCTGATTATCGCCCGATTCCGACGCAGGAGAAGGAATTAAGGCACAACAAAGCCAAATCGTCGCTGGTCCAGGCCTGTGCAGTCTTGGTCAGCGAGACACAGCGCCGAAAGGTACTGAGCATTGCCATGCCTCGACTCGACTTCAAAGCCGACAACGATACCGTATTACGTCAGGAATTGACAGAAGCTCAAAAGCCGATCGCCGACTTGGACCTGAGTCTCGACAGCCTGCTGAGACTTTTGGAACAAGGCGAGAAAGACCGCGTGAAAATTAAGGAAGCTCGATGGAAGGCCAGTTATGACCTCGCAATGGGTCGAACGTTAGCTCTTCGAGTCCGCGCCTTCGGTTACAACACCATGTTAGCGGAAATGAAGGCGAATCCGAAGAAGTTTGAAACACCCGGTAGCAACAAGTGGGTGTTGGTTCCATCGCCAGCGATCACATCCGGTGCAGCAACAAAAAAGATGGCGAGTAAGGCTAATGAATATCTGAGCCATGTCATTGACGATCACCCCCGAACACCGTGGGCAACGCTGGCGGAACGAGAAAAGGGCGTCCCCATGGGCTGGGAATGGAAAGAATCACACTATGATCCAAACCCGCCCATGGCTGCGGGAAATCAAAAACAGGGTCCGAAGATTATCGAAGTAACCGATCCTGTGACGAAGAAAAAAGTCAAGAAACAGGTCAATGCCGATCCAATTCGTCGCGATATTTAGTCGGTTTTTTCGTACCCTTCTGTATTCACTTGGACTTCGTTTGAAGACAGGTACCCGATCGATGGACACCGCGTGGTTCGGCGTCAGGATTTGAATTATGGTGGCTGAGACTCAATAGATTCCCAGTCACCTTCGCGAGGCGGAATATGACCGCATTGGTTCCCGAGACTGCTGGTCCTTCTCCACGACGGTCTTCGTCTGGCTCGATCATTCCCGGTTTGGCTGTTTCGTTTCTGGTCCACGTCTTGCTGCTGACGGGATTGTCGCTGGTCGTTTTTAAAGCCCCCCTTGCTCAGCTGCAAATGATTGTCGATTCCGTTTTAACGGACGAACGGTCACAAGAAGAGTTTCATGACGAGGTGGAACAATCGACGATCGCAGCAGAAACCGTGAACTACGTCGCTGGCGACTTGGCTTCAAGCGGCATTTCAAGTGGCGGTGGTGGCGGAACCGGTGGCCCGGCAATCGCGCAACACAGGCTCGATGAAGCAGGCAGCCTTCAAGAGCCCAATGTCAAAGTGAACATCAGTAATATCAATTTGCCGGGTCTGAATATCATCTCACAGGATCTCGGTTCTGGACAGGTAACTGGTGATATCGGGAGAGTCGTCGAAGGGTATGGTGCGGCACTTGGCCAGATGACACAGGAACTGGTTCGTCTTATGCGCGAACAAAAGGTGCTTGTCGTCTGGTTATTCGACGAGTCTGAGAGCATGAAGGACGACCAGAAGGAAATTCGCGAGCGTTTCTACAAAATCTACGAAGAACTGGGGCTCGTGCAGAAGAGTGATTCCCGGATAAAGGTCTCAGACGAAATGCTGCTGACATCGGTGTTGAGCTTTGGCGAGAAAATAAATGAGCTTACGCCAAAACCAACTTCGAACGTCGACGAAATCAAGAAGGCGATCGACAAGATTCGGATCGACGAATCCGGCATCGAAAATACATGCGCTGCCATCCAATTCGCCGTGACGAAGTACAAGGATGCCGCCCGCAGCCAACGACGAAAGCTTGTGATTATCGTCGTCACAGACGAATCCGGCGATGACGGCAAGAATGTCGAAGAGACGATCGACGTTTGCAAACGGATGAAAGCCCCTGTTTATGTCCTTGGGCACTACTCTGTGTTTGGTTACCCTTACGCGCACGTTCATTGGGTCGATCCGAAATATGGCCTTCACCACTGGATTCGGATCAATCGAGGGCCAGAAACACCCGAGCCGGAATGCCTGCAATTCGATGGCCTTCATCACCGATGGGACGTGTTTTCCAGTGGATTCGGACCTTACGAGCAAGTGCGAATTGCCAAACAAACCGGTGGCATCTTTTTCATGTTGCCTGGTAACGAGGAAAATCTGACGGGAGCAGGAACGAACGAAAAGCGAAAATTCGACTTGCTTGAAATGAGAGAATACGTGCCAGACCTCACCTCGCGGCAGGATTACATCAAGGATCGGGTCGCACACAAATTTCGCGAAGCTCAATGGCAAGTTGTTGCCGCTCTCAATCCACACACTGACGACAAGCTGAATATGCAGGAGCATCATTACAGCGTTGATCCAGCCATTTTCGACCAACAGGGTAAAGAAACGTTTGAACGAGCGCTTCGCGCCATGAGTATGCTCAATGACCAGGTACGAGTTCTCGATTCCGTGAAGAAGATGCGAGACAAAGAAACATCGCAACGCTGGCGAGCCAATTACGACCTGATGCACGGTCAGTTGCTGGCATTTCGAGTACGATTGTTTCAGCTGCTGCTGTCACTCGACCAGCACCGCAAGCAGCGACCGGTTCCCAAAAATCCGATGAACAATGGCTGGGATATTCATCGTGTCAAGGATCTACTGGAGCCGGATAAAGAACAGATCAAACAGACCAAAGTCGACTTTGAAGAATTAAAGAAACAAAATGAAACCGCGAAAAAAGAGCTAGAGGCGGTGGTGGAAAATCATCCGCATACACCTTGGGCGCGTCGAGCTCAATGGGAACTGGATAGCGGATTCGCCATGAAATTCGTCGAGGTTTACCGCAACCCTAACTACGATAAAATCAAAGACATCAAGATTCCCAAGCAGTAGCCCAAAACAGCGACGATCGTTGGCAGTTCGTCGTCGTGTTTGACATAATTTTCACATTAGAAATTTTTCAAAACGGACGATCCGTCCGAACAATTCATCTTTTCTGCCGAACACGTGCGAGTCTCTCATGAGCACTGAACACCTTGAACCTTCAACCCTGCCGACAACAACACAGAGCCCGATTGCAATTCCCAAGTCAGCGACACCGCCTGCGGCCAAGCCGGGGAAACTCTCGTTGCCAATCGACCAAACAATTGTTCCGAAGCCGTCGGAAGCGAGTTGGCGATTACCCTTTGTCACATTGATCAGTCTTTTACTGCATGCGATGGTTCTTGGTGCGCTCGCCTTAATTGTGCTGAAGTCGCCCCAACTGGTTGAAGAGATTTTTACAACCGTCACGGAACCAGAAGAACCCTCCGAAGCGATCGTCGAGCAATCGATGCTTGAGCCCGAGAATATCAACGATTCCACACCTCAGTCGGTCGCCTCTCAAGAAACGACGTCAAACCTGGCGTTTGAGACCAAGGGGCCGATCGACCTGAACGTCAGTGACGGAATTCCACAACTCGAGGCAGATACCGGCAACTTGCCTGGTTTGGCAGGTATCAAAGTCGGCGGTGAAACTGCAGGCCGCATGTCGGTACAGGTCAAAAAGACGATGGTGGCGAAATTTGGTGGGAATTCTGCCAGCGAAGCCTCGGTGGCATCGGGAATGAAGTGGCTGCAGAACCATCAACTTCCGGATGGAAGCTGGAGCTTTGTCCATTCCAAGCACGCTGATTGCAAAGGTCAGTGTTCTCAGGACGGGTCATTTACCAATTGTCCAACGGGCGCAACAGGGATGGCCTTACTGGCATTTCTTGGGGGCGGACATACGCATCAGAAGGGGGATTATCAGAGGAACGTCAAGCGCGGGATTGATTTCCTGATTAAGGCTGCTCAGCCGACGGAAACGGGCCTGGATCTTCGAGGTAAAGTGACGGCCAATGAAGGAATGTATGTGCAGGGACTGTGTACGATCGCCCTTTGCGAGTGTGCGGCCATGTCCAAAGACTCGCGAGTTCGTAAGGCGGCAGAAGGGGCACTCGACTTCATCGTCAAGGCACAAAATCCCAAGGACGGAGGATGGCGGTATAATCCGCGCGATCCTGGCGACTTGTCCGTAACCGGTTGGGAAGTGATGGCACTGAAGAGCGGCTACAACGCCAAGCTCAAATTTCCGACCTCATCATTCAAGAATGCCGAAAAGTTTCTCAAGCTGGCTCAAGCCGAAGGGGGCGCTCAATACGTTTATGATCCCGCCATTGATAAAGCTCCACCAACGCCGACGATGACCGCTGTTGGGCTGTTGTGCCGAATGTACCTGGGATGGGACCATAAAAATAAAAAACTTGCCGAAGGGGTCCAATACCTCGACAAAATCAAACCGCAGCCGAACAACATGTACTTCAATTATTACGCGACACAGGTCATGCACCATTGGGGTGGAGAAGAGTGGACTCGCTGGAATGAATTGATGCGAGATCAACTCGTCCGAACCCAGCACCCGTTGAAGGATGGGCATCTTGCAGGAAGCTGGGATCTTGCTGATGTTCACGGCGGCGGCGGTCGTTTATACATGACGTGCCTCTCGGTTATGACACTTGAGGTCTATTACCGTCACCTGCCCATGTATAGCCGTGAAAATATCAAGGTGGAATTCTGATTATTCACGGGCAGGGACAAAACGTAGTTGCGGCTTTCAGCCGCAACCGTAAAAAAATCGAGATGAAATGCCGATTATTCACTGGTGCTCAACTTTTTTAAGCCAGTCAGGCATTTTTCGGTCCAGAGGATTCCACAGCCATCCTCCCTTAATACGAATTCTCTCGGTTCGGATTCAACCCGAAGCCGTTGAGTGATTTCACCTGTTTCACTATCGCAAAACAGGATCTCACGTTTTCGTTGATCAGGCAGATTCAGTCCCCAGACAGCCAGAAGACAACGTCCGCTACGTGTGTCATCCATGTCCGTCGCGTGTTCCTGCCTGGGACGAGCGGTCCACGCGACGGTGGTTTTCCATTGAGATGCAGTATCGCCAAGATACTTTTCGAAACGGAGCTTGCCGTCACGAATTGACATTCCACGTAAGATTCCCTGGCTGGCAGCAAACACCAGTTCGCCGTGAGTGCCGATCTGATTTCCAGGGTGCTGCATTGGAAAGTCGGACAAGGCCGAGGAATATTTTCGAATTCCAGTGAAGGGGTCAAATGACATGAGTAACGATCCATCTGCCACGGTAACCAGCGTTTCCGATTGAATCCATCCAATGGGACCGACCTGGCCAGTGGGGAAATTCTTAAATCTCCACGTATTTGCGTTGCTTGCCTTAAAGTCATCAACAGGGCTTAGAGAAACCGAGCGATTGAGCTGCTGCATGACGAATGCTTTCGCTGCGTCATCCAGCCGCTTGGTAAATATTAATTCGTCTTCCTCTGCCACATATTTCACATCACGCGTGTTTCGCTGCGGTAACCTCGTGACGTGAGATCTCTCGGTATTTGCCTCGTCTTTCAGGTGACACGACAAATTCTGACCGACGAGGTGAAAGTCATTAGTAATTCCGATAATTCGATCGTGTATTACCAGGGGAGTTGCGTTCCAGAGTTCACTTTCAACGTTAAGTTCGCGCATCGACCAACGGTTGCGAGGGGTAGGCGCAGTTGCGATCCAGGTTCGGATCGGCTTCGTCGTTTGCATGAATACTGCGACTGAAGACTTCGACCGTGCCGCAGTCCTGACCGATTGATGCTGCTCGGGTTTGTCGCTCACTGCGGCGGATTCCCCGTTCGATTCCCTGTCGTTTGGAGTATGTCCAAAACCAATCAATCCATGCAGACGACCGGGCGGCTTGATCGTAACGACGAGTTGTCCGTCATGGGGGTCAAACAATCGAAGCCCTCGATCCAAATCAAACGATGCTGGCCACAACCCCGATTCATCGAAGTCCTCAATTCCCCCTGCAAATAATGGCGTCGATTTTGTCGCGGCAGAAGTTTTCCAAACCTGCCGACCGTCGCTTGGCGAGCGTGCTTCCCATCCATGCGAAGTTCCGATCAGAAGTTCGACATCATTCCAACCTGCGACCTGGATCGGGTTTGTTGCGGTCTCTTCCCAGCGAATGTCACCGGTGACCCAATTCAAACAGCGCCACAACCATCGGTTATTGAATTTTTCTGACTTCGTGCAAATCAATAGTGACGCGAGTTCCGCCGAGGGTGGTTCGCGTTTCGGAATAATGACTTGGGCGTCGTTGGAGAGTGGGTGAGACCAGGTTCGTTCAAGAGCCATCGGTTGCGACGCAATCGGAGCTTCACTCGATCGAAGTCGTCGTTCAATCACATCGCCGAGAGGACGTTTTTGCCCAGCAAAAACAACTTCTGTTGCGGGATCGCAAGTAGCCAATTCTGACAAGAGCCTCGACGCTGATTGGCTATTGTGTGAATCATCAAGTAATTCGACCATGGCAATGGTCGATTCCACGAACGCGCGATCATCGACGGAACTTCGTCGAATTTCATCAAGTGCTGCGTACGCTTGCGAAATGTCACCCGTTTCCCGGGAGTGACGAGCGAGGACCTGTCGAGCCTCATTCAAGATGGACGCATGCGGAAAGCTGCGTATCAAATTTCTAAGTTTCTCAGCGTCAGGTACCAGCTTCAATTTATCGAATTCGGTTGAGGCGATTGCTTCTATCGAGGCATATGCATTTCGGCCATGTTCGGCAATGAGTCGAGACATTTGATCTGCTGCAACTTGACCGACGCTCCGCAAATCCCGTGGGAACTCAGCCAATTGTTCGTCACTGAGAATTGTCTGCAGATGTTCAATCGCATTTTCAGGATGATTCAATGCCTCTTCAACACGCGTCAGCTCGAAGGTGAGTCTGATTCGACGTGCGGCGTCATCGACACAGGACATCGCACGCAGCCAATATTCACGTGCTGCCACCAGTTTGTTTTCACGGAACGCGGTGGTTCCGGCGTCTTGCAATAGTTTTGAAAGTGTCTGTCGTGCCAGAACCGCTTCGGGTTCGTCCTGATCATGTTGCTCGCTGATCTGTTGAATTCGCTTGACCGCATCTTCAATCCGTCCGTTTGCTGCATCGATTTCTGCCAGCTGCAATTCGATGGACGTCGTATCTGGGTGCGAAGTCAATTCCCGCTCAATTCGTTCTTTAAGTACACTGTACTCAAAGTATGCGGACAAACGATCTGGTTGAGTGACTAATAGCATCCCCTCCGCAAACGTCAGGTTGCCACCTTGCTGTGCTGAGTCGGGCGTTTTCAGCAAGATTGGATTCGTTGTCCGTTCAAGAGTTCGCTGCGAAAAGACTTCGATTGTCTCACGCCCGGGTAACAAGATTTGATCTCCGACGAGAAGCCCTCGACCAAATACGGAATTCTCAATTTTAGGCGTTGTCATGACGACGGAACCATCCACGATATCAATTGCTGACAACGAGCTTCCACTTGCGACGATTAACCTCCCTGCGGCACCTCCGTCGGCAACACCAAGTAATTGGTGCCATTGATGATTCTCCCGCAGTTGTCGGGAATCCTGCTCACGTCGATCAAGATCCGAATTCGCCCCCAAAGAATTTGTTACATAGGGGTACTTCCATTCCATTTGGCCGGAATCGGCCTTGAGGCACATAGCGAAATCGGCGTCGTTTGGTGCTACGAACAATAATCCCTGATGATACAGGGGTGGTAATAAGCATTTTCGCTGAGGGTTACTTTGCGTTGTAGGAGACTCTTCCGTTCGGCTTTCATACGTAGCCGCCCATTCCAGTCGTCCGTCCGTATCATCGAGAGCGACAATGGCACCTACGTCCGTCGAAAGAAAGACTCGTCCTCCGGCGGCGGTTAACAGCAGGTGACTGACTCGATTAAAGTTATCAGCCACAGATGATCGAAAACCGCCGACGGGTCGTTGCCAAAGCAAATGACCGTCCGAAGCATCCATGCATACCACCATGATTTCGAGTTGAGGACGGCGTCGGCTGACGGCAACGTAAGCGTGTCCGGCGACGATGACAGGCGTTCCTTCAAATCGCCAGTTCTCTTCATTGAACATTTCACGCGATGAGATCTTCCAGATCAATTTTCCTTCTTGAGTAAGATCGAGACAGACCAAATCCGATTCCAGGTCCCGTTGCCGGTTCGACATACTCGTGACAGGCGATCCCATTCGAGCGTAAAGACGATCACTGTCGATTGTCATCGTATAGAATGGAACGCCGACACAGATCTGGTCTGGAAGAGTTGATGGTTCCTCGGCAGATGAAGGGTAGATGATTGCCGAATCGAGACGGTCAGACTGCCAGGCAGGTTCGCCCGTCAAGATATTCCAGGCTCGAATGGAATCCCAGTCGTTGACAAGCACAATCTTGCCATAAACAACCGGGAAATAACTCAGAGGTTCCCTCTTAAAGGGAACCGGATCAACAAGTCGATTAAGGAAAGTGGGAAGCAAATTACGAGCCCAACGTAACGCCCCGACATCGATTGATTCGGAAATTCGCCGGTATCGCGAGGGTGATAATGCGAATGTTTCGACAGCCGCAATCGATTTTTCTTGAGGCCATTGCTTCGATTCGTCGAGCGTCTGCCTGAGGAGATCACAAAGGATACCTTGTTTTCCGGCGAGCCACCCTTCCGCTGTTGGATACCGTTCAGAGAACTGGCGAATCTCTTCTGCAGCCCGGATCGGTTCTCGTTCGAGGATGGAACACATCACGGTTCTTGCGAGAATCGTCGGCTGGTCGAATTCAGCATCGGGATATCTCAACAGTGTTGGGTAGTTAGCGGGATTCGCTTTATCAGGAAGGGGAACGAGTTGTTCCCACCACGATCGCGCGGCGGAAAACTCGCCCCGATCCCACGCGGATTCACCCAATGCAAGTAGCGCATCGTCTCCGTAACTGCTCAAGAAGGCATGGTGAACAATTCGCAAAAGTTCGGCATCATCCCGAGTTCGCTGCCAGGCTTCGAACCACCGTTTGGCCTGTGGATCGACTTTTTGTCGATAGGCAAGTCGGCCTTCCTTTGACGCTCGTGACATCAACACGTTGCAACGTGTTGCAACATTGACATAAGTCGCGACGTTTCCGGCTGTACCAGGGCGAACCAGAACCAAACCCTTGTTCTCCGTCTGGACAATCTCTTGCAGAATTCCCAGGGCTTCGACCCAGCGCCCGTCGGCCATCAAATCTTCGACTGTCCCGAATCGTTTTAATAAATTGCGGTCGAAAGGTAGCGTTGCGTTCTCGCGAAACGGACGCCGTGTCGCCGGGGGTGCCCCGTTCGATGACGTGATCCTGCCCAAAATCGCTAAAGCGAATAGGCTCGCAATAACGAGACACCGTCGATCTCGAATCGCTTGCGCCAAAAGAATCCCCCTTCCTCTGACTGACAGAATCGCCGTTGCGTCTTCAATGAGGTTTTTTGGGTTGTTGCAGGCCGGCTGAAGACCATGCCATCCAACTTACGAAGCCTCTCGCAAACGAGTCCCGATCCAGAATAACACGATTGAAACCAGCAGCAACCCAGGCATCCAAATGAGTTTGAATCCAAACTGAAGTTGCCACCAGGAAATCAACGGCGTGGCCGTGAGGACAATGAATTGAAGAAGGAATCCCAGGTTGTGTTTCAATCGCATCATTGATTCTGGCCAATGAACAAAATTAACGAAGATCGTTTCGTTGCCCTTGAATGAATGCCATCACTTCTGCTCGGCTGGCCTGATTCGTCTTGAAGAGACCTCGAACGGCGCTCGTGATTGTAACGCTACCAGGCTTGCGGATACCACGGATTGTCATACAAGAATGGGAAGCTTCCAGTACGACGATGGCTCCCTTCGGATCGAGTTCCTCTTGAAGCAAATCGGCAATCTGATGAGTCATCCGTTCCTGAACCTGTGGCCGATGTGACACTTCTTCCACAACGCGTGCCAATTTCGAAAGGCCGACGACCTTACCGCGAGGAAGATACCCGACATGCGCCATACCGATAAACGGCAGCAAGTGGTGCTCGCACATACTGTTAAACGAAATGTCCCGAACCAGAACTAGTTCGTCGTATTGCTCAACAAAAACTTTTTTCAGGTGCCGACCGGGATCGAGGTGCAGACCCATAAAAAGCTCAGCATACATTCGCGCCACCCGGGCGGGCGTTTCGAGTAAGCCATCGCGTTCCGGGTCCTCACCAACTGCCGCCAGGATTTCACGAACAGCGCGTTCCATACGTGGAAGATCGACCTGAAATGCAGGGCGTTTTTCTGCAGGCAAATGAGATTCCCCATTCACCGGGGAACCGTGAATGCAATCGCCCTCGTCGACCGTCGATTTTTCACTCAATTCGACAACCCCATTTCATACGTTCGCGAATTCTCGATGCCGACTTGTTCCGACTGAAGGGGGCATTACACCCCGTTCAAGTTCCCGAACGTCCGCTGTTGTCGCTTCAAACGCTTTACGAAGCACTTCTGCTGCCGCCTCTGGTCTCGTTGTGGACCCACAAGTGAAGACGTCGGCCGCAACATATCCGTATTCGGGCCAAGTATGAATTGAAAGGTGGGATTCAGCCAGCACTGCGACTCCCGTGACGCCTTGCGGGCTGAATTCATGTACAAAGATATCGAGCAATGTCGCGTTCGCGGCGTGGACGGCGCTACGCATTGCGCTTTCGACCAGACCTGCGTCATTGATCATTTCACCACATCCCCACAATTCAATAATGACATGCCTGCCCAGGTGCTCCATCAAAACGCTCTCTTTCTAGCTTGGTGCCGGCGGTGGCCGACGCGGAAAAAATGCCAATCCATAAGGCTGATGCCAACTCGACTTCAGCAGAATTCGTGACAACGATTTCATCCAAATCGTCACAGTGACTGTCTGCGCTGAACTTGAGACGAATAATTCGACGTTTACGTTGTGGCCCAAGTGACGAATTGGACCAACAACGAGATTTTGCCTGAGATGCATCACTTCTCCAATTCCGGAGTGCGTCTCATACGACAAGCGATCATCACAAATCATAGGAGCGGGGTCAATCCGCCAGCCACTCTTTTGTTTCCCATCTTCGCTGACTGCATAACTTTCGGACGTATAAACGGAACTTCAAGGCCGTCGCAATCATCGATCATGACAGATGTTCGAGCCGACAAACGGCTTGAAAGGTCGCGTTTATGAACGATTCATCTCGAAAATCGCAGCTCAATTAATGGGGGTGCGAGTCGTTGTTTTCCGGTCGACCCTCGATGTAAAACCAATTGTGTATTGGCTTTAAAATATTCTGAACTTCCAAAACCAGTTCGTGGTCGATCGGCTCAGCGGCCCATTTCGCCCACTCGCGGATTCTCTCGGGCCGCGCAGATCCCGTAACGCAGGTCGTCATATCAGGGTTTGCGATCGAAAATTGAAGTGCCAATTTCGCAATATCACTTCCACGGCTGGCGCAGTGGTCTGCCGCCGCTTTGGCGATGCGGCGAACTTCGGAAGTGGCCTTATGCCACGGTGGCAACGGATCATTCGTCAAAAGTCGGGCTGAGAACGGAGCAGCATTCATGATGCCGACATGTTTTGCTTTCAGGTAAGGAACCAGATCGCCGAACATCGTATTCTGTAAGGTGTAATGATTGTAAGACAGGACAACATCCAGATTGGTCTGATCAAGAATGAATTTAAACATTTTCATTGGATAGCCCGAAACTCCAATGAAACGAACCTTCCCTTGATGTTGAACTTTCATGAGTGCGGGCAAGGTTTCATCAATGATCTGCTGCATGTCGACAAATTCAATATCGTGACACAGACAGATATCGAGGTATTCAACCCCCATCCGATGCAGGCTGACATCGACACTTTCAACGACTCGTTTGGCAGAAAAGTCAAAATGAGCTTTGTCGTATCGACCGAGCTTCGATCCCAGGATGTAACGATCACGGGGGATGCCTCGTAATGCCGTCCCTAACAGGACTTCTGACATACCCCGTCCGTAAAACGGCGATGTATCAATAAAATTCATGCCAACGTCGAGCGCAGCAGGGACGGCTGCGAGAGCTTCGTTGATGTCGACGGGACGGAACTCTGCGCCGAGCGACGAAGCTCCAAAACTGAGCGATGAAAGTTTTAAGCCTGTCTGGCCAAGACTACGATATTCCACGATTGGACGTCCTCAAGGAATGCGAATTCGGTCAACTGTCCGCCGGCCAATCGGGCGGCTGGATTCAGTCATCTCTGCCGAAGACAGGGTACTCGAATCAGTCCTCCATCAACAGTTTGTCGGGAACGGATCTTTCACTCACAGCAGTTTAATCTCAAGTCGGCTGAGATTCACGAGTTCGGGTCTTGCGAAGTCGTTTTGGTGACGGAACCCTTGGATGTGATTCACGAACGACAGGATTTTCTGGTTTCGCTGTCTCTTCGATCAAGACATGGGACGGATAGGACTTATGCGACGTATGGGACAATTTCGGTTCTGATTGCAGAACCTTGATTTCCAGACGGTCGAGCATCTCGCTCACCAATTCGCGAACGACATCCCACGTATGGCGAGCACTTGGCTCCTGGACGTAGCGCGTCATGACCAATCCCACCCAACGCAACGCGATACTGGTAATGAACATCACCTGGAAGTTTCCGAATGTCCAGCTGCCGACCGACCAGTGTTGATCGGATAACAGCTTCATGGCAGTCCCCGCAAGAATTGATGTCACGCCTCCCACCATACCAGCAATTGCTGTCGTCGCAGCGATGTACATCGTACGGTTTTCCGTAGGCGAGTTTTTAATCATAAACCCATTATTGGCAATCAGGATTCCTGCGTTGAGCACCGCGTCGAGCATGAAACAGGGTGTTAAGATCCAAAACGCAATCGTTGGCGAATGCGGGACAAGTAACAATGCCAACATGTTGCTTGATTTGAGCGCAACACACATCACGAGCACCGGTTGTGATCCATGCGAATCGGCCCAACGGCCAAGAGTCCGGGACAGCATCGCTCCGCCAACCCACGAAATGGTCCACAACAGCAAGACGTGATACAGATCCATGCCGATTTCGGCCAGCAGGTAAAGGCTGATGAACGGTGCACCAGCCATCGCGGCAAAGTTCCAAAAACACATGAATCCGATATAGCGACGGAACTCGCGGTTTCGAAAAGGCTCGGAAAGAACCTGTCGAAGTTTTGGAGACGCCACCTGCTGGACGGGTGGTTCGAAAACCTTGCAAAACAACAGCAGATCGGCAACGCCACAGGCCGTCCCAATACAGGTCATCACGGCATAGCTGACCTCAATCGACAGTCCACTGTGTAAAACAAGAAATGCAGCCCCCAGCAGCGACAACGCGGCCGTAATCTGCATCCAAAGTTGACGACTACCCCAGTAACTGCTGAGTCCTTCGTGGGGAAGGTAGTCTCCCATCCAGCTCAGCCAAAGCGGCGAGCTGAAATGCAGCAATCCTTGATTGATTGCGGTCGTGGCGAGCAGCATCCAGACCCAGAACTCGTTGGAAAGTCCAGGAAACAGCCAGGGACCTAACGCAGTCGGCAACAGCATCAGCCGATGCGTCACCGCAACCCAGAACCATAAACGACGGCGATACTGCAAATGGTTAACCACGACGGCGGCAACGAATTGCATAAACAACATCAGTGTCGGCAATGCACCGAGAATTCCAATATGAAACTCGTTCGCACCCATCGATCGAATGTATTCGATCGTCGCGGGTGATGTTGTGAGTTGCGTATAAGCGGCAGCGAGACAGCCGGCGACAATGATCGCTCGTTTCGCGCCAGTCAGTGACCACACAATAGTTTTTTCCGGTTGAAAATTGATGGACTGCGAAAGCTGTTGCATCGCAGATCCGTTCGCGAAGACAGGAGATAAGGCGGGGAAGCATTTTCTAACACAGACGTCGCAATGGGCAAATACCGATTTCCGCAGATTGCGGTAAGACGAATCGCAGAAAGACTCTCTGTAAATTGACTGTATTCGTTTGGTTTCTGTCGTTGATCATGTTCAACTGACACAACGCTTGTGCTGACACCGGAAGGGACGCACAAGTTCAACCACTTTGTGGTAAATCCATCAATTTCTGGAACCGATCCAGGACCTGGTTTTTCAGCGGCGCAAAATCGGGTTCGTCAAATTCACCCGTTTCAACCAGATTGAAAGCCGCGACCCTTGTTTCGATCAATAACTCAAGGTCTCGATTGAGGTCAGCCACGCGAAGCGGCAATGAACCGCTTTGTCGCGTTCCCAGGACATCGCCCGGGCCACGCAGTTGAAAATCAACTTCTGCGATCTGAAAACCGTTGGAAGTCGATTCCATAGCCGAAAGCCGTTTCGTCGCCTCCAGAGTATCAGACTCCGAGAACAGAAAGCAGTATCCCTGGAACTTCCCGCGACCGATGCGGCCCCGTAATTGATGAAGCTGCGACAACCCAAATCGCTCGGCCTGATGGATGACCATCAATGTCGCATTGGGGACATCCACGCCGACTTCGATCACAGTCGTTGCGACGAGAACATCAAGTTCTCCATTACGAAATGCGTCCATCGTCCGCGTGCGTGCATCGCGATCCAACTGACCGTGGACAAGCCCCACGCGAAATTCCTTGAAATCGCCTTGAGAGAGGTTTCTGTAAACGGCCTCAGCACTTCCCGTTGCGTCGGTGCCAACGGGCTGCGATGTGTCCTCTTCGACACGTGGACAAACAACGTAAGCCTGACGTCCCTCACGAAGTTTCTGTTTGACGAATTCCCACGCTTTGACCGCAGGACCGCTCCCAAAGATTCGGCTGGTGACAACTTTTTGTCGACCTGGAGGAAGATCTGAGATCAATGTGAGGTCGAGGTCGCCAAATTGAGTTAAACAAAGGCTGCGCGGTATCGGAGTTGCCGTCATCACCAGGACGTGCGGCGAAATCTTGCTCGAATGAAATTTCGCTCGCTGCATGACACCGAATTTGTGCTGTTCATCGACAATGGCGAGTCCGAGCTTATGGAATCGGACATCCTCTTGAATAATCGCTTGCGTTCCAATGATCAGCTGCGCCTTTCCAGACGAGATCTCATCCAACATGGTGCGCCGTTGGGCTACCGTAAGAGCACCAGTCAGCAGTCGGCGTTCGACACGGCTGTCAGCGAGAAGATTGTCGACGGTACTCCAGTGTTGAAGTGCAAGGACTTCGGTCGGTGCCATAATGACAGCCTGAGTCCCCGCTGCGATGGCCACGAGCATGGCATAGACAGCCACGGCCGTCTTTCCGGCACCGACGTCGGCCTGCAGCAAACGATGCATCGCCTGGTCTCGACTAAGATCCTCAACGATTTCGGATACGGCTGTGTCCTGCCCGGGTGTGAAGCGGAACGAAAATCGTCGGCGGATTCGAGCGTCGATCTTGGCACTGGACGGAAGCGGGATCGCTGGACGATCCTTCTTCCAAAATCGCCGTCGCATGGCGAGTGCAAGCTGGAATTCCAGTAGATCATTGAACAAGATCCGACGCATTCCATCCCGATGTTCTTCCACCGTGGTGGGGAGATGGACCTGCCGTATCGCATTGGGCAGCCCGATGACCTTGGCCCGGGATCGAAAACTTTCCGGAAGGGGGTCGGGAACGAGGTGGGCAAACTCTTCCACGACGGTTTTCATCAGCCGACGCAT
Organism: uncultured Schlesneria sp.; assembly: GCA_903834925.1. Taxonomy (GTDB): domain Bacteria; phylum Planctomycetota; class Planctomycetia; order Planctomycetales; family Planctomycetaceae; genus Schlesneria. The sequence continues at coordinate 91,756 of CAILLA010000173.1, forward strand.
TTCATGCTGTGCAAGACCTTCGGTCAACGAATAAACAGGAAGCACCCCACCGCCGTCACCGATGTCATCGTTGCCCAGCCACTGAACTCGCGGATGAGAAAACTCCCAACGCCGAAGGCTGAACTTTGGCTTGCCCGAAAAGAGGACGCGTTGACCAATCTCAAATTTCTTCAAAATGAATGGCTGATTGAAAAAAACGCCCCGGACGAATCCTCCGTCAGACTGGATGAGGATTGCCGTCATGATCCCACCCTTTGATGTTTCTTTTGCATCGCGATCGATGACGATCCCGCAGACTGTTCGCAACTCGCCTTCTTTCAAATCAAAGACGCTTGAAACGTGAGTCAGATCGAGCACATCGCGGGGGAGATTCCACAAGAGGTCTGTAACATTGAGCAGTCCCATGCGTGCCAGCAATTCGGCTCGCGCTGGCCCCACCCCTTTTACGAACTGGGCGGGCTTAAGGAGCGGATCGTCGGTGACGGGAAGAGTCATGAATCTCGCACACTGAAAGAAAGACGACCAGAACGGGCTTTGCTCGAAATGATGTCGATCACGACCAATTTCTGCCAGCCAAACGTCACAGCACGATTCGTCAGTGTGACACCGATACGAAGGTTGAGCAATCTATTTACAGATCATGCGAAGTGACGTGCAACAACAGCGTCAAATGCAGCCCAATCTCGCCAGGATTGTTTGGCGTGTCTCGCCGATCAGGGTGATTGAAAAAGTCGTCCACAAATAAAAAGGGGGGGCTGGAAATCCAACCCCCTCTTGCTTGTTGTAGTACTGATATCGCCGAAGCGACACAGGTCGGCTTACGGATCACCCGAAGCCGAGGCAACCGAAAGCCTGGTGATTAGGCCTTCTTCGCAGCCTTCTTCGCTGGAGCCTTCTTCGCAGCGGCCTTCTTCGCTGGAGCGGCGGCGGCCTTCTTCGCTGGAGCGGCCTTCTTTGCTGGAGCTGCTGCTGCTGCTTTCTTCTTCGCCATTTTCAAGTCCTCTTTCCAAGAGACCCGTGAGTGACTTGTCTCGACCGCTGACGCACCGGGCTAAGCAGTTCGGTAAAGACCAATCATCCACATCGAATCCGTTCGACTTGTCAACCTTGACAAGCCGCGACTCAGGCTCGTCATCATCACTCTCGACATCATTTTGTTGCGGCAGCAACTTGGTGATGTTGACTTGACAGTGAGGTCATAACGAGTACTGACATCGAACTGGGCGTCATCCTACGTATTTCGTTTTTTAGTTCAAGCCATTTCTGCTGATTAGAGCTAAGATTTTCACTGTTTTTTCAAAGTTTGCAGACTTCACTCCCGACCACCGTCTCACGTTTATGCCGACTCTCAGTCTCAATTAGCCAGAGTTTTATGACGTATGTCATATGTCATGGCAGGGCCATTATACTACATATGTCGTACAATGTTCGCGCGTGATACACACCTGTAAAACAGCTGTTTTCGTGATGTGGCGGCATTGACGCGAGGAGCCTGATGCACGGCGATTCTTTTCGGATGATCACTCGCATCGCTGATGCCATTGAAGTCGCACGTCTTCAAAAACCGCATCGGTATGGTGTGTTGTGGTCGGGAGTCGTCTATTCCAAAAAGTTCGGGTGTCGATCAACAGTTGTCAGTCGAAGAGACTCCCGAATAAGATTCGACCCTTCGATCAGTACCGCGAAAACCGTTGTGGAAGGAAGGGCTCGAAATGAGTTCGGGGCATTTGGGTTTTGGGAGCCAGGGATTGGGTGCCATGAAGGGGCTCGAGGCAACTAACACGGTTTTAGAACCACGCTTGAGACAGGGAATCGAACGAACGCGAGACCACTTACTTGGCCTTCAGCATGCAGAGGGATATTGGTGCGCGGAACTGCAGGGAGACACGATTCTTGAATCCGAATATATCCTTCTGCTCGCGTTTCTCGGGCAGGGACAGAGCGTCCGTGCTCAAGAAGCAGCCGCCTATATGCTGGACCAGCAGTGCGACCACGGTGGCTGGGCCATGTTTCCTGGTGGCCCGCTCGAAGTCAGCGGTTCGGTCAAGGCCTATCTGGCTCTCAAGATCACCGGCCACGATCCGAAAGCGGATTACATGATGCGCGCACGGGACGCAATTCTCCGCGCGGGGGGCATCGAAAAGGTCAACAGCTTCACTCGATATTACCTGGCTATGCTGGGACTGATTCCGTACAGCCTGTGTCCCGCAGTCCCACCGGAAATGATTCTGCTGCCGCTGTGGGCTCCATTCAATATTTACGAAATGTCTGCATGGTCCCGGACGATCATCGTCCCGCTGAGCCTCTTATGGGCCTGCCAGCCGAAAACAACTCTTCCCCCCGAACACCAGGTCGACGAACTCTATGCTTCACCAGAACGGACTTTGCCGAGCACCATCGGAGGGGTGAATCACGAAGGACCGACTCGAGGCTGGGTGAACTGGACGAAATTCTTTCAACGCGTCGACCGCGCGATCAAACTGGGCGAGCGACTCGGAATTAAACCGCTACGCCAGCGCTCGATCAAACTGTGTGAACAGTGGATTTTGCAGCGACTTGAAAAGAGTGATGGACTGGGCGCGATCTTTCCACCCATCGTCTGGACGCTGATCGGTCTTCGATGTCTCGGTTACAAAGACGATTCCCCCGTCATCGTGTCGCAATTCAATGAACTCGAAAAGCTTGTGATCCGCGAGGTGGATTCGAATGGCGTCGCCAAAGTGCGTCTGCAACCGTGCCTCTCACCGGTGTGGGATACGGCCATCGCAACGATCGCTCTTCGCGACGCAGGGGTTTCCCGTCACGATCCGGCGATTCGAAAGTCGTTAAACTGGATTTTGTCGAAAGAGGTTAAGGAAAAAGGGGACTGGTCACGCAGACACCCCGAGTTGGAACCCGGGGGCTGGTACTTCGAATTCAATAACGAGTTTTATCCGGACGTCGATGACACATGCATGATCCTGATTGCATTCGGAAAATGCCTTCCGGAAGGACTCGGTGCCGATTGGACGATGGAGTTATTCGACGACAAGCGACTTCAAGACCCTAAGGGCCCAGTCGTCTTTAGTGGTCGTTCTGCCAGAGCGGAACAGGCGATTGCGGAATTGGAAGCGGCGGCTCCGCTTGTCAGCGCCATGCGCCGCGGTGTCCGATGGCTGAAAGCGATGCAAAGCAAGGACGGCGGTTGGGGGGCGTTCGACGCGGATAACACGCGTGAAGTCCTGACAAAAGTCCCCTTTGCCGATCACAATGCGATGATCGACCCAAGCACGTCAGACATCACTGCACGAGTGCTTGAAAGCTTTGCCGGACTAGGCATTCGACCCGACAGCGACATCCACAAGCGTGCCCTAAATTTCATCTGGAAAGACCAACAGCCCGATTTCTGCTGGTATGGTCGTTGGGGCGTCAATTACATCTATGGGACGTGGCAGGTCATCGTCGGCCTGGTCGCCAACGGAATCCCAACGGACGACTCACACCTTCGCAAAGCGGTGGAATGGCTCAAAAACCATCAGCAGGAATGCGGCGGCTGGGGCGAGACCGCCAACAGCTACGACGACCCCACTCTGCGAGGGACCGGCGTCCCGACAGCGTCACAAACGGCGTGGGCACTGCTTGGACTGATCGCCGCTGGAGAAGTCAGTTCCGCTGCCGCTCAACGCGGAGTCGATTATCTCCTCTCTACCCAGCAACCCGACGGCACATGGCGGGAAACAGAATTCACTGGGACAGGATTCCCGCGAGTCTTTTATCTGAAGTACCACTATTACGCACTTTACTTCCCACTGATGGCCCTCGCCCGATTCGCGAAGGCCACCTCCTGAGGGAGAAGAATTAGCGCCGTTTCAAAGCTAAAGATGCGACTGGATGACCGTCTTCGGTCACCCAGTGCTCTTCGATTGTCTCGAAAATAGCGAAGCCACTGCGTCGGAGAAGACTCCGATGCAGTGGCACATATCCCAAACTTTAAGTCTTAATAACGCACCGGCTCATTTGGCGTAGTCAGCAGGCTTTTTGCCTTTGACATACCCACCGAATTTGAATGGAGACGGCTTGTAATCACCGATGATACTGACATTCAGTTTGTCAGTGATTTTGTCCTCTAACCCGACGCTCCAAAGAGTGGCGTTGACCAGCATTCGCCGGACCCCTTCGTTTTCAAGATCGGTCGATGAACCCATCGTCGTCGTAAAAACACGAGCCGTCTTTCCAGAGTTACTTTTGTAGCTCTTGGTCCAGGCGACCGGCATCATCGGCGAGTTCTTTTCCCCTTCCACCGCCGGATCATTCGGCTTCATTCCTTGCACGACCTGACCCAGAACCAGCGGAAGGCTGTCGCCGGGCAACGGCCGTACGCCATAAACGTCTGTCGGCCCCCAGATCTCACCATCTTTGATTCCTTTAAGAATCGGATGCGATTCCTGACCTTTGGCGAAAATTCCACGCGTACTCTGCGATCCATGATTCCCATGATGGCTGATCCAGGTCTCACCGAGAACCTGTCGACCGAATCCTTGGGAATAGGTTTTGTCGTCGGTATTCCACGAGTATTTTGAGAACGTCTTTCCGCCAGGAATGTTGAATGCGTGAGTCGCTGTCCGCATTCCGATCACCGGTCGGCCTGATTCGACATAATCGACGACATGTTGCATCTGATCATCGGGCAGATTGCGAAATCGCGTTGCGATGATCATCAGGTCGGCAGTCTTCAGGGCTTCAAGCCCGGGGATGTTGTTGTTGACGTCTGGATTGATGTCACCAGTTGCAGGGTCAATAGCAAACACAACCGTGCATTGAAACCCATGGGATTTTGAAAGGATCTTCGCGAGCTGAGGCAGACATTCTTCCGAACGGTATTCTTCATCGCCGCCGACAAGCACAACGCGCTTGCCGTGTCCCGGCCCATCGCCACCAGCAAATGAAATCCAGGGATCATCTGCACTGGCGTTAGTTGCCCCCAAACATGCAACAAACACTCCGATTGTCCACGTCAATAAAAAACTTCGCTTCAGAATCGAGGTATTCAGCACGATTTGTCTTTCTTCCAGGAAATGTTTTCGACCACCATTTTTCAACAGGACGATGTTGCCGTGGCTGGCATTTTGAAAATCACGCAAAACGAACAGCTTTACTCGGCACGATGAGATTTCGTCTGATCCAATCACGCCCTTAGCGCAAGAATTCCATCCCACTTTCATCGATTTCGGAACATCGGGAGATTCTAGCATTGTCAGAAGTTCTTTGTTAAACAACTCGCGGCCTTTTTGCCCAAGTGTCGCCAATATCATTCCGGTCCATACGGGAATCTCAACAAAACTGATCGCGTGGCCCTGCGCGAAATAACGATGGGCCTGTTCCTTCGCTCCCTTTTCGGGTTGCACCATGATGAAAAACAGATAGTCCTTCGCGGCGGCAGGTCCAATCTTGGCCTTAATCGTTGAAACAACTCTTGAACGGTCAACGCGGCGTTCGGTAATTTCTGCGGAAATGACCGTCTCCGAACCAATACCAACCGTTACATCGCCCGCAACGCCTGAAGCCTTTTCGGCCACATTGATTCCCTGATACGAAACCTCCCATGAGAGGCCGAACCGTTGATTCAACGCTCGGAACACGGAAACCACGATGAACAACGGGAAGCGATCGCCACTTGGAGTCTGCAAACGGAGATCAGTCGCTTGTTCGTTCGCGTGAAATTGTTAAACTTCCTGACCGAACCAGATCGTCCGATCGTTGGTCCATCAACTGGGGGGCGTTTACGGCGAGGTAGCTCAGCTGGTTAGAGCACAGGCTTCATAAGCCTGGGGTCGCGGGTTCGAGTCCCGCCCTCGCTACTGTCGAAAACCCTTGTTTTACAGGGGTTTTCTTCGTTTAACGGGCTGATAATCGTCTCCGGCTTCAACCCGTTGGTTCCGGCCAAAACTAGCGGTTTCTGGTCATTTCTGGAACCTTCAGCTGCGCTTTATGCTACGCGCAGCATCGCGGGTGCGGACGTCACGAATTCGAGAATTGTGAACGACACTCAAAATCGCAGCTCTCATACTTGAAAGCTGTCGCCCCACCCGCTGATATTTTCGGAACTTCTGAAATCTCACAAAAATTCTCTTGGCATTTGCTTGCCACGAAGTTACTATATAACATAACACCCGGTTGCGAGCGATGCCATACTTCGATCTCTTTCTATGGGATGAACAAAACGAGGAGCACGTTGGGCAGCATGGCGTCACGACTGCGGAATTCGAATACGTCGTTCTCAACGCGAAGAAGGCGGGATCAAGCCGTTCGTCGGGCCGACCGATCGTCTTCGGCGTGACCGAAGCGGGTCGAAAACTCGGTTGCGTCTACGAAGTGATCGACGATCTTTACTGCTATCCAATCACCGCTTACGAAGTCGAATGAAGGGTTGTCTGCAATGAGTAATCCGAAACCCCCTCCGAAATTCGTTCTCACACCCGAGCAACGGATGATCGTCGAAGAAGTGCGCCGCCTGGCTGAAATCGAAAAACCAGAAATTCTGGCCGAAGGCCGTCGAGTCTTCGCGGCCGAGGAATGCGTGAACGGACGACTGAAGGCTGTCATGAGCATCCTCAAGGCTGTCCGCAATTCGCAGAAGGTCACCCTCGATGAACTCGCCGTTCGAACCGGCATGACGAAGCCTTATTTGTCGAAACTGGAAAACGATACTGAAGCCAATGTGACGATCAACACGCTGTACCGCATTGCCGACGCGCTCGGACACGATTTACAGGTGTCCGTCATTCCACGTCCGCAGCCAGCAAAGGTCGTTACCCGCATACCCCGCGCTCGATTGACCAGCCAAGAAAAAGCTTCGTGACTTACAGTTGTTTGGCCCAGGTTGCAACGGGTTTCGGATGTTCGGTATCGCAGTCGATTTTCCAGAGCAAGAGATTGTCTCGACACTGTCGAGACAATTGGATTGAAGTCACTTTCTCCAAATTGTCACGCTCAAAGATCCACTCCAAACCAATTTAGCTGCACCGTGGCAGAAAAACTTGTTGCAACCATGGAATGACTCAAGAAAAATTCTCCAAACGAAATCCAAACTCTGGCGCAGATTCGTCACCGCCCTGATTCAATCAGAGCGATAACCGCTTGCTTTAGTGGTTCGTTGAGTGTCGGCCATGCATCAACGATCTTGGCAAATTCGAGTTCGGATTGTGATTCGGATTGAATTGGTTCAAGAGCGAGAACGCCTGCACCGATCTCTTGCCCGTCTTCGTGTGCAACCGCTTCGTCGAACCATTTTTCGTTAATCTTAAGTCGCATTCTCTTCATGGTTCTCGTTGGCATCAAAGCACCATCAATTCCGCCTTTTCGGTCGCACCCTCATTTTCCATCCACAACTTGTCGCCGCGTTCGATTCTTGAATCAATCGCCTGATACATCCTTAACGCTTGCCGCATCAAAGCAGTCTTGCTGAGTCCCTTTTTTTCGCATAACTCTTTAAGTACATGCATTTCTTCATCGGTAAGATTCAGTGTCATCGTTTGTTTGCTCATCTTTTCCTCCACGAATCATTGTGGACAATGGTGGGAAGAAGTCAATGTTTTTTAGCTAAAAAGTCCATTAGAATAATTTCGAAAAGCCGCATCTGCGAGTTGTCCGTCCCTGTTCTAGTGACACCGTTGGAACTAATCAGAGCCGATCATGAATCCAATGCCTGACCCTGTTATTGATGAAATCCGAGAAATACGTCACCAGATCTCGGCAAGCTTTGACCATGATCCGGCGAAGCTTGTGGCCTATCTGATGAAGTTTCAGGAACAGTTCAAGGACCGCCTGCTCTACATCCCCGACGAACCGACACCGACTCCCGTTGTCGTTCCACCAGTGAGCAGCGAAGTCACTGCTTTGCAGTCTATCCCCGTTTCGTGATTTGTGACCGCCTCATTTGGGCGTTACCCCGAAGACGGGGTCGGGCTTTCCGTTGCGGATAAGAATTCTCCACTGCAATCCCTAACGCGAAATGCACCACCGTTCGGGCGCTTCTGGCCTGCCGTCTTCGTCCGTCGCGGCCAGGGCACCCCAGCACGCGCCCTAACCGCGCCGGACGAAGACGGCAGGAACAAACCGGCAGACTGCGACGCTCGAACAGCTCAATATGGATGGCTTCGCCACTGTTTTGTTTGGAGAAGAGGCCCTTCCGCTCTGGCCAAATCCGGCAGGCGTTGGGTCCTGACGCTGGGAATGAGTTTCAGGGTCTCTCGCTGACCACTTCGTTTCGGCGAACTTCAATTTGAAAAGTAACACTCAACCAAAAATGGGAAATAGTCCATCATTCATCGGCTTTTACATTGGATTCTGAAACGTTTGAATTTTTCCCAGCTGAAGCGAGCCATGTTATCCTCGCTTTCAAGGCGATTTGAACAATTTCTTCGGTTGGCCCAGCGATCCACTCATGGGACCATAATGCAAGCAGTCCATTGACCTGCGCCGGGGTGATACTCCACGGCTCGCTGCTATTACGACCGACCAAGGCCAAGCTTCGTGTTACTGGCGCAATCACAAAAGCATCTGGATCACGCAAACAACTGGGAGGGGCATTAATAGCGTTGGGCACTCCCCACCCTACTGGCCTATCTCCAATGATAAAGAATTCGCTTGCAGGGGGGCGCAGCGTAAACCAATTAAGGCGAGGAAACCATCGATGCTGGAAGTAGAGGGCTTGACAATGTGCGATTTCAAGGAAATTTGCTTGTTCAAGCGGGTCCGGAAACCATCCGTCATCGAAAAGCTTCATTGCGTCCTCGCCACTCACAGTTGCACATTCGCCAGTACGAAGATGAACCATGCGCGACGGGCGATCGAGGCTCAAAGCTTTTTGTAACCAATCAGGAGGAGACTCCGCCACGGGAACGGCTAATATCTCGTTAAAGCGATTGCCCCAATCGATAAACTCGAGCTGAATTGGACGCGACCGCGATGCAGCCCACGACAAGTATCGCATTAGTTCGGGCGGAAGTTCATTAATTGGGCTATTGCCCATTCTCTTAATTGCCCTTGCGGCGGGTCCCTCAACCTCGTTAGCAAGGAAAATCTCAATTGAGGAATCTCGGTCAGCCAGTCCACCTGGTCCATCAAACATTAAACGTGCTGTTCCTACGTTCTTCGGCGAGCGACGCTTAACCGTACCCCCTTGAATCAAGCCAAGCCACACCCACGGATCAGGCGTGGTAAGCGAGTCTGGGTCACAAAATTCCCGCAGATGGAACTTGGAGACATAGTGATGTTGTGCAGCCATCGAAAAGTCGTTTTCTTAACCCGTCCGAGGTAACGGGAACCTTACTTGATTTCCCCATGACCGCAACGTTCGTCGTGGCCTAGAGGTGATCGGTTCACCCAATCTTGTCGCCGACCAATTGAGTTCAGTACGACGAAAATGCCATTTCGAAGGCAGTGTTATAATACACCATGAATTGACCGTTATTAACGCCAGACGCGGTGCCAGTGAATGGGCTTATAAAAAATGTCGCCTTGATGTGTTTCATTGCTTCCTCGTTTTTCTCAAAGCCACCGAGATTATGGCATTCAATTTTGACGCTGTCGGGTACGCAACCGTATTTCTGTTTACCAAAGCTTACGTAAACATATTTGTTGGGCTGCTCCGGTACCACAGCGAACTTTTCATCATCAAACACGACGATGTAATTGTAACCTCCAGCGTACCATCCCCCCCGTTGCTTGAAATAAACAAACGAAAAAAACTCATCTTTTGTGAATGGGCCATCGACAACAAAACATTCCATCGTCTCGTTGCCCTTTCTTCCACTGGCAACCAATCTGAATTTCTTCTGCAAACGAGCGTTCTCTGCACTCCGTTCCTTTTCGAGTTCAGCGAAGTGTTCTTTCTCCCGTTTGTTCCAATCGATTGTTATTGGAGTTGGTCCCGGGTGCTTCCAATCCCCTAACTTCGCCACAAGCATGACAACACAACACATCGCAATACACGGATGTTTTTTAGCCGTTAAGAATGCGAAAAAGTATGTGACCAAGAGTAGTCGCTGCCAAGTCGGGAATTGTGACGTTTTAGGTTTGTGAATATCTGTCGGTAAGACCGCACTCTTATTTGGCAATGCACGCTGTACCACGCTATTAGCAAAACGAAAGAGCAGTCTGCATTCGCCACAGCGGCCCGTCTTGTTTTTCGACTCATCAGCGATATTGTACGTCGCGCCACAGGTCGGACATTGAACGTGAATCGTCATAATTTGTCCTAGGATTCCAACGTTCGTTAACATCCATGAGTTCATTGAACGGTGTTGTTCGGTCACCCAACGTTCACCGTACCAGGGAAGATACACCGTGTTCCGGTGACTGCTTTGATATCCCCATCTCGGACAGAATTTCATTGAGGTAGTCGAGTTCAGGCTCCGCCAGGTTTTCGTTAGTAAGATCTTTGCGTGAAACCAACTTCCTTTCGACGATTTGCCAGCGTTCGTCATGCCAGTGGGAGGTTTCAGAAACGAATGGGCATGGCAAGTCACAGTCGTCAAATTGCTCGCACGTCAAGTCGATCACACCTTTTCCAGACGAGTTGTCGAACACGATCCAACCATGTTGTGATTTAGTAAACTTGCCAATGGGATCTCCCGTAACTTGAGTTGCGGTGAATCGTATTTCACTGCGGAAAGCACAAAACAGACGAGAGGCGTTGAAACAACCCCCTTTTGGAAAAAACACAAGTGTTGAAACTGGCCTGCCATTCTCTTTGACCAAACGTGCGAGTATTTCGCTAAAGCGACTCGCGTAGTTTTCAATTTCAGTTGTGGTAAGCGTTGGACTGGTCACGAGGAACTCCAATCGTATCGGACTCAATCGGATTTCATTTTTTCGGCCATCGAATTACGGTAAACCATTACTGCATTCTTGAAGTCCCCTTTTGAATTGTCAACACTGGTGCCCGCGATCGGGAAACCAGCGACCGCAATTAGCTGCCAATCTCTCCCCGTTTTATTCGTACCTGGACCCCAGGATCTCCCACGGTTTGGCCTGCCCCGATTATGCACAGCGCTCACGGCGCCTGCGTTCGGTCTCCGAACTTTCCAAGTTCGGAGACCGAACGCACAAAGTATTTACCCAACGTGTGTCATAACGTGCGATCAAGAGTCGAGTCTTTCAAGGCTCGATTTTGACGTTATTCGTTTCAGCCAAACGAACGGCTTGCTCCACAACGGCCGAGCGATCGTTATAGCCCAACGCTCGCCATGCGTTGATCAGCCGCTTCAGTACGGGATCAGAGTTATCTTCAATCTCAGTTTGCTGCGCTTTCTGCTGCGCAGCAGAAATGGCTTTTCCCTGCTGATTCCGCAACCCATTGTCTGGATTATCGGTTACGTCGACACTTTCACCGCTTGGCACAGGCTTCATAAGCCTGGGGTCGCGGGTTCGAGTCCCGCCCTCGCTACTGTCGAAAACCCTTGTTTTACAGGGGTTTTCTTCGTTTAAAGCCGTCACAATTACTCAACGATCTGTGGCATTCTCATTGATGGGGCCGGGCGAGTTCTTGCGAGGGGCGAATCAACGGAAAGACCGTCCGGTAACTCGACCTGCCAGACTCGTCGCCGCCCATCGATGTACATGACGATTTCAGCCGCGCAGGGTGGAATTGAGACTGGTTTTCGGAGAAAAACCGTCTCTGGACCGATTTCGGCTAATTCAAACGTTTGATCGCCGACATTCAGTTCCAGCCGCACCGTTGAAGAATAACTTGTTCCGACCGTGGAATGATTCATGGAAAATTCTCCGAACGAGATTCAAACTCGTGCAAACACTTACGCCTTTACGCGTGGGCTAATGTTTGAAGACAGCCTTGGCTTCGGTTTTGATGGTATCGTCTATTCAACGAAACGCCAATCCGCAGTCAAGGTCTTTAGGCACGAACAGCTTTACCGACATTTGATCGACGGCCTGATTATCCCGAAGACGTCCTTGCGGAATGGCATGCCGAAAAGGCTGAGCAATTCGGTGACCGTTGGCCGACCGTCCGTCTTTTGATGAGTTCGTTTGTGCCGTTCGGCATCTATTTAGCCGACGTCAAACCGGGCAACATTGAGTTTGCTGGAGACGGCCGGACAAAAACAACTTAGTACTGCGCCGTCAGACATAGCGAATCAAATCGCATTTCTTGCGAGATTTGTAATCGTCATACTCGGCGATCTTGGGATCGTTCCAATCCTCGCTCATCACCTCGTCGAGTGCGGGATACGCATCGCGAGGATCGAAATCGGGCAGAAGTTTCTTGATCTGCTCAAAGACGTCGGCCCGGAGAACGGTACACTCACTGTGGGATTGCGCAAGAACGAATTCGCGAAATTCTTCTCATTCTGGGCTCAGGTATCGAATGCTTTTGGCTTTAATACGGTCTGATTTTCGGTAGTTTGTGAGTTTGATTTACGCTGACAGCACTAGGGCAAAGGCCCGTTAACCACTGCCGCAGGGGCAGTGGGGTTTCGTCTTGGGTTGCGGGTTGTTGAGTTGGTGGGACTTCGAAGACTTGTCCGCACCCTACGCTTTTTCGATGCCATGCCTATGCTGAACGGCCATTAAATCGCCCGTGGTATTTTAAATGCCCTGAAGGGCAACGCCGTGAAGGAATTTTCTTCGAGAAAACAGGGCTCGAACGAGATCTTGTGCCACTGAATGACCGTCTTCGGTCACTCAGTGTCTTACAATTGCTAGTTTACAGGTCGAAGACACTGCGTCGGAGAAGACTCCGATGCAGTGGCACGTCACGTCGGTATCGTTTTGGAAAATCCTTCACG
>CAILLA010000174.1 GCA_903834925.1 uncultured Schlesneria sp.
CCCCACACGAGCCCTAACCGCGACGGACGAAGACGGCAGATCGAAACCGGCAGACATCGCCGTTCACCCAGCTCAATTCGGATGGCTTCGCCGCTGAAGAGTTGTTTTTGAAGCCCTTCCGCTCGGGGCCAAATCCGGCAGGCGGACCAGAGGTATTTGCCGTGGACACTTAATCAACGGCATCATGATGAAACCCGACGTGACCACTTTTCAGTCTGCAACGACTTGCGGGTCGATTATATCCCCACGGAGCCCACGATCCGCCAATTCGACGACGATTTCGTCGACACGATCACTCGATAATGTAAGAACTTCTTGGGAAGAAAAATGTCTATGTGCCTCTGCAGGATAAACCATTGGAATATACGAGATCACAGAATCCTTCCCTTTTTCCAGATAATCCGTCAACGGTTTGGAATGCATCTTCTCCCGTCCGGATGGAACTTTGCTTCGCAGTTCCACAACAAGGTAACCAGGGCGTGCAGTTGCAGTGTAGTACGCGCAATGCCCTTTGTCGGGTTTCTGGTTGCTCGGTTTTTGGGAAACGGTGCTGTAGTCAAACCACCACACCTGTTTCAGAACGATCATTCGGCGGCATAGTCCCTCGATATATCGAATATGTCGCTTCCCATCAGCGTCCGACACTGGCTTAGTTGGTTTGTTGGCATGCACATGAACGAAGTATCGCACTTCGCCCTTTTTTCCTGGAAGTCTTTGCAACTCAGGGTCAAGTGTCATCGTTGTCGCTCTCTTCTGTTGGTGTCCCATACATCGCATCCAGGAGTCGGCGCGATTCTTTCACGTAATCGTCCATGAAGTCCGGTGGCCATACAATTCGACCATTCTCATCAACTTTCAGCTTTTCGACGGTCGCATATTTGCGGGTTTTGTCCTCATCGTGTTTGACCCGCGTGAAATGAATCGCCACTGCTTCTTGCGGGTTCCGGAGAATCGTCACGTCCTCCTCGATTATCGCTCGCATGATTCGGCGAACGAGAAGGTCGCTGTGCGTTTCAATTAGCATGATCTTTCCTGCGTTGGCCTGATGCATGAGGAACTCAGCGAATTTGATTTGAGATGAAGGATGCAAATGGGCCTCGGGGTTCTCAACTGCCATGATCTCGTTTCGGTGGAGAAGCCCCGCCTGCACCACGATGGGCGCCAACTGATGGAAGCCGGTACTCATTACATGCCAACCAATGTGCCCGTTTGCCATTGGTGTACGGATTACGTTTCCCATATCTCTGAATCCAGCTTTTTCCACAAAGTTACCCCGGTTTTGGTATCGAAGTTCGGCAAGTTCGTTGGGCGGTGCCCAATTCTGTTCATCATCGACGAGGCCGCCATTTGGGAAGTGTTTGTTGTCTTCCCAAGTGCTCCACTTTCGCGACTTCCCTACCCACTCCAAGCTCGCCCCAGTGAGTTTGGTCAACCAGGAGTTGACAAACGTTTCAAACACGTACTCGTGGCCACAGGCAGGAACGGGCGATTCGCCGGGTTGCGCCATTAGGTTATAGGCCCACCAGGCGAACAATTCTTGCACATGATTCCTTCGTTCCAGGGAGAAATCATGCTCAACCCGACGCAAATCAGGGCGGACGTCGTTGTAAACCTTTGTGTTTTCGATTGGGCCAGTCTCCTGCGGCTCACTCGTATCGCTCGGAAACATCACTTTCGCCAGTTCGGTGGCGTCCTCATCAAGGGTAGTCCTGACGGCCCCGATTGGAAAGAATCCATTTAAGACGTCCCCAACAATTCTATGAATCAAATTCAGTGTGTTGTTGAGGAGTGTCTTGTTTACCTCGTCAGGAATGTCGACTGATTCGGTGTCCTTCGTAACGTCTTCCGGCCACGGAAAAGACCGTTTAACAGTACCCAGCTTGATGACGTTGGTTTCATCCGGCGAATGGCCAAAAAGAAATATCTTTGAACACCGCAGGCCGAACTCGTCTTCAATGTTCTCAAATTCGCCGTTTGACAGGAGACGTTTATCCATTCGCCGCTGCAACTGGAGGATGTACTTTGGCTTTTTCGGCTCTTTTTCTTTTACATCTTCATTTACTTCGTCATCAAAAATTCCGAGTTCCAACAGCTCGCAAAGTCCCGTAAAACGTGGCCAGTCCTCGTTATCGAATGCCGTTAGTTGGGGGGCAGCACAGCGAATTCGAATCTGAAGATTTTGCGGTAGTTCCCCATTCCAGAGAAGTTTTTCGGGGACCGAAGTAGGTCTCCCGCGCAGCAAGGATTCATCAATTTCCATAACAGAACACTTAAACGTTCCTATAGTGGTAATCTCAAAGCCTAAGCAACCCCAAGGGCCAAACTTAACGTCATCCAGATTTTCCAGAGCCTTGCGAGCAACGGCAATTTTTTCCGTAACCCGCCTGTATTCCTTTTCTTTGCACCAATCAGACGCGTCCGAGTCTCCTGCATAGTATACGTGCGAGTTCAGCTCGCAACGGTAGCATGCTTTGAGCCAGTTCGACTCCCTTTTGTTCGGCTCTTCCATCGAAAATGGCAAGCGCCACGACGAATTCATGGACCGGCCCTCTTCACTGTTTGGCGGCATCCCAATCGCGTTTTGCATCATTCGCAAAACCTCGATCCATGTTGATTTGCCAGATCCATTTTCTCCGCAAAGAATTGTCAGCGGCTTGATCTCTAATCGCGCACCGTGGACATAAGGTCCGATACCACGGAGCGTAATTGCGTTCAGTCGCAATTTGGCGGACAACATTGTTCGAGGCATATTCCCCATCAAATCATCTCGCGATCATTAATTGTGGTCGTCATTTTCGTTGAGATTCAAACTTAGATTCGGGATCACCCGACGGCGGTACATCGACGCGTCAGCATTTATCACCCGAGATGACTTCTTCAACATCGCTTTGGCGTTTCTTCGTCAATTGGTGAATTGTTTCCACATCATCATGTCACGCGCTTCCCAATGAAGTCAACTCGCGTAGGTCATTGCGCAACTTGGCGGATGCACACTAGGCGTCCTTAATCCTCAAATGGCGGGCTCTGTCGTCAATCAGCCCAGGCTCCGCCCATTTGCGCTGTCACATAATGGCAGCATTCCGCCACTTACCCAATTTAACTTCCAAAAACGGAGAAAAAACGAAGGTGTCAGCAACCGCCACGCGTTCGAATCGACATTTTGGAGATTAAAAACCTATTGAAGAAGACGATTTCTGCGTGCTTTAGTATCATTGATGGTCGGCCTGAAACTATTGGCAAACCGACTCGTTCTCGCCGATAGCAAAGACCTCGGTTTTCGTATTGAGCGTGTTTAGCCGCGCCGTATCCCATTGATGCAGAGGGTGATACAAATTCCAATCCCAGCGATGAACACAACTGGCGACCTTCCCGAGGGAATTCACTCTGCCACTCTTGAGGAAATCCTTGCGGCGTTTGGCAATTGGAATCGAGAAAGAGGGCTCCTTTTTCAACGACTCGAACGAATTTACAGGATTGCCGCCCGGACGGGGCATCTTGCACGATTTATTGTTTTCGGCTCGTTCGTGACGAGCAAATCGATTCCCAACGACATTGATGTATTCATGGTTTTTGACGACACATTTGATGCGTCGGCTTGTGACGCTGAGGTGTTGCTCCTCCTCGATCACGCTACCGCCGATTCTCATTTTGGTGCAAGCGCGTTTTGGCTTCGGCGACCCGCTGCATTTGGCGGCGAACAGGCTACAATTGAATTCTGGCAAACCAAACGTGACGGTGGCCGACGTGGGATCATCGAGATCTTGGAGAACTCTAATGATTAACAATGAGAACGAACTCTCGACAACGCTTGAACGAATTCGGCATCTTCAGAATCAACTGGCGTTACTCCGCACGGCGGAAACCAACCCCGTTAATTACCGATTATCATCGAGCGGCTTTATCGCGGAAATTGACCGTATGCAATTGGCCGTTCGTGAATACCTCAGCACACCGGCACCAGTCTCACGGGCGGGGTGAGAGGCTCATTTGTCGCGCAG
>CAILLA010000175.1 GCA_903834925.1 uncultured Schlesneria sp.
CGGGAAAAGCGGGGTTCGAACGAAATCTTGTGCCACTGAATGATCGTCTTCGATCACTCAGTGGCCTTCAATCGCGAGTTTGAAGTTCGAAGACACTGCGTCGGAGAAGACTCCGATGCAGTGGCACATCACATTAGTCCCATTCTGAAAAATCCTGGCGTTGCCTTAACAGGGCTAGAAATCGCAACGAACGCGGCCCCAGGGCGGCGCTTCGCGGCTGATGCCGCTTCGCTCTGCCCTGGGCTGATTTGTGATGGCCTTTCAGGCCGGAAAAACATCAGTCCGAGCGTTCTGGGGTCGACGCCATGAACAGCAATTAGCCAATGGGCTGAGCGAAGCGACTCCACCGGATAGGGAGTCGGAAAAGTCTTGAATCCTGGAGGGATTGCAGAAAAAGCGGGTTGGCAGATGTCATTCCAGAGAATACAGAAATGTCTGAACAAAGCTTCCGTCATCTTTTTTAAAAACCCGCCTCTCTTCCGGCAGAATCATGGAGCAGCCGTCAACTGAACAAGGCAGTTCAGTCTAATTATCGTACTTCTTCAGAACTCGATACACCGATTGAGTTGTGACCGAATCGGTCGTTGTCAGTGGTCAATTGGGAAGCGTCAATCGTTAAACCTGTTGACTTTCCACGCGATGGGGACGTTCCACATCGCGAAAAGCCTCGTTTGTTTTTCCTTTCAGAAAGAGAAATCGAAGATGCGAACAATTGCCTTAAGCATGGTTTTGGGAATGGCGGTCCTGGTCTCAGCAGGCGTGCAACGGGTTGATGCCGGGGTGCTTTACGGTGCGACCGGTTCGGGCGGGGTCAACGGCGAGCTTTACATCCTGGATCAGACGACCGGCGGGGTCATTCAAGACATCGGGGCGCTCGTGGATTCCGATGGGAAACATTACTCAATTACAGGACTTGCATTTCAACCAGGGACCGGCGTGTTGTACGGAGTCACGGCAGCCAATTCACCGACCGACCCCAAATGGCTGGTTTCTATTAATCCCACGACAGCCCTCGTGACAGCGATTGGAGCGTTGGGCACATTGAACAATAAACCGTTGGCCGACATCACTTTTTCTGGCGGGACGCTCTATGGTGCGAACGCATCCCTCGGCGCTCTCTATACGGTTGACACCACGACGGGGGCAAGCACACGGATCAGCTCGTCGAACAACCCCATTACGACAGGCTCTGGGGGGCACGGATTGGCGGCGCAAGGGGGAACGCTTTTTACGACTCCAGACGGTGCTTCGAGGAATCTTTACACTTATGACGCGACAACCGGTGCGGGAACAATCGTTACGGGGCTTTCCGGTGCACCAATCAGTGATAGCATCAATGCGCTGGCTTTTGATGGCGCATTACCAACGCTTTATGGTGTGAACAGCGAGGAGAACAGTCCGTCACACACGCACCTGATCACGATCGATACCACGACCGGTGTCATCACGGATATTGGGGCTAGCGTAACTAACCTGGACGCGATCGCCTTTGCCGTCGTACCCGAGCCATCAACGTTGGTGAGCCTGGTTGCCGGGCTTGCCGGGGTGCTTGGCTATGTCGCACGACGCAGGTCGATTGCGTAAAACCTCGTTTGGTAGGACCTGCAGCGCGGTTGAGCGATGATCTGTCGTCATCGTTTGACCGCGCCTCGCAGAGAAGCGGGCCAGGCGGCAGAATTGCCGTCAGCCGAGGTGTCATTGTTCGTTTGGATATTGCCGTTGTTTTGCGAATCCAGCTTCGACTCGCCAGTGATTCGGGTCCCCTTCCCAACCGTTCAGATTGGATCCGCTAAACAGCGGCAATCGCTTGTCGGGTTGTTGCGCATTGGCCATCGACGAAGTCATCAGGCAGATCAACGTGATGATGGTCCGAATGGTAAGACGACAAAAAGACATACCGAGCATCCAAAAACAGGAGGTCAGTGTTGGGGCGTTGAAATTGAAAAAGGCAGAGATTCAATCCGTAAGAGAATAGCACAAATCGAGAACGCACCCATCACAGACGTGGGCAACTCAACGGGCAACGCAGTGAAGGATTCTTCAAAACGATACCGACACGATGTGCCACTGCATCGGAGTCTTCTCCGACGCAGTGTCTTCCACATATTAGGTTTGCTATTAAAAGCCATTGAGTGACCGAAGACGGTCATTCAGTGGCACACGAATTCTTCCTGCGGGACAGTCGTTATCCGACAATGCGAAACAGCTTCTTCGCGTTTTCGTAAAAGATCTTTCGTTCAACAGCTTTGTTAGGGGCCAGCTTGCGAATGGCGGCAATGGTTTGGGAACCCTGACAAGCCGGCCCCGTTCCGACCCGATCGTCGCAGTCACTTCCGAACAGGATCTTGGCCTGATGCCGATCGAGGAACTCACGGGCGTGATCTTCGTCACGAGTCAGAGCATTCAGACCGGAACCGGCAGACATGTCAGCAAACATGTTCGGATAGCCGGTCAGGTATCGATCGGTCAGGCCACCTGCCGTAACCTTCCCTTTCGGGTAAAGGACCGTCTGATCGATATGGTTCTTGTCGATGTTTGCCCACCAGGTTTGAGCGTGACCGATAAAGTTTGTTTTCGGATACTTTTCGAGCATCTTCGAAAAGCGTTCGAAACCCAGGTTGTATGTTCCGTGCTGGAAATGGATCAGGATCGGAACTCGATATTCCGCAGCCAGGGCGTAGAGGACCTGGCTCGCTTCCGAATCGCAATCCAGCCCAAATTTCTGTTCGCCGATGATGATCGCGCCGAGATCGAGATATTTCGCAATCTCGGTTCGGGCATCCGAAACATCCGTCACTTCGTTCGCGCCAAATAGAAATTCTTTCGGATGTTGTCGCGACATCGTCAGCACGGTCTCATTTCCCCCCGCACCGACCCCGCCAAGACCGTTATGAATTCCATCCCCCGTGGAAGGGCGTTTGACCGAACTTCCAGCAGGAAGCAGGATGGTCTGCGTGACACCCATCGCTCGCTGATGAGCGATCAACTGAGTGCTCGATCGGTCACGATAATTCGTGTGTTGATGAATATCGATGATCGGTTCAACAGGTGCATCGTCAGCACGTCCGACCGAACCCAGTACTGCGGCACCTGCCGATAACGACGAGACCAGGAAACCGCGACGGGACAGATTGCTCATAAAAACCTCCGAATTGAGGCAAATCAATTGATTCAGAAAGACCCGCGATGAGGAACTCGGCGCGAGACAAGCATGATCTGATCCTTTCGGGGATGCAAGCAGATGTGGCTTTGAAGTCGACGTTCACCGATTGACGAGGGAAGCCCGGTGTTCTAAGACTCGTTCCACGTGGTTTGTTTCCGTGTGAAAAATTCCTTTTGAGATACAGCCGAGCGATGAATCCTCACGACGAACTTCACTCACTGACAAAACTTTTTCCCGGTTCAGAATCGTTATTTCTTCGTGCGGAACATATTCCCTCTGCCCTCACGCCTGAGCCTTATAAGACGATGCTCGCACATGACCATCACATGACGATCGCGATGGAAACTTACCATCAATGTTCAGTTGATGTTCGCGTGCTCGACAGTAAGCTCGACGGCAACGAATATGCCCGCAAGATTCTTTTGTTGAAACACGGAACGGACATTCCCGTTCAATTTGGATTTGTTCGCTTTCATCTTGAGTATGTGACCGAAGCTGTTCGGGAGCAGATCATTGCCGAGCAGATTCCACTGGGCCGAATCCTGATCAACCATAATGTACTGAGACACATTGATCTTGGCGCAATCCTGGAATTAACCGCCGGCCCGGAACTCGCACAACAACTTCAAATGCCGGTCGGTGCCGTGACCTACGGTCGACTTGCCACGATCTTCTGCAATCGTCAACCAGCCGTCGACCTGCTGGAAATCTCGGCACCTCTTATTCGAAAATAAGTCACTTCCGTTTTCGGGCAGTCGAGAAACCCGTCGACCAAAAATTTAATTTCACCTGACAATTACGGATCTTCACCAGGGAGATGCCAATACGACGGCCTCGTTTTACGTGGAATGCGGTCACCTTCCGGGGTAAAAAACCAGTTCATGAAAACCGCACTACAAAAACCTGCCATTTTCACTTCGACGAGACCGCGCCCTGTCATCATCGTCGCGTTGGTCTCGTCTGGGAATGTGACCTTTGCCGAACCGCAAAGGAGACATTTCGGGGGAGCAGCTCGATCGCGGCGCCAATCGACTCTTAATTCTGCCTCGTTGATCGCATTCGCATACAACTGCTTACTTCGTGCGCGATAAAGTGGTTCGTCGAAAGGTGGCTCGTCGTCAGTATAAAACCTGGATCTTGCTGACGTGGGATCTCGAAGTTGAGCAAGTTCATCTTCAAGGCTCTGGAGTGACGGTATCATTTCTCCGTTGACAAAATCCTGGCACTGATCACACCACGCGGGGGTTGGCCAGACGTCAATTGTCGCGCCCCATTCGAATTCGTAGTAGAGACCGCGCATGTCGTACCATTCGATTTTCTCACCCGTATCCCAGGGCAATCGCATCTAATTTTCGGGCAGTATAGGCAGGGTATTTTCAGAATCAATGGTTGTTGACTTAATGCCTTCGTGTTTGACCCATTCACGGAGGCTTTTTCATGTTTCAAAACTTGATTGACGTTTTTACAACTTTTGAAAATCTTACCGATCCGCGTGTCGCGCGGACTCGCGACCACGAACTGTTCGACATCATGGTCGTCTCAATTTGTGCGACGATTGCTGGATCTGATAACTGGGCCGACATCGAACGGTTTGGCAACGAGCGGCTGGATTGGCTGCGAACGTTCCTGCCACTGAAAAATGGCGTTCCTTCACACGATACCTTTGGTTGCGTGTTCTCGCGACTCGACCCAGCCAAGCTGTCTGCCTGCGTTACGCAGTGGATGGACGATGTGGGACGCGAGATTGGAAAGCACATTGCCATCGACGGGAAGACTTTGCGTGGCTCCTTCGACAATGCCACCAAACAGAACCCATTACACTTGGTGTCAGCTTGGGCTTGTGAAGCTCGATTGACGTTGGGCCAAGTGGCCACCGACGCCAAATCCAACGAAATCACAGCAATTCCGCTGCTTCTGGAACTACTCGATTTGAAAGGCGCCACGGTGACCATTGACGCGATGGGCTGCCAAAAAGAGATCGCGTCAAAGATCGTCGAATGTGAAGCCGACTATGTATTGGCGCTGAAAGACAATCACCCAAAGCTGAGCGAGGCCGTCGAGAAAGCATTCGAAGCGGCCTTGGAAGACGGTGCCAAGCCATCCGGCCTGCGACGTCATCGAACGGAGGCGACCAGTCGTGGGCGCGAAGAGTGTCGCCAATATTTTGCGATGCCAGCACCACGAACATTGCCCGGCTTTGCCAGTTGGGCAAACTTGATGACAATCGTGATGGTGGTTCGTACAACGATCATCAATGGTCAAGAGCGGGGCGAAGTCTGTTATTTCTTGTCGAGCCTGCCTGCCAAGGTCAAGAATTTGGCCAAGCTCATTCGGCAACACTGGAGCATCGAGAATCAATTACACTGGGTTTTAGATGTAACATTTACAGAAGACGCCAGCCGCATTCGCAAGAAGAATGCACCCCAAACATCCGCGATTTTACGACGTTTGGCAGTGTCCATCTTGTCACAGGACACTTCGACAAAAGATAATATACGAGGTAAACGATACCGTGCTTCAATGTCCACGGACGTCCTCGAACGTATTCTTCTCGGTTTTACCGAGAAATAAGATGCGATTGCCCTGACCCGTATCCAGGAATTGGATTTCGTAAAATGCCATGGCGACACGCATTCAACCCGAGTTAAGAAAAGAAAGCCACAGACTTACGATACACAACAATTGATCGAACACAAATCACGTCCGCTCGTATTTCGGCAGCAATTCTTGTATCAAACTTGGGATATCGGCGGTTACAATCCTGGGACTCTGAAGAATCCTCACCCTGCTCCGAACGGACAAGTTCGATGGTGCGACGTTTGCCAAATTCATTGCGATTTTGTTGGCTTCCTTTCGCCGCCATTGCGTCGATTGCCATCGTCTGTTGTCAATTATTGATTGCCGCCGAGACTGCACCGATAAAGCTGGAATTCAATCGCGATGTCCGGCCGATACTGTCCGATAAGTGCTTTGTCTGTCACGGTCCTGATTCCGCCAAACGTGCGGCGGGACTTCGGTTGGATCAGCGTGATGCGGCGACTGCGGAACGTGACGGCGCGCGGGCTATCGTTCCTCACAATTCAACGAACAGCGAGGTTTACCGTCGAATCAGCTCGACCGACCCCGAC
The DNA here is from genome assembly GCA_903834925.1 of uncultured Schlesneria sp. Classification (GTDB taxonomy): domain Bacteria; phylum Planctomycetota; class Planctomycetia; order Planctomycetales; family Planctomycetaceae; genus Schlesneria. The sequence goes on from CAILLA010000175.1 coordinate 6,292, forward strand.
GAACAAATGCCACCTCCTGCATCCAGCCTGAAATTGTCTGCTGCGGAGATTGACCTGCTAAAACAATGGATCGACCAGGGTGCGGAATATCAGCCGCATTGGTCGTTCATTCCCCCCAAGGGAATTGTACCACCGACAACTCACCAATCGGCAGGGTCTCGAAATCCGATCGACAGTTTCGTCCGTGACGGGCTGGATCGAGAAGGATTTCATGCCGCGACTGACGCAGAGAAATCGACACTGATTCGACGGGTTAGTTTTGATCTGATCGGGCTGCCGCCGACTTTGGCCGAGATTGACGAGTTTATTTCTGACCTGTCACCCGATGCGTTCGAAAGACTGGTCGATCGCCTGCTCGCTTCGCCTCGCTATGGGGAACGAATGGCAGCCAACTGGCTCGACGCCGCTCGCTATGCGGATACCAATGGATATCAGACCGACGGGCCACGATTCATGTGGCGCTGGCGAGACTGGGTCATTGACGCGTTCAACCAGAATCTGACGTTCGATGAATTTACCATCGATCAACTCGCCGGAGACATCATTGGAGCACGAGCGGATCGTACGACAACTGACTCCAATGGTACGACATCACCGCTTCCCTGGCGTAACCCGTTCCGTGATCCAGCGACCGCGAATGCTCGGATGATTGCTACGGGATTCAACCGCAATCATCGTGGAAATGCCGAAGGGGGAATCATCCCGGAAGAATTCCGCATCGAATATGTCGTTGATCGCGTTGAGACGACCTCCACCGTCTGGCTGGGTTTGACGATCGGCTGTGCTCGTTGCCACGACCACAAATACGATCCGATCAACCAGCGTGAGTTCTACCAGTTGTTTGCCTTTTTCAATCAGGTTCCTGAACCGGGAAAATACATCCGGAATGGCAACTCCATGCCCTACCTTCCTGCTCCAACAGCGGATCAGCAAAGGCATTTGGAGAATCTCAAACAAGAATCGATTGCCGCCCATTCGATATGGCTTTTTATGCAGCCAGCAGTCCGTGCTGGAATGGATTCCCTCGCCGCAAACATTCGCGAGAAAGGTGAACCACTCGACTGGAGTTTCCGCGAAGGGCTCGAATCACACATCGCGTTTGACGGAAACAACCTGGTCGAACGACCTGTTGTTCCGTTGAAATCAGCTCAAGATCAAAAGGTTGAGTCGCACAAACCGGCCAACAGGGGGCAAGAAGAAAGACTTTCGTGCGTCTGGCGAGGTGGAGAACCCGACTTTTCTAACGGGCGAATTGGACAAGCAGCAAATCTTGACGGTCGGGAATGGATCGAAGCGCCTGAAATCGCGGACTTCGGTGATGACGAATCGTTTGCCATTTCCTGCTGGGTAAAACCCAAAGGTGCTGGCGCGATGACGATCCTCGCAAAAATGGACCACGATAATGCTTCGCGCGGCTATGAATGGCGTCGCGAAGCGAATGGACGTCTGCAGGTCCTGTTCTCGGGCCGCATCCTGGATGACCTGATTCGAGTCGAAACGGACGAGGTTCTGTCAGCAGATCAATGGTCGCACATCTTCGTCTCTTACGACGGTTCAAGTGCTGCACGGGGTGTCAGTGTTCGGATCAATGGAGCTGAAGCAAAACTGACAGTGCTGATCGATCTGCTCAGTAATCCGATCAAAGTGAAACCGCCGCTGTGCGTTGGAGGAGGCGGCAGTGCGAAGCCATTTGTCGGTCAGATTGACGAACTTCGGTGTTACCGAGGTCAATTGACGGTACAGGCCGCGTTGTCACTTTCGGAAGGGGACTCAATTTCAGAAATTGCCGCCCGGCCACTCGAAACTCGACAACGACAAGCCGCGATTGAAAAGTTGAATGAATTCTACCTTGCCGAGCATGCCCCGGAAAATCAACGCCAGGCACGACGGAATTCTTACGAGGCGAGATCACATTATCTGGCGTATCTGGCCACGGTTCCAACAACCATGGTGATGGCGGATCAGGCAAACCCGCGCGAAACTCACATTCTAAAACGAGGGGAATACGATAAACCGGGCGATCTTGTCGAAACAGCTTTCCCCACGTCATTGTCGCAGCGACCGATCAATGTGACGGACACGAATGGATCGAGTCGACTTGATCGACTCGATCTCGCCCGTTGGTTGGTCTCGCCAGAAAATCCACTGACCGCACGCGTGACGGTGAACCGATTGTGGCAATCGTTGTTCGGCGTTGGACTGGTGAAGACCGCAGAAGATTTCGGAACCCAGGGTGAAGCGCCAACCCATCCCGAACTACTTGATTGGCTGGCGGTTGAATTCCAAGGACGGAAGCAACAACGAACCCGAGTCGAAGACGATTCGCGCGAGCAAAATCCGATCTTTGATGATTTTAACCCTCAGAATAACCCTGCGGCCTGGAATCTCAAGCACATTCTTCGGCAGATGGTCACTTCGGCAACGTACCGACAATCGTCATACGTCTCGGACGAGTTACGTCAGCGAGATCCAGACAATCGCTGGCTGGCGCGAGGGCCTCGGTTCCGATTGCCTGCAGAAATGATTCGGGATGCGGCGCTCGCAACCAGCGGGCTTCTGGTCGAAAAATTGGGTGGTCCCAGCGTGAAGCCGTATCAGCCGGCAGGACTTTGGGAAGAACTGAGTGCCGATGCCGTGCCTGGTCCTTTTTCGATTTACGTGCAGGATCACGGGGCCAACTTGTATCGGCGTGGCGTGTATACGTACCGCAGACGAACGGCACCGCCCCCTGCCCTGGCAATTTTTGATTCTTCGCCGCGAGAAGCTTGCCGAGTCAGCCTGCCTCGGACAAACACGCCACTGCAAGCTCTTAACTTGATGAATGACGTGGCCTATATCGAAGCGGCTCGCGTCCTTGCAGAACGAGCGATCAAAGAAGGGGGGGCATCCGCTCCCTCTCGCCTGGAATGGGCTGTTCGCCGGATACTTTCCCGTAATCCGAGTGATCGCGAATTGAATGTGCTTATTGAGGGATATGAGCGACGGCGAAAGTCGTATCTGGAACATCCGCAACAGGTCGAACAATTCCTGGCACTCGGTGAGACCCCCAGAGATCAATCGATTGACCCAACGGAATTGGCAGCCTACGCGGCCACAATGAGCGTGATCTTCAACGTCGACGAGGCGATTGTAAAACCTTAAGAATCGTCCTGTTTCAATCGAAAGATTTCCGATGCACGCATCGCTATACAATTCAATACAGAGAAATTCTCGACGAGCGTTTCTCAGTGGTGCTGGATGTTCGCTTGGTCTGACGGCCTTGGGTTCTTTGCTGGCCGATGACAGCCAGGTCACTGACCGAACTGGCACTCAGGCGGCTCCTGTCGCGAACGACCTGATTCATGCGATCCCACGTGCCAAGCGAGTGATCTTTCTATTTCAGTCCGGGGCACCATCGCAGATCGAATTGTTCGACCACAAGCCGGAACTGGTGAAGCGGCGGGGTGAAGACTTACCTGAATCGATCAGACGTGGGCAACGATTGACGAATATGACGGCGGGACAGGACAAGTTTCCCGTCGTTCCTTCAATGTACAAGTTCGCTCAGCACGGTCAGAGCGGAGCGACAGTCAGCGAATTACTGCCGCATATCGGTAGCATGTCCGATGACATCTGCTTTATCAAATCGCTTTATACAGAAGCGATCAATCACGACCCGGCGGTGACGTTCCTGACGACCGGTGCACAATTGGCGGGTCGGCCCAGCCTGGGTTCGTGGTTGTCGTACGGACTCGGATCCGAAAACAAGGATCTGCCGGCGTTTGTGGTGATGCTTTCGCGAGGGACCGGTCGCCCGAATGATCAACCTCTGTACGATCGGTTATGGGGTTCCGGTTTTCTTCCTTCGCAGCACCAGGGAGTCAAACTGCGCGGTGGTGGTGATCCTGTTTTGTACTTGTCGAATCCGCCAGGAATCGATTCTTCCCTGCGTCGCGGGATGCTGGACGATCAGGCGGCACTCAATCGAATTCAACTTGAACGCGTCGGTGACCCCGAGATTGAAACGCGGATCAAGCAGTATGAACTGGCTTACCGGATGCAGACATCGGTTCCAGAACTTGCCGACGTCTCCAACGAAACAGCACACACCTTCGATTTGTACGGACCCGATTCCCGGAAGCCAGGGACGTTTGCCGCCAACTGTTTACTGGCACGTCGACTGGCCGAGCGAGGTGTCCGGTTCATCCAATTATTCCACATGGGTTGGGACCAGCACACAAATCTGCCCGCGCAGATTCCGAACCAGGCCCGCGATATCGACCAACCTTGTGCGGCGCTGATCCGCGACCTGAAACAACGAGGCCTGCTGGAAGACACGCTGGTTGTCTGGAGTGGCGAGTTCGGGCGGACCGTCTATTGCCAGGGAAACCTCAGCGCCACGAATTATGGCCGCGATCATCATCCTCGCTGTTTCACGATCTGGATGGCCGGCGGAGGAATTCGCGGCGGGATGACGCATGGTGAGACCGACGACTACAGTTACAACATCGCTCGCGATCCCGTCCATGTGCATGACTTGAACGCCACGATCTTGCATTGCCTGGGGATCGACCATCATCGGCTGACGTTCAAGTTCCAGGGTCGCCACTATCGCCTGACCGACGTACACGGCGAGTTGATCCGTCCCGTACTGGCTTGAGAAGAGACCAGGTCCTTGACTTCCCCAACGGCGTCTGATTTAACAATCGAATTCGGTTTGTAACCACATCCTGTTTTGTCTAAACACTATCCGAGGCGCTGATCCTGCCAAGTTTCCCGTTATCGCATTGGAATCGCTGGTGACGATGAAGCTGGTGTCGAACCGCGACAAAGATCGAACTCACTTGCGGGATTTGATCGGGGTCGGGCTGATTGATGCATCCTGGCCGATGAAATTGCCAAAAGAATTGGCCGATCGATTGCAACAGATTCTCGACACGCCTGATGCATGATGATCTAATGTCGATTCAATTCGTGCATTTCGCGCCGCAATCAAATCGCAACTCTGTTACGAGATGCTACCGTGCTGATTATTCGTTTGCTGTTGCTGATGTTGATTGTCGTATTCGGCACTTCGCCGACATCGGCTGAGAACTGGCCTCGGTATCGCGGCGCTGAAGGTTCAGGAGTGTCGGAAGCCAAAGGGTTTCCAACGTCCTGGAGTCAAGGGGATTACGAGTGGGTCGTTGAACTTCCTGGTGAAGGGCATTCCTCGCCCGTGATCTGGGATCGGGATCTGTTCGTGACGACGGCGACAGACGAAGGGCGAGTTCGGTATCTCTTGTGTCTGGATGCCGACACCGGAAAGGTAAAATGGTCACGAGCGGCGGGTTTCAACACGAATCCCAAACACGCAAAGAACAGTTATGCATCGAGTAGTCCCGCGACTGACGGCGAACGAGTCTATGTGGCATTCGCGGATGAAGAACGGTTCGGCCTGTCTGCCTATGACATTGAGGGGAATCTGCTCTGGCGGAACTGGCTTGGTCCGTTCCTTAGTCGTCATGGCCAGGCGACGTCGCCGATTGTGTTTGAAGATCTGGTCATCATCCCGAACGACCAGGACGGGCCAAGTTCGATCGTGGCCTATGATCGGCGCGATGGTCGGCTGGTCTGGAGTTCACTCAGGTCGGCACGTGAAGCTTCGTACGCGACACCGATGGTGCTCGAACTTCCGGGAAAGAAACCGCAATTGATCTGCCTGAGTGGAGCGACCGGATTGACGAGTCTCGATCCCTGGTCCGGCGGGTTGAACTGGTCGACCGCCGAATTACCCAAGCGAACTGTCGCATCGCCGACTTATGCGTCTGGCCTGGTCTACGCGATCTGCGGCGAGGGAGGCAAAGGGGTTCGCATGATCGGGGTTGATCCCTCGGGAAGCGGTGCGATCGAGACGACTCATGTGAAGTTTCGGCGAGATAAGGATATTCCGTATGTTCCCGCAGTAGTCGGCGTAAACGATTCCGTATTTCTCTGGACGGATAACGGAGTGGTGATTTGTCTTGATCCGAAAACCCAGAAAACTCGTTGGCAGGAGCGGATTGGAGGAAATTTCAGTGGTTCGCCAATCTGTGTGGACGGAAAGCTGTATTGTATTGAAGAGTCAGGTAAAGTGATTGTGGTAGATGCTGGAACGGAATTTCGGTTGCTTGGTGAAAATCCGATCGGAGACCCTAGCTACTCGACTCCCGCCGTGGCCAACGGGCGATTGTACCTAAGGTCCTTTCACCGACTTTCGTCTCTTCGTTCATCACTCCCAGATTGAAAACAGGTTCATAACTTCCCCCAAAACGCATGAAGGAATTTGAGAGATGCCCGCTTGGCCCGGCGGCCCATGTCCGCAATGTGGCGACGATATGCCACCCAATATGATTCACTGTCGCACCTGTCGCCAACTCCTTAATCTGGAGCTGGAAAAAGACAGTGTCGAAGTACCGACTTTTTTCCCACTTCAGGAGGTCGAAAGCGTGGTTGAAATTACGCCTGTGGGACTGTTTGTAGAATGCACCAGCTGCCACCAGGAATTGAAAATCCATCGTAAGTACTTGGGGCAGCGGGTTCAGTGCAAATTCTGCTCTGCGGATTTCAAACTCGACCCGACCAGCAACGCCATTTTGGGTGCTGATTCGTATTCCCAGTGTCCTCACTGCCAGGAACAATTGCGTTTTTCCAGCAAGTACATCGGCTCAAAAGTCGCGTGCCGTTTTTGCAATGGCAAGGTCCATATTTTAAAGCCTGAGTAGTTCGCTTTGCCGAATTTCTCATCTCCAATTTGGGGTGGGTGTATGTTTAACAACATGGAAGCCGGATTGCTGTTCAGACGACTGCGTAAAAACACTTCGCATATTGACCGACGATGTCGTGTCACGATTACATGAATTTCATTGATCTTTCATCTATTCTTCGTTGTCCTTTATTCCAAAAATGAGATGATGGTTTGGCGGTTACTTAATTCTTTCGTAATTGGAGATTTCTCGATGGCAAGACAAACTGTTTCGAAACGGAATTTGGGTTTCACATTAATTGAATTGCTGGTGGTCATTGCGATCATTGCTGTTTTGATTGCATTGCTGTTGCCTGCCGTCCAGCAGGCTCGTGAGGCGGCGAGGCGAACCCAGTGTAAAAACAATCTCAAGCAGATTGGTCTGGCGATGTTCAACTATGAGTCCACGAATTCGCGATTTCCCATCCCTGCGTGGTACTCGATGAAGAATGGGACCGGTTACGGAGGGATGTTGAGTTCCACAGTCTGGTCACTGGGGATCTTGCCGTTTATCGACCAGGCACCGACTTACAATCTTTACAACCAGAATTATTCTGCATACGACCCGGCGAACGTCACGGCCGGACAAACGCAAATCAACGGATATCTTTGTCCGTCAACTCCGCGCTCCGGCAAATCGATCAATCAGTCAAATCCGTACGTTGTCCCCGGTGGCCTTTCAACAGCACCGTGGATTCTGACAAACGCAGGTGCCATCGATTACATTGCGACAATTCAAGTTCAAGGCGCGTTCCTCGACCTGGTCAATAACACCTCTGGTTCCTCAAGTTTGGATGGTTGGGGCGTCGGAGGCACCACGGTTGGTGGTGTGACTCTCAATACAGCAACGGGCGGACGAATTGCCGACATTACCGATGGGACTTCAAGCACGATGATGATCGGTGAACTGAGCGGACGAGATGTGCTTTATCGATCGGGAAATCAATTAATTTCTGCGACGACCGACACGGAGGGCATCTGGCAGGCAGCATTCGGGGGCGGAGCATGGGTTGATCCTGGTAATGGACAATGGAAGTTGTCTGGTCGCAATTACGACGGGTCGAATACAGTCGGCCGCTGTACGATCAATTGCTCAAACGCGCGTGTGAAATATCAAGATCCGACACAATATTCGGCAGGCTTGTATTCCTGGCATACGGGTGGTGCACAGGTTTTGATGTGCGACGGTTCAGTTCGATTCCTCAGCCAAAACATTGATGGCCGGACGATGGCTTCACTCGTCACAGCCCGCCAAGGTGAAGTCGTCGGCGATTACTAACTGAAGCGTTCGGCTCCACATTCGCGAAAAGATGCGGGTCTTTTGGCTCGCGTCTTTCGTTTCTTGCCTGGACGAACGGACGAATTTCCTTTTGGATTTTGATCAAATCAGCACCTTCGAACGACACGCTTGCGATAACATTTGAGCGGCTTTTGGTTCGCACGACAGTTCTCAAATTGAATTAGGGTATTTCATGCAGTTGCGATTCCTGTTTAGGACTTTCTTGATCTGTTCGGTGTTATCTTTTGGATGTTCGGAAAAGCCAAGAGGTGGACCGCGTCTGACGACGACACCTGTCACTGGAACTGTTGAGGTCGATGGCGAAGCAGCCGAAACCCTGACCGTCGAATGCCATCCCGAACCTGATGCTGAGATCAAACATCCCGTGATCGCCACAACTGACGCAGATGGTCGTTTTTCGATTTCCATGTATCAAAAGGGAGACGGACTTCCGGAAGGGACTTACCGTTTGACATTCAAATGGGAAGAATTTGGAATTCCGATCAAGGACAAGTTGAATCGAGCCTATACCGACCCGTTAAAGTCGACGTATAAAGTCACCGTTACAGCGGGTGAGCCAAACGATCTTGGCCTCATTGAATTGTCGACTAAAGCCTCAAAGTAAACCTCAACTCTAAGAAAAGCTGCGAGATCAACCTGATGCGATCAATTTCGTTTTTTTGCGTAGCCCTCGTGTGGGGAACGTCCCTTTTCGCTCAAGCACAGCCGGCTCCCGTCGCTTCACCTTTGCAGGATTATCTGAACCTGCCTGACAAGGTTTTTGGCTGGAAGCTCAATGAAAAAATCGATAACCCGCTCGGGAAAATCTACGACATCGAACTGACGTCGCAGGCATGGATGGATATGACGTGGAAGCACGTCATGATGGTCTATGAACCAACCGAGCTGAAACACAAAGATCATGTCTTGCTATTCATCACCGGCGGTGGCCATCTGAATAAGCCGAACGAAGGGGATCGGGTCATGGGCCTGATGCTCGCACGGCTTTGCGGTGCCCGAGTGGCCATGCTACATCAAGTTCCCAATCAGCCGCTGCTGGGCGGACGCAACGAAGATGATTTGATCACCGACACGTTCCTGTTTCAGCTCGCAACTGGCGACAAACGCTGGCCATTGCTGTTCCCCATGGTCAAAAGCGCCGTCCGGGCAATGGATGCAGTCGAACAACTGGCGATCAAGGAATGGGGTTCATCCGTGAAAGGATTCGTCGTCACGGGCGCGTCCAAACGAGGCTGGACGACCTGGCTGACCGGCGCATCGGACAAACGCGTCATCGGCATCGCGCCGATCGTGATTGACACTTTGAACTTCCCCAAGCAAATGGAATACCAGCTGGAAACATGGGGTCGTTACAGCGAACAGATCGAGGATTATGAACGCAAAGGTCTGATCAAGCACCTGAAAGACGATCCGGATTTCCCACTTTGGCGCTGGGTCGACCCTTGGTTCTATCGTACTCATCTGACACTCCCCAAGCTGATTATTAACGGCACCAACGACCGGTATTGGACGGTCGATGCCCTGAATCTTTATTGGGATGATCTTTCTGGCGTGAAATATATTCGATACGTCCCAAACGCAGGTCACAACCTTCAAGGGGGCCGCGAAGGTGCGCTGACGACTTTGGCTGTCTTCTTCCAGCATGTTGTTGAAGGAAAAGCAGGACCTTCCGTCGAGTGGAAACATGAGACTGTCGGTGATTCGCTGCAGCTGACGATCCAATCGAATACGCCTCCTACGGCAGTCCGGCTTTGGACCGCATCCTCTTCCACGAAAGATTTCCGTGAATCGAAGTGGTCTTCCCAACCGATCAAGTCGTCGAATGGGTCTTACACGGCGTCCGTCCCCAAGCCTTCAGAGGGGCATGTCGCTCTTTACGGTGAGATTCAGTTCAACGCGTACGGACAGGAATACTCCGTAACGACGCAGATCCGACGCGAGTAACGGCCGGCACAGCCGGTTTATGCGCGTTGAAAGATGGGTTGAGAATAGGTGGATCTTTCGCGCGTTGATCGAGAGGCCAATGCCGCCAGCGTACAATGAGTCATCCCTCCTTGTGGTCACCCGATCGTGCGAGCGTAGCTCTTAAGGAATGGGCTCGGCGGCTTCCGGCCACCGAGTTTCCTTTGATTCGTTGAAATCATCTGGACATCAGCAGATGATGGTGTCGGTGGGTAGTTGCTATTTTTCGCGGCGGCTGGAAGCCTCCGCTACGCGTAAATCAGGAAATCCCGCGTGACATTGACTCGACCCTCGTTGCGTGCTGGCATGGTCGGCATGGGCATGATTTTCGATGAGACTTACCGGCCATTTTTCGAGCGGGTCCATCGCGAAGGATTATACGATCACCGGTTTGGAGCCGTCGATGTTCCGTTGACGGCAGTGGCTTCAAAGACCGGACAACGGGCCGAGGCATATCGGAAACAAGCGGGTTCGAACATTCATTCGTTTGCCAGCTTTGCAGGCGAACAATCTGTCGACCAATTGATCGCAGCGGGTATTGATTTTGCCTGCGTCGCTACTCCCGACAATCGTCATTTTGAGGCGGCTAAGAAATTGCTCGAAGCGGGAGTCCATGTCCTGATTGAAAAGCCTTCGGTGCTGTTTCTGCGGGAATTAGAAGAATTGACAGAACTCGCGAAGCGAAAAGGATTGCTCGCAAAAGTCGTTTACCACAAATTGCTGGACCCTGACCACAAGAAGCTGAGAACTCTTGTTGCCGATCATGTGCTGCGTCACGTGAATAATGGGTATTGTTCGCTTCTCGAACCCAAAGTGATTTCAGGAAGCCAGTTCTCGGAATGGATTACTGGCCGCAATCCCGGCACTTATGTTGCCGTGCATTACATCAAGCTGATCGATTTCACGTTTGGCGGCCGATTGAAAACTGTCACGGCAACCGGCCAGCGAGGTATCGTCGGACCCAAAAACGGGCCGACCTGGGATAGTACTCAGCTAAGGATGATCTACGAATACGACGACGGTCGTGAAGCGGCTTTTGACATTCATACCTCATGGGTGACGCCCGATAATTTTCCGGGATACGTCGAGCAGGAAGTCCAGTTCCGGTTCGACAACGGCGTCTGGAATGGTCATTCCCGCAAACGCGGCGTCGAATGTACGGTCGAAGGGGAAACACCGATCACTCGCAAGATCACAATGAACAACCATTACAACGGGACGTTCCTCGAACCCTGGGGCGAACGTTCACAACGCGGATACGGAGTTGAAGTCCTCGAACGATTTGCCCGGGAACTGGCTTATGTGAAGTTTGCCGGACCGAATAACGAACAACCAAAACGATACGAACAGATTCAGTCCCTCGCGTACAACGATCTTTCCGCGGACTGGCAAACGGTCGCAGCGGTTCAAGGACTCGAAGCAATTCTCGGACGACAGGCCGCCGGCGAACCCGACTGCGTCGTGCGAATTGGTGATCCTCTCGGGAAACTCGTCCTTTTTCGTCCGGGTCAGTCGACACCAACAGTGCTCGTATAAAATGTAGGGTGGGTCGAGTCTTCGAGCCCCACCAAGTTATTTCGCGCATCAAGTTTCAATTGGCGCGTTAAGTTTTGGACTCTTCGGAATCTTTGGGATGTCTGATCCATGTGTGGTTTGGCCGGATTCCTGAACGTCTCGCGGAACCAGACCGCTGATCAGGTGTTGTCGCTCGTCGGTCGAATGGCTGACACGCTGCGACATCGCGGTCCCGATGATGGGGGAACGTGGTGCGACGCCAGAGCCGGAATTGGACTCGGTTTTCGCCGACTTTCGATCCTTGATCTCTCACCGATGGGTCATCAGCCGATGATCTCGTCATGCGGTCGTTTTGTCATCGCGTTTAATGGCGAGATTTACAATCACGATGAGTTACGCATCGAGTTGGCGGCCGAGGGTCGGTCGTTTCGGGGGCGTTCGGATACGGAAGTGCTTGTTGAAGGATTTGCCAAATGGGGAATCGAGCCAACGATTAAACGATGTCTCGGCATGTTCGCGATTGCTGCCTGGGATCATCAGAGGCAAGAACTGACGTTGATTCGTGACCGACTCGGGAAAAAGCCGCTGTACGTAGCGAAGTTTGGCCCGACGGTCCTCTTCGGCTCTGAACTCAAAGCGTTACGTGCTCATCCTGCCTTTCGAGATGAAATCAATCGAGAAGCGATCGGTGAATTCCTGCGCCAGTCGTATTTGTCGAGCCAATCCATTTATCGAAATGTCATGCCACTGCGTCCCGGTTCGTCGGTCACAATCAAACTCAACGACGATCAATACTGGTCGAATTCAATGATTCCCGGACAACAGGAGTATTGGGATTTTCGACGGGTTGTATCGAATGGAAAAACCCAACCATTTACTGGTAATTATGACGAAGCTGTTGAACGTCTTGATCAGCTTCTGACCGATGCGGTCGGGCGTCGGATGGTGGCGGATGTCCCACTCGGAGCGTTTCTTTCCGGGGGGATCGATTCATCGCTTGTTGTTGCCCTGATGCAGAAGCAGTCGTCTCGTCCAGTGAAAACATTCACAATTGGATTTGAGGAAAAAGCCTACAACGAAGCCCCATTCGCCAGGAAAGTGGCGAGTCATCTGAAAACAGACCACACTGAGCTGATCGTGACATCGAAGGAGGCACTGGAAGTCATCCCATTACTGCCGCAACTGTTCGATGAACCGTTCGGGGATTCGTCAGAGATCCCGACATATCTTGTCAGTCATCTGGCTCGTCGCTACGTGACGGTTGCATTGTCGGGAGATGGCGGCGATGAGCTTTTTTGTGGATACCGACGCTACTTCGAAGCACTCGATCCGTTTTCTACGAGCGATTCGACAACGCGAAGTGCGTTTCTGCGAATTGTCCGAGTCCTTCATTCGATGCCACCCTTCGTTCGGACGTCGTTCGGACGGGCCTGCCAGGTCGCGGGATGTCTTCCGTTTGGTCGTCTGGCGACATTGTTTTTGCGAGCGTCTGAGGTTTTGAATGAAAAGGGGCCGAATGATCGTTATTTAAGAAACATGTCTCATTGGCGCGATCTGGACAAAGTCGTCATCGCGATGTCGGATACAGATCGCGATCGGCTGGAGTTACTGTCGGACGAAGATCCCTCGCTTTCGCTTGGGTCTGGGGTTTCAGGAGATCCCAATGATGCGACGACATCCGAAAGATTCCAGCAATCCTGGCAGGCTTACGACACGCTAAACTACCTACCGGGCGACATCCTCACAAAAGTCGACCGTGCGAGTATGGGAGTGTCGCTCGAAGCGAGAACACCGCTGCTCGATCATCGTGTCGTGGAATTTGCGTGGTCTTTGCCCCACGCATTCAAAGTTCAAGGACGTAGCGGAAAACGAATCCTGCGTGACGTCTTGGCAAGGTATGTTCCTCGCGAATTGTTCGAACGACCAAAAGTCGGATTTGGTGTCCCGATTGGCGACTGGCTGCGTGGACCGCTTCGCGATTGGGCCGAAAATCTGATCAATGAACCTCGCTTGAAAAGTGAAGGCTTTTTTCATCCCGGGCCGATCCGACAGAAGTGGGCCGAACATCTTCAAGGTCGGACTGACTGGTGTTATCTGCTCTGGGATGTCCTCACGTTTCAGGCCTGGTTGGAAAAGTATCCCCTTGCCTGAAGCATGTCGATTCTTCTGAACGGACAAAACTTGCCCAACCTCTAAACCTGAGAGAACCGAATCGTGTTGATCCACTTTCTTCAAAACTTCAGGATGGACATTCATCCCAATTTTTCCGTACGCTATCACCTTGGGGAATTTTGATGCGAAGGTTGCGAGGGTGAGTCATGCTGAATCTGCTGGGAACTCGGCACCGATTTTGTGACGGGATCAGCCGCCGGTCGCTCTTAAAAATCGGCGGTTTGGCCATGGGCGGTCTCGGTCTGCCCGAACTTTTGCGTGTGGAAGCAGCCTCGGGAAAGGCGTCGCACAAGTCTGTGATCATGGTCTTTCTGTCTGGCGGGCCACCACATCAGGACATGGTTGACTTGAAAATGGATGCCCCGGTCGAGATCCGTGGCGAGTTCCAGCCGATCGCCACGAAGGTTCCTGGTATTGAAATCTGCGAGCTACTGCCGTTGCTGGCCGAACGCATGGACCGACTCGCAATCATTCGTTCTCTGGTCGGGTCCGAAGGGCGTCATGCGGCATTCCAGTGTATGACGGGCCACAGTGTGAATGGTCAGCCAGCGGGTGGCTGGCCATCGTTCGGTGCCGCCGTTTCCAAAATTCAAGGGACGGTCGAACCAGGAACACTCCCCTTCATCGGGTTATCGCCTCGGATGAAGAACGCGGCATGGGGTGACCCGGGTCAGGCAGGTTTCGCGGGACAAGCTCATGTACCGTTTGCTCCCAATGCGGAACAGGCTCGTCTCGGACTGGCGGGGATCAGTGTGGAAAGCCTGCGGAATCGCAAACAGCTTCTCAACGAGATCGATCGGCTGAAGCGTGAGGCTGAAACGAGTGGTGCGCTGCTTGGTTTAGAATCACAATATCAGGCGGCATTCGGAATTCTGACATCGAGCAAGCTGGTTGATGCACTGGATCTTGAGCAGGAAGATCCGCGAGTTCGCGATATGTACGGACGAGGCGCGACGGAAAATGCGGGTTACGGCGATGCGGGACCGCTGATGAACGATTACCTTCTTGCAGCGCGGCGACTTGTCGAGGCTGGAGCTCGCGTCGTGACTTTGGCATATGGCCGCTGGGACTGGCATGGTCGCCCGCACGGTACGAACTTTGAAAATGCTCGCGACCACTTGCCGATTTTTGATCAGGGACTGTCCGCCCTGCTCGATGATCTGAAAGACCGGGGATTAGACAAAGACGTCACGGTGATTGTCTGGGGGGAATTCGGTCGTACACCCGTCATCAACAAAAACGGCGGTCGAGACCACTGGCCTCAAGTAGCGTGCGCCATGCTTGCCGGCGGAGGCATGCGAACCGGCCAGGTGATCGGATCAACAAATCGCCTGGGTGAGCATCCCAAGGATCGCCCCGTCCATTTCCAGGAAGTCTTCGCCACGCTGTACCGTTGCCTGGGGATCGATGTCGCCCGCACGATGCTGCCCGACGTGTCGGGCCGACCACAATATCTGGTCGATCCCATTTATGAGCCACTGCCAGAACTGGTGTAATATTTCTATGTTAAGGCTGGAACGAATCAGGACGTTGACGCACGGTAACGCCGTATACTGGGCTGCGTTCTCTCCCGACGGCAAGCGGTTAGCGACCGCCAGTCTCGACAACACCGTTCGATTATGGGATGCGTCAAACGGTGAATTGGTCACGACACTGAAAGGACACGGCGATGGAGTTGCGTACGTGGGATATTTGGCAGATGGCCGAATCGTGACCGCCAGCCTGGACCGAACTCTAAAATACTGGCCAGCAGACGGCGGAGCCGTGCAGGCAACGTTGAGTGGTCATCAGGATTACCTGTCGTGTGCCGCAACGGCACGCACAGGAACACTATTGGCATCCGGCGGGTTCGATAAGACGATTCGACTGTGGGACACCCAGACGAACGCATCCGTCGCTGTTTTGACGGGTCACGATGGAAACCCTCAGTGCGTGGCAATCAGTGGCGACAGCAAACTGGTTGCTTCCGGCGGTGACGATCTTTCGATCCGGTTATGGAGTGTGGAATCGAAAACGTTGATCAGGACGATCACCGGACATTCCAAGGGGGTCGAAGGGCTGGCATTTTCGCCCGACGACAAGCTGCTTGCATCAGCATCAGCCGACAGCAATATTCGCCTGTGGACGAAGGCCGGCGATCCTGTGTCGACACTGGAAACAAATTCCGGCGTTGTGAAGTCTCTGTCGTTTTCCCCTGACGGAAGAATGCTTGTCTCAGGCGGAGCCGATGGAATTCTACGAGTATGGGAACCGGCCAGTTCTCGAATGCTGCTGTCGACGATCGCTCATAAGAATACGGTCTATGGAGTGGCATTCAGTCCTGATGGCAAACAAATCGCCTCGGCAGGATTTGATCGTACGATTCATGTCTGGATGGTGGCTGAGGTATAGGGTGAATTTTCCAGCTAACCAGTCAATTCCGTCTAACGTCATGCAGTCACGTCGTACAGTGGGATCAGTAGACTGAAGAAAACTCTCAAATGGGGGTACGGTCGATGGAGGCCAACTCAACCACTGTTTTCAAGAACGAGGAAATCACGTTTCGATCACGTCCACGCTGGGGGCTTGGGCTTGGTGTCGGCGTGATGACATGGCTGATCTTGATGATCGCTTTTGGTTTTGCCATTGAAAACCTTCCACCAACCCCAAAACCAGCGGGCACGATTGAGATCGTCTTCCGATTTGCAATTCTTTTGATCGTCCTGCTGCTGATCCCGATCTGGTTGGGTTTGTCCGTGGGACGCGGCGGTGTCTGCATTTTCAATGATGACGGAGTGCGGTTGATCCGTGGCGGGAAGGAGGTTTTCTGCCCGTGGTCACTTTTTTCCACTTCAGGTCAGCCAGTCATTCATTTCGTACAAAGTATGATCGGGAAAAACGCCTCCGATCTCTTTGAACTTCCTGTGAATCCTGCAGCAGTAGCGTTCACGGAAATCCGCAAGAACGGCCAGACAATCGCAAACGGAATGATGGTCAAGACCGCGCAGTTCCGTTTTCGTTCCTCCGAATTAGCCAGCCTCACGAATTTCTACCATGTGCGTACCGAAGATTTGGCGAGTCTGCTGCTGCATCATGGCCGACTTCGAGCGAAAGCTCCGGTAGTGGGTTCCCATGCAGCGTTGGAATCAGCCGTCTGTTTACAACAAAACGGATGGATGACGATCAGTCTGACTCGCCTTAGATTTCCCCAAGTTTGTTGCGACTGTAGGAATCACACAACCACAACACAACCATTCCGAGTGCTCCATATGACGGGATATGCGTGTATTGCGATCCCTCTTTGCGAAATGTGCCAACGCACGTTTCAGCGAGCCTTCCGGCGGGCGTTCTGGAAGCATTTCCTGATGTTTGTTGTCAGCACTACGACCTGTGGATTTGTCGCGGGAATGATTGTCAGCCAAGGCCAGCGTCGATTCGGATTCCCCGAAATTCCCATAATTTTCGCAGTTCTGGCTGGAATTTGCGGATCGTTCGCTGGATGGTTTTTGAGTAAATCTATGGCAACCAGAAAAGTTCCTGCACCAGTCGAACTCCATCGCTATCTCAAAAACGGAAGCGTTACGATTCGATTCCGCAGTCCGCAATACACTGAAAAAATGCGTGAGGAGATCCAGATGTAGCTCGATGGAACCAGAATTTCATCGAATGAAAATCTCTGGCGATCGAAACGTAAGCCGTCAGTCCGCCGGGGCAGTCTGCGAAAAGGTTTCATCGCTTAATGAACGGAGGACGTCATTGCCTTACATTGGAAACAATTTGCGTAACTCTGGAATGCGTGGCACCAGTTCCTCTTCTGTGACGATTCCGTCCTGGTTGGCGTCGATTTTATCAAAGATGGGCCTTTGAACGGGATCAACTTCGTCTCGTGCCAGCTGACCGTCTTTGTTCTTGTCGAACATAATAATGATCTTTTTGGCAATTTCCTGGTCGGCCACATTTTCCGAACCCTTAGGGATCGCGATATCGAAGTATCCGAGATGCATCTCATCCCAGGATTGATCACCCCATCTCACCGTCTTTGAAGGGTCGGGGTTTGCGAGATTATTTGGTGAATTGTCATAAGAGGAATATGTTTTCAGCTTCGATCCCCGAGGGATGATTCTCGGTTCAGCCAGACGATAAGCTGTTTGCCAATTGAAATCGTAATGAGGCACATCGAGCAATGTTTCTTGTGTTCCGTCAGGCAGCGTCAATTCGTAGCGGAATGATTTGCCGCGTAAGTGCATATGCGGTGACATGGAAAGCAACGTCAAATCGGCCGGAGCCGTCACGACCTGTGATTGAAAGGACTGATTGTCCAATTGAGGTTCGATCTTGAATCGCCGATTGATCGTCGTTGCGGTTCGAACTTCGTGCGTCACTTCAGCCGGATCGGCGAAAACCAGGCCGATCTGAGTTCGATCCTCGCAAGCGACACCGTTTGGTGTGTAATGCATCTGAAAGATAAACTTCGACCCCGCTGGAATTTTCTTGGCCATTCCTTTGGGAAACGGCGTAATACGAAGGCCGGGAACGAATGCCGTGACCATCTGCCGTTCTGAATCCTGAACTTTTCCGTCGGTCGTCATGAACACGATGACGTGATGCACAACTTCGCGATTGCCCGGAATTACCTCGGCTGAGGTCAACCATTTGTCTTCCGTCAATCCGGAATCGGCGGTGAAATACTGATAACGAACCGTTCCCTCCGCTGGCACTTGGTAAGGGGTTTCCGACATCCAGACAATATGGTCTGGTTGCCGAGGTAGCTGCCAGCCTTCGGTATAGGTTTTGGGGGGTGGCAAATCGGCTGGATTTCCTTCCGGTACACCTGCTGCAACCCATTGTTGAAGCAGGTCCAGTTCCTCAGCCGACATGCGTCGCTCGTTGACGAAATGTCCAAATTCCGGCGAGGCATGCCACGGAGGCATTTGATGCGACTGAGTCACTTCCACGATCATTTCAGCCCAGCCAGCAACTTCCTGGTACTCGGTCAAACTGAAAGGAGCGATCTCGCCGGGACGATGACACTCGACGCAGTTCTTTTGCAAGATCCGGGCAATCTGGTTCGAGTACGTGACCGTAGCGTCCGGTTTCGGCGGACGGGAACGTCCAATCAAGCAACCGATTGCCGTTGTTTCAGGGACACTGACCGGATTCCCTGCCAGTAATTCGTCGATGGCCGACTTCAAATCTTCTCGGGTCGGTGCTGGTCGCGTCCGCCCTCCGACCGCGAATTGATCGTCCACGCGACCTCGGTATCGCACGACGCGTTGAGAATCGAGCAGGAATACTTCAGGAGTCCGCAGTGCCTGCAAGTTTTCGACGAGATCCTGATTTAAGTCTTTCAGAATCGGCAACGACAATGAGTTTGTCCTGGCAAACGCCGCAATCTCGGCCAGAGAATCCTGGCGATTTGCATCGACTCCAAGGAACGTGACACCACGATCTGCGTATGCGTCAGCCAGTTTCTGCAGTTTGACCGCGTATTGCTTCGCGAGCGGGCATTCCGTTCCCAACACGGCAATTACGACGAGCGGACTCGATTTGTACTCTTCCAGCGTGTGCGTTTTCCCTCGAAAATCCTTCAGGGAAAAATCCGAGACGGTCTGACCGAGTCGCTGTGGAACGCTTTCAGCAGCCGGTGCAGTAGCGACGACACCCAAAATCAATAATGAAAACAATCCAAATCGACGCATTTATTCTTCCTGTGATCGCTTCTCGACTTCAAACGGAGGTATCCGCCAAAGTCGCATGATGTCCCGACGATAACGTTACCTATTGTAGTAAGGTTGGGTTTCATTCGTGGTCCTTTCTGATACTCAGTTCACCGTTTTTTCATCGTTCCGAAGAATTTCCCAGATTTTCCGCAAGATTTTCCCTTGAGCGGCGAATTAAACGATGAATACGACGTCGGCAGTGATTGCAGGACGTCCGTGGCTGAAATTTTCTCGCTTTCAAAACCAGGGGTTGATGATGATTAAGAAAAGTTTGATGGGTTTAAGTTTGGCAGTACTCGTTGGCACCTTTGTGTTTGGGCGTGAAGCAGTCAGCTATTTGCGCGCCGGCTGCCAGAATGTACGCAACGCGGTCAAAGCGGAAGTTCCGATCGAATTCGAAATGGAACGGGCACGAACACTGATTGATCAACTTGTTCCTGACATTCGGCAGTGCATGCATGTCGTTGCCGAGCAACAAGTTGATATCGAACACCTTCAAACAACGCTCGCTCAGAAAGAAACTGATGTCGCAAAGCAGAAGGATGCGATTCTGGCCCTTCGAAGCGATCTCGGCAGCGGCAAAGGTGCCTATGTGTACGCACGTCACTCCTACTCTGCATCTGACGTAAAGCGAGACCTTGCAACGCGATTCGAGCGATTCAAGGCTGCGGAAGAAATCCTCGCCGCTGACCGCAAGATTCTGGCGGCTCGCGAAATGACACTCGTTGCCAATCGCGACAAGCTCGAAAACATGATGCAGTCCAAAAAGGATCTGGAAGTGAAGCTGGAGCAACTTCAGGCCCGCGTCCACACCGTCAAGGCGGCCGAAACCGTCAGCCAACTTGCGATTGATGATTCGAACCTGAGCCACGCTCGTAAACTGATCACGGAACTGAATAAGCAACTCGACGTCAAGCAGAAGATGCTCGATGTCGAAGGAAAGTTTGTCGGCCTGATCCCGGTCGAATCAGTGGCTCCTTCGGTACCAGTCGATCTCGACAAGCAGATTGACGCTTACTTCAGCCAATCGACGCCAGAAGACGCTGTCGCAGTAAAGTAATGGTTTTTCGATGATCTGAAATCGCCTCCGCGACGTTACACTTGGCAATGAGCTCAAACGAATCGCCCCGTAACGCAACGCCGTGAAGGATTTTCCAAAACGATACCGACGTGACGTGCCACTGCATCGGAGTCTTCTCCGACGCAGTGTCTTCGACCTGTAAACTAGCAATTGTAAGACACTGAGTGACCGAAGACGGTCATACAGTGGCACAAGATCTCGTTCGAGCCCCTGTTTTCTCGAAGAAAATTCCTTCACGGCGTTGCCCGTAACGGAGGATCGAATTTTGAAATCGCGTGATATGCTGGAGCTGCCGCCCCAGACGGAACTGGTGCGGGCAAGAGCCATGAGTTTTCTAGTAGGATGACGCTGACTTCGTGATCGAAATAACCGAACCCAACTTTTGACGTAACCAATTTATGCGTTTCACTTATCAGACCGGTGCCCAGCCTCTCGCAGGCTACACAATCCAGCGCGGTATTCACCGCGGCGGGTTTGGCGAGGTCTATTTTGCTCACAGTGACGCTGGCAAGGAAGTCGCGCTGAAGCTGTTGCATCACCAGGATCAGGATGTTGAGATTCGCGGAGTGACTCAGTGTCTGAACCTGAAACATCCGAATCTCGTCAATCTGTTCGATCTGAAGACCGATGCCCAAGGCGATCACTGGGTCGTGATGGAGTATGTCGCTGGATCGAGCCTCGAAGATGTTCTATCATCGTTTCCGAACGGACTGCCGCTAGATGAAGTTCGGGACTGGTTGAGTGGTCTGGTTGCAGGAGTCTCTCATCTGCATGACCGGGGTATCGTCCACCGCGACCTGAAGCCAGCAAACGTCTATCGCGAGAACGGCGCGGTAAAAGTCGGCGATGTTGGCCTGTCAAAACGACTCGACGGTGATCGTCGTGGGCAGCATACGCAAAGCGTTGGAACCGTCTATTACATGGCTCCCGAAGTCGCACGCGGGCAATACGGGCCTGAGGTCGATGTCTATTCTCTCGGCGTGATGTTATATGAACTGATCACGGGGAGGCTGCCATTTACCGGCGAAACAACGGCCGAAATCCTGATGAAGCACCTGACGGCTCAGCCTGATCTGATGCCAATCCCGTCCTCACTTCGTTCGACGATTGCTCGGGCACTCGAAAAAGACCCACGAAAACGAACTCCAACTGCCAAAGAACTCGAACGGGATTTCCTTTGGGCCACTCAGGGGCCTGCCGAACCATTGGTCATTCCCGAAACGTCGTTTCTTCCCCAAATTCCGACGGGTACACACAAACAATCGAAAGTGGGAAACGCCCCGTGGAAAGGTGTTCCTGCCGGTCGGCCGTTACAGAAACTCTTCTCATCAGATCCACAAGCTGATTTTGGGTCGACCGCCAGTAAGTCTGACAAATCCAACATTGTGACCGCGGTGATCATGTTGCTGTTCGGGGTCTCGGGCATCGGCGGATTGTTCGGTGTCGTCATTGCCGCCTACGCTTTTGTGGTATTGATCAACTATTCCAACAAGTTGTGGTTACTGATTTCCTCACCTTGGCGTTCGTTTGGGACAATCAATTCGTTACCCCGTTCATTGCCCGCTTTTCAGGACCCGTTTTCGGCACCAGCATCGCCTCGTTGGGAGGATCAAATAAATGTCGAGCGGAGGACGTCCGCCACCGCGCCACAATCGAAGCCGACATCGGTACCGACTGCGACCCGACGGACGAAATCCTCGATAAAAGCGAGCATCCCCGTGCTCCCTTTCAGACGGCGGTTGCCTGAACTGGCAAATTCTCTGGGAACGGCATCGATCATCGCGTCAATCTTATCGATAACGATTTACCTGGCCGCTGCCATAGCAATCTCGCTCGGTTTGTTTCGGTCGGTTCCGTTATTTCCGACTCCGATCCATGCCGCGTTCTTCGCTGCGACTTCGGTCGTTGGTGCCTGGTTGTTGCTGACCATTCATGCGGGAACTCTTGGAACGTATTGGACGAATCGACAGCGATGGATCGTACGAATGGCCGCCGGTGCTGTGATCGGCTCATTCGCTTATGGTTTGGGAAAATTTCTAATGGTCGAAATCCCTCTCATTTCGTTTGTCGGCGATCCGCCGTTTACATCGTTGGGAGAGCATCCGCTGGCCGGTCAAAATGGTGATCCAACATGGTTGGGTTATGGATGGTTCTTCGCGGGATGGCTTTGGATGCGGCGATGGTCCCGCGATCTGGACCCACACCGCCAACAACGCTTTCGAATTGGAAATGTCATCGGAGCCGTTGCCGCAGCATTCTTTATGTCGATGTTATTCCAATTTCCACAGGCCTATGGAATGGTCTGGGCGGGAACAATTTCAACAGCTGTTCAACTCGCGTCAAACTGGACACCCTGCCCCCCGATGATTGAGGGGAAATGAACGATGAACCGAATTTCTGTTAATCAACTCAGTTGGGCAGTCGTTGTCCCGATCCTGCTGGCTTTCATCGGATTCGCTGGAATCATGGTGTTCCGAAGGATCGTTCGTCGTTGGCGGGTTCGAGAGAATCCTGGTGCGACAACTCCCGCACGAACCACAACGCTACGCGAGGTCGTTCGCAGTTGGGTGGCGCCAACGGGAGTGATGGCGGTTTTTCTCGCTCTCAGCGGCGTATTCAGTCATGAATTTGAGCGATGGTTTTCGTTGACTCCCATCACGGCGATTTCGGCCCCCGTCCAACACTCAGACTTGCCAACTCAATCTGACAATCTGTCCAACACTTCAATAGCCCATTCCACGCTTCCAAAACCAAGTTGGATTGAAGAGAGAGACAAACAAATCAATGACGTTCAGCGAAAAGTCTTGAAGAGCGAACTTTGGGTAACCGAAGCGGAAGCGCGCTGTGAGCTTGTTCCCATCGCCGCATCACATGTTCGGGCATACTTTGCTGAACGACATCATGGGCTGTTCGATCAACCACGTCATCAATTTTTGAGCGACGAACGTCTGGCCGATTTCGCCGTGAAGCAGGAATACCTGGAACCTGTCACAAAAACGTCTGGCTCACTGGAGTTACCAATGTTTCAGTTGTGGCAACAGATTGAGATTTCGCCTACTGTCCACGACGAGATTTACCCTGCCTGGAAATCCGCTGTTCTTCCCATTCGCGTCATGTTCATCGGCACCATCCTTTCGCTGATGACTCTTGCCGCCAACGTTACATCGTTGTTCGTGAAATTGAAACGTCTGCCAAATCGCGGCACAGCATATGCGACTTCGATCGCTGGCAGTTCTGCTGCTGCCTGGATTGTTGGTGATTTACTGTTGGCAATGCGACTGTGCCAATAGAGGGAGCGGGCATTCAGATTTCAAAATTGTCCGCGGGGAGACTTTTAACGAAAGTTGTCGATCCCTGGGACGCTTTTTGAATTGAACACCCGATCCCGAATGACGAGGCCATCAACACGATTGAGTTTGGGTCACTTATTCAACTGGTCTATATCTGATCTGATCGTGTTCGCATCAAAGCATCATTAAGCTCAACTGCCGTGATCTCATTCTCCGACCGGCTGATCACAACCGTCGCGACGCCATTACCAATCAAATTCGTGATCGCCCGGCATTCACTCATAAATCGATCAATGCCAACCAGAATGGCGACCGACTGAACAGGGATCGAAGGGACCGCAGAGAGGGTTGCCGCCAATGTGATGAATCCAGCGCCGGTCACACCTGTCGCCCCCTTTGACGAGACCATGGCGACCAGCAGAAGCCTGATCTGTTGGCCTAAGTCCAAAGGAGTATCGGTCGCTTGAGCCAGAAATACTGCGGCCATTGTCATGTAGATGTTTGTCCCATCGAGATTAAAGCTGTATCCCGTTGGAACGACAAAACCAACCGTTGATTCTGCACAGCCCAATCGCTTCAGCTTTTCGAGCAATCCCGGTAGCGCGGTCTCGGATGAACTGGTCCCTAACACCAGCAGGATTTCTTCCTTCAGATATCCAATCAAACGGAAGATCGAAAATCCCGCAGTCCAGCAAATCAGACCGAGCACTCCCACCACAAAAACAAATGCCGTTACGTAAAAACCGATCATCAGCGAAAAGAGTGGTCCGAGAGCACTGATCCCGTGACTTCCAACTGTATAGGCCATCGCTCCGAGTGCCGCCATCGGCGCAACCTTGACGATCATGTGCATGATTCCGAAGAAGACCTTTTCACCAATCGCCAAAGCATTGAGGACGGGCTTTCCTGCGTCTCCCATGAACGAAATCGCAAAACCTGTCAGGATCGAGATCAACAACACCTGCAGAATATCCCCCGTGGCAAACGCGTCGAAATACGACTTGGGGATGATGTTTAAGAAGAAATCGACGGAAGTATGCGACTGACTCGATGCGGCATATCCCTTGCCAATCGATGGATCGAGCGACATCGGATCAATATGAAATCCGACCCCTGGCTTCCACAGATTGACGACAATTAACCCAATAATCAGAGCAAACGTTGACACAATTTCGAAATAAATCAGAGTCTTGATCCCCAACCGCCCCAGCTTTTTGCCGTCACTCATCGAAGCGATCCCGTGAACCACGGTGCAAAAAATGATCGGAGCAATGATCATTTTGACAAGTTTCACAAACCCGTCGCCGAGCGGCTTCAGTGACTTCCCGAATTGAGGAAAGCAGTAACCGATCGCGATCCCGGCCACGACCGCGATCAATACCTGTACGTACAGAATCCGATACCAGGGTTTCCGATCATGAGAACTGTGCAAAGAACGCTCCTGTATACATTTAAGGTGATTCGATCAAAGAATCCTCAGGGCTCAGACTTTCCCAGTTCTGGCTCTTAAATGGGAATTACGTTGCCACGGAGACCTTGGCTTGTCCAGACCATCGGGCAGTAATTCTCTTGTGACTGCGCTTTCTGGACGATAAATCCCTTTCTCTTGAATTCCGTCTCAGAAAATCGGTTTCACAATTGGTCGGCAACTGTTCCCCTTGATTTGCTCAGTCTGCCCTGATCCGCATACAATCTCACCTTCCCTCTTGAGGCGGAAATTCGTCCGTTCCGTTTGTCTGGATCGGTTGACTCGTTTCACCCCGTCGATTTGGATTTTTTTAGAATGTCGAAGCACGATATCGGTCTGATTGGCCTGGCCGTAATGGGTCAGAATCTCGTTCTCAACATGGCCAATAACGGCTTCTCGGTTGCCGTCTACAACCGCACGACCGCGACCACCGATGATTTCGTCGGTGGCCTGAAAAACGAACCGGCTGACAAAGTTCATGCCGGTACCGCCAGCCGGATCGAAGGCTATCACACACTGGAATCGTTTGTCTCCAGCCTGAAATCGCCACGACGAATGATGATCATGGTCAAGGCGGGGGGACCGGTTGATGGTGTCATCGAACAGCTGAAGCCATTGTTGTCGCCTGGCGACATCATCATCGACGGTGGAAATTCAGACTTTGTTGATACCAACCGCCGTGATAAAG
This sequence comes from uncultured Schlesneria sp., assembly GCA_903834925.1. GTDB lineage: Bacteria > Planctomycetota > Planctomycetia > Planctomycetales > Planctomycetaceae > Schlesneria. Next base: position 32,209 of record CAILLA010000175.1, read on the forward strand.
ATCTCAGAGCTGCGGGTCTACGGTTTATCGGGACCGGCGTTTCGGGTGGTGAAGAAGGAGCCTTGAAAGGCCCCAGCATCATGCCGGGTGGTCATCATGATGCTTGGCCTTTTGTCAAAGACATCTTCCAGAAAATTTCGGCCAAAGTCGGTCCAAACAACGATATCCCTTGTTGCGACTGGGTCGGCGACGCCGGCGCTGGCCACTATGTGAAAATGGTTCACAACGGAATCGAATACGGCGATATGCAGTTGATCTGCGAAGCTTACCTGATTCTGAAAAACGCCCTGGGCCTGACCAATGACGAACTTTACCACGTCTTCAAAACGTGGAACGAAGGGGAACTCGAAAGCTATCTGATCGAGATCACCCGAGATATCTTCACGGTCAAAGACAAAGAAACAGGTGAGTATCTCGTCGACAAGATTCTCGACACGGCCCAGCAAAAGGGAACAGGGAAGTGGATGAGCCAGCACGCGCTCGATCTCGGCGTTCCAACGACCCTGATTACCGAAGCGGTTTACGCTCGTTGCCTGTCGGCTCAAAAGGACGCACGCGTCCGAGCCAGTCAAATCCTGCACGGCCCTGCAGACGCGAAGTTCACCGGTGACAAGAAGCAGTTCATCGAAGACGTTCGCCAGGCATTGTATGCATCGAAGCTTTGCAGCTACGCCCAAGGCTACGTCCAGTTGGACGCAGCAGCCAAAGAATTCGGCTGGAAGCTGAACAATGGCAACATCGCGTTACTGTGGCGCGGCGGCTGTATTATCCGTTCGCGATTCCTGGGCGACATCAAGGCCGCGTTCGACAAGAATCCAACGCTCGAAAACCTGCTGCTGGACGACTTCTTCAGCAATGCCGTCCAGAAAGCTCAACCAAGCTGGCGACGAGTCCTCTCAACAGCAGTACAACTGGGATTGCCAACACCCGTCTTCAGCGCAGCCCTCAACTACTTTGACGGATACCGATCAGCCCGACTTCCGGCCAACCTGTTGCAGGCTCAACGCGATTACTTCGGGGCTCACACCTACGAACGGATCGACAAGCCACGCGGTCAGATGTTCCATACCGAATGGATTCAGGATCGAAAGCTGAGCTGAAACGTGAAACGAAAAATCCCGCGTCGTCGTGGTTCGAACGATGCAGGAAAATAAGCCAAAAGTGCATGATCTGATCGAAACCCCACCCCCTCTACGGGGGTGGTTAGAGGGCCTTTGCACCAGATTTATCCGGTGCTTTTGAAGCAGCATTGAGACTCTAGGGCAAAGGCCCGTTAACCAACCCCGTAGAGGCAACACCGTGAAGGAATTTTCTTCGAAAAAACTGGGGCTCGAGATCTTGTGCCACTGAATGACCGTCTTCGGTCACTCAGTGTCTTACAATTGCTAGTTTACAGGTCGAAGACACTGCGTCGGAGAAGACTCCGATGCAGTGGCACGTCACGTCGGTATCGTTTTGGAAAATCCTTCACG
>CAILLA010000176.1 GCA_903834925.1 uncultured Schlesneria sp.
AAAAACAGGGAATGAGATCGCAATATCGACTCGATTTTTCGTTGATGTGCCACTGTTTGACCGTCTTCGGTCAAACAGTGCTCTTTGGTCGTTAGAAAGGAGAAGACACTGCTTCTCCGAGGACTCCGAAGCAGTGGCACGAACACCGGGGTCAGGTGTCCGACCCCAAAAACAGGGAATGAGATCGTAATAACAGGCCTAGGGCAAAGGCCCGTTAATCACCTCCTCAGGGGAGGTGGGGTTTAGGAGGGGCGGGTGAAATGGTGCAGGATTATTCCGGCTGTAACGGCGACGTTCAGGGAGTCGGTTCCCAGGCACATAGGGATTGTCAGCTTTTGATTACAGAGATTGATCCAGGATTCATCCAGCCCCGTATCTTCGTTTCCCAACAGGATACCGAAACGTGACGTTCGGGTGGCTTGGTGTAGCCGGATCGCATCGTCGTCTAAAACGGCGGCAGACAGTTCGAATTGCCACTCAGTTTTTAAGCGTTGCAGGTCGCTGAACAAATCGGCGGATTCCACGATTGGCAGTGTAAATGCGGCTCCCATCGACACGCGAATCACTCGCCGGGAGAACGGATCGCAACAACTTTTCCCCAAAAGCAACGCGTCAATCCCAAATGCCGCACCGATTCGAATGATTGCGCCCAGATTTTCCGGATTATCGCAGTTAGGACAGGCGACGACGGTTAAACGTTTTTTGTCAGTTGGAAGAACTTGTTCCAGTGGAATTCGAGATTGTCGGACGCCGCAGCCGACCACTCCGACATGAAAATCGAAACCGACCAGGCCGTTCATCACTTCTTGAGACGCGACATAAAGCGGGACACAGGGCGGAACTTTTGCGGTCCATTCCTCCAATCGCTTTTGGCTGATAAAGACGGATGCCGCTTGAAAATTGCTTTGAAGCATGCGTTCGACGACTTTTTTCCCCTCAGCAATGAAGAATTCGCCACCACGTTGCAGGTTTTTCATTTTCAGATTGCGATAGGCTTCCACGCGCGGATCATCGAGTGATTCGATCAGGATTGGCGACGGAAATTTTTCGGTTTGCGGCTCATTGGAATCCTGTCCATTCGAAAATTGTCCCGGCATACGATTCCTCAAATTGTTTGCATTCGTGTTTCAGATTCAGCTTAAAGAAAACCCCAGCCGGATTGCAAAAGAGGATTCCGTCAAAAAAACTGGCAAGTCGGGTTTGGCAAATGGCAATCCGGGAGTATACTTCCGCCGCACAACGCGGAACGGCTCCCTTTTTTGCCTGGTGGTGTAACGGTAGCACGAGTGACTCTGACTCACTTAGTTGAGGTTCGAATCCTCACCGGGCAATTTTTTCTTTTTTCATGCCAGTCTTCAGCAGAAGAAACCAAAATTCGTCTTTTCCAAGGCGAAGATCAGCTCCCCGCAGCCTAACTTATGAATAGACAAGACCTTGCGGTTTGTGTGATCGCAGCCTTCAGTTGTGCTCATCTTTTGTATTTTGGTCGCTGGTTTTTAGAAAAAACTAAAAACGGGCAGCGATTGACAGGCTGGTTTGGGCCGGATCGAGCGATTTGGGTTTTACGAGGTTTAGCGATCGCGGGGATGATTTTCGGTGGGCTATTGGGAGCCGGAATTATTCGGCCGATGAAGTGGTGATAACTACGGGGTTCGTGCACCCAACAGTTATGTTGGGGTTTCCTCCACCCGGTACACGTAGTCAGCCGGTTTTGATTTCATTTCTCATGTTTCTTATTCGTGCAATTCGTTAGATTCGTGGTCAAAACTCTTCTGCATTTTTTCCACATGGCTGCTGACCGGGGCACTTCGTCACCGGCCGGCTCGTAAGCATCTTCCAAACGTTAAGAAGTAGTTTTTTCTTCCCGGTTGACATGCGCCAAATACATTTGTACTATTCTTGTAGTTATTTTTTGAAGGAAGTTACGAATCACGAACGGAAGAATCCCGCGCGGCATTGCCTCAGACCAAAGTAACCGTCTCGCTCCGAGGTTTTCAGTTTTTGTAAGTCAAAATTGGTGAGCCACAACCCGTCGCATGGGCTTCAGCCCGTGCGACACAACATCTCGTGCGGGCTAAAGCCCACACTACAAAAACTGGCACCCTCTCCGCCGAGAAGGCTACTTTTGCAAAAAACCTGAAACTTGACTCGTTGAGTCAAGTTTCAAACTCGAAGAAGTCCAAAGCAGAAATGGCGAGAGCGTCGTTACGAGAACGTGAAGAGTAAAAAGGACGAAGAATCCGAGGATTGACATCTTCTGCTCGCCTGGGCTCGTTTTATTTTGGTTGCGTTTATTACCGATGAAGAATCCGGGGAAGACTTGTCCCACCCTACAATTTTCTTTGAGAACTCAATTGAGCCGTGCGCTGGCAAATTCACAACCATCTCGTGACGATGTCTCCTCTCGATTTCTTACGACCAGCTTCACTGAGGATGCATTTCATGAAAGCGCTTCTGAAGGATTTTCGTGTCTTTATTCCATTGATCCTTGCCACAGTCACGAATTGCTACGCTGAGGATGCCAAGATGCACACGATTCACAATCAGCCAAGTATTGTTGTTTCGACGAAACAGGTTGAGCTGGCGGTCACTGAATTTGGTGGGCATATGGCTCCAGTGACATTCTTCCGCGACTCGGACAAGCCCGTGCAGCCGTACTTCGTCAGTCCTTGGCAGGACGAGAAGGGGCCAGCGATGCCCGTACCTGTGCTTGTGCCACTACGAGGGGACTTCTTCTGTTTGCCGTTCGGGGGGAATTCCGAGGTCGTTGCCGGCGAAAAGCATCCGCCGCATGGTGAAGTGGCGGGATCGAAATGGAAACAGGTTGGCACGAAGAAATCGGGGGATGTAACCACACTCACGTTGTCGATCGAACCGGAAGTTCGGCGTGGGAAAGTAACGAAGGAACTTTCGCTCATCGACAATCAAAACGTGGTCTATTCTCGAAACACGATTGAAGGGTTCGCTGGAAAGGTGCCGCTTGGTCATCATGCCACTCTGGCGATGCCTGACAAAGAAGGATCAGTGAGGTTGGCGGCCAGTCCGTTTCGCTTCGGCATGACCAACCCTGGCCTGTTCAGCGATCCGAAACAGCGGGAATATCAATCGCTGCTGCCAGGAGCCAGATGGTCGTCATTGTCAAAAGTTCCGGTGGCCTGGAAAGGGGAACCGGATGCAGACCTGACGAAGTTACCTGCTCGGCAAGGGTTTGCCGACCTGATTCTGCTGGCAAACGAATCCTGGGAAAAAACAAACAGCCCTGCCTGGATGACAGCCACGTTCAATGACGGTGGATACTTGTGGTTTTCATTGAAAGATCCGGCAGTACTCAGCAGTACGGTCTTCTGGATTGAAAACCATGGTCGACACGGGCATCCGTGGAATGGTCGCAATAACTGCCTGGGTCTTGAAGATGTGACCGCCTTTTTCGCAGACGGACTCTCTGCGTCGATCAACGAAAATATTCTTAACAAAGAAGGTGTTGCAACGTCCGTGGAATTGAAAGCATCACAGCCGACATCGGTGAATTATATTCAAGGGGTGGTCAAGGTTCCTGCCGGATTCGATATTGTGAAGACGCTTGAATTTGCCCCCGGACAAGTGACGTTCGTGTCGGCCAGCGGTCAGCGAGTGACAGCGCCTGTGCGGCATGAATTTCTGAAGAGCGGTAAGCTGTAGACATTGATTCTTATCGGATAAAACGGGCAACGAGTAAGTCAATACAACGAAACCCCACCGGGCCTGCCCCGGTGGTTAACGGGCCTTTGCACCAGC
>CAILLA010000177.1 GCA_903834925.1 uncultured Schlesneria sp.
GCTACTTTGGTCTAAGGCGAAGCCTCGTTGGAGTCTTCTACAAGGCCGTGTCTTCATTGGTCGAAAACGCGTTTTGAAGAGCACGGCCTTACCGAAGACGGTAAAACCGTGGCACCATTTGCGAGAATTTCCGTTCCCAAAAGCACCGCGCCCCTACCAATACAGCTCCTTCGCCAATTGACGACCCGAAGCTGGTCCGGCTACAAGTCAATCAGTTATAGTTTGTCATCCAGCCCCGACGGTATTCGTCTCGGAATTTGCTCGCTTTCCGAGAGGATTGTCATGTAGAAGAAACGAATTGTCATGTCCACGGAAGAGACTCCCTCAGCACCATCCGCTACCAACTTCATTCGGGACCTGATCGACGCCGACAATGTGTCGGGCCGATTCGATGGACGAGTACACACCCGATTCCCCCCCGAGCCGAATGGTTACCTGCATATCGGCCATGCGAAATCGATCTGCCTGAACTTTGGTCTGGCGATCAAGTACGGCGGTCAATGCAACCTGCGGTTTGACGACACGAACCCGACGAAAGAAGACGTTGAATACGTCGATTCGATCCAGGAGGACGTCCGCTGGCTCGGTTTCAAGTGGGACAACCTGTTCTACGCATCAGACTATTTTGAAACGATCTATCAGTACGCCGAGGCGCTGATTGAAAAAGGGCTCGCCTACGTCGATAGTTGTTCGACCGAAGAAATCCGACAACTTCGCGGCTCGCTGACTCAGCCAGGCAAGCCAGGTCCCTATCGCGACCGGACGATCGCCGAGAATCTTGATCTGTTCCGGCGAATGCGTGCCGGCGAGTTTGCCGACGGTACGCATGTTCTCAGAGCCAAAATCGACCTGGCTCACACGAACATGAATATGCGTGATCCTCTGCTATACCGCATCCGGCATGCGGAACATCATCGGACCGGCAATGCGTGGTGCATCTACCCGCTTTATGATTTCACGCACGGGTACAGCGATTCGCTCGAACGAATCACTCATTCGATCTGTACGCTGGAATTCGAAAATCATCGGCCCCTTTACGACTGGTTGATTGAGGAACTCGATCTCTACCACCCACAACAGATCGAGTTCGCGCGGTTGAACCTGACTCATATGATGATGAGTAAGCGAAAACTGCTGGAGCTGGTCGAAACCAAATCGGTTTCAGGCTGGGACGATCCCCGCATGCCGACGATTGCCGGGATTCGCCGTCGAGGTTACACCCCCGGAGCGATGCGAGCCTTCTGCGAAGAAATCGGTGTCACGAAGTTCAACGGACTGACAGAAATCGTCGTCCTGGAAAACGCGGTCCGTGCGGATCTCAACAAGACTTCCAATCGAGTCATGGCCGTCATCAATCCCATCAAGGTCGTTATCGAAAACTACCCCGACGATCTCGTCGAAGAAATGGATGCCATCAACAATCCGGAAGATCCCTCCGCAGGAAGCCGGTTCGTCCCCTTCTCGAAGACCCTGTACATCGAGAAGGACGATTTCATGGAGACGCCGCACAAACAATTCTTCCGCATGTCACCCGGTCGCGAAGTCAGGCTTCGCTGGGGTTACCTGGTCACCTGCCAAAGTGTGGTGAAAGACCCGGCCACGGGGGATGTGATTGAACTGCGATGCACCTATGACCCACTTACCAAGGGTGGCAACGCTCCCGATGGCCGCAAAGTGAAATCGACGATTCACTGGGTCTCCGCCGCACATGCCGTGACCGCCGAAGTTCGTCTGTACGATCACCTGTTCTCGATTGCCAATGTGGCGGACATCCCTGACGGTGAAGATTGGAAAAACTACCTCAATCCAAAATCACTCGTCGTCGTCCCTGAGGCGAAGCTGGAACGATCACTCGGCACGGCCCAGCCGGGATACCGATGTCAGTTCGAACGACTCGGTTACTTCTGCGTGGACAAGGAATCAACGCCAGAAAAACTGGTCTTTAACCGCACGGTAACCCTGAAGGACGACTGGGCAAAGATTCAGAAAAAACAAGCCTGATCCGTGGGCGACGCTGCTAGCGTCGGCCCAAGATCTACACGAACAAGGAATGACCAATAGGGGAGTATTCACAATGTGGTTCCTTTCAATCATCGCATTCATTTCGTTTTGCCTGGCCTTACCGTCTGCCCACGCCGGTCAGTTCAACGAAGTCTTAAGCATCGGCGATACCGCACCAGCCTGGGAAAATCTTCCAGGAACCGATGGGAAATCGCACTCATCGAAAGATCTGAAAGACAAAGACGCAATCGTACTCGTCTTTACCTGTCTCAGTTGCCCAACAGCGGTGGATTACGAAGAACGGTTTAATCAACTCGCCAAACAGTATGGCGGTTTGAACGGCAAAGTCGGCTTCGTCGCCGTGTGCGTCAACCAGATCCCCGCCGATCGTCTCGACAAATTAACTCTTCGAGCAACCCAGCAGAAGTTTGCCTTCCCGGTGTTGTACGACGAATCACAAAAGATCGCCAAAGACTACGGCGCGATCTTTACACCCGAATTCTTTGTTCTGAACAAAGAACGAAAGATTGTCTACATGGGTGCAATGGACGACGAAACCAACGCCGAAAAAGTCAAAAAACGTTACGTCGAACAAGCACTCGTCGCGGCACTAAAAGGCGAATCCCCCGCCATCAAAGAAACGATCGCAAGAGGCTGCCGAGTAAGATACGCCCGCGAAAAACAATGACCGTCACAGCCGTCCGGCACAGCCGGTTTGCGCGCGTCGCACGACGGGTTTAGAATAGGGATACCGTTCGCGCGTTGATCAGTAGATGCGCTCACTCGATACCAAGCTCAAGCTTGGTAACGCATGTCTTCGAAGCTCTGCTTCGCGCTCGGGGAACCGACTCCACGAAGATTTTTTCTTTTTGCCTCAGGAAAATGGAGCGTTTCAGAGACCTGGCTGTTCAACTGAATGGGATCGAACCTACTGACCCACGTGCCGTCCAATAAACAAGATACTCTCGGTTTCGAGATCTCGAATCAGGAACAGAAACGGCTCGTTCGCTTTGAAGATTGGTACAAACGGTCGAGTCTTGAGGGTTTTCATTTCGATTCCCTTTTTTTCGCATGAGATTGGTTCAAGAGTGAGATGTGATTCGAGGTTCTTATCACTGGATTTCTACACCTGTCCGACATCCCAAACAAGTTAGCACGGAATTCGAGTATGCTATCTTTAAACTCAAAACGACCTCAAAGATGCGTTCTGTCAAACCACCGATCGTCACCACGACGATCATCAATTTTTAAAGAAGCCAGTTGACGACTACTGTAGTCATAGATAACATGACTACCGCTGTAGGCACCCGAGTGTTCATCGAGACTGCCTGAAATCAACAGGAGACGGCAATGAGTCCAAAACGTCGGCCTTTGGGTGCGGCAGAACTGGATGTTCTGACATATGTTTCAGACCATTTTCCTGCATCCGTTCGGGAAGTGATGCATGGAATGGCGGAAACACATGGCTATGCGCGAACCACCGTCTTGACCGTACTTGAACGGCTTCGCGAAAAAGGCTATCTCACTCGCGAAAATGTTGAAGGAACGAATCGGTATCGCCCGTGTGTTTCTCAAAAAGGGGTGATGAATTCAGTCGTCGGACGATTCGTCGATGAAATGCTGGGCGGATCGGTCTCACCGTTCCTGGCCTATTTGAATAACTCACGCAAACTGAATCCTGACGAAATGCGTGAACTGAAATCGCTCGTCAAAAAACTGGACGATCAATCGGAACCCACCTGAGACACAGGGGCTTCTCATGACCTTGTCGACAATATTTTTCGATCTGCCGGAATTCATCGTGCGATCACTGTGGCATTCCAGCCTTCAATTGCTGTTACCACTATGTATCGTCTTGATCTTCGACGTCTGGCAAAACTCGGTCCGCGCAACAACAAAGTGCTGTATTTACCGGGGATTGTTTTTCAAGATTCTTTTCATGACGTTCATCCCGTTCTCAATCCCCTTGCCGGTTCTCCCGGCAACAGATCAAACTTTGGTTCTCCACGAATCTCGCCGAGAACGCGTCCTGCCAACACATGACACCGTGTTAACGACGTCTGTAGTCGACACCAAACAATTCCGCACGATGGAGGAGACAAGTGCGGACACGGTTTCAACGGGAACTCTCCTGTTCCTTGCATGGCTTGCAGGTGTGGGCCTCATCGTATGGCGAACGGTATGTGAGCATCGTTTGGGAAAACAGTATGTGCGTTTAGGAAGGAACCCCGATCACGAAAATCTCTGGGTAAGCCGGATTTGCCGCGAACTTGCTTCTCGAATGGGACTCAAGAAGTGTCCTGAATTACGTGTGACTCAATCCAACCGTGGCCCGATGCTGATCGGGGTTCTCAGGCCTGTCATTCTGATTCCGCAATGGTTACTGGAATCAGAAGTCGATCTGAGGTTGGCCCTGGCACATGAACTGGCACATTGTCGCCGTCACGATCTGGCATGGAACGCCCTGATCCGACTCATGGAAAGTCTCTTCTTCTTTCATCCTTTGGTCTGGTGGTCGGTTCGCCGATATCACGTCGCAGTCGAAATTGCCTGCGACCAGTCCGCCATCCAGTCAACCGGTGAATCCCGCCGTGTTTATGGCGAACTGCTGCTTCAATCAATGCAGTCCTGTCCTCTTCCCCGTCCCAAAACCAGTTTTTCACTGGCACTGACCCCGTTTACATGTCTTAAGGAGCGACTCATGGCAATTGGTTCGAATTCCAATTCAAATCGGAAACGACCGCGATCCGCCGCCGTTTTGGCGATCATTGTCGTTACGGCCCTTTTTGCGCCTCCCGTTAGTCTGGCACAACAGAGGATCTCAAAAAGCAAAGGTGTCTCCTCAGGTGGAGGCGGCTCAAGCAAATCGGGTTCTTTCAGTTCAGGTTCCAGCTCCAGTAGCGCAACAGCAAGTGGCAGTGCATTCAGTTCCGGTTCGGCAGGCGGAAACTCGGACGCGACAGGTTTCGGTAGTGGAAACTCAAACGGACTAAACGGCGGTTCCGGAAACGAGTCTCGAAAGGTTGATGGAACGGCTCGCGCAACGGGTTCCAAAACCGCCACGGTCAATTCAAAGGGAACAGCCAATGTTCCGGCCGACGCAACAAAGACAGACAACCCGGCCGACCACATTCTTGTTGATCCACGAGTTGCCAAATCCGACGTGCAGACCAAACGAAGTATTGCGATTCATGATGGCGAGACGTTGATCGAGATCTCCGAAGCGCCCGGCAAGATCCGAGTTCGCGTGACGAAGACAGAAGACGATTCCGAAGACGTTACGATCTACGCCGCCAAAAATCTGGAAGATCTCCGCAAGAACTCACCCAAGGGCTACGAGCTTTATGAAAAATACCTGCTCGAAGACGAGAAGGAAGTTGACGCCGCAGGACAAATGGAAGGGGCACGGAAGAAATTCGATGATGTCGTGAGTGACCAGCAAAAGATGATCGAACAACATAAGCGTCAGTTCGATGAACGCGTTCGACAGCAACGCGAGGAACTCGATCGATTCGCTCAGCAGATGCAGAAGAATCAGAAGAACTCAATCAAAGCGCTTCCATGAAACGAACTAGATATTTCAGAACCGGTGTGCCACTGGCGCGCGTCTTCGCTCGTCAGTGCTCGTGTTTTGCCATAAGCCCATATGCCGCCACGAAATGCCGATTACATCAAGTAAACACGTTTGTTCACTGAACTGAACACATCCACTCCGCAACATTCAGTTCCTATGCACTTTACGCTGATTTCACGTCCGGGCAATTATTCGGAAAAAGTGCTGGAAACACTTGCCTACCCTACTACACTCTTCCCGTCGACCGACACCGGCAATAAACAGAGATAACCTGAATTAATATCGCTGGTTACTGCAAAACGTCGAACGACATGACATTTCTTTCACTCCGATGCGGAAATCCAAGCATGAAACTGAGATCACACTGAGTCATCCAAAGACAAAAGTGATGGATTTATGCGATGGAGAGACCACAGGACGAACCTGAATCACCTCGGTTGACGAGGTCGTCAACGTCGAATTGAACTGAACGCGAGCAAGTGTCCAGTTCAGTTTTCGCGTGTTCTGCCGCAAGGAAGGTCTGCGCTGATGGTATGCAATGGGCCAGGTGCCGATGCCGCCGACTTTGTGTTTTTCACTTAGCGAAAAACGAAGAAACACCGACCGTAATTGCTGAGCTGAGTGGCCCAGCCGATCAACAACCTGCAGACTTTACGAAAAGAAGCGGTAAATGCAACAAAGCAACTTCGATGATTTCAACAGAATGGACCAATCCAACAGCAATACCTCCTCCGCCAATGCTAAAACGAAAACACTTGGCCGGATTGTCGAACACTGTTTTGCCGATCTGAAACGTCGCCGTATCCATGTTCGCAATATCGACAAAAGACTCAAAAGAACAAATGTCGATCCAGGGCTCGCAGTCATGATTCACTTCATGCGAGCGATCCAAAAGCGAATCATGCCGGTAACCAACTGACTTGAAGCGAATTATTGGGGCGGTCGGCGAATCGGCCGCTCTACGTTCTTCAGTTGTTTGATGTCAAACTCTTTCCCTTTCAGCGTGGCAAACTTTTCCTGCTGATCTTTCGTCAGCAGTGCGATGACTTTCGCATTCTGTTCGGTTTCCAGTTTGACCAGAACCTCGCGCGGATCGGTGTCTCCATCCGCCGGAGGAACAGTTTGAAATAGTTTGCTCTTCGATTCGCGAAATTCGTTCAAGACAGCCTCGATCTGCTGTTTCTGCTCGCCGGCAATTGCCAAAGCCTCAATGACTTCGGCCTCGCCAAGCGCCGCCGATTGCAATGACTGCCAGTAGATCTGTTGCAGGCGTTGAAATTGATCCGGGGTAACCACGGCTTTCAGTTGCGGCAGGAATTCTGCAGTTTTGGAGCTCCATAACTCCGTCATTTTCGCCAGTTCCTGTTGGCGAGCGTCGGCCGTTTGACCGGGGAACCGCAAAATTCCGAACGGAGGCATCGCGGCTTCCGGGTAATTCACCAGGCTGCCAGAATTACGCTGAATCAGGCGCATCCGAAACCCGCCACCCGCCTGAATCCAGGACCTGCTGAACTGTTCCCTGATCCCGAGAACTTTGGCAATAACCTCTTGATTCAGACCCAGGTCACTCTGGACACCTGGGATCATCAGTAATGAAAAGATTCCATCGCCGCCTCCAGTATTTCCCGGAACGAACATGGCGCCGATTCGTCGTCCCGACAGGGCGATTCCACCCGGTCGTCCTCCGCCGGTGCCGGCCATCGGTTGCCCGTCAGGTCCCACTCCCGGACCCATCGGTCGTGGTCGAGTCAAGTCCAGCGTTCGTACCTGATCGAGGTCAAATGGTTTTCCTTTCATTGAGGCAAATTGATCGAGCTGCGCTTTCGTCAGGACAGCATCGACTTTTGCATCATGTTCGCGGACCTGTCCCGCGACTTTTTCGATGATTCCACCAACCGCGGCAGGATCGTCGACACCAGGACGGGGTGGAAGGGTTCGCGATGCCTCAAGCAACGCCAGTCGCTGCGCGTTATAGTCTTCCGTAATCGCCTCAATCTGAGCCTGCTGTTCTTGAGTGATTCCCAATCCTGCAATCACTTCCGGCTCAAAATACGCTGCTGATCCGATCGCCTGAAAGTGAATCTGCTTCAACCGGCTGTACTGATCCGCCGTCAGAACCTGTTTCAGTTCCGGCAGGTATTTCGCGATCAAGGCATTCCACTGTCCGAAATCCCAATCTGGTGGCGTAGGCTCACTGAATTGAACGTTCCGTCCATCGGCCAGCCTGGTCCCCATTCCCTGCCAGGCACCGGAAACGCGTCGAGCCGCAAAAAAACCACTCCAGATCGCCTCAACCTTTTTTGCCACTTCGTCGCTTAAACCAAGTTCCTTCTGAACGGCGCCGTTTCCCGCGAGGCCGACGATTGAGCCTCCTGCACCAAACCACCCGAACGTTCGGCGTGGTCCGCGTGACGTCAGCTTCGTCAGATCAAACGGTTTCCCTTCGAGCGTGGTCAGCTTATCCTGCTGTTCTTTCGTCAGGATCGCCCTCACCTTTTTGTCCCGTTCATTAAGCGCTTGTTGATACTTGGCGAACGAAACTCCTGTACGCATCATCATCTGTTCCGGCATGGAATACTCGTGATTGATCTCCCCAATTTGTTTGACCTGATCCGCCGAGAGCTCCAGGATTTTCACCAATCCCTGTTCATAGATCAGCGACTCGGAACCATAAACTTGTCGGGCAATTTGATGTAGTCGTTCGAGTTGTTCGGGAGTGAATACCGCTTTGATTTGCGGGATGAACGTCTCGTCGGCCTTTCCGACGGTGGCTTCGATCGTCTTGACTCTTTCGAAAAGTCGTTTTTCTCGCTCTTCGGGCGTCAGGTCCCGTAGATTTTGCATTTCCTGGCTGTCTAATGGACCACCTCGACCTCTCATCGTATCCAGTTCGTGGCAGTATTGTTCAATCAGGCTGTGAACCTTGATGGAGTTAGCGTTGTCGAGTCCGACTTCATTTCGAACTACTTGTTGAGCGGCAACAAAAAAGATTCCCCCCTCTTTACCAATCAGGATCCGCCGTCCCCCTTCTCGAAAAGCAAGCCCCGAAGCCGGTTCCGTTGCCGTCACGGGTTTGGCAGCCTCCTGCGCAAATGACACGGAATTTGTGGCTGTGGTCAAACACAATGCGATAACAATACCAGCAATCCGTTTCTGAATGACAAATCGCGAAGCGATTTTCGGTTGCGTCTTGCGGGAGGGCGAGGCACCTGCCGCACTGCAAAGTCGATGTGAACACTTACTTTGCAACTCAACAAAATTCTCACTCAACTTGATCTTGTCATTTCCATTGGTCGTGTCTCGACCGAGGCATTGGGAGGGCGGATTCGAAATCATTTCACGCTGGGTAGCCGTCAGTGTGTCGCAGGTCCGTTCGTCATTCTTACCTCTTTGCATTTCTAACGTCCTTCCATTGTTGTGAAATTGACGAGTGAATTGAACAAAATCGGTTTGCAATCAATCATCGTGTGCGAGGACCAACAAAGACTTTCACGTATTGCCCAGGATCAACCTAATCATTAGAGACAAATTGTATTAAGCAGGGATTGTGTTTTGGAAACAACGTTCCCCAACGAGCTCGACGCCTCTAGCAACGCCGAAAACATCAGACCAATTGAGGAGATTGATTCGACAAAAGGAAATCCTAAACAATCCACCTTATTTTCAGATGAAATGCTCAGCGATGACTTGTACAACGCGGGCGAATCAGGCTGGGGCGGTCGAATTTGTCAGCAATTGACCGCAAATCTGGACCAACCTCTTTTCGGTGCGAATCGATTGAATTTGGACTCACAGCGGAAATGCGAGCACCCGAACACCGCGACGAAATTTCAGAAGTCTCCGACCGGTTCGCCACCAGCACGACTGATCAAAGCCTGAAACAAGCTGCTGTCGATATTCTCGTTGACGAACTTCGTGCTGCCGTCGGCGAGTGAGAAATGCGATCCGCCGATGTGCGGGCTGGAAAACTGAAACGCTGTCTCACAGCAAGCTGAAGGGCGATTGAATCCCGCAGCGGCACAGTTCGTTGTGGAAGCTGCGGTCCAGCGTAGCACCGAGCGTGCAAACCCCTGACTCCCTCCTGCACCGGGACAGTTCGTACAGCCGCTACACGAACCGCGCGCCCAACCGCGAATTTCCGAGGCGATTTCGCCAGTGAAGATCGTGTTCGAAGTTCCGTCGGTGATATCGCGGAATCGAATTGACGAAATGGAAAAAAAGATGCCGTTGTTGGCTCCGGGAGTGGTTCCGGCATTCCCTCCGTAATGGCTGAAACCGAATTTGCTGTCGATCACACCTTCCTTCGTTTGCGAAGCGCACTTGTAAACGGGGATCAGTGCAATCACATTCGTTGCATTGAGAGCGTTGTCAAAGGCAACGTTGAAGTTGTACTGATTATAGAGCGGTGCTTGATCAGCGAACGGCAAAATCAAAGTCTGCCACGTCGTCAATTGATTGGTATTCGACGACGTTCCCGATGTCCCCAGCACACCAAATGGGAACATACCATACGTTGATTCATAATTGTGTAGAGCGAGGGCAATTTGCTTCAAGTTGTTTTTGCACTGGGACCGACGGGCGGCTTCCCGCGCTTGCTGCACGGCGGGCAACAGGAGACCGATTAAAATCGCTATGATCGCAATCACGACGAGCAGTTCGATTAATGTAAAACCTTTGCGGCGTGGGTTCATAATAATCTCCCGTCTGTTTCTCTAAGGCAGCTTCAAGGCGGTAAAGGTACTCGGACCGGATTCTGCGAAGTTGCGGCGGGCAAAGACAACAGCCTGGTGCGAGCGAAAATTGGGACGCAGGTGTTTACCGACGTCGATGAGGCCAGTCGGAATGTCGGCGCCAGTGTCGTAGTCCCGTACCACAATGTCGCGCTCGTGAATGTCCGCGATGGATTGCACACCGGAAAGATCATCCGGCCAATCTTTCCACTGGATGATCCGACCGTCATCTCCGGAGGTTGCTAAGCCGACAGCAGCCAACGCGCCGATGACCCCTCCGTCAGTACCCCCCAACCCTTCGAGATGAATCCCATGTAGGGCGGCTAACTGGCGCGGTTCCTCCTGATTCACAATCTCTTGCTGGCATCGCTTGCCGAAAACCTGCACTGATTCGGGAATCATCTCGGCCACGCATAAACCCGGATCGCTGCCAACCACGTACCATTCCTGCATGGTATGGCGACATAAGTCAATCAACTGCGATGGCTCTGCGTTGCCGATCGGTTCAAACATCATCGAAGCCGAACCGTTGTGCGATGTATAAGGAATGCGGGAATCAAACAGCAGTTGGTGACGCAGAATCCGGTGGCACCGCCACCGGTCAGCAGCGCGACGGACAATTTCCCGAGCCAGGTAATTGGTACCGCGAGTCTCAATGGTGTCGGTGTCATCAATGCCGACAATGATCATTCCGGCCGCTCCTGCGGCAAAATTTCATCGCGACGCGAACGGAATGAAAACAGCACGATGCCGCTGATCAATCCCGCGATCAAACCGCACAGAATATAAGTTCCCACCGCTTGCGACAGCCATTCAACAAGGGGCCGGCGTCCAGCTGCTTCCCAACCGATCGCCTTGGCTCCGCCCCGAACGCCCAGCGCCAACAGGTTGCTTGCCAGCCCGGCGAGTGAGAAGGCAACATATTGCCGCCAACCGGTGTTCGCACGGCGAAGAGTCCAATCCAACAGCGGCCCGGTGGCGGTCAAGCTGGTAAATGCCCCCAGGCCGACCGCTTCGCCACGAAATCCGGCGAGTTGAAAACAGGCTGCTGTAATGGCCGATGTGCCTCCCATTACGCAGCCGGCCCCTCGTCGCGGAACCAGAGCCAATCCCAACGCCATCGGAAAAACGACGCGAAGGATGGCGTGACCGGGAATGCGCTTGATGCCGAGATCAAGAAACGTTGAAGAACAGGCCGCCAGCACGCCAAACGCTGCCAGCAATAACCAGTCGCGAACAGTGGCCGCAGTGGCGTCCGTCGCGAGTTGACGCAACCGCGTGGTCGAGAAAAGGCCAGGATGTCGAGGCAGAAGCGACGCAGTCATTGAGATCTGCCTGTTGTTTTCAGGGTGAAGGAGAAAGCCAAATGGTCTCAACAAGCAAATTGCATTGAAATACCATTTGCTTAGGAATTCTAAGTCGCGAGATCGTGGAGTTCAACCCAAACGGAACAGTCAAATCGTGTCGTTTAAACGCCGTGACCAGAT
The DNA here is from genome assembly GCA_903834925.1 of uncultured Schlesneria sp. Taxonomy (GTDB): domain Bacteria; phylum Planctomycetota; class Planctomycetia; order Planctomycetales; family Planctomycetaceae; genus Schlesneria. The sequence goes on from CAILLA010000177.1 coordinate 11,793, forward strand.
CTTTTACGAACCATGTCGTCTTAACGTCGCCTGCAATCGCGTTGCGAAGACATCGTCGACCAGATGGAATATTTCGCCTCGAAGTTCGCCAAATTCTCGCAACAAGTCCTCTGCGAGGGGTGTCAATTCGCTCCTCCGAGTCCCACTCCCTCCGACGTGGGCCTCCACCAATTTCGCTCCCAATGCCAGTTCAGCCTTCTTGATTCGTGCCCAGACGAACCGGTAACTGCGGCCGACCTCCGTCGCTGCGGCTTTGATGGAATGCGTCTGGTCTACGGCAGCAAGCATCGCGGCCAGGCCGGAACAGAAGACGCTCTCGCCACTCGCTTCCAGCCACAGTTTGACGCGAGGAGTGACGGCTAATTGATGCGGCTTAGCTTTGGCTCTTGAAACGGGCGTTTTCTGTTTCGTCTCGATCGACATGGATAACCCCTCGATTCCTTTGGTTGCCAAGACCCCGATATCATCCCCTGATGTGCTCAGATTCTACTACATCGCCAACGGCAAATTCGACCGATCGCAGACCGCTGCTGTTCCCTCGTTATGCCTTAGGGCCGATCAGGACCAACGATAGCCGCCGACCATAAAACCACATGGGATCACCAACCGCAGTGATTTGCCAGGCCTGACCCGTATCAGCCGAAACACGAATATCGCGTCGCGTCCATTCCAGTACGATGAAGCGTGATTGCGGCATTTGCCTTTCTTTGTCCATCGCCTCCGTCAGTCCAGCGTCCCAGCCTTCCGAGGTCACCAGTTCCGCCTGAGGCCACCGACTTCGCAAGATATATCTTAAGGCCACGGGGATGGGGTCTCGACTCGCGATCAGTGAAATTCGTTGGACCTCGGGCAGTAGTTCCAGCCGCGACTTCAAAACGGCCATTCGATGCACATCGTCTGAGGGATGGTTCCGGGTATCAAGACCTGCCGACAAGCAACCCAACAGTGAGGCATAAACGGTGAATCGCAAAAGCTGACGCCATCCCGCTTCGGACCATCCCGTGTTTGTAAAGCTCATCGCGGATGCCAACTGCGGACCGAATGCCAGCATCGTAGTCGTTACGATGGCACCAATCAGGCCCGACACGTAAGACATCGTGAGTCGCGAAACAATCAGACCTGTAACCAGAATTATCAAAACACATTCGATGCGAGGAGAAACCTTTCGTTCGATCAGCGAACCGATCCCCAACGCTGCCAGTAGAATCGATGGCACAAGCAGTGCAACGTTCAAGACCAAGGTATTTGTCACGGTCATCGCCCCTGCGACCTCGACAATCACTCTGCCGACGAACAGGACTGACCACCACAACAATAAGTACTCGTAACTTCGTCGAGACAATCCGACAGATGAATTACGGGATTCCTGCCAGCAGCGGTGCAGCCCAACCAACAGCCAGCCGACCAGCATTGCTGATTGCGACAACCATTGACGCCAGGATTGCTGAAAGAGCGGGCAGACGTCCGTCCGCCAATCGGACTCTCCGGGTTCAAGGCACTCTTTGGGAAGACAAGTCCACCACGCTCGCCAAAAGGAACTTCCATGCTGATTGATCATCATCAGTTCCCACCAGCCACCGACAAGGAGACCGACCACGACGAGAATCAGAATCGATCGTAACGCTGGCGACCCCAGAATCCGAGTATTATTCGTCAATTCATTGATCGACCTGGTTCTCGGTGGCGAGATCAACCCCAGCAGACAAAAAATCAAAGGGACACTGAATGCAATCGGACCAATTGCCAGCAACGAAATGCCAAACAACACCCCGCTGCCGAAAAGATTCCACGACACGAGTGATTGGCCTTGCTCCAGATACCGCTGAAAACTGAACATCGATGCCAGCATCAGGCAGAGTCCGACGGCACAATTCGTCGGAACAATCGCCGATTCCAGCACTTGAGGATGGCTGCACATGAGCAATGCCGAGATCAGTGCTGTGTTCGCGCCGCCAATCCGCCAGGCACATCGTGTGACAAGCCAGATCGCGGCACCTGTGGCAATTAACGAGACCAGCGATGATGACAGAAGGTGAGACGGTCCGATCAACCAGACAACGAATCCATTCAGCCAGCCCACGGCCGGTGGCTGAAAAATCAATGGCTGGCCCGTTTCATTGATCCCTGGTTCAAGGATCGATTCGATCGTCGTCGAATTGGCAACGGCCAGGCTGCGAAGCCCCCACATGGATGCAAGTTCGTCCAGCCCGGGATTGGTTAGCAGTTGGAATGCTGGCAGGATACAGCAGACGGCAATTAACGGAGCAAATGCGGCGACACGGTTCAGGGTCGTAAATAATTGTTGGCGCGGAGACGCGACAACACGCAGAAGATCTGCGTCGTTAAGCAGTACCGGATTCGGTATGACCGATGTCATATCGTAACCCGTTTCAGATCGTGACAAATCCATTGATTAAAACCTACCGGAATACCGCCAGCGGCCGCCAACCGTGATTTGGCGGTTTTCGAATCGTCTCGTAATGCCGGTGGTATCGCTTGATTGCGGGTATCAATGTGTCGAATTGGCGACAAGTTGCTCTCGCTTCCAGCGGATGATGTCGTCCAGAATGGCTCCGAGCGTCATCGTCGGCTTTTTCCCCAGAATCGTTTCCAATCGTGAGACATCGGGAACTCGTCGTCGGACATCTTCGAAGTCGTCCCCATAGGCCTCACGATATGGCAAATATTCAATCTTCACAGCTGGGTTGACACGCTGGATGATCTCTTCCGCCAATTGCCGGATCGTTACTGGAAAGTCGCTTCCAATATTGTAGACCGAACCATGTGCTGCAGGTGTTTCCACAAGACTGATCACAGCGTCAACAACTTCCCGGACATGTCCAAAACAGCGTACCTGCTGTCCGTCGTCATAAACAACAATCGGGCCACCCTTGAGGGCGGCGTCAACGAATCGCGGAATCACCATGCCATAATGCCCGACCTGCCTGGGACCGACGACATTGAAGAATCGTCCCAACACAACAGGTAGTCCGTGTTTTCGGTGGTATGCCAGCGCCAGAAATTCATCTATCGCTTTGGAACAACCATAGGCCCATCGTGGCCGCGACGTCGGACCAAAGACCAGGTCGTCTTCCTCGGTCCAGCGTTCTTTTGGATTCTTTCCATAAACTTCGCTCGTAGAAGCGATAAACACCCGTTGATTTCGCTGCACCGCCAGTCGTAGCAACTCTTCCGTCGGATAAATATTTGTCTGAATTGTTCGAACAGGATCATCGGCAACCAGCTTCACACCAACTGCTGCAGCCATGTGGTATACCACGTCGGCGTTTGCCATGACTTCGGCCAGCAAGACCGGATCGGTGATCGACCCCATTCGAATCTTGAGACGCGGATGGTTTTCAATCGGAGCGAGGTTTTCCCGTCGGCCGGTCGAGAGATCATCGAGGATCGTCACCTCGTTTCCCATCTCTAACAGACGCTCAGACAGGTGGCTACCGATAAAGCCTGACCCACCCGTCACCAGACAACGTTCCATGAACACCGCTCCCACAATACAAACTCAAGTCACTCGCGATGAAGTTTCCAATGCATCACGATACCCGAGACGATCTTCCCGTCACAACCGAGTCGGGGTTTCTCAAATCACATCAGTTTCACTTGGATCTGAGGCGAATAACGCCAGACCGATTCGAAATCAAAGCTTTCGGGTAACCAGCGGTGATTTAGACATCGGTAAGTCATTCTGGCAAACCCCGACCGATTCTCAGTCTGTATTATTGGTTTCCAATCTGATTAAAGCTGCATAACCGGGTCGGAACCACACAAAAAAGTGCCAATCGGGAATTGGTCGCTTGTGTTAAACCTCGTATTCGTTAGACTTTTGGGCCGGGCACCCCTAGCTCAATTGGATAGAGCATCGGTCTACGGAACCGAAGGTTGCTGGTTCGAGCCCAGCGGGGTGTA
>CAILLA010000178.1 GCA_903834925.1 uncultured Schlesneria sp.
AGACACTGCTTCTACGAAGACTCCGAAACAGTGATACAAGACCAGAAATTCGGCACTTTATGGAGGTGCCACTGCTTGACCGTCTTCGGTCAAGCAGTGCTCTTCGAACGGAAACAAAACGATGAAGACACTGCTTCTACGAAGACTCCGACGCAGTGGCACAAGACCAGAAATTCGGCAATTTATGGAGGTGCCACTGCTTGACCGTCTTCGGTCAAGCAGTGCTCTTCGAACGGAAATCAAACGATGAAGACACTGCGTCGGAGAAGACTCCGATGCAGTGGCACAAGACGCTGAATCAAAGTTTTCCAAATAACTGCTCGTAAAGTCGATTCCACATGGCCTCACATCGCATTCTGCCCGGTTTTCGCATGAGCCTTGGCTTTACGCTCGTGTATCTGTGCCTGCTCGTTGTCATCCCGTTGATCGCGTTATTCACCAAGGCGTCGTCGCTGACACCTCAACAGTTCATTGCTGCCGCCTGGACCGAACGGGTTCGTGCTGCGTATTTTGTCACGTTCAGCAGTTCACTCGTCGCAGCATTCGCCGATACGATACTCGGACTCATGCTGGCCTGGGTCCTTGTGCGGTACGACTTCCCTTTCAAACGATTGTTTGATTCACTGGTCGATCTTCCGTTTGCCTTGCCCACAGCCGTTGCAGGACTCGTGTATTCCAGCCTGTATGCACATAACGGGTGGTTGGGTCAATTCCTGCTTCCGTGGGGAATCAAGCTGGCCTATTCACAGTCGGCGATCATTCTGGTGTTGACGTTTATCGGTCTTCCTTTCGTTGTCAGGACGGTGCAACCCGTGCTGGAAAGCCTTGACGCGGACGTGGAGGAAGCGGCCGCATGCCTGGGTGCCAGCCGGTGGCAGACGTTTACGCGGGTGCTGCTTCCTTCGCTTTATCCCGCATTAACCACGGGTTTCGCCTTGACCTTTGCCAGGGCGATCGGCGAATACGGCTCGGTCGTTTTCGTATCGAGTAATGTGCCGGGAAAAACCCAAATCGCTCCTTTTCTGATTATTCAAAGGCTGGAAGAATTCAAGTATGCCGAAGCGACGGCCGTGGCGATTGTGCTGCTGATTGCATCGTTTGCGATGCTGATCGTGATTAACGCATTGGAACGACGAACCCAGGCCGCGAATTCGGCTGCCAATTGAGACAGACAGAAAATTGAGGTAAACCTCAGTCGATTCAAGAGAAAGTCAACCGGAATGCATTCCATCCCCAAGAACTTGCCGACTGCCACAGTCGTTTCGACGTCGCGTGGTCGATCGGCACAGGAAGACCCGTGGTGGGTCCGATGGACTTTGATCAGTTTGTCAGTTCTGGTGTTGTCGGTGCTGGTGATTCTGCCGGTCGCGAATGTTTTCTATCATGCCTTTTCGAATGGAGTTGTTGCTTACTGGAACAACCTGACTGGTGATCGAGAGACGCTGCACGCGATTCAACTGACGTTGTTTGTGGTGCCGATCGCGGTCGTTGCGAATGTGATTTTCGGTGTGGCAGCCGCCTGGGCGATCACTCGATTTCGATTTCACGGTCGAACAATCCTGACGACGATGATCGATTTGCCGTTTGCGATTTCGCCCGTTGTCGCTGGGCTGATGTTTGTCTTGCTGTTTGGAGCCAAGGGCTATTTCGGGCCCTGGCTGCAACAGCATAACATACAGATCTTAAACGCCTGGCCGGCGATTGCTCTTGTAACGACCTTTGTGACCTTGCCGTTTGTCGCACGGGAATTGATTCCTGTGATGGAAGCAATCGGATCTGAGGAAGAAATCGCGGCGATCAGTCTTGGCGCTAATGGCTGGCAAATGTTCTGGCGAGTGACGATTCCAAATATCAAATGGGGATTGCTGTATGGCGTGATTCTTTGCAATGCGCGAGCGATGGGTGAGTTTGGTGCGGTCTATGTTGTCTGCGGAAGAGTCATCGGCAAAACCGAAACCATGCCAATCCGGGTCAACACGCTGTTCGAAGGGGGGACCTCGGAAACCTATTCCAGTTCCTTCGCCGTAGCGTCACTGCTTACGATGCTGGCACTGGTCACTTTGTTCATCAAGATTGCACTGGAACATAAGACGCAGGCCGACTTGAAAGAGGCGGCGAAGACCCAGCAGACTGAGTAACGTGCAATCAAATAGTTTAGTGAGTTTCCATGAGTATCGTTGTCAAGAATCTGTCGAAGCAGTTCGGAACGTTCAAAGCCCTGGACAATGTGAGTCTGGAGGTCCCCAGCGGTTCGTTGCTGGCGCTGCTGGGACCATCGGGGTCGGGCAAAACGACACTGCTGCGGATCATTGCCGGGCTTGAGCATGCCGATCAGGGACAGGTGGAGTACGAGAAAGAGGATGTGACTCATCAGTCCCCAAAGGATCGGGAAGTCGGGTTCGTATTTCAACATTACGCCTTGTTCCGTCACATGACCATCTTTGAAAATGTCGCATTCGGGATGCGAGTCCGTTCTTTGCCTCGTGCAGAAATTCAAGATCGCGTTCATGAGCTTTTACGACTGGTTCGGCTTGAAGGATTGCATAAGCGATATCCCTCCCAGTTGTCAGGCGGTCAGCGACAGCGCGTGGCTCTGGCTCGGGCTCTTGCTGTGAAGCCGAGAATGCTGTTACTCGACGAACCATTCGGGGCACTGGACGCCAAGGTGCGGCAGGAACTGCGTCAGTGGTTACGACAGTTGCATGACGAAATTCATCTGACAACGGTGTTTGTGACCCACGATCAGGAAGAGGCATTTGAAGTGGCTGACCGTGTCGTGGTGATGAATCTGGGGCACATCGAACAATCCGGGACACCACAGGAAGTTTTTGATCATCCGGCGACCCCCTTCGTGATGGATTTTCTCGGTAACGTCAACGTGTTTCACGGACGAGTTCAAGACGGGATGGCCATGATGGGGGCTTTAAACATTGCTTATCCCGACTATCCGCACGCCGAATCCCGCAACGCGACGGCCTATGTTCGACCGCATGAGCTGGATATTGAGCGTACTCCGTTTGGGACATCAAGCCTTAAAGCGAAAGTGATGCAAGTCAATCCCGCTGGCTCCGTGGCGAAGGTCCGCGTCTTTTCCGAGGAATTCGGCCTGGCATTGAATGTCGATTTGAATCTCGAGAGATACGCCGAATTGGGACTGAAGCCAGATGACGTGGTCTATGTCGCCGCCAGGCGCGTCAGAGTCTTTATGCCGCCTGCGGCTGATTACTCGATTTGATTCGTATTGTCGGAGGACATGTTTCTTGTGTCACTGTATGACCGTCTTCGGTCACGCAGTTCTCTTTTACAGGTCGAAGCTGAAGACACTGCTTCTCCGAAGACTCCGAAGCAGTGGCACAAATGCCTTTTTGACCCAGATTATTCGTTAGCCCGGCGGTTTGAATTGACACCGGTCTCGTCTTTGTTTCAGAATCCCCAAGTGGACGCTGCTCGTTATTTTGAGATTCTTCCCAGGTGTTCCGTCGGCGCGCTCATGCCTCAAGGAATCACAACATGAATGACCGATTCAAGCGACAATCGGCTGCGCCGGCGGCTTCGGTTCCCGCATGGATGGTCTCGCTGCTGCTGTTGGCCGTCGCGGGAATCATGCTGCAGAACGCCGGTTACCTGCCCGGCTTTGGTGGTCGCGCCGCCAGGGAATCACGCCCGGTGACGCCGCGAGGGGACTTGTCGGACGACGAAAAATCGACGATTCAGATCTTTCGAGAAGCCTCGCCGAGTGTCGTGCATATCACGACGTTGACTCATGAACGCGATCTCTTCAACTTTAAAGTTGACGAAATCCCCGAGGGGACAGGAACGGGGTTTATTTACGACGATGCAGGTCATGTCGTCACCAATTATCACGTCGTACGGACCGCTCGAGCGGCCAAAGTCATGTTGGCTGATAACAGTTCGTGGGAAGCGAAGCTGGTCGGTTATGAACTCGACAAAGATATTGCCGTCCTCAAGATCGAAACGCCGCCGGGACGCTTGAAGAAGGTCGCGATCGGTGAATCGGCGGGCTTGCAGGTGGGACAAAAGGTCTTTGCGATTGGCAGTCCGTTTGGCCTGGACCAAACGTTGACGACCGGCGTCATCAGTGGATTGGGTCGTGAAATTAAGTCGATGAGTGGCCGTCCGATCGAAGGTGTGATTCAGACCGATGCCGCGATCAATCCGGGAAATTCGGGAGGGCCGCTGCTTGACAGTGCAGGTCGGGTCATCGGTATTAACACGATGATTGTCAGTGAATCAGGGGCCTTTTCGGGAATTGGTTTCGCAGTACCGGTCGACATTGTCAATCAGGTTGTTCCTGAACTGATCAAATCGAGTCGCATGGAACGAGCGGAACCGGGGTTCAAGTTATTTGATGACTCGATCACTCGTCGATTAGGGATCACACGAGGTGCCCTGGTTCACCGTGTTTTAAAAAATTCGGGGGCAGAAGTCGCCGGGATCAAAGGGACGTATAGTGATTATAACGGAAGGATTTCTCTGGGTGATATCATCGTCGAAATTGCCGGTCGGCCAATTCGCGCAGAAAGCGAAGTGAGCAAAGCCTTGAATGGAAAAAAACCGGGTGAAGAAATTTCCGTTGTGGTGATTCGCGGGAATCATAATGTGAAGCTGAAGGTCAAATTGCAGGCTGAGAGAAAATAAAGACGTTGATCGCTCGGAAACGTTGTTCCGCGTAATGCGGGAATAGTGACCGAAACACGGGGGTGGCACGGTTTTCGGGGGTGGCACGGTTTTGGAGTCTTCGACAAGGCCGTGTCTTGTTGTTTCGGCAACGAGTTTGAAGAGATCGGCTGAACGCCGATCTCCCTGCGCCGCTGCCTTCTTATCGTTTAACCGCGCCTCGCAGAGAAGCGGGAACGAAGCGGCGGGAATGCCGTCAACCAAGGCATCATTTCTTATTAAGGCTATGCCGAACGGCGTGTCCAGCGACACTCGAAGAGATCGGGCTGAACGCCCGATCCGCCTGCGCCGCTGGCTTCGGGTTAAACGATAAATCCACTGAATTACTGGGGTGGTAACGGTGGCGGCGTGGGAGTGGCTGCCTTCTGAAAATAGCCTGCCCACTCAGGGAGCTTGGATGCGGCGGTCCAGCCAGTGATGGTTGGTGACCAGAGCAACGTTTCTGACGTGATCCGTCCGGCGGCGATTGATTGCTGGATCTGTTCCGGAGCATACGGGCCTTGTGGTTGTCCGTTAACCGCGACGTGCCAGGCGGGAAGAGGTGGTGGGACGGGCGCTCCTCCGACGGGAACTCCCATTCCGACGCCAGGAGTATTCATCATGCGGCCCGCCATAGCGACCCCCATTCCCAGACCGAGCCCATCGCCCCCGCCGCCATGCTTTGCCGATTCTCGCATCGCTTCGCCGAGCGAGTACTGTTGAAACTTGGTCATGTCACCGAGTACACCCATGCTTGTGCGGGTATCCAGCGCTTTTTCAACCGCTTCTGGCAGCGAGATGTTGACAATGATCAATTGCGGTATGGCCAGGCCATATTCGTCGTCGATCCGCTCTTGAACATACTTTCTCAGCTCTTCAGAGAACTCGGTATATTTTGAGGCCAGATCGAGAGCCGCGACTTGCTTTTCGGCGAGCATATCTGCCATGGCTGAGGAAATGATGGCTCGCATCAGTTCGGTCACTTCGTCCGCTTCGACGACGCCATCTGTTCCGACGAGTTCGGTGAGTAGTGCTTTGGGTTCGACAGCCTTGAGCGCGTAGGTTCCGAAGGCTCGAAGTCGAATCGGACCAAATTCCGGGTCACGCAGCATAATGGGGTTGGGTGTTCCCCATTTCAAATCGGTAATCTGTCGCGTGGTCACGAAATAGATTTCCGATTTGAACGGGCTATTGAATCCAAATTTCCAACCGGCGATCGTGCTGAGGAGCGGCAGGTTTTGCGTGTTGAGAGTATGTGTTCCCGGTTCGAACATATCGGCAACTTTGCCGTGCATCACGAAAACGGCCAGTTGTCCGGGGCGAACGATCAGCTGGGCACCCTGTTTGATCTCGTTCTGGTAGCGAGGAAATCGCCAGACAAGCGTGTTACGGGTGTCATCGATCCATTCGACGATATCGATCAGTTCGCCGCGCAACTTGTCAAACAATCCCATGATTTTTCTTTCTGAACGTTCAAGGATAGGAACACGACGATAGATTCTATCCTGCTTCAAGTTTGCCTCAAGTCAGGCGATTTCTCTTCGACAGGATTTGCCGGACAAAAAAGTGACTTCGGAGGCTGAAAGCCACTGCTACGTGATCGCTTCAACAACAAGGAATCTGGCTGACAGGAAGTTATGGTAGGATCAAATCGGGAATTTTGAGAAAAGGCCGATTTTCGCGTGAGGTTTAATCAGATTGTACAGTTTTTTTATGAAATCTCGCGCGGCAAACAGAATTTGCCAATTGAATCTCGCGAACCAATTTCAGACACTTCCCACGTTGGGTATTTGAAGATATTGTGAATTCACACTCATTTCGAACGGCACATTGCCGAAAAAAAGATATTCGAATTCGAATTGCCATGTTATGCCGTACACGGGCATTTGATGGAGGATGTTGGTCAAATGTTGGGACTACTGGTTCCGATTGGTGGCGGTGATCCAATTCCGCTGTTGAAACCGCAATTAATTGTCGGTCGTCGTCCAAGTTGTGATATTCGGCTCGACTTTGCCAACGTTTCGTCGCATCACTGCCGACTGGAATACATCAACGGTTATTGGCGAGCGACGGATCTCAGCCGTAACGGGACGAAGGTCAACGGCGAGCGAATCGACGAGAAGTTCCTGCAATCGGGTGATACACTGGCTTTTGCAAAACATTCATTTGAAATTCAATACACACCAGATCCCGACGGAGTCCCGCCAGAACCGGATGACGTTGATCCCTTTGCGATGAGTCTGCTGGAAAAAGCGGGACTCGGCGGCAATCCACGTGATCGGATTCTGCCTCGTGAGCGTCCAGGTACTTCCAAGTCAAAATCGCAACCGGGTAATCCCGTTCCAAAACCGACGCCGACAAACAACGCTTCCCCCTCAACTCCGCCCAATGAAGATGACCAAGCTCTGGAATGGCTGAATGGCTGATTTGATACCGACTCTTTCGCCTGCGGATGTCCGCGAATGGTTTTCCCGTTTGTCAAAGGAAGACTTCGCAGGCAAGAAAATTCTGCTGATTGTTCCTGATGCCACGCGGACGGCCCCGCTGCCATTGTTATTCGACGCTTTGTTTCGGGAAGTCCGACCTCATTGCCAGTCGATCGATGTGCTTGTCGCGCTGGGAACGCATCCTCCGATGTCGGATACACAGATCGCCAAGCTACTGGGGATTGACGAGACCGAGCGGCGGCGGCTGTTTTATCAACTGCAGGTTTTCAATCACGAATGGGATCGACCCGAACGACTGCTGACCGTTGGAACGCTGGGAAAAAAAGAGACCGAAGAACTGTCGAACGGGTTGTTGTCTCTTGAGGTTCCTGTGCAGATCAATTCCCGGATTCAGGATTACGACCTGCTGCTTGTTCTCGGGCCCGTGTTTCCGCATGAAGTGGTCGGCTTTTCCGGGGGGAACAAGTATTTTTTCCCTGGGATCGGTGGCCCGGACATTTTGAATTTCTTCCATTGGCTCGGCGCATTGATCACCAATGCCGAGATCATTGGCGTGAAAGATACGCCGGTTCGTCGAGTCGTCGATGCTGCGGCAGCGATGATCCGCCAGACCCGTCGCGCGATTACGTTTGTTGTGTCATCCGATTGCAGTTTGCATGGCTTGTTTTACGGGACGCCGGAAGCGGCCTGGAACGAAGCAGCAGATCTTTCCAACCGGATACACATCAAACGCTGCGACCGCCCCTACAAGCAAGTTCTCTCGTGTGCTCCACCGATGTATGATGAACTTTGGGTGGCAGGCAAGTGTATGTATAAGATGGAACCCGTTGTCGCTGATGGGGGCGAACTGATCATCTACGCTCCTCACATGAATGAGATCTCGGTGACGCATGGGAAGCTGATCGAACAAGTCGGCTATCATGTGCGAGACTACTTCACGAAGCAATGGGATCGGTTCAAGGACATTCCCTGGGGCGTGCTGGCCCATTCAACACACGTTCGCGGCAGTGGGACCTACGAGAATGGCGTTGAAACCCCAAGGGTCCGCGTTACCCTGGCGAGCGGGATCCCGGAAGAGACCTGCCGACGGATTAACCTCGGTTACCGCGACCCGAAAACGATTGACATCGAGTCATTCGCCAATCGGGAAGATGAAGGGGTCTTGCTGGTTCGCAAATCGGGGGAATACTTGTATCGCCTGAATGCAAATCATCAACTCGTGAACACTCAAGACAAAAAATCTTGAATGTAGAAAAAACGGGGTTTGAAAAGATGACTCAGTTTTGTTAGCGTCAACGTTTACAATGCAGGTTGTCAAGGACTGATTCGTCAAATCTTGTCCGCGACAACGCTTCGAGAACGCCGCTTGAAACTGAAGGAGCCGATAAATGATTCGTCGTCATCATCTCAACCGACAATCGCCCAGGCCGGGATTTACATTAATTGAGCTTCTGGTCGTGATTGCGATCATCGCGATGCTCGCGGCATTACTGCTACCAGCAGTGCAGCAGGCACGAGAAGCGGGAAGGCGGGCACAGTGCTTGAACAACCTCAAGCAGATCGTACTCGCAATGCATAACTATGAAAGCTCGTACCGCTGTTTTCCACCGGGGTTTATTCGACCCGGAACTGGCGGAGGCCAGGATGGATCGTTGCCTGAACCAGCCGTGGTCGACACCGTCATCAAGCGTCAAAAGGTGTTTACGACCGTAGACAAGTGGTACATGCCAGCAGAATGGGGCTGGCATGCGTTTATTCTGCCAAATATGGGTGAAGGAACGATCTCACTCGATTTTGGTCAAGCCAAATTCGGACAAAACAACATCGCGTCACCGAATGAGCAATATCTGCGAACGACGATTCAGTCATACACATGCACCAGTTCAAAGTCGCTCCCCTCTAGCCGTCCAGGCGTTGGGATGTCTCAGGGTTGGGCGTATGCAACTTATCGCGGGAATATGGGTGCGTACGACACAAGCGGCACGTTCCAGAATGCTCCGACGGCACCCAACGGAATGCTTTATGACGGAAGCGCGGTACGAATGGGAGATGTGTCGGATGGAACGTCGAATACGATCATGATCGGTGACTCGCCATATGGGTTTTGGGCAGATGCAGCGAGTTGTTGTGTGCGAGTTTGGGATGATCCAGGTCACCCTGATCTGTGGGATACTTACTGGCAAGCCCCAAATCTTTTTAATCCCAATTCATCGCTTCCACTTCAGTTTTTCAGTTACGGCAGCGGCCACAATGACTTGTGTTGCTTTGCCCTCGCGGATGGTTCGACCAGAGCCGTTTCCAAGAAGATTGACATCAACGTCTTTAAAGCGATTTCCACTCGCAATGGCGCATTGCGAGGTTATCCAAACGGGGCCAACAGCCCCAATATCGAGAACGTATCAGAAGGCTGGTGATTTGCCGTCGTGAATGCGTTCAATCTGATGAACCCGGCATGATCTGGATGCCGGGTTTCTTTTTCTGTTGTTGGCTGCTTTGCAAAAATGATTTCGATTCGAGTGAACGGTGAGCCATTGCAGATCGCAGCGGATTCGACAGTTGAAAACTTGATCGTTCAACTGACGTTGAACCCAAAGTTTCTAGCCGTCGAATTAAATCGGCGGGTTGTTCCTCGAACCGAACATGGCAGAACCCGACTTGCTGCTGACGATCAAATTGAAATTGTCACACTCGTTGGAGGGGGCTGAAGCGCTTCTATGTCAGAACTCGATGTTACGCCGCTTCGTTTGGGATCGCACAAGTTTGCTTCGAGACTCATCGTTGGCACAGGCAAATACGCGACATTCGAGTTAATGCGCGAGTGTTTAACGATCAGTGAGGCGGATGTCATTACCGTCGCAGTGCGACGAGAACGACTCGTCGATTCGGCTGGTCGCAGTATTCTCGATTTTATCGACCTGAGCAGGTACACAATCCTGCCGAATACTGCAGGCTGTTTCACTGCTGACGATGCAGTTCGTACGGCACGGCTCGGACGTGAGATCTTGTTGGGACTGGAAAATCCTGGCGCGAGTTGGGTGAAACTGGAAGTCCTGGCGGACAAGAAGACTTTGCTACCAGACCCTGTTGCCACACTCGAGGCAACGAAACAGCTTGTCTCAGATGGTTTCGAGGTCTTGTGCTACACATCGGACGACCCCATTATGGCGCGGCGGTTGAAGGATGCGGGGGCGACATCGGTAATGCCTGCGGGGAGCCCTATCGGAAGTGGGCAGGGAATTTTGAATCCGAATAATATCCGCATTTGCCTGGAATACTTAAAAGAGGGCGACCCAAACTATCCTGTGATTGTCGACGCGGGTGTCGGGACAGCAAGCGATGTGGCATTTGCGATGGAACTGGGCTGCGATGGAGTCCTGCTCAATACGGCGATCGCATCGGCTCAAAACCCTCGCCTGATGGCTGAGGCCATGTGTCTGGCATGTCGTGCAGGTTATCTTGCGGCAAATTCTGGTCGCATTCCCAAACGGCTTTATGCAACGGCAAGCAGTCCCGAAATCGGATTGATCGCAACCTGATAGCCGACGGTCGCTTGGGTTACGCCGATCGAAGAATCCGCGTTAGACTAGAATTTCAATGGAAAAATTGAATTTCGCCGTTGACGTATCAAAAATTCGATTGTCGGCACGCGAAAATAGGGATATTATAAGCACCGCAGCTGGCTCGGACGGAGTCTTTGTTGATTAGAGGCCAAACTGCTGGAATTCGGCGTTTCTGTACGTCGGTTTGGGGTGCAATTGCAATGAAAGAGCGTCTCAACTGGATGCTCCCCTCGGTTTACGTGGGGCGAATGTTTTCGACTGATGTTCGAATCAGTTGGTGGTTCGCTATCGTCCCGCTCATTGTCTGCCCAAAATATGGAATGCCCCTTGGGCTTGCGTTTACGATTTCTTTGTATCTGTCAGTCCTTCTTCACGAATTTGCCCACGTTTTCGTCGCGCGCTGGACGGGTGGAACTGCAGATGAAGTTCACCTGACGCCGATTGGCGGTATCGCGTTGGTTCGCCCCGCCCGTGGGGCCTTCGGAATGGGGATTACGGCGGCGGCCGGACCGGCAGTAAATTTACTCATTTGCGTCGCGATGTTTCCCGGATGGTATGCATCAGAAACTTTGCCGGGGTCTCTTAATCCGTTTGTGATGCCAATTGGCCAACTCCACACGAATTCCCCAGAAGTCTGGCGTGACTTGGGTCTCGTGTTGTTCGTGGCAAACTGGATCTTGTTACTGGTGAATTTTTTGCCCGTTTTACCGTTGGACGGTGGCCAGGTATTACGGGCCAGTTTGCTGTCTCGAATTAACCCCGAATTTGTGAATCGAACAGCCATCAATGTCGGGATGTTCGTCGCGCTTGTCATATTGATTGTTGGGTCCTGTTTGGATCTGAGTCAGGTCGTATTGATTGGAACCTTCGTCTTGACGATGAATGTGGTTCAATTGTTTCAGGCGGAAATCAGTGAATCATCTGACAATTCTGAATACGAACCCGACTCATCGACAGGCGACGAAAGCCACTATGACCCAAGTCACATCGAGTCGTCAGAAATCTCACTGAGCCCTCTTGAGCAATGGCGAGAGCGCCGAAGGGCTCGGCGCGAACAGCAAGACTTGATTCGACGCACTCAGGTTGAACAGCAGCTGGATGAGTTACTGGCGAAGGTCCATGAACACGGGTTCCAATCGTTGTCTGAGCAAGAAAAAAAATCTCTTCAAAGCTGCAGTAAGCTGATCCGCGAGCGGGGAAAGAGCGAAAGCTGAATTGCTCAAATCTCTCATTTCTGCGACAACAAATCCGTAAGTCTTAGTGGTCTTGTAAATTGTTTTTCTGACCTCTGCAAACCCGGTAACTTGGCGATTCCGCACATTAGGGGTGCATGCATCGTGTATGAACCACCGTCCGAAAATCTGGTTCGACAACTCACAGAGCTGCAGTTGTGTCATCCACGTGATTTACGGCGTGCGCGCAGTCGCGTTAAACGTCTTTCTTTTGATCTGCCTGCGTTTGACTCGGTTTGGATCGATTCGCTCGTGCAACTCCGCCTGTTGACGCCGTTTCAAGCGAAACAGCTCGAAACGGGGCAGGGGGAATCACTTCGAATTGGTCCGTTTGTCGCAGTTGACGAGCTTGGCCGAAGCCAGCATGGATCAACGATCCTCGCTCGACGCCTCAATCGTCGTGATCGTTGTGTCATCAAACGAGAACGATTGGAAAGCGACCGAATCAGCGAAGTATTCATCCAGATGGGGCGGGTGCTCGAACAATTGAAGGGATTTGTTCATCCTTTTCTTGTCGTTCCTCGTGAAATCTTGCCGACCGAAAGCGACGAGCTCGTTTTGATCAGTCGATTTGTCCCTGGACTTCCGCTGAATGAGCTGCTGGTTCGCCGGGGTCGATTTCCTGCGACTGTTGTTGTCGAGATTGGTCGTCAATTGCTGGAAGGTCTGGCCGCTTTAAATGCCCGAAGTGTTGTACACGGAGATATTCGATTATCGAATATCCGCCTGACCGACAGCGGATTGGCAGTGCTTGTCAACGGCGCTGTACGGCAAGTCATTCGCCCGCACTTGACAATTCATGACGCATTGCCCATTGACCACTATGACGGCATGGCACCGGAATTAATTGGAACCGGGGCGTCTGCCACGGCAAGTTCCGAACTTTATTCGCTGGGATGTGTCTTGTGGCAGCTGCTTGCCGGTCGGCCACCGTTTGTGTCTGCTGACCCGCTGGTCAAGATCGCTTCCCATCAGACTCAGACAATCGATGATGTTCGAAAGTGGGCCCCTGACACGCCAGCGATGCTCGCGGATTCGATTCGGCAGTTGACGTCGCCATCCCCGTCAATGCGTCCACGAAGTTTCGAGGACGTTTTACAGCATTGGGGGCCGCCGAGCTCACAAAGTCGGTCACGAATTCGAAAATTCCGTCGTCTATTCGATGGTGGGATGCCCCATTTTACTGACGCAGGAACTGGTAGCAGCATCGGTAACTGGGCCTGGACGCTTGCAGCGGTTTTTACGGTCACTTTCGGGCTCGCGCTCATCTACGATAACGGACTTCGTAATGAATTACTGAACATTGTAAAGAATGTTGAAGCGATAACGCATCCCACACGCGATCAAAAGGCCGATGAAAAGCCGCTCGATCCTGAGGGTGGCTCGATCACTCATCAAGACCGAAAGCTCATCCCGCTTCCCGCACCATCGGATGACGGAGTGATTCTTCTGACCGATCCGGGGCCCTACGAAGCTTCAAGCGTCAGCTTTAATCGCCAATTGACACTCCGAGGAACAAATGGCGTTGCGGCGGAAATTCATGTCGGAAACGTGCCGTTAAATCTCGCTTCAGACGAAGTCGTACTGGAAAACGTCACGATTCGCCGCTCAAAATCCGCCGATGACAATCTGGTGGCGATGTTGACTGTTCGATGTCAGTCACTGCAACTTTTGAACTGCGAGATGTCATGCTCCGAAGTTGACGTTGACACAAACGACTCTTCACCAAACCGACCAAAGGCAGCAGCCGTAGCGTGGATGTCATCGCATGCTCGCGATCCGAAAGTGGCCGAATTGACGATTCGGAATTCGGCTTTTTATGGAAACGGAGTCTCCGTCACGCTCCTGCAAACACCTCGATCCGTCATTGTCGAAAATACATTGAAAACAGGTTCGGGAGCGTTTCTCACTCTTGGAACAAAATGTTTGGCAACGGAGTTTACCGTTGAACTCGACCGCATCACGCTCAGGGACTCAGGCTCCCTGTTATGGGTCGCGGGAGATTATGCCCGAACGAACGGCGCGTATCCCATTGCAATTCAAGCGAACAATTGTGTCTTTAAGCTTGAATGTGCCGATTCGGGACTGATCGTGATTGACTCAGAGCGACCACGTGCGGATCTCGGGAAGGCCGTTGAAATGAAATCGCACGAATCGGTTGTCGAACCTGGAACGGTTTTACTCGCCGCACTCAATCAATCTCATCACCGGCTGGAACCGCAGGACGACGAACAATTCGAAGGTCTGGTGGCAACAGAAATCAAGTTTGAAGGAAGCGATATTCGCAACGCCGCAGATTCGACGGTTGCTCACCTTTTGGGTCCACGAACATCCGAGAAATCTCAGCCTGGGATTGATGCTCGTCGGTTGGGATCGATTCGACGTTAACTTAATCCATCCAGTAGCGCGAGTCTGGCCTGATAAAACGGTCAAAATAGCGAAATTGAATGCCATTGCGCCCTGTGGGTGAATATCGGTCGAAACTTGGGGGTACCACGGTTTTGGAGTCTGCGACAAGGCCGTGGCATCATTGTTCGTTAGCGTCTCTGAAGAGCACTGCCTTACCGAAGACGGTAAAACCGTGGCACCCATCTTGGTGCCTTACTGTTCCAATCGGCGAATCACGGAGCACTAGTTCAACACAATCGCCCGGCCGGCCCCGCCATGACAATCTCGAATCTTGAGCGGGGCAAACAGGAAATAACTACCGACGGGGACCTGACTCACGTTGTGCAGGAATTCAACCCCAACCATCTCACGACTGCCGAGTGCCCAATAGGTCATCAAGGCTTGACGCGGGTCGACACCGCCCAGATCTGGTGCGTCCGTCGCAACGCAACGAATTCCAAGACTCTTCAAATAGATAATCGCGTCGGCATTTGGTGCTGGCCAGCCTTCACTTTTTCCAGACAAGGGATCGATCCAGACTCCCGAATCGTTCGGAAGTGGTTTCAAATGACGATCGAGATGTCCGGTATGAAATAAGACAATGTCACCGGCCTTCAGGGGGGACGACTTACGTTCAAAATCTTTGATCAAAGTCGAAGTAATCGGCGGTGATGCAGGCCAGGTTTTGGCATCTGTCGTGCCCACCAGGGAGCGGACATCAATGACGCGAACGGGGCCACACGTCCAGTCCAGAGGGATTTTTTCGGTGGTTAATGAACTGAAGCCACGCGGACCATACTTTTGCTCGAAATCTTTTAACCAACCTCGAACTTCGGGAGCGTACTCCGGGTTCTTGCCTTCTGGAGGAAGTGCAAACGAGGGTGGGACCAAATGGGTTCCGGCCATGGCATCCATCAAGTGGCCATGATGCCACAAGTCCAGGTATTCGGCATACAGAAAATCAACCTTGAGGTAGACCTGACGATGCTGACCAGTGGTAATTCCCGGTGATGTGACGGGCAGGTTTGGTGCCAGAGTTGGCGAAAGATCGATCGCTCTTTTGTTCTTGGCAGCATCGATCAAACGCTTGGGAAGATCGCCTCCGACAATCGAAAAAGCTCGACCTTCACTGTATGGGCCGCCTTGATGCTTCGGTCCCAGCATGCAATAAAAGGCACCTGTGTCGGGCAACGCTCCCAGGTTTGTGGCTCCCTCGGTCCAGATCATACCGTGCCGCAGACCGGCGTAGTGAGTCGGTTCTGCCAGATTAGGCATTGGCCCCATGCTGGCGCTGTCGGTCCCCAGCGTCATTACGCCACGCGTTGCCAGAAACTCCATGCAATCGGGATCGGGGTCGGGATATCCAGGCGCTTTGCGATCGACGACATCCGCGATGAACCGTGATCCTTCAGGGAACGGCCGGTAATACTTGTCAGAATAATCGCTGCGGAACAGGACGACGTCGCCAAACCTCAGCGGTCGATGGCTTGCCTCAAATCGCTTGATATGCTCGGGAGTGACCAGAGGGCTTACTCCCTTCGGAGCCTGATCAAGAAGATCGCGAACGTCAACGACGCATGCTTCGCCACCAAATTGCCACGGCTCGATCTTATCAGTGTAAGCCAGTCCCAGTGGTCCGGATTTTGGCCGATTCAAGTCAGGCCGAGTGACCGAGTGCGGCGGGACATCGAGCTGAGTCCCTGTGTTGCCATCAATAAATATGGTGTCGATATTATAGGCACAATCCGGTCCAATCGTTCGCTGATGACTCAGCTGGAATCGAGGGAACGGATACGTCGGCCATGTACAGGGATATTCCGGCGCAATCAGCAACGAGTTGTCGATGAAGCGGGTTTTCTCACTCGCCGTTTTGGCCTCTTGTGCCAATGCACACTCCGAGGCCGTGATCATGGTTAACAAGAGGCATAGCATGGCTGAGACGCGAGGAATCGTGAGCGCGGGATTCATCATGGTCTGATTCGCTTTCAAATTGTTTTTTACAAGCAAACGTCAGGCAACGTATTTTTCCTTCTTGGTCGAGGAGGCTTCCAGCCTCCTTACCCCTTCGTCGTGGAGACTTCCAGTCTCCTCGTTCCTCAGACGAGGAGGCTGGAAGCCTCCACTATTCCGTACACGTCACAACCAACCGTCATGCACCGTATTTCTCAAGTCGGCCGGCATGCGCCATCGCGAGCAGCATCAGATGCTTCGCCTCAAACTGGCCAAGCCCACCGCGCAGGCATTGCGATTCGCCAAACTTCGTCGAGCCATCAAATCGACAATGGTTTGCTGACAGTAGCACCGGAACGGGATGCCAGCTGTGTGACTTCATTTTGCTTGGAGTACTATGGTCACCGGTCACAACGATAACATCCGGGTTCAGTTTTGTAATTCGCGGGATCGCCGCATCCAGCTCTTCCGTTCTTTGAACCTTCAACGGGAAATTGCCGTCTTCGCCGGACGAATCCGTATATTTCCAGTGTACAAAGAAGAAATCATAATCATTCCAGGCCGCTTCCAGGCGATTCATTTGATCTTCGAGCGTATGCCCTGCGTCGAGGATATCCATGCCAACAAGTCGAGCAAGTCCACGATACATCGGGTAGACGGCGATTGCTCCTGCCTTCATCCCATAGACTTCCCGGAACGGAGGAATCGCCGGCATGGTGTCGATACCACGGAGCGTCAGGAAATTCGCGGGGGCATCGTCTTTCAGAACGACTTTCGCTTGTCGCAAAAATTCCGCAGCAACTTGTGCCGTCTTTGCACTTCCGGCGGAACGAGCGACGGGTTCCAAGGCAGGTACACCCGTCTTTTGCGGATCGGTATCCGCAACATCGCCACCGAGGCCAGTTCCCCGAAAAATCAGGACGGTCCGGTAACCTTCACCCGCTCGAACAAAAACCTCGACGCCGGGAACTTTGATCTGGTTCAGCTTTTCGCTGAGCTTTGTGCCGACCTCAGTCGGAATACGTCCTGCACGCCGATCGGTAATGTTGCCCGCGGCATCGATCGTACAGAAGTTCCCACGAATAGCGACGTCGTTTGGTCCGAGTTCGAAGTCGATACCAAGTGCCTCAAGTACACCGCGTCCAATCTGATATTTGACAGGGTCGTAACCGAAAAGGCCCAGGTGACCAGGGCCGCTTCCCGGTGCGATTCCCGGCAATACTGGAGTACTGAGTCCCAGCGTCCCACGACGAGCCAGCGCATCCAGGTTCGGTGTGTTCGCGGTTTCGAGTTCCGTCTTGCCACCCGGTTCGAGCGGCAGCCCCCCCAGTCCGTCCCCAACAACAAGGACGATTTTCGAACCATTATCTTTTTGCAATTTACGAGTGAAATCGTGCGGATCAGTCATGAGAAAAAGGTCACCTTCAAAAACGGTTGTTCCCAACAGGAAATCTGCCCACAGTCAGGCAAGTTCGCGGGCGCATGCAGATTGTCGGTAAGACCGTATCCACATGCAAGCGAGCGCATCATGACTGTATTTTCCATGAGACGAGTGAAGGGATTCCTGGCAAAAGTTGAACACTCCGCTCCTACTTGCGGAACGAAAGTGTTATTTTATTTTTTTTGCGCATTCTTTTATCAGGTTAACTGCGCATCTGATTTTTCGGGAAATTTACTCTCAACTGTCGACAACAGATCCAAATAATCGACGAAGATGCCTTGCGACACATAAATCGAATGAATATTACAAAGTGATCACGGTCTGGCCGATTTATCGATATGGCGGGCGAGTCCCTAGTTGATGAATTCTGAGATGTTCGACGTCAAGCGAAAGTGAATGGTAAAAAGAATCATGCAGAAAACCGCTCCGACGATCGATCGAAAGATGGTTGTCCAAAAGCTGTTATCGCAATTGGGAGGTGGGTCTTATCTCGAAATTGGAGTGGAACTTGGACAGAGCCTGCTCCCGATTCAAGCACGGCAGAAACACGGTGTTGACCCCAACCCAATCGTACCGATGCGCCATCGCATTCGTATGTTCATGCAGAATATGTTCTCTCGAAACAAAGTTCATCTCCATCAAATGACCAGTGACGATTTTTTTGCTTGTCGGAGTTCGATACTTGGTGATTCGAAGATCGACGTCGCTTTAGTTGATGGATTGCATACTTTTGAGCAGGCATACAGGGATGTTTTAAACTGCCTGGAGGTATTAAGCCCTTCTGGTGTCATTATCATGCACGATTGCAATCCCCCTTCGGCACGGATTGCCTTTCGAGCCCATTCGCACTCGGAAGCACTCAAAGAATTTCCGGCCGATGGCGACTTCAGGTGGTGCGGTGACGTCTGGAAAGCAATCGTTCTGCTCCGGTCGCTCCAAACTGATTTACAAACATTCGTGCTCGACGCTGATTTTGGCCTGGGAATTGTGAGCCGCGGCACACCAACATCGAAGCTTTCTTATTCGCGCGAAGAAATCGAAGCCATGTCATACGAGGACCTCGCTGCACGGCGATTGAAATTGCTGGACTTGCGTCCGGCAACGTCGTTCAATGAATTTCTTGCCAGTCGTTGAATCGGTGTCGGAAACCGGTGATGGACCAGACGAGAGCAATGAAGAGGGAAGTCATGACGCAACAGCAACAATTATCGTGGAATAACCGGGTAATGTCCTGGCTTCGCAGGCTGAGATACCGATATCAGTTGCCTCGTCGGCTGTCACGTTATTTGAGTGCGACATCACTTCAACCCGTGCCGATGCGCGCAGAATCCCCTGGCACTCTCCCACAAGGTGAATTATTTGAAATCTGGCGCAGCATTCCAAATGGGTTTAAGTGGCTGCATTACTTTCCAATTTATGAACGAATCTTGAGTGAGTTCCGAGCACGGCCGATCCGCTTTCTCGAAATCGGGGTGTATCATGGAAGTTCGCTGCAAATGTGGAAACGATATTTTCATCCCGACTCGGTCATTTTAGGAATTGACATTGATCCAACCTGTGTCCAGTTTGAAAACGCGGATTCGAATATCCATGTGAGAATCGGCGACCAATCAGATACCGCGTTTCTGCAACGAGTGATTCAAGAATTTGGACCGTTCGACGTCATCCTGGATGATGGCAGCCACTTATGCTCGGACATGATCAAGACTTTTGACTACGCGTTCCTGAACGGATTGACCGATCAGGGGGTCTATTTTGTGGAAGACACCCATACAAATTTTTGGGGACATTGGCGCGATCAGCCCTATTCGTTCATGGACCTCTGCAAGGATCTCGTTGATTATTCACAAGCCCATTATTTGGGGCATTCTGGAATCGATGCATTTGCATCCGGAAACCCGCAGAGACTGCCCTTAATATCAGTACCACGTATCGGTCGCGAAATCGAAGAAATTCGTTTTTTCGATTCAATTGTCGTCATTCGCAGAAACAAACAACGCAGCTTGCCAGTCGTTGAGCACCTTTAGCAGTTTTACCGATTAAACGAGTATTCAGGTTCTGTTAATGTCAAAGCGATTATCGATGATCGTGATTAGCTATAATAACGAGAGGGAACTACCTCGCACCCTTTTATCATTGTGCGCCAGTTACCAGCGCGGGATTATTCGCGAGGATTACGAGGTGATTGTCGTAGATAATGGCTCAATTTCACCACCTCAAATACAACAGTTCTCGCATTTGGACATTGACATCCGAATCGAATACATGAAGTCGCCGTCAAAAAGCCCTGTCCCTGCAATCAACCTGGGTATGGAGATTGCAACCGGCAACACAGTTGGTATCATGATTGACGGTGCCCGCCTCGCCTCACCTGGATTGCTTACGAATGCACTGGCAGCTCAGCGAGTTTCGGATCGTGCCTTTGTTGGTTCCCGTGGTCGGTATCTCGGGTCGGATTTTCAATCGCGGTCAATGAAGAAGGGCTATTGCCAGCGTGTTGAAGACCAGTTGCTCGATCAAATTGACTGGACCAATAATGGTTACGGGCTTTTCAGTATATCGGTCTTCGACGAATCGTCGGGACCAACATGGTTTGATCTACCGAGTGAAAGCAACGCCCTGTTTATGCCTCGCTCCTTGTGGAAAGAACTAGGTGGATACGATCCTGCCTTTGTTTCGCCCGGAGGTGGACTTGTGAATCTCGACACTTGGCTACGGGCTTGTCATTTGCCGAATTCGATTCCAATCATGCTAATTGGTGAGTCGACGTTTCATCAGATCCACGGGGGGATTTCCACAAACAGTGCAGATCAGGCTAAACTCTTTACACAATTCAACCAGGAATATCGATCGATTCGAGGAGACAATTGGCAGTGGCCAAACATCCCCGTGACATACTATGGGGCGTTTCAAAAACCACCTCCGGCGCGGGAAATGTTCACGAGTCGATTTTCGTATGAATATCAAAAACAATTGCTCCTGAAAGAATGGCGTAAAACGGCAATCCAAGTGAAATCGTTTTTTAAAAAACAGGTACCTAAAGCCTAAGCGGAAGTCACTTAAGATTGGATGATTCATGGAGAGCGTATCCGCAGACCTCTATCTCGATCTGATTATGCGATGTTTGTTAAATACAATTTATGAAGACGAATCGTACCATATTCATCTGCCATCAACGTTGGTTCAAAAGATTGCCAACAAGTTGTCCGGCGGTGGTCACGTATGGATTAAGAAGCAGCCATATGACAACGCAATTCGAAACGAAGGGCTTGCATGGCCAGCAAAAGCCCATTCGATGATCGGACTCAAGCGAATGAGCAACTTAAGAATGTGTGTTGAGAGCGTCATCCAAGAAAAAATTCCTGGTGACCTGCTGGAAGCGGGAGTATGGCGAGGAGGATCAAGTATTTTCATGCGGGCGATTTTGAAAGCTTATGGCATAACCGACCGCCTGGTGTGGCTTGCCGATTCGTTCAAAGGTTTGCCTGCACCTGATATTAAAAAGTATCCTGCAGACAAAAATTCAAGACTCCATGAGTATCCTCAGTTAGCGGTCTCTCTCGATGAAGTGAAGAGAAATTTCCAAAAGTATGACCTGCTCGACAGTCAAGTGAGATTTCTGAGCGGTTTTTTCAGCGAAACACTTCCGAGTGCGCCGATTGACCAACTCGCCGTGCTTCGACTGGATGGAGATATGTACGAGTCGACCATGGATACCCTGGTCAATCTGTATCCGAAGGTTTCTGTCGGTGGATATGTCATTGTCGACGATTACGGTTCAATCCTCGCCTGCCAGCAGGCTGTGACGGACTTTCGCGCTTCAAATGGGATTCGTGATGAAGTCATAAAAATTGATTCAACGGGTGTTTACTGGCGTCGTTTGAAATCACGGGATCGGTCTCTGGTTATTTAACTCAGGGAAGCCATCCGTATGCGTGCGAATCGTATCATTGCGCAGGGTTAATTGTGCTTACCAGGAGAAACCAAAATCGCAAACTCTTCATTGCCCAGCCTTTCTATTTTGAATTCTGTCAACAGACTGTTCGAAGTGGGCAAACGGAAACTGAACGAACTGACCCTGAGCCAGATTCAAACTTTTCATTTCGATATTGTTCAAGGATGCCAGTTGCGATGCATCGGTTGCCCAAATTCGACGTTACTACCCAAGATCGATCACATTGACCCAGAACAATTCTCGATTTGCCTGGGAAATGTCGACGTAGAACGCGTTAGCGTTTTTCGATTATTTAATTTTGGAGAACCCTTTCTTCATCCCGATCTTCGAGGCCTGCTGGAGGTCCTCAAAGTTCAGAAATGGAAGCCAGAAAAGGTGGAAATCTCGACGAATGCCATGATTTTCGATGAGAAAAAAATTCGAGATATCCTGACGTCCGGCGTCGTGACGCATTTGTTCGTCAGCTGCGATGGAGATGGAACGCCGTCTGAATTCGAGCGTCTGCGTCCCCCGGGCAAATGGGACAAGCTGATTCTATTTTTGGAGGAAGTCAGCCGTATCAAACAAGAGTTGAATTCCTCGGTTGAATTAAAGACACGTAATGTCTGCATGACGGAGGACGGAAGGGCGCGTTGGCTGAGTGTTTTACGCACTCGTGGCTGGGAGCCGGAATTTCGTGAATGGCAGATCTTACCGAGCACCAGTGGGGAACCATGGGAACGCCCCCCCCATGTCACCAACAAGGTCTGCTGGCCTATGTCAGGTGTTAACTTGTTTGTCGACTGTCATGGCGATGTGATTCCGTGTTGCAGCTACCCTGATCTCCCTCCCATGGGAAACCTGCTGACAAAGAAGTTCACCGAAATCCATCGCGGTGCATTAAGATCAAAAATGTTGAATTTGTTGAAAACAGACCGCGTGAATGACAAGATTTGCGGCAATTGTGAAAGTTAATTCGGTTTTGACTGACTGCTTGGGAATTAGCCCCTGTTTTCCAAAATTCGGAAAGAATCTTTCAATTCGATCAATCGACACGTGGAACTGTTTGTCGCGGAAAATTGCCCCTACCCCCGTTATCAACGTTCGTCCGGAATTTGTCTCCCCCCCCCCCACGTGATTCGTCTGGAGTAACTCTCGTGATTTCTCACTCATTTCTCGGAGGTTGTAAACTCGGAGATTGGATACAAATCCTGAGGGAAAACCATTTTCGGATAGATACATCCCGACTTTGGCAAGCGTTTTTGATAAGTATGGAAACGGCGGTCACCTCAGCCCTCAGTTGTTTTGAGCCCGATCCAAACCTTACTGAATCGCAACAAGCGATGTGGCGCAGTCCGCTACTGATTCTGGGGCTTCCGCGAAGTGGAACGACGTATCTTCAGAATCTAATGGCATCCAATCCACAACTCGCCTTTCCCACGCGACTTGACTGTTTCAACCCCTATACGTTTCTGGTTCGTCATCGATGGGGGATCGACCGGCTTTGGGGCCTCGCTCCTCGCCGTAGCCGCGGGTTGGATAACGTTCAGGTGGGCTGGTTAACACCTGAAGAAGATGAGTTTGCGTTGACCGTTCTAACCAGAGAGGGGCCTTGGCTGGGAGTCTGCTTTCCGGAGCGGTATCAGGAATACGTTGCGCAATCGCCCCTCAATTCCTTATGGACGGGGGCAGACCGTTGGAAGCAAGCGCTGAAGATCTTTACGCAAAAGTTGACGCACCGCTATGGAAAGCCAATCGTATTGAAATCCCCCCTGCACATGATGCGAATCCCCGATATCCTGGCCGTCTTTCCTCATGCCCGCTTCGTGACAATCTTCCGTAATCCCCTGAGACAAACCCAATCCACATTGTCAGTTGCCAGTAAGCAAGCGGTATGGCCATCGTTGCAAGCGACTCGCATCGAGAGCCAGAAGTACCTGGAGGGCAATCAACGCCTTCTGGAGCGATATTTTGAAACTCGCCACCAGATTCCTGCTGAAAATCTGATCGAAATCCAGTACGAGCACCTGGTTGCATCAACTTCCGAGACACTCCATCGAATTCACAATAAACTGGGAGTTCCCGGCATCGAAGGCGTCCTCGCTGCGACGGCACAAAACCGGGAGTTGAGCCAATATCAAACCAACTCATACCCGGAACTCACCGCATCCGAGCGTGAACAGATCCGGGAAATTTATGCCCCCTTGTACAAGACGAGGATTTACTCTGACGCCAACGATCTCGATCATTGAGGCATATGTCATGGATGGAAATCGCTCGTGATGTCCAATGAATCAAAAAGCCCTTTGGGACCGGCGTGTCCCTCGGCATCGACACAGGTCAAACCGAGTTCCGTGACGGCTGTCATCCCTGCCTATCAGGGAGGAGACAGGCTTCTCGAGTGTATCAGATCATTACAAGCCAGCACATGCACGTCGATGACAATCCTGATCGTAGATAACGCTTCGACCGATGGCTCAATTGAGAAGGCCGAACAGTTATTTACGGCGGTTGAAGTGCAGCGGAATCCTGAAAACGTTGGATTTGGTGCCGCCTGCAATCGGGGAATTGATATCGCCATGCAACGACAGAATTCCTATGTGCTTTTGATTAATCAGGACACTACGGTCGCCCCAGAGATGGTTGAACAACTGGTTGCCTTTGCGGATCACTCACCCCAAGCTGGCGTAGTTGGGCCGAAGACGCTTTCAACGCTGCCCATGCCCAACGGTTCCCCGCGTTTGCTTTATGCTGGAGCATGGCGTACGTGGTTGCCGTTGTGGCAACGGATTCCAGATATCGGCCTGGCGGATTCCAAAAGGCAACAATCCCCGATTCAGGTCGATTATGTCTGGGGGCACGGAATGTTGTTGAGGGTCGCTGCGCTCCGTAAAGTCGGTACGTTTGATCCAGGATTTTTCATGTACTATGAAGACATCGATCTCTGCACACGAATGACACAGGCAGGATGGCAGGCCTGGTGCGTCCCCGAAGCGATCATGTGGCACGATATGACTGACGGTGCGCGGGCATCAAAATCTGAGTCATGGAGATGGACGCAAAAAATGGAAAGCATCCTGCACTTTTATCATCAGCGATCGTCGCTTCCAAAAGCAATTTTTCTTACCTATGCCACGATTGGCCGAGAATTGATTTCTCTGGCGAGACATCGTCATTTTCGCGCGCTCGTTCACTTGTTTTCAGCGGCAATTAAACTGGGGGGTTCTTTGCTACGACAATGTTGTGGGTGGAAGCGATAATCTGTCGTCGACAATTCATGCCACCGCTACATACGACATCCAAATCAGAAAAAATCGATTTTCGGGCAAAAAAAACTCAAGAGAGTGGCCTGCGAGGGCTCGTTTTCGCTTGTTTCCACTAGCCTCAAACGCTGTTTCTCTGCTAGAATCCGCCCCCTTCGACTCTGTGGGATGGCGTGGATGTTCCGCGTCGGCAGTGTTGAGTTGTCTTTTTTTCCTGGAACGATGGTCGCGACTCTTCGCATCTGAGTTCCACGGTGATGACTTGAGGCGTCCTTGATCATCGCCGCAACAGTACAGCAGGAATAGTATGGTTGATCGGTTTCTATTACGTGAATTTGACATCAGCGACGAAGAACTCGAGCTGGCAGCGGACATCTCTCTCGCCGAGGCCGAGCACCTCGAAGAGGGGAGCCTGGACCATCTCTATAACCGTCGCGATGAAGGTTATGACGTTAACGCGGTTCTGGAAGGAACCGTCGTTCGCGTTGAAGGCGAAGAAGTTCTGATCGACATTGGTTACAAGAGCGAAGGCATTGTCCCGATCGACGAATGGGAAGTCCCCCCCGTCGCGGGTGATAAAGTCTCGGTTCTGCTGGAAGAAATCGAAGACGAATTCGGCCTGATCCTGCTGTCCAAAAAGAAGGCCGACCGGATCCGCGAGTGGGAAAAGGTCATCAGCACCCACAAAGAAGGGGACGTCGTCGAAGGAAAAGTCCTGCGAAAGATCAAGGGTGGATTGCTCGTCGATATCGGCGTCAATGTCTTCCTGCCAGCCAGTCAGGTTGATATCCGCCGTCCGCAAGACATCGAATTCTATCGCGATAAGACAATTGAATGTTTGATTCTGAAGATCGATGAATCGCGACGAAATATCGTTGTCTCACGACGACGGTTGATCGAACTGCAACGCGAAAAGATGAAGAAGGACTTGCTGTCCGACATCACCGAAGGTCAATTGCGTAAGGGAACGGTCAAGAACATCGCCGATTTCGGTGCGTTCGTTGACCTGGGCGGAATCGACGGTCTGCTGCACATCACCGACATGAGCTGGGGCCGAATTGGCCACCCATCCGAAATGGTCAAGATTGACCAGGAAGTCGAAGTGATGATTCTGCACGTCGATCGCGACAAAGAAAAGATCGCCCTCGGCCTCAAGCAGAAGGAAAAGAGTCCCTGGGACAATGTCGAAGGGAAGTACCCAGTCGGCACGAAGATTCGTGGTGAAGTGGTCAACGTCATGTCTTACGGTGCATTCGTCAAGCTGGAAGACGGGATCGAAGGCCTGGTTCACATCAGCGAAATGTCCTGGACCAAGCGAGTTAATCATCCGACCGAACTTGTTAACCCTGGCGATGAAGTCGACGTCGTTGTCCTCGGAATCAATAAGGACAAGCAAGAGATTTCGCTGGGCATGAAGCAAGCTCAGCCAAATCCATGGGACGAAGTTGCTGCCAAGTACCCACCGGGTGCTTCTGTCAGCGGTACGGTTCGCAACCTGACCAATTACGGTGCCTTCATCGAATTGGAAGAGGG
>CAILLA010000179.1 GCA_903834925.1 uncultured Schlesneria sp.
CATGACCGAAGACGGTCATACAGTGGCACAACCAAATTCGAAACCGGAATCATGTGCCACTGCTTCGGAGTCTTCGGAGAAGCAGTGTCTTCTTTTTCGTCTGCTGATCAAAGAGCACTGCGTGACCGAAGACGGTCATGCAGTGGCACAACCAAATTCGAAACCGGAATCATGTGCCACTGCTTCGGAGTCTTCGGAGAAGCAGTGTCTTCTTCTTCGTCTGCTGATCAAAGAGCACTGCGTGACCGAAGACGGTCATGCAGTGGCACAGGAATGGAGAAGATTGACAAAACTAGCTGACAAGAAGCTCCTTGATCGGTCGACCGTTTTCCGTCAGTTTCAGCAATCGACCGTCAGGCGCGAAGTAGTCTTTTGAGATATCCAGCCCCATCGCGGTGAATAGCGTGGCGTGGAAGTCTGGTATGGAAACGGGTCGATTCTTGATCTCGCTTCCGTCTTCACTCGATTCACCCACGACCTGCCCAACGTTGATTCCACCCCCAGCAACCAAAGCCGAAAAGACATCAGGGAAGTGGTCGCGACCGTTTTCACCATTGATTTTTGGAGTGCGACCGAACTCACCGACACAGACAAGCAATGTCTGTTGGAGCAGTCCTCGTTCCTGCAGATCTTCGATCAGTGTCGACATCCCCGCATCGAGCGATGCCGAAAGATTCTGGACCTGATTAAAGTTGTCATTATGAGTATCCCAGCCACCAAACTCGATTTCGACAAACTTCACGCCCGCTTCCACTAACCGACGGGCTGTTAGGCAGGCTCGAGCCAGATATCCATCATTGACTCCGCTACCGTAACGCTCAAACAACTCCGGTTCCTCAGCCGCTGGATCGTAGGGTTGAAAGACCGGGCTGTTTCGCATTCGATCGGCGCGTCGCGTCAATTGTGTCAGATCATTCCCAAGCGGTGACTGATAATGTTTATCAAAACGTCCATTAAATCCTTCCAGCGCCGCGAGTCGCCGTTTCATCCTCGCTTCGGAAAAGCCTTCCGGTAGCGTCAGTGATGGGGCGGGATTGCCAAGGTCGTCAATCACAAACGGGCCAAATTGAGGACCCAGAATGCTGGTGTCAAACTTCCGTCGGATGGAAACAAACGCGGGGGCGTCAAGTTCGGGATCGGCCTTTCGCCAGGCAACGGTCGACCCCAATGCCGGATATTTCAGTCGAGGATTCGGACGATAACCGGTATGCATCAAGCATTGCGCTCGATCATGGTCCCCTTCCGCGCTAGTCAGCGATCGAACAATTGCCAGCTTGTCAGCCAGTTCAGCCAGCTTGGGAACGTGCTGAGCGAACTTGATTCCTGACAGCTTCGTGTCAATCGCTTCGAATGAACCTGCCGTCGCCGCACCGGGCTTGGGATCGAACGTATCGATCTGACTGGGTCCCCCTTCGAGAAAGATCAGAATACACGACTTGGCCTTGGCGGTTTCGGATTGTTCCGCAAACAACGACGACCAGATCGACGAACCGAAGTAAGACAGGCCACCAATCGAAGCCGCTTGCATGAATGATCGACGAGAGATTGACATCAGACATCTCCAAGCTTTTCGCAGACATTTTCGAGACAGGATCGTGCTCGCTGAATGCTCATGACGCCATGTTCGTTGCCGCTTCACACTCTAATGATTCGTGATGAATTCGGCGGAATTGAGTAGTACCCAGACAACGTCTTGTAATCCTTCTCGCGGATCGGCTGCCCCACCAAGATCTTGAAAGAATTCCAGTTCCTCGGTTGTGGGCCGACGGGAGAGCAGCGACAGGAATAATCGCTCGATATGGTCCGCTCCTGGCGTCGAACCGTAAAGCCTGATCGCCGCTTCCGACCCCAACTCGACCGCGCCTCGGACATAGTCGCCATTAAAAAGGGAAAGCGTTCGACCCAATGTCAGCGATGCTGCCCCAAGATTGTTAACAGGAATGTCTTGCGTAAATTCCTCACCCGTTGCCTCCGCCAGGCGATGATCGTTCTCGTCAAAGTGATAGCCAAAGGCTTGGCCCAATGACTGATGCAACTGATCGGCCGAAAGCGGTCGAATCCGAGCACGGACCCAGTGAGACAACTGTAGCTCCTTCAGTGAAGGGTCGATCGTTGCGTCCCCCTGCTCGACGTCATCACTGCTGCGTTGGTACGTTTCAGAAAGGACGATCGTTTGAATCAGTCGCTGGATGTTCCAGTTGTGGCTGGTGAAGTCGTCGGCCAGCAAGTTCAGTAAATCGGAATTCGTACTGGCGGCTTCTGGTGGCCAATGATCCAGATTCTGGACCAGCCGCTCGCCGTGCAATCGTTCCCAGACATTGTTGACCAGATGTCGGCTGAGATAAGGATTCGTTGGTTGAGTCAACCATTCGACAAGCACAGCCCGTCGTTGTCTCGACACATCACTTCGGGGTCGACCGGGAAGTTGTGGAAAGATCGTTTTTTTCGGCAGCGTGCCGTTTTCATCGGGTTTGGCCCGTTTGTCCTCGAAGATTAACTCACCCCGAGGTCGCTCAATCACGACGAAGAATGATTCCCCTTCTTCAGGCTGAGTCGGTGTCATCTTTCGCAGTCGGGCGAAATGTGCAGCAAGACCCCAGAAATCCTTTTGCTTCCAGCGAGCGTGCGGATGATCATGGCATTCCGCACATTGAAGCGATAGCCCGAGGAACTTCTGACTGACCGCTCCTGTGAGCGGTGCGGGTTCGGCGTTAAATCGCAGCAGGAAATTGACCGAACCGCTAACGTCACTGGTTCCCTCACCGAGGATCAAATCCCCGACCAATTCGACATAGGGCTGATTCTCACGGAATGCTTCGGTCATGAACTGTAGCAATCGACGCCCGTCGTAACCGTCGGTTTCAAATGGCCGACGATCGGTCAGATATTCCGACCAAAGCCGTCCCCAATGTCGAGCGAATTCTGGCGACTTGAGCAACCGTTGGACAACATCGGCTCGGTTGAGATTGGAGCCGGCGGCAACGGCTTTTGCCTCGATTAACGGTGGTATACGTCCAGCAAGGTCCAGCCAGACTCGACGCAGAAACTCGGCGTCGCTGGATGGAGCGAGTGGCGTGACGTCATCAGCTTTACAACCCGTCTCAACTACCTGATCAAGTTTTCGGCTGACCGAAGCGGTGTCGGGTGAATCCACCGCCAGGCAAACCGACCCAACCATCAGGCTGAGGGTAAAGGCGTTTCGGATGAATCGATACATGAGATCCAACCCTTCCCCGTCGTAATGGCCCCGACCGATTCTGATCTCTATTGCGGGTTTGCAATACAGAAGAGATGCCGTTCGCCGCGAATGAATAATTCATGATCCACCGGGGCAGGGGTTGCGTCAACAGTTTCATCAACCGAATTCGTGGCAACGACACTCAACTTATCAGCATCCTTGATCACTGTCGTATTGCCATTTCGTGACGTGAGAAACACGTATCCACCCGCAGCAACGGGTGATGCGTAGATCTGGTCCAGACCAGGAACGCGACTTGCCATGTAATACGGTTTGCCAGTGGCAGCATTCACACACGAAAGCTGGCCGACCTTGGCCTTGTGAAAATAGATTCGTCCTGATGACAGGAGCGGTGATGCGATATCCGGAGTATCACGGTCGATCACCCAGGCGACTTGGTCGGTCCCCTTGATGTCTCCTTTGCCATCCATACGGAACGCCCCCATAAACGAACCTTTGTGGCCACTACCTATAAACACAAGTCCGTTCTCAGCAACAGGCGAGGCAACGGGGCGTTCCGTCTGTCCGCCGCATCGCCAGAGTTCTTTACCAGATTCAAGATCGTAACTGCGTGCCGACTTTTGTCCGTTCGTGATCACTTGCTTTCGTCCATTGTGCTCAACGACCAGTGGAGTTGCCCAACAGGTGGTCTCGTCACGAGGTGTCTTCCAGACATCTTTGCCAGTCAGCTTATTAATTGCATAGATTGCTGACTTTCCTTCATGATCCCAAGGGACAAGAACCTTGTCATCGGCCAGAGTTGGAGAACTTCCTTCGCCGAACGAGTTGCGGATGTCCATCTTTGGAAAATCATCCCGCTTCCATGTCAGATCGCCGTTCATCGTATAGCAATAGAGGCCCCGCGAACCGAAATGAGCATAGACATGATCGCCATCGGTACAAGGTGAGGCTGACGCAAACCCATTCGTATCGTGTGTCTTTTGATGAGGTTCTGCAACAGCCGCTGTCTTTTCCCAAATCAGCTTTCCGTTGCTTCGATCAAAACAAAGGAGCTTGAAATCCAATGGAGCACCGCTGCCACGACTCCCTTTCGCCGGAACTGCCGTTGTAACAAAGACCTGATTTCCCCAGATCACCGGAGACGACGAACCAGGCCCAGGAATCTCAACTTTCCATTTCACGTTTTTGGTACTGCTCCATTCGGTCGGCGGCGAGGCATGATCGGCCGTCCCGTTCCCGGTTGGACCTCGCCAATGCCCCCAGTTATCCGCATGAGCAATCGGATTCCAACAGATCATCGCAAGAACAGCACAGGCAACAGAGACTCTCATGACAGTTCCTGAATAAGAACAAGCATTTTGATTCGTGATAAATGCCAGACGCATTCTACCAGCAAGATCCTACCGTGGTTTTGTCTGAAGGGGCAGTCTCACGCAGCAAGCCAGTCACTTTCCCAAGCCGATCCGAAGAGTTTTCACGTCAGACCAAAGTAGCCATCATCGCTCCGCGTGATGAGCATTGTTCGAGAACCTACCAAATTCCAATCTGCATGTTTTCAAATCAGAAATTCAAATCGAATATCTGTCCCGATGCGTCGGCAACGCTCGAATCGTTTCCGACGCATGCTCATCACGCGGAGCGATGATGGCTACTTTGGCAGAAGTCGTGAACCTTGACTCAGAATTCATGTTTTAAACTCGATGCAGTCTCACACAAACGGTGTGAAGTCTTAACGTCTGACCTCGCCCGTTTGATCGAGAACGAAAATCTGATTGATCGTTTTGAAGTGTGCATGGTCATCGAATTGCCAGACGACCTTCTTGTCTCGAGTCACTTCGAAAAACTGTGGCTGCTTGCCGATATGACCGTGTCCGAGATAGTTACAAAATATCGTGTTGCCGTTTGGAAGTCGCTGACAGCCAGCCATCAATCTCAGGGGATTTCCCGGCAAATCCGTCTCGTTCAACTCCCAAACGACTTTTTCCTGAGCATTCAATTCAAGCACTTTGTGTCCATCGCCGCAGGTAATTAACAAGTGCCCGTCTGCCAGGGGAACAACTTCGTGGGGATCGCCGGGGACTTTTATTGATCGTTTTACCTGGCCTTCGCCATCCAGTTCGACAACCTTGCCTTCCCCCTTGAAACAGACAAGGTAGTGCCCCTCTTTGGTTTTTCTAGCTCCACGAAACTGATTATGAGTGTGTATCTCGGGTGCCGTCTTGAGGGGAATCTCTTTGGCAATTTTTCCCGTTCGGTCGACTTCCAACAGACGACTTGTTCCGCATTCACAGATCAGGACATTTCCATCGGCCAGAGGCTGGCACGCATGCACTTCGGTTTTTTCCGGGGCCTGATATTTCCAGACGATCTGTTTCGAAATTGTCGCTTCCACGGCACCATCAAAGTAGCAAAACAGAAAGTTGCCGTTGTCCAGCTTCCAGCAATCTTGAGGTGCCCGACAAGCGTACTCCCATTCAATGTTTCCCTCGGCAGAAACGACACAAACCTTGCCACCATTATGATCGCAGCAAAGGAACGGCCGCCCCGCATCTGAACTCTGCGGAAGCACAAGCAACGTCAACAACGAAAGGAGGAACAAGGAAGACTTCATAAATCAGAATCTCCGTGGGGTCGACTTGGGTGAATTTAATAGGGGACCAGAACCGGATTCCTTGATCTTAACGCAATTCACTCTCCTTTTGCCTGTTGCAGGCCATACGTTTTCCATCAGAATCATCGAATCAAGACTTTCAGCGAGTTTCCTCTTGGGTTGCGACAATGATGACGTTACTTAAAAGACTGTCTCTAATTGCCATGCTTCTGACCTGTTTCAGCAGTCCGTCGATTGCAGTGGATCTGCCCTGGATCACGGTCACGACTGATCAGACGGGGTTTTCCCTTGAAAAACAGGGGAACCGATTTTCCCCATGGGGATTCAACTATGACCACGATCAAAAAGGACGATTGATCGAAGACTATTGGGAAACAGAATGGGAAAAGGTTGAGCGAGATTTCCGATCCATGAAACAGCTCGGAGCCAACGTTGTCCGCATTCACCTGCAATTCGGCAAGTTCATGGAATCGGCAACGGAACCAAACCAGAAGGGACTCGAACAACTTGGTAAGCTCATCACTTTAGCCGAGGAGGTCGGAGTCTATCTCGATCTGACGGGATTGGGCTGCTATCACAAGGCTGACGTACCAGACTGGTATGATAAACTTGATGAACGTGGACGCTGGGAGGTTCAAGCGAGGTTCTGGGAATCCGTGGCGGCAACCTGCAACGAAAGTCCCGCGATTTTCTGTTACGACCTGATGAATGAACCCGTCGTACCCGGTGGAAAACGTAAAGACGGCGATTGGCTCGGGCCGGCGTTTGGAGGCAAGCATTTTGTTCAAGTGATTTGCCTTGATCAAAAAGACCGCTCCCGCGCTGAGATCGCCCAACAATGGATTCAACGTTTAGTGAAGGCGATCCGATCGAAGGACAAACGGCATTTGATTACAGTCGGCCTTGTAGATTGGAGTCTCGACCGACCCGGACTGACATCGGGCTTTATCCCGGAAGCAATAGCCGCCGATCTCGATTTTCTATGTGTGCATCTTTACCCCGAAACCGGAAAACTCGACGACAATCTGAAAACCTTAAAGGGCTTCTCGGTCGGTAAGCCGGTGGTGATTGAAGAAACATTTCCCCTCAAGTGTTCGACGTCCGAATTCGGTCAATTCATCGATCAATCCAGAAAGCTCTCTGCCGGCTGTATCGGATTCTACTGGGGCCAGATGCCGGATGAACTTCGCAAGTCCACAGCGATCGGCGACCTGATGACGCTCGGTTGGCTGGAGTTCTTCGAACAAATATCGAAAGCGGGGCGTTGATTTGCAAAGTCCAGTCATCACTAGTTTGACCTGACGGTCGTTGTATCGGCGTCATCATCATGGGTTCAACCGGCGGAGATATTGGGCGGTAAGAGCCATGCCAATCACAGGTGGTGCGATCCAGGGTATCAACTGCCAGGCACCGGGAAGCTGAAACCCGAACAGGCGATTTGCACCGAAGACGATGAACGCTGTGTGAAACGCGACCCCAGTACCGCACATGTGCCAGATGTGCCGATCGAGCCTCGCACGATGTCCTGGAAATGGTCCATACACATATCGCAATTCGCGCCAGGCCGTGACGATGCCGAAGAGACCGACAAGGGCTGGGATCAGAAATGCTGCACGAGGCATACCGGTCGTAGCGGTTTGTTGAGTACAGAGTCGCCACAGTCCGAAAGTACACAGTCCCATGGCGCAGCACATTGTGATCGTCAACCAGATGGGCAAACTTGTTTGCCGAAGTTCGTCGTGTCGATCTCGTTTGCGCACGACCTGAATACCAAACACCGCGCCGGATATGGTTGCTGCAGACAGGTACAAAAGAATTGCGAAGATGAATTGATAGATCTCACGCTGCCACTCTGAATCTGGCGCGTGCTGAATATGGGGAGCAAAGCTATCAAGGTGCACGAGTGCCCATACAGAACTGATGAGCGCCGATCCGCCGATGATCCAAGTTACAATGGCGAACACTTTGCCGAAGCGAACGTGCCACATCCCACCTTTCGGGACTGCGATGATCAGCCAGAATAACGCCAGGCCAACAAATCCGAGACAGACGTGTATGGCGCGGAGAATCAGGTGCAGGGATTGCAAAAAAGACGCTCCAACAAAGCTGCCGATCCCGTAGCCATATAGGTTTTCTGCAATCAACTTCCGTAAATGCAGACTCGAATTTACGTTTGTGTCAGTTCACAAAGTCGACGTAAACGGTCCCAGGTAAAAATTCCGGACGCGTGACTGTCGCTCCAGACGATCTTTAAAGCGTAGTTGCCCGAATATCCGAGTTCGACTGGCCGAATGTCATCGGGGATCGATTCGGCACGCAGGACCCTTACGCCGGTAATTTCGTCAATACATTGTGCGCAGGGACATTCGCATCGGACCAGTTTGAATGGTAAACGAAATGTCTGGCCATCGGGCCATGCAATCTCGAAAACGCCGGCATCCTTCAGGGCTTTGAGCGACTGCGGGGGAAGCGAGTCTGTCACGAAGAGCATTCTCCAGCCGATATTTTGCCCATGACATCACGGGCATTTAGAAATTCAAAACAGACCTGCCGTCAGCAAGGTTAAAACGATTGTCGAGACTCGATAACAGTTTCACAACTCAAAAGACACCAATCCATGAAATTGGGCCGTCAATTTGCTGCGCAACGCGTCACAACGCGAAAGCGACCAACCCATTTCTAACCCATCAATGACGCGCACTAAAAATCAGTCTTTGAAGGGGTGGGCGACTTGTTTCCAGAATTCGTCGAATCGTTCGGGGGTGAATTTGGGACTATTATCGGAATCGTGGCACTCGATGCACATCGATTTTTTTGCATCGGCGAGTGTTCGACGGACAAGTTGGCGACCTTCGAGAAGTTCGTCCATATTTGTGCTGTTTTCCTCACGCGTCACGTGCGTGCTCCCTGGCCCATGGCAATTCTCGCATTGTTGACCAAGCAGGTGTGGTGAGGCTGCTTCGCTGATATAGCCACTTTCGTAACGAAGCATTTCTTGCGGATGCCACCCTGTGATATGGCATGACAGGCATTCGGGATCGAATTGGCGTTTGATCCAATCAACTTTTTCAGCAGCCCGGTTTTCGTGCCACGGCCCCTCTTTGAGCGTTGTGAAAGCAACGCCATGTCCAGTCTCTTTCCAATGGGCAAACGCTTTCGTATGGCATTCGCCACACTTCGCGGCACCAACGAAGGTTTGTCCGGAGGAGTGCTTCAGCAACAGCTCGTCCGAAACAGCAATCCCTTCGTCCTCTAGCTGTTGCTGATACTGCTTCATCAGTTCTCGCATTTCCGGATGATTTTTGAATCGATCTTTGTCGAGTTGAATCAGTTCGAAGCGAAACGGCTGGGCGGCGTTATTAGGATAAAAACCAAGGATTCCAACTCGTTTTCCTTTGTGACCAACGTTTAGCACCCACGAATCGCCGACGGGGATCGGCTTGCCATCAGGTTCGTCAAACCCTCCCGCTGCAAGCACGATCCTAAATTGGGGATAAGCTTTCGCGAGTTGTAATGCCTCTTGTTCATTTCCATGACATAACAAAACCATCAGATCTGGTTTTGATTCCTCAATCGCCTTGATCACTTCTGGCAACACATCTTCAGGATCTCGCAATGTGATGTTTGTATTCACGCCGACAGGAGCCACGCGATCTTTCAAACTCAATCCAAAGACCGACGTCACGCCAATCTTCACGCCTGACTTTTCAATCAGACGATACCGCAGGGGCCAGCCAAGATCAGGCTGATCAAACAGGACCACATTGGCAGAGACGAGTGCCACGGAATTCGCCAGGTCTTCAGGATTCCCTGGCATTCGAGTCAGAATAAAATCCGCCCCAAGCTTGAGCTCTTCCAATCCAACCCCAACGGCTGAATAGTGAAGCTTTTGAAATCCTTCAAAAAGCTTTTCGAACTTGATCTGATCCTGGCGACGCGATCGTTTCAGGGTACCGCCGACGTCGAGGCCAACGAGTTCCCAACCCTTTTCTTGAGTGACGATTCTGACGAGATCGGCTCGTCGAGCCATACCACCCGACTGCGTTTCTGAACAGCCGCAGGGTTCGAGATAGCCGTGCTGTTCACCCGTTAGCAGAAATGCGATGGCCGGTTTGTCCCATCCGTCGAGATACGGCTGAACCGCGATTTTCGCGCCACCTTCCGAAACTGACTCCGACGTTGAAGTCTGTTTACCGTTGGGTGTTTGAGGAACCGTTTTCTCAGGAACGGCACCGGTTCCGTTTGTGTTAGGAGGTGTGACTGCCGACGGTTTGCATCCTGAAATCAGAACGCTGACCGAAATCATGAATGCGAACGAACGAAAAATCCACTTAGCCGACGTGTAAATCACATTCCCTCCTGGAATTGGTTTTTGCTATTCAAATGGCGTGATAGTCCACAGCCAATTTGAAGTCAGGAGCACCTGGGTGGTTAAACTTCAGATTCAGCGTCTCGGCACCTTCGTTGCGATGTTTTGCAGGAGGTCCAGGGAGAATCTCAACTTCGACTTGATAGCTCTTTGATTTTCCGATTGGTTTTCCCGTAGCGGGGACAGTCAATTTGATTCGATCATTGGCCGGTTCGATCGATTCCAGCGCCAGTTCCTGATCGAGATCCTTCACGATGAAGTTCACCTTGGCCTTTTTGCCGGCCGATGCGGGAAATTCACCAAAAAACAGCCTGTTTGATTCGACATTAAAAGTCGCCCCGACAACCCCTCGGACTTCAATGGGGCCTGAGCGGCGACCTCCAACGGTAAATTCGATGTTCATTTCGGTATCACCGGCGACGCACTTCAGTTTAATGATTTCGCGATACCTTCCAATCGGGACGTCTGGACTACATTCCACCTTAATCAAGTAACCGCATTTCGCATGATAGGCCGCGGTCGTCAACGCGTCAGCAGGTTCCCAGCTCACTTTGACTTTTGAGTCTTCACGCGGCACTTCTGTAATTGTAAAGTTGTCAAGGACTTTGGAGGCGACATAACCTTGCGCATGCGACGGCTCTGTTGCGGACATGTCGCCGAAGTCCCAAAAACTATCCGGCATCAGGTGAAGAGGCTGGTCAACCGCTCCCTGAATTGCCAGGTCAATCTTCCGTTGATCAGGATCGGTGGTGAAAACAGGAACGACTTGCCGGAACTTTTCGTTTTGGGTCTTCATCACCCATTTGACCAGAATGTTAATCGATTCACCGGGAGCAATCGAACCTTCTTTTACGGTCTCGCCGTCCTTCGTAATCGGTTCTCCGTTTTGCGTCGTGATTTCGCCGACAGTACACTGGCACGTCGGCTTGCCCATCTTGAATTCGAGAACACCTTCACCAATGTTCTTCACCGTAAAAACGTGCTTGTCCTCGTCACCGACGTTTTTGATACCAAAATTGAATTCCAACTCTGAGAGCTCCGCTTTTCCAAAGGGTCCCGACGCCGGCATCGGCAGATCCTCGACCGTGGGGACGTGTTTTTTTGTTTCGACTGCGGGATCGACTTTTTTCACAACTGGCAGCGGCGCA
This sequence comes from uncultured Schlesneria sp., assembly GCA_903834925.1. Lineage (GTDB taxonomy): Bacteria > Planctomycetota > Planctomycetia > Planctomycetales > Planctomycetaceae > Schlesneria. The sequence continues at coordinate 11,328 of CAILLA010000179.1, forward strand.
CCAAATCGGCCGACCCAAACCAACAAGCTGAGGGCAGCCAGTCCAAGGATAAGCGATAGAACGATCGAAAACGGTTTCACTGATTGAGCCTCTCTGATTTTCTTGCAACGTGACGGTCGGACGTTTGCCGCTTGTCAACACGCGCGTCACGGAGTATATGCGAAATAATTCTCACTGCAATTCGACGGGTCCAAGGGAAGTTCAGTTGCCATGTCGCTCTTCGTTCGGACTCTCTACAAACGATTCTAACCGGATTCGTACCTGATCCGAAAGATATCGATCAATATGGCCTCGTTCATGGTTGATTACATCTTGTCGTAGCGATTGAGACGCAATCTCTTTTGCCGAATCACCAAGTCCTGCCGAATCTCGTGCGAACGCCAACTCGGCCATCAGTAATGCATTGGTCGGATAGCGAGCACAGACACGCTCGAACGCCGCAACGGCTTCTTTGGCATCCCCCGCGTTTCTTGTCGAGTACCACCGCTCCATCCACCATGAACCTAAACGAACGTCGTCGCGAAAACTGGTCGGATCACGCGACTTGACGTCGCGCATCAATCCTACGGCAATTTGAAACGATTCGTTGGAATGAAACTGATCCGTTTGGGCACGTCGATACGCCAATTCAGCCCGTCGCCGTATCGGCTCAGCGGACCAGCGATCCGCCGCCTCTGCCGCCCTGTAATCTGCATCTGCAGCTTCGAGCATCCCTCGTCGAAGAAGCTGATCTCCCGCAAAAAGTTTTTCATCGACAACCGCGACGGGCCGAATTCCCGTTACAAACAAGGCAACGAACAATCCGATACAAAGCGTCGAGACAATCACAGCATTTCCAAGCTTGAGATGGCCGCAATCCTTTACCGAACCTTGTCTTGATCCCTCGGCAGCGGCAATCAACGCCATAAGCAACAAGCTAATGGCTGGCATCCCGATCCCGCCAGCGCCGCACAGATGGGCCAGCAGGCTGATCGACGCGGTGACCCAGCCCACCGCAACCCAATTGGAATCCTCACGTAAGTTCAGAAGGGACTTGCGAAGCATCCAAAAGAGAGTTCCCACCATAGGAAGCAGTATAAGAATCCGGTCATCTGCCCCGGCGAACAGGTAAACGATCCAGATTATTCCCGTGATGCAGAGAGCGAAATAGCCCAAAACCGAATCGTCAGTGGATGCGGAAGGCACTCCACTGCTTCCCAAATTGACAACCGTCCTAAACAGGAGCAGGCAGATCGTCAGCAGGCCAATAACGGCGAATAACCCTGCGTTCGCGGCAACATCCAATACAAGATTATGAGGATCAGCAATTTCTTCGCTTGCTTCTGGAAGCTTGTATAACAAGTAATTCCATCGGAATTGCCCCGGCCCGACTCCGAACAAAAAATGTTCCCTGATCATTGGCAATGTGGCCGACCAGTATTGCAATCGATATTGCAGTGACTTCGGCGCTTCGGTCAAAACCTGTTGATCGAGACCACCAAAGCGACTGAGACCCCAGCCTGCCACGGCCAAAATCGCCGCTACGGCCAAAACCAATCGCCATCTCTTTCCCGTGAGCATGATATTCCGGGTCAACAAACGGTGTAGACCCAGTCCAATCAGAGCACCAATCCACGCTGTTCGGCTTTTCGTCAACAGCAGGCACCAGCTTAAAACGAGCAGGATGAAGCCCCAAAGGACCATTCGTCGCCATTTGGATTGGTCCGATGATTGCCAGATCGAGGAAACAACGCTGGCACTGAGGACTAAACAAACGCAAAGAAATCCGCCGAGATTATTGGCCAAAGCAAAGAAGCCCAACGGCTCGCGACTGTCCCGCAACCGCTTTTCAAAAAGCGTGAGTGACGGACCTTCCACGGGGATATTTTCTTTGGCTAATTCGTTACGAATCATGGCTGCTTCGACCGGATCGGCGACTTTCAGGCGATCGAATAATGGACCAAATTTCCTGGCCATTGATGGAAACTCAACATAGTGCTGGTGCAAACCAAGCGCTCCGATCGAAGTCCCTGTTGCGATGAGTCCCGCCAACAACTCTCGGCGAAAGGCGAACGATTGACACTGCTGCCTTAACAGAAACCAGCCTGTCGCGACGCCGATCCACTCCCACGCCAAATTGATCGCAGAACGCTTATCCCCGGTGTTTGCGACGACAATCAAGGCGGAAACAACATGCCCGCCAGCCAACAGTCCCACACCAATTCCGAACCAGCCTAATGGCGCGATCGGGGCAAGGGATTTCCAGGAAATCATGGCCCAAAGCAACAGAGTCACTAGCCACAAACTCACAAACCAAAGCGTTTCACCCCGATCGGCCGATTCAGCGACACCAAAGAATCGCGTCAATAACAGCAACAGGACCAGACCACCGCATAGCATTCGCCCCAATGGTTCACTGGTGATCGCTGGCCGACTGGTTTGCAAGAGTGAGCCTGGCTGCTGCGGCCTGTGGATACTTGCGCCGCTAACCATTCCATGTATCCATACTCACGGTACGTTCTCCCGAGGAGCCGCTTCCAAAATGGCAATTAACAGCAAAATACAGCCAACGCACGCAACGACAACGACCGCTGCATTCCAACTGACGACCGCGTACAGGGTCAATCCAAGCAGGCCGGTTGTCAATGTTGTCAGCAAGACGGTCAAAACCGCCTGAACCTTCGTTAAACCTAACGCAACAAGCCGGTGTGAAAAGTGCTTTTTGTCGGGTTGAAACGGGCTGCGACCTTCCTTCAGCCGAATGAACACAACCGAGCAAATGTCGTACAGCGGAACGGCAAGCACACACAATGGAGCGAGAATCACATGCTGATTTCGATCGCTCGGCGTATAAAAAGTTCCGAGAAGCGTCATGGATGCGATGCTGAATCCCAGGAAATAACTTCCGGCATCCCCCATGAAAATCCGGGCTGGCGACCAGTTATGACACAAGAACCCAATCAGAGATCCTGACACGATCAGAAAAAAACCACCGACAAACCAATGCGGATCACCCGGCTTTGTCAGCATCATCACGGCGAAGATCGTGCTGACGATCAGCGCAATCCCACCCGATAATCCATCCATATTGTCCAGAAAATTGAACGAATTCACCAGCACGACAAACCAGAGAACCGAAAGCACTCCACCAATCAAGGGGTTGCTTACAAACACCGTTGCTCTTACACCGGCGAGGACGACCGCGATGGAGACCCCGAACTGAATTGCAATTCTCAATTTCCAGGACAACGGACGAAGATCATCAATCAGCCCTGTAATCGCCAGGATCGAGGCGGCGACAATAATTCCCCAGAGTTCGCGGGACCGAAAGACTGCTCCAGCGAGATGTTCAGTCAGTTCGATCGGCATCCATGACGGCGGCGACTTGCTCCAGGCGAGGATCAGTGACTGAGCAACGGCAAGTGGAATCACGACCCCGCACCAGATTCCAATTCCACCTCCCAAAGGGGTCGGTACGACATGGACTTTTCGCGCTGCCGGCTTATCGATCAAACCCACACGCGGGGCAATCAAGCGCATCAGCCCCGTCGCCAGGAAAGAGACCCAGAAGGCGGAAATCAGACAACCAGCAATCAACGGCCACATGAGTCAAGCGGTTCCGGCAACAAACAAAGGAACTGAAACTCGACCATTTACGCCGCTTCGACAGAAACGTTGGAGTTGAGTCAGGAGTTAGAATCAGGATTCTTCGAAATTGAGTCCAGCGATTTTGGGTCAATCCGTTGCCCCAACCCCTCTAATGCCAATGAGATCACTTTGCTTTCTCCGATTTCTCGTCATCTCCGTCACCTGCATTACGCTGGGCTTTTTTGATCCCGACGTAGATCTTGTTAAAAAACTCGGAGATTTTCGATTTCATGGTTGGTGGAAAGCCGCCGCTGAGCAGTGAGTTCAAGGAAATGGTCCCCAAGGCACCATTTTCATCCCACACAATCGCAGTGTATGCCACCCCGTCTTTATCGACGTCCCGAGCGACGATTCGAACTCGACACATCAGTTCGCTGACACCTTTCTTGTCGGCGTCTTTGACCTTTTCTGCCTGTTGAAAGTAGATCAAAACGACGACCAGGGCAGTACTACCTTTGACCTGGGATTGTTTCGTGACCTTCGTCCATCCTGCTTTCTTAATGAGATTTTTCTCGACTTGAAGTTCGACGTTATCAGAAACCCGCCCGCTCGGATCGAACGTAAATGGAAGCATCATGATAATCGCGTCATGAATCGAGCCGAGAAGCATATTCCCTTTCGTTGTTCCCGCCAGATTTTCGGCCCGGCCAAATTTTTCCGTATAAACGTTAGGAAGGGCCTCGGGTGACAACGGGGTGACGTTACTTCCTCGATTTGCAATAACGTCACGAATGTCTGTCGCCGAAGCGGCGAAGTTCAGATTTTCCCCCTCCATCTTGAAACTGTTCACGCCGACAACTTCACCACGCATATTGACCAATGGTCCGCCGCTATTGCCGGGCGAAATTGGTGCCGTGGTTTGCAAATAGGTTCCAGCCGACCTCGCAGGAAACTCCGGTGTTTTCCGAATCGCCGAAATAATTCCGTCCGATGCCGTGAAACCAAGTCCGCGAGGGGCACCAAACGCCGCAACCTTCTCACCTTTTTGAGGGAGTTCGCTCGCGACGCGCACTTGTTGCAATGGTTTTTGACCGAGACCAATCTTGATGATCGCCAAGTCGCGTGCTTTATCAATCGTCGTGAAGCCGACGACATTCGCCTTTTCACCTGTTTCAAACTCAACCTCGGCAGTCCTCGATCCTTCAATCACGTGATAGTTCGTCATGATGCTCCCGTCGACATCAATGACAAAACCGCTACCGACGCTTGCCCCTTGATCACTTTTGACAATGATCCGAACCACCGATCGATCAACTTGAGCGACCAATTCCGTCATAGACAATTCGCGAAGCGGTGTATTGTCGACGGGTGCTGCGGTCGTTTGAGCCGCTCCCGTACCGGTTGGCGGAATCCCCGGAAGATTTGGATTTTGAGTGTTCGGCGATTGAGAAACCGGAACGCCCATATTCCCCGTTTTCGGCGGGCCAGGATTGTGCGCCATCTGAGGACTCGTTGGCGGCGCAGGGTTGTGCGCCATCTGCGGACTTGTCGGTGGCGCAGGATTGTGTGCCATCTGTGGGCTTGTCGGCGGCATCGGGTTGTGCCCCATTGCGGGCGATGACACTGGCGGTTGCGTATTTCCGTGCGCGACCGATGGTTGTTGGAGTGGCGGCTGAGTCATTGTCGGTGGTCCGGGTTGTGCCACCGGTGACGGCTGATTTCCACCACGATTGCTCAAGAGAAAGAGGGCGAGTGCCAATACGGCAACGCCGCCACCCGCTCCGACTCCAATCAGAATTGGAGAAACTCCAGCAGATTTCGCGCTCTTAGCCTTGGATTTCTTGCTCCCCGACGAGCGACGTGGTGGTTCCTGTTCATCATCTGCCAGTGGAACGCGAACACCCTCACCGCAAGCAGGACATTTCACCCGCTTCCCAGCGGAAGTTTCGTTTGCAGAAAATTCATTCGAGCAGGAGCCACAGCTGACGGGAATTCTCATGGCAAACTTTCTGTGAAAAATCGCTACTCAATTGAGCAAAAGTAAATCTCAAGCTGCGAATTACAATGTTGAACGTCAGAATTGTTGTCGGCCGCGCCCCTGAATTGAAACGAGAAGGTAATCAAAAACGTCACATGAGGTGGAATGAGCGCAGCAAAAATTCACGCTATGATGCTACCAACGGCATGATTCGAATGCCAACAATTTGCCCATCAATTCTTTCGACGGTCCGATTCATGGAAATCACACTGCAACCTGAGCCGAAACTACAACCTCGATGCTTGGCGTTGGGCATGATGTTAATGCCGATTTTACTGGTGACATATCTTCCGTGGTGGGTTCGTCTGTTGGCCTGTATTTTGCCGTTTTCACTGACAGGAACATATCGGGTGTCGACGGTCAACGGTGATAAGTTTCGAACCCAGCTCTATTTCGCGTTCATCCCGCTAAAACCAGAGAAATGCAATCTACCCGGCGTGATTTATGTCGAAACAAAATACAATGCTGAGGGGCCGGGGATCTGGACTTTCGTGTTATTCGGGCCGCTGCAATTCATTTTCGGCTTCATTTTCGACATGCTGATCCCGGCTCTCGGCGGTGCTTACGAAATCTGGCTGATTACAGCCAAAGGACGCGAAATCTCCGCCTGGCAGGGCTTTGACCAAGAACATTTTGAAGGCAACGTCGCGCTACTGGCGGCAAGATCCGGTGCCGAAGTCCGCGGGCGATCTCATTAGATTTGCCCCCAACCTATGGGAATGAACGCGCCGACTTCTCGATCAACGTGAAGTGCGCTTGCTGATATTTCTTGAATTTCACTTCAAATTGGCAAACAACGCCCCATATCAACACGCAAACGACATCCCCACCATAACCCATGCCCCGATGTGCAAACAACCGTCGCCTCAACGCGCAAACGACATCCCCACCCACAACCCATGCCCCGACGCGCATTAAAATTACTTGCGACCGAAGACCATGATGGTGATGTCGTCGTTTTGGGCGCGTCCGTTGGCGAATTTTCGGACGTCGGCGAGGATCACTTTTCCGAGCGCATCGGCGTGACCGCCGGTACTGGCCTTCATCAATTCTCGGAGTCGATCGACACCGTAAAGTTGATTTTCAGGATTCATCGCTTCGCTGACTCCGTCGGTATAGATGACACAGGTTTCCCCCGGTTCGATGGTGCGGGTTGTTACTTCATAGGGGTAACCTTCCATCACGCCAATTGGGACACCGATGATTTCCTCACCGAATTCGACGACTGATCCGTCCGTCTTGCGGATCATGATGGGCATGTGTCCGGCAATACCAATTGTCATTTCACCCGTTGCGATGTCGATCACGCACAAGACGAATGTGACGAAACGACCCTCGACTGCACGTGTACACATCTGGTCGTTAATGCGATTAACGGCTTCGCAAACATCTCCGACGAAGGTCATGACGTTTGTCACAACGGTCGCGATTCGGGACATCACGAGGGATGCAGGAACACCTTTGCCTGCAACGTCGCCGAATGCCAGACAGATCTTTTTGCCGTCTTCGACAAAAAACGCATCGTAATAATCACCGCCGACGGCCTGAGCCGTATCGTATGAGGCGAAAAATTCCCAGCCGTCAGCAGATGGTAACTCAGTGGGGAGCAGCGATCGCTGAACTCCCATGGCGATGTCCATTTCTTTATCTTGTTTCTGCTTTTCCATAGCCGTCACAAGCAATTTCGCCTGTTCGTAGCACATTGCAGCCTGTCCAGCGACGGCCATTAACAGATCAAGATCGTCGGACTGAAATTGATTAAAGGGGTTTTGAGTGTCGATATTGATGACACCCATCGGCTGCCCCTCGGTACTCAACATTGGCACGCACATCATGGAACGGATCGTGAGATTCGCGATCGATTCACTGGCTTCAAACCGTGAATCGTTGGAAGCGTCGGATGAGAGAATGCCGGTTTTGTCTTCCAGGACTTTTTTGAGAATCGTTCGACTGAGTTTAACGGTTTCATCATCACCGGCCCGCCGATGTTTCATCGCACGAGGGATCATCTTGCTTGTGGTTTCGTCTCTTAAAAGGACGCAACCCCGGTCTGCATGCGGGAAAATATTGAATAGCGTATCCAGAATCTTCGGCAACAGGGTATCGATCTCCGCCGTCCCCGCGAGCGCCTTGCTGATTTCAAGAACTCCCTTAAGTTTGGCTTCTGGTTTCACTTCCAGATTACCAAACCCGGTCACGCTACCGGTCATCATGGTCGATTCGTCATCATCGTCGGCGACTTCAACGTTGAACCTCTCTTCGTCGTCGTATCGAGGACGAATCGGTTTTGGAGGTACAGGGCGTGTTGTAACAGGCGACTGTCCGATTCCCGTATTATTCTCGAAGCGCAAGAGAACGGGGCCTAGCTTGATTCGATCCCCGTGCTTGATCGATTTCGGGCCTTCGATTTTGCTTCCGTTCACAAATGTCCCGTTGCCGCTCCCCATATCTTCGACGAGAAACTCATCTGCATTCTTGAACACCCGAGCGTGTCGGCGAGACACCATACCCGATTTAATTTCCAGCGTGCATTTCGGATCTCGTCCGAGCGTCGTTTCATCGCCGGTCAGTTCAACTGTCGTTGCTTGACCATCGAGCAGAAGTATCAGTTGCGGCATAGTACGGCCCTGAGCGTTTTGAGGATTTCGATTTCATCGAAGTATGGCGTCCTTCGAATTCTAAAGCGCGTTCCGTCGAAACGAAAGGTGTCGCATGTGTTTTCAATCAACCTGAAAAATCGACTCAACATTCCCACGTAGGACTTGTCGCCCGAGCGAAAGAGCTTCATCCTCGCTCCATCGTCGTCCAATCACGAAATCTTGAGCCAGAACTCGTGCAAGACATCGTCGATACATGCTGAACTTCGGCCAGGCAAATTCCAGCTTGTACATGTCACTGTAATAGCCGATTTGTTTGTTTCGAGGGACCGCTTGCAGTCGTGCTTTCGTGTCCAGTTCGATGTACGCGGGAATATTCGAGTACCACCAATGTGCGTTGGTTACGACGTTCGGGAAGATCCAACTATAGCTGACCAGTTCCTGATTACTGACCTGAGCCAGTACAGAAACAGGAAAAATGACCTGAGGAAATGCATTGAACAGATCCTTGTACTGAATCAACGAAACCCGCTGGTCGAACAGGTCTTGTCCCTGAAAAACCCCGGCTGGATAGACACGCCTGTTAACACCGATCATCAGGTCGAAAGGAAGTTTGAACTCGGCACAGAACTCCGCGATTGTCCAGAAAATCCAGTTTTGACCAACGGTTTTTGATTCAGATTCGGCCTCCAGGAACCCGGCGTTGAATTGATGCTCGTCCAGATCGCTACCTGTCGGACGAAACGGCGAGAAACTGGGTGGCAGACTGATTGCGCATGCCTTAGCGCCGTGTCGAACAAAATGCTCAAACAATTTCCCAATCGCCTGCCGGACTTTTGCAGGACTGGTTGGTTCAATCCCCGTTGCTTTCGCTAATCGCTCACGGACTTTTGGGTTCGTGAAATGAAAGACTAGATCGTCCGTCCTTAAACACGGGATATACCGCTTCGTATCAAATCCCGTCAGTGGATCATCGAACTCGTTCGTGAGGAAGACTCGCTCAATCCCCGATTGCTTGAGGCACTGGTCTTCCCAATCCGGTTCGGCCATCTTCGCGACGGCGTTGTCGTAGAGTTTTTCCCAGTTTGAAGCGGTAATCCGATCGTCGGAAAATCCAAAAAACTTGCGGCATAATTCGATCAGCCAGCTGACCTGAACCGTATTGTCCAGATTCTTCAGCGATTCGACCAGGCGCCCGACTTTCGTTTTCGGGTCAAGACCTGGCTCTTCGATTTGTGATTTGGAAATCCCCGATGAATGAGCCAATTCGGTGTAATAATGGTAACCCATGATGTCCGCCAACGTTTTCGAGGCGGGGGAATGGGGGTTAATGTGCGTGTGGGGATCAATCAGGACCAGTTTCGTCAATTCGGTGCATAACCGTTGTTCAAGTAACTCCGACATCGTTGCCTCTATGAATCGAGCGTGTGAAACGGCTTTTAAACGTGGCGGCAGTGTGGCATCTGGATTAAGTGGATGCAAATCAAGTTTAAGATTCATGGATGAGTTTTTTATCAACGTCTGACTTTTCATCGGGCAAAAAGTCGCATTGCACCGACATTCACTACGACGAGGTCATAATACGGAGAAACAGCAGGATCGGTGATAACTTGATTCTCGTGCAAATTGAGGGCATGCTGACTTTGTTTCGTAACGCGTCGCTCCTGAGGAATCGCCATTGAACCCAACCGATTGTGACGAATTGCATGAAATGCTTCTCCGACTTGGGATTGCAACTCTGCTTGGCGGGATTCTTGGTGTTGATCGAGACCTGCATCGAAAGCCAGCGGGAGTTCGCGTCTTGGCGCTCGTCAGCATGGGAGCCGCTGCCATTTCGATGGTCAGTGTGATCGTCATGCCAGGCGACGAAACCCATCCGGGTGACGGCGTTCTTCGCACGGTTCAAGGGGTCCTTTCTGGAATCGGATTCCTCGGCGCCGGAGTGATTATGCGAGCTCAAGGCAAAGATGAAATCCACGGACTCACAACGGCAGCTTCAATCTGGGTCACAGCAATTCTGGGGATGATCTGCGGACTGGGGCAATGGAAGCTTGCCATCTGCGCGTTCGGGCTGGCATGGGGAATCCTGCTCGTCGGTCGCTGGGTTGAGCTTCAAGTGTTGCGCATGGCTCCCCCGCCGGAATCGTTGCCGCCGAGCAACACCACCATTCCGAATGCCATCGCCATTCAAAGGCTGAACGAAACGGGATTCCCTGACGATTGAAGTGCTCTGTTCCTGATTCTTTCTATTTCCACATATCGTAATTGTAACCCTGAGGATGGACGATGAGTTCTGCACCCGAAACCACAATTGCTTCGAATCCCGCATCGATTCCTGACACGACTCACTCAACGAAACCTCGTTCACAACGGCGAGCGGACGGTAAAGCAAAACGGGAGACGACACCACGATCCGCTCATGCTGCGTGGAAGCCTCCAGTCAATCGAGCCGACATCGTTGCAATCCTTGAGGAGTCGAATCAGGATCGAGTGCAAGACCTCATTCCGCTTCGCTTCGCGCGAATGTTGCAATCTCCGCTCGCTTTCTTGCGAGGATCAGCAGCCGTCATGGCAGCCGATCTTGCGGGTCTGCCAGCCACCAACATCCGCGTGCAATCGTGTGGCGACTGTCATTTGCAGAACTTCGGCTGGTTTGCAACGCCTGAGCGAAACTTGATCTTTGACATCACCGATTTCGACGAGAGCCGACAAGCTCCATGGGAATGGGACGTCAAACGGCTGGTCGCAAGTGTGGTCCTTGCATCCCGCGAACTCAAAGTCCCAGCGTCGAAGTCGAGTCAGGAAGAATTGGCACGGGCCACAGCCAAATCCTACCGTGAGCATCTCGCCGAGTTTGAAACAAAGTCACCGCTCGAAATGTGGTATGTCCGTCTTGACTCGGCCGAATTGATGAAACGGTTTCCGGAAATTGGCTCAAGAAAACGCTGTGAGGAAATTCTCACAGCGGCGCGTCAACGGACAATCGAACAGTTGCTGCCAAAGATCACGCAGACGGTTGATAACAAATTGCAATTCAAAGACCGTCCTCCGCTCATTTCGCATCCAACACAGTTCGACCGATTCCTGACCGAGATCCACGGCTTAATTCAACAATATCGAGGAACTTTGTCTGACGAACGACGTGTCTTGCTGGATCGCTATCGAATGGTCGATGTCGCATATAAGGTCGTTGGTGTCGGGAGCGTTGGGTTGCGCTGCGGGATCGTTTTGATGCTCGACCCCGACGGCGCAGCTTTGGTCCTGCAAATCAAAGAAGCGAGAGCCAGCGTGCTCGAAAAGTTCGTTGGGAAAAGCGAACGAGCTCACCATGGGCACCGAATTGTTCATGGTCAACGTTTGATGCAAGCCGCCAGTGACCAGTTCCTCGGATGGGCGAATGACTCCGATGGACGTAGTTATTACTTCCGGCAATTAAGAGATATGAAGCTGTCGATCGGCATCGATCAGATGTCGATGCCAGACTTGGAGGAGTACGCGCAACTGTGTGGCTGGGCGCTCGCTCGTGCCCACGCGAAAGCGGGTGATGCTTCGACGATTTCAGGCTACCTTGGTACAGGAGATGCCTTTGATGAAGCACTCGGCAAGTTCGGAATCGCCTATGCCGACCAATCCGAAACGGATTTTAAAACGCTTCAATTGGCGGCCGAATCGGGCCGAATTCCCGTCGCGAAGGATGCCGGATTAAAGAAAGGATCGTTAGATTGAATAAGAATTATCGAGCCAACCCAATCTGAACAGCTTGACAAACCAACGTTTACCGATATGTTGGTTTGTTGATGATCCGCCCGTTTTGCCCGCCTTTGTTCTCCACACAGTATTCATGCCTCTGTTTCGTGTCTGGACCGACGATGCTTGGGTGATCGGGACAGACTGAAACTGCATCGCTATCGGGAAAAAAACCTCATGAGTATGCAAGCCTCTCTTTTTGGCCATCGGCTTTCAGGTTTTCTGGCCTTCGGTCTTATTGCCCTTACAATGTCGACCCCGTCGCAAGCGGCTACGCCGAAAGGACTTGGCGAACCCGGGCAGTTGGTTCAAATGCGTCTGGAACCAAATAAAGATGGCAAAGGAGTCTTGCTTCGCGGCCGCGATGGGCGGCAACAGTTGATTGCCACTGGAATCTATTCCACCGGCCAGCTGCGGGACGAGACTCGTAAAGTGCAGTACTCGGTCGAACCTGCTGATATTGTCCAGATTGACAGCAACGGCCATATGACGCCGCTCAAAGACGGTCGGGCGGTCATCAAGGCAATCGGGTCTGGTATTGCGGCAGAATTGTCAGTGGAAGTCACCGGACTTTCTAATGACATCCCCGTGAACTTTCCAAACCAGATTACTCCGATTTTCACGAAACTGAGCTGCAATAGCGGCGGATGTCACGGCAAAGCGAGTGGTCAAAACGGATTCAAACTGTCGCTCCTTGGCTTCTACCCGGAAGACGATCACGAATTTCTAGTGAAAGAAGGACGTGGACGCAGGATTTTCCCGCCTTCACCAGGCCAAAGCCTGTTATTAACCAAACCCGTAGGAAAGTCACCTCACGGCGGCGGTAAACGAATGGAAGTCGATAGTTACGAATACCGATTGATTCACCGCTGGATTGAACAGGGTATGCCATATGGAAGCCCAAGTGATCCTGTGGTAACCGGAATCAAATGTATCCCCGACGGTCGTGTCATGGACCGCAGTGCCGAACAACAAATCACGGTGATGGCTGTTTACAGCGATGGCTCGACAGAAGACGTGACTCGGATGGCATTGTACGAGCCGAACGATCCGGAAATGGCGGAAGTCACTGTCACCGGCTTGGTAAAAACGTTGGATCTGGCCGGGGAAGTCGCCATCATGGCCCGCTATCAGGGTCAGGTCGCGGTTTTTCGTTCGACGATTCCACTCGGTGCCGAAATCGTCTCGAAACCCCCAATCAAGAACTTCATCGATGAAGCCGTTCTCGCCAAGCTGGATGTCTTAGGGATTCCGGCTTCGCCGGTTTGTGACGATGGAACTTTCCTCCGTCGAGTTTCAATTGATATCACGGGTTCGCTGCCCACTGAAGCCGAAGTCTCTGCGTTCCTCGCTAACCCCGACAGCCAGAAACGAGAAAAGGTGATCGATCAACTGCTCGATTCAACGGCCTACGCAGACTATTTCACGAACAAGTGGAATCTGGTCCTTCGCAACAAGAAGCGAGCCAACGACCAATTAGCACCGACATACGGGTTTCACAAATGGATCTGGTCCAGTCTTTACGAAAACAAACCGTATGATCAATTCGTACGCGAAATCCTGACAGCAACCGGAAATGCCGATGACAATCCTCCGGTTGCATGGTATCGCGAAGTCGATCAGCCGAACGAGCAAGTCGAAGACGTTTCGCAACTCTTCCTCGGACTTCGGATTCAGTGTGCCCGTTGCCATCACCATCCATTCGAAAAATGGAGTCAGGACGATTACTACGGCATGGCCGCGTTTTTCAGTCGTGTTGGTCGAAAGAACATTATCGGCGGCAACAACGCGATGCGCGATAAGCGAATCTTTGCGATCGACAATCAAGGTCCAGCTCAGTCTCGCAACGAGCGGACTGGAAAAATGCTCGCTCCGACGGGACTTGGAAGCAAGCCTTACACGGTGACGCCAGAAGACGATCCCCGATCACTGCTTGCTGACTGGATGTCCGACCCGCAAAACCCATTCTTCGCTAAAGCGCTGGTCAACCGATACTGGAAGCATTTCTTCAGTCGTGGAATTGTCGAACCCGAGGATGATATGCGCGAAACAAATCCTCCAGCAAACCCCGAATTGCTGAATCGACTTTCGCAGAATTTCATTGCAAGTAAATTCGACATCAAGAATCTGGTTCGCACGATCTGTATGTCGTCGACGTATCAATTGAGTTCGCTTCCGAACGAATACAATTTGAAGGACAAACAAAACTTCTCACGTTACTATCCGAAACGATTGACCGCAGAAGTTTTGTACGATGCCTTCCATCAGGTCACTTCCACGAACCAGGCATATAACGGTCTCCCCGCAGGAACGCGTGCAATTCAACTCCCTGACGCCAGTGTTGGTCCTTATTTCCTGAAGGTCTTCGGTCAACCTCAAGCCGATACGGCCTGTGAATGCGAACGGTCGCAGGAAGCGAATCTTGCTCAAAGCCTGCACCTGCTCAACAGCAGCGAAGTCCAGAACAAGATCTCTGACGGCAACGGCCGTGCTTCGAAATTTGCGAATGACAAAGAGCATCCCGCCGATAATAAGATCAAAGAGCTTTATCGATGGGTCTATAGCCGCGAACCTGATTCGGAAGAGCTGCAGATTGCCACGGCTCACCTGGAAAAACATAAGGACAATCCAAAGCTCGCCTTCGAAGATATTGTGTGGGCACTGATTAACTCGAAGGAGTTCCTATTCAATCACTGATGCCATTTTGCGTAATGGTTCTTTCCGAAATTACCCCGCCGCGAAAATGAAGGACCTTTTCGTACCGCCCAACGCCCATCAGATGCGCGTTGGGCTGGTATTGGAAAAGAGATCCAACAGCGTCAGTTTTATGAAAGGCGAGATATGAAAGTCGTCGCCGTCTCTCTCTTGCGACAATGGCTTATCGCAATCGTTGCACTCGTTCTGTTTTGTACCGAGTCTCGTGCTCAGCTTCCGTCAACACGTCTGTCTGCGGTGTTCCCGCCGGGTGCTCAGGTCGGAACGACCGTTGACGTGACGCTGACGAGTGGTTTGGAATTGGAAGAAATTTCCAAACTGCTGTTTAATCACCCCGGTCTTGTTGCAACGCCGAAAACTCAGGATGTCGGTGGCAAACCCGTTGCGATTGCGAATCAATTTGCGGTTTCAGTCGCCGCAGATGTCCCTCCGGGCAACTACGAGATCCGCACGGTTGGCTTCTATGGAATCAGTAATCCTCGGACGTTTGTTGTCGGTGTCAAAAAAGAATTGAACGAAACCGAGCCGAACAATGCACGCGAACAGGCAGTTAAAGTCGAAGTCAATCAAACAGTGAATGCCAGAATTAATGGTGCCACAGATGTCGATTGGTACAAGTTCGCGGGCAAAGCAGGGCAACGAGTACTCATCGATTGTGTCGCACGGGGAATCGACTCAAAGCTCGATGCCGCATTGGAGATCTACAACACCGCCGGCAAGCGACTTGATTTCGCTCGTAAGAATCTTGTCAGTCAAGACGCATTGATCGACGTGACGTTGCCTGCCGATGCAGATTACCTGGTCAAGGTCTACGACTTCACCTACGCAGGCGGTGAGGACTATGTCTACCGCTTGACGATCTCAACGGGGCCTTACATCGACTTCGTCATGCCAGCCGCCGGGCTGCCCGGTTCCAATTCCCAATATACGTTATTTGGTCGCAACCTGCCGGGAGGACAGCCTGCGGGAATTGTTTCGCATGGTCATCCGTTAGAGAAACTGGTGGTCAACATTCCATTGCCGGCCGCTTCGGACCTGCTGGACCCGAAACTGACGCTTGAACCGTTTTCTGCGGGAATTGATGCAGTTCCGTACGCCATCAATTCCTCGACGGGACCTTCAAATGTCGTGATGATTCAATTTAGTGGAACGGCACCGGTTGTTGAAACCGAACCAAATGACAAGGGTCCACAAGCCCAAAAGATCGTGGTCCCGGGCGAAATCGATGGGCAATTCCAGGCTCGAAATGACATCGATTGCTTCCAGTTTGATGCCAAAGCGAAAGAATCCTATTGGATCGAAGTCGTCGCTCATCGAGCGGGAGCCGCGCTTGACCCTGTTGTTGTGATTGATCAGGTGAAAACCAACGATAAAGGAGAAGAGACACTCACGCGAATTAGTGCTTTGGACGACGATCCAACCAATCCGCTGGCCAACCTGTTCGATACGTTGAGCGATGACAATGTTGTGAAATTTGTTGCTCCTGCTGATGGAACCTTTCGCATTACGTTGCGAGAACGTTACGGCAATTCAAAGCACGATCTTGGCGTTTACCGATTAATTGTTCGCAAAGAGACCCCTGATTTTCGCGTGGTCGCTGTTGCCACAGCGCTGACGCCGCCGGGCCAGCGTCAAGCTACACCGTGCGGCATTACACTTCGACGGGGGGATAATTTTCCGGTCCAAGTCGTCGTGTTTCGTCGAGATGGTTATGCCGGGCCAGTGACGGTAACTGCCGAGGGACTTCCTCCTGGCGTTACCTGCCGTGATATCAGTGTCGGGGTTGCTCCTCCAAGTGGCGTCCTCGTTTTTTCTTCATCAGAAGATGCTCCAGCATGGGCGGGAACGATCCGTTTGGTCTCCAAAGCAAGGATTGATGACCCGACCGCGAGCGAAGCTTTGACCGCCGCTCAAGCGACTGCGAAAGCTGCAGCAGATGCCTTCGCCGCTGCTGACAAAGCGATTGCCAAGCCGACGGAAGAACTCACGAAAGCGAATGAAGCTCTTGCAGCCGCAAAAGTTGAACTCGCGGCCAAACCGGATGATGAGGGGCTCAAGAAGAAAGTCGCTGACGCGGAAACGAAGGTGACAGCCGCTGCTGCTGCTCTTAAGACTGCCACTGACGCCCGAGCTGCTGCAGATCAGAAAGTGAACGAAACCAAGGCCGCAGCCATCCAAGCAGAAAATGTGAAAAATGCCGCCGCTCGTGAAGTGACTCACCCCGCCCGTTATGGAACCATTGTCTGGGGTGCTCCACAGCCAAATATCCCCGGTGATGCACGACTCTCCGAGTCCATAGAGCTGTCAGTGATGGAAGAACCATCACCC
Source organism: uncultured Schlesneria sp. (assembly GCA_903834925.1). GTDB lineage: Bacteria > Planctomycetota > Planctomycetia > Planctomycetales > Planctomycetaceae > Schlesneria. The sequence continues at coordinate 28,320 of CAILLA010000179.1, forward strand.
TATCAGATCACGACCGACGTCCACAGGGTTGAAGCGAATCACAATCGTCAGATCCTTGTCCCGGTGAAGATCGCTCGTCGAAATGGTTTCGATCAACCGGTTAACATCACTGTCCAAGGGCAACCGCCTAACGCGCAGGTCGAAAATAAGCCGATTCCGAAAGAAAAGAATGACGAAGTATTCCGTTTGTTTATTCCGCCGAACGCACCTGTCGGGACATACGTTACATACCTGACAGGCCAGGCTGCTGTGTCGTATCGAAAGAATCCTGCCAAAGCCGATCGAACGAAAGCGGAGTTTACTGCTGCGGAACAGGCGGCCAATGCTGCGGCAGAGGCACTAAAGACCGCAACGGCGACAAAAGACGCCGCCATCAAAAAAGCCGCTGATGATGCTGCGAACCTGAAGAAATTGACAGAAGCCAAACAGCAATCGGACAAGGCTTTGGCAGACGCACAGGCGGCCGAAAAGGTTGCAGCGGAAGGGGTCAAAAACGCGGGTGATAATGCGGATCTCAAAGCCGCTGCCGAAAAGAAATTGGTTGACTCTCAACTGGCCGCAAAAACGGCTTTGGACGCTCAAACCGCGGCAGAAAAATCCCGAGCCGATGCCGAATTGGTCGGCAAGCAGGCTGACGAAGCGAAGGTCAAAGCGGAAGCAGAAACCAAAGTTGCGGACGATAAGAATAAAGCCGCCACAGCAGAGAAGGCAGCAGCAGACCAACGGTTTAAAGCAGCCGATGCCTACGCCAAAGCCGCGAACCTCAACTTCCATCCCACAACCACGCCGATCGTCATCACCGTGAAACCTGCTCCGTATACGTTGACAGCAGCGCCTGCTGACGGAGGCAGTGTCAAAGTCGGATCGAAAATCGAAGTGAAGTGCGAAGTGAAACGCCAAAATGGATTTACCGGCCCGGTCACTTTGAATCTGCCAATTCCTCCAAACGTTGCCGGTATCAAAGCTGAACCGGTTGTCATCCCCGCAGATCAGACGGCGGGGGTCTTAATTGTTGAAGCGGCCGGTGACGCTGCTGAAGCTCAACTGGCCAATATGGTCGTACGCGCAACCTCGCAATTCGAGGGTGAAGCCGCGGTCGACCAACCAGTCAATTTGAAGATCGTCAAGTAAATCATTTTTTCAGACTCAAGGCTCTGCCATGCTGAATCGTTTTTTTTCGTTCTCGACAGTGTTTGCGGTTGCGTTTTTGTGTACCCAAGTCGGGCTGTCGCAAGAAGCCAAAAAGCCAGGAAAGATCGATCCGGTCGAGGCCAATCTGGGGCGACCAGTCGACTTTGAAAAAGACATTCAGCCCATCCTCGACGAGAAATGCGTTGCCTGCCACAACGTCGCCATCGCGGAAAGCAAATTGATTCTCGAAGATGTTCCTGCCATCGTCAAAGGTGGCAAACGAGGAACCTCGGTCGTCGCTAAAGACGTTGAAAAAAGTCTGATCTATCAGGTGGCGTCCCGAGCGGCTGATCCCGCCATGCCACCTCTTCCTAATAAAGTCTCTGCATCCGCGTTCACACCGCAAGAACTCGGTCTGTTGAAAAAGTGGATTGAAGAGGGTGCGACAGCTGGTTCTGGTTCAGGACAACACGCGGTTCCCTGGCAATCGGTACCGTCGAATATGCACGCGATTTACAGCGTTGCTCTTTCCACCTGGGGACGCTGGGCTGCTTGTGGTCGAGCCAATCAGATTGACCTTTACGATGTCACAACGGGCGAATATGTGACTCGGCTTCAAGATCCGGCGTTGCTGGCGATCAAGCAGGGAGACAAAGCCTTTTATCCGCACGGCGCGGCTCATCGGGACTTTGTTCACGCGATTGCTTTCAACCCGCAAGAAAACCTGCTGGCCTCCGCTGGCTATCGCGAAGTGAAACTATGGCAACGATTGCCCAACGTCCAATTAGGAGCTTTCCCTCAGGATCAATCGGTGACGTCGGTCGCAGTTTCGCCAGACGGAAAGTGGATTGCACTCGGTCGAGCGGATAACTCGCTCGTGATTCAAAGCTCAGTCGATGCCAATGCACGACGAGTGCTTGCAGGACATGCTGGTCCTGTCACAGGGGTTCAATTCACGTCGGATTCGGCAAAACTCGTCAGCGGCTCGAAGGATAAAACACTGCGGCTTTGGAATGTCGCTGATGGACAGCAGGCGGGTCTGCTGGAAACGCCTCATGAAATTACTTGCGTCGCGCTGAATTTGGACGGAACACGGGTCTTCTCGGGCCATGCCGGAGACAACTTCATTCGCGGCTGGACGGTACCGTTTGAAGCTCCAAAACCGGCTGAAGGGGACAAGCCCGCCGAACCAGTGAAGCCAGTCGTTGAGATGAAAGGACATGGAGGCCCTGTTAGTGCAGTAGCTCTCCTTCTTCCCGCAGGAACTCAACTTGTTTCCGCAAGCGCTGATGCAACATGGCGCGTTTGGGAAATTGCCAACGGCAATCAAGCACGTGCTCAAAACCACGGTGCCCCGATCACCGCATTGTCTATAAAGAACGACGGGCAATTCCTGGTGACTGCCGGAGCGAATAATATGGCTCGCCTCTGGAAAATTGATGGCAACCCTGTCGCAGAACTGAAAGGAAATATCGCCGCTCAGCGGAACGTGCTGAAGCTTACCGACGATGACACTGTCGCCAAGTCGCGAGTTCAACTCGCCGACGCCAGCTTCAAAGCGGCCGAAAAGAACTTTAAAGAACGAGAAGAAGCGACCAAGAAAGCCGTCGAACAAAAGACTGCGATGGAAAAGGCACTGACCGAAGCAAAAACTAAAGAACAGGCCGCTTTGGCAGTCGTTGAAGCCGCAAAAACAGAACTCGCTGCCAAGCCCGACGACGAAGCGTTGAAAAAGAAGAAAACCGATGCGGAAGCCGCTGCCACGAAAGAAACAGAAGCGGTGAAGAAGGCTCAGGAAGCATTCGATGCGGCAGCAAAAACTGTCGTTCAGTCCGAGAAAGGTCAACAAACTGCTGACGAACAACAGAAACAAGTCAAACTCGTCCTGGACCAGGAAACTAACGCGGCCAAACAGGTCGAAACGGTGTTCAACCAGGCAAAGGCCGACCTTCCTGCCGCCGATGGCAAACCCGTGAAATCCGTGGCGTATGTCGCCGACGGTAAACTGATCGCCACAGCAGGCGATGACGGCACCATCCGAATTTGGAGCGGAACAACAGGGAAACCCCTCGAAGAAATCACCGGGCACAAAGCCCCCGTCGGACTGCTCGCGTCGGGACCAAACCGAGTCCTTGTTGGTGTGAGCGATGATAAACAAGTTTTGACATGGGATTCAAATCCCTCCTGGAAGTTGATCGCGACTCTCGGTCCTCCGTCAGAAAATTCACTGGATCTTGCGAAGTCACAGTTCATTAACCGAGTTCTCTCGCTCGCATTCAGCCCCGATGGAAAACTGCTCGCCACGGGTGGCGGCGATCCTTCACGCAGTGGTGAACTGATTCTCTGGAACGTCGATACCAAAGCGATCGTGAAACAGTTTATCGACGCTCACAGTGATACGGTCTTTGCGATCGACTTTTCACGTGACGGAAAACAACTCGTCAGTGGCGCGGCGGACAAGTTCGTCAAGCAATTCGACGTCGAGTCCGGCAAACTGATTCGTTCGTTTGAAGGACATACGCATCACGTTTTAGGAGTTGCCTGGAAAGCAGACAGCAGCCGCATTGCAAGTGCCGGAGCTGACAACGCGATCAAGGTCTGGAACGTCGAAACGGGAGAACAGCACCGAACAATTCAGAACTACACCAAACAGGTGACATCCATTCGTTACATCGGAGCCAGCGACAACCTGATCAGTGGCAGTGGAGATAAGACGGTCAAGATGCACCGATCTAACGACGGCGGCAACTACCGGAATTTCGCAGGACCAACCGACTTCGTCTATTCCGTCGCCGTGACCCGAGACGAAGCGATCGCCGCAGCAGGTGGAGAAGATGGCGTCTTAAGAATCTGGAACGGAACCAACTCGCAAGAACTTTTCAAATTCGAAGCCCCTAAGCCGCCCGCCGACAATGTCCAGGCCAGCGCAAAGTAACGGGTCCCTTATTGATAAACCCCACTGCCCCTGAGACGGTGGTTATCGGGCCTTTGCCTCAGCAGTTTGCATGATTTCGTCCCGGTGACGGAGTGCTCGCATTTCGTAGTGGCTGTCAATGATTGCTGACTTGCGGAAGCGCTGTCATTTGGACAACATAATTGCGAAAAAATAACGTTGCCCCCTAATTTCCTTTACGCCAAGAACGTTTCATATCAAAGTATATTGAGATGGAAATTAAGGACAATCAGCAGCGTTTAAAACAACTGGTCTTTCGAATTCGGCTGGCGTCTTTGGTTCTGATCGGTCTGGGAGTTTGCGGCGGACTTGCGATTGCAAGAATTGGCATTCGTCAGACGTGGGATGCCTGGCAGTCGCCGAGTTGGCGGACGACGCCTGGCGTCATCACCGCCAGTTCCATGTCGGTATCCACGACGACTAATTCCCGAGACGATCCCGTTCAACGAAATCGGAGCATTCGTCAGGAGGTCACTAAGGATGTCTGGATTCCGCAGGTGACATTTTTATTCGAACTTGACGGCAAGAAATACGAAGGGCATCGAATTGGCGTGGGTGATGTCCCTTCCGACAGCCATTCGGGCGCCGATGAGATCGTCAAACGGTATGAAGCAGGGGCAACCGTAACGGTCTACGTTGATCCCAGCAACCCAACGGAATCCATCCTTCAACCGGGAATCACTTTTGGAGCAGTGGGGCCGCTGATTATTGGAACGGTGCTCTGCTTCTGTCTGGCGTGTCTCGCCTACGGCGTCATGTCAAAAAAGCTGGCATCGTTAGTGGAAGTCTGCTGCAAACCTCCGGGGACATATCTCGTCGGCCAAGACGGGCAACTGATCCCTGTGAAACATCAGCGTCACAAAAAGAGACGCTAGCGACCGCTGGGAAACCCACGAAAAAGAACGCAAACGTGATGAGGATGAGACTTCTCTCGGTACGTGCTCGCGACGCTGGAGATGGCGTGCACACTATTCGGAAACGCTGTGAGGGAGTTTTCTTGAGGTGCTGACGTGACGTGCCATTGCATCGGACTTCTTCGAGTTTGAAACTTGACTCATTGAGTCAAATTTCAAGATTTCTTTCAAAGTCGCCTTCTCGCTCCGCCGAGAAGAAAGCCGAATTTCCATTGACCTTGTGATCCAACGGGGCTTTCAAGTGCAAGTCGAGGTCTGCTGCAATTCGGCTATCGTCTCGGCGGAGCGAGACG
>CAILLA010000180.1 GCA_903834925.1 uncultured Schlesneria sp.
CTGAATGTGAAAACGTTTCGCTAAAAACACTCGTTCAATACTTGTTCGGTTACCGATCCGCGATTTTGGACCTGGCTACGAATCGTGCGACGGTCTGGCTGGGATTGATATTTGTGATCACCGCTGGGCTAGCCCGCGAATACGACCGGGAAAATCTGGCTCAGGAGCCGTGGCATCTGTTGGCACCGTTGGTTGCGTCCCTGGCGACTTCCTGGATTTTGTTCGTCATGGTTTACAGCGTGGCGATATACCGGGGCGCTGAGATGGAAGGATTCTGGAACTGCTATCGAAAATTTCTGGGGCTTTATTGGATGACGGCACCTCTGGCCTGGTTTTATGGAATCCCCGTCGAGACATTTCTCCCCCCCCGAAGGAGCGACCAACGCCAACCTCTGGCTGCTGGGGTTGGTTTCATTGTGGCGAGTGATTCTGATCATGCGAGTGATCGTCGTCCTGTTCAACGCATGGACCGTCAATGTTCTTCCCGTCGTGCTTCTGTTTGCTGATTCGGTCGTGCTTTTTCTTTTCGCCGCATTTCCCCAACCCGTGATCTCTTTCATGAGTGGCGCTCGACAGACACAAGGCCAGCTCACAGTTGAAATGGTGTCACGGTACGCAGGGTGGTGGGGAATCCTGACATATCCTTTCTGGGCACTCGGTTTTGTGTTGGTTTTTGTTTCGACGGAACCCGAATGGGTGAATGTCACAGCGACGGTCAAACCCTCTCAACGAATTCAACCAACGGTTTGGGTTCTGGCGACGGCATCACTAATTGGATGGTTCATTTTGCTGGTAGCCAGCAACGTTTTCCATAATATGGGTCCTTAAACGAAACCAACCGGGCAAAGGCGATTCCGATGACGAGTCTCGAACCAATCGACCATGCCGATGAGCGTTCCGCGACGAACGGTACAGACATCACGCTGAAGACGATTGCCCAGTACTTCCTGTGTTCTCGAACCGCAATCTTGTCACTGGCCGAGAATTCCAGGACCGTCTGGCTCGGTTTGCTGTTCGTGATTTCCGCCGGGTTTGCTCGTGAATACGACGGAGAAGATTTATGGAGTGAACCGTGGCACCTGCTGTTGCCTTTCGTAGCATCGCTGGTCACATCGTTGCTGCTGTTCGTGCTGGTCTACCTGCTATCGCTCCGTCGCCACGCACATGTCAAAAGCGTTTTCTCCAGCTATCGAACATTTCTCGGTTTGTACTGGATGACCGCACCGCTCGCCTGGCTTTATGCCATTCCCGTCGAGCGATTCCTGTCGGCGGCGGCAGCAGTTGAGGTCAATCTCTGGCTACTCGGGATTGTCGCGTTGTGGCGAGTGTCCCTGATCATCCGCGTCATTACGGTTCTGTTCAACGCTCGAATCGAAACTGTTCTTCCCGTCGTGCTGTTGTTTGCGGATAGCGTCTTGTTGTTCTTGCTGGCGTACATGCCAAGACCGATCCTGAATGTGATGGGTGGCGTGCGAATGACGGAAAGCGAAAGGACCCTTGCAAGCGTGACCCTGTTCGTACAAGCAATAGGAATGCTGGCCTATCCCTTTTGGGTCATTGGCAGCGGAATCGTTTTTTGCTTTGGTCAACCCGCATGGTTGTATCACGCATCAACGGGCGACGGGTCTCGCAAAATCCGTCCGTCGGTATGGGCCGTTGCGTTGCTGTCGATACTGATATGGAGCTTCATTCTTCCCATGACTCAGCCCGAACAGAGGATTCGGTTTCAAGTCGAGCGAGCCTTGCGAGCGGGCCGTTTGCCGGAGGCCATCGTGATGATGAGGGCTCATCGAATTGATGAATTTCCGCCCCATTGGGATCCGCCACCTCGTCTCGGCTACCATGAATCGACTCCGCGAATTATGGACCTGGTCGAAATCGTGAATGACGGGCCTGATGACTGGGTCCGACATGTGTACCTCGAGAAATTTCAGCGACAATTTTTCGACAAGCATTTCTGGAACAGTCCATTACGCGAAATGCAGGACGACGAACGGCTTAAAGTCCTGAACGTATTTGAATCGTTGCTGGATGACGGAAAAACCTTGTCTGACCCTGAATCGGTATATTATCTGCTGTTGTCATTGTTGGAATTCAAGGAATCTGATGGAAACAATTTGGAGGTCCGTCCTATCAAGAATGAGGTCCGCGAGAAGGCGAAAAACCTTGTGACGAGATTGATGAAAAAGCCAGGATGATTAAGACCACAAATGGCTCACGGAACGTTTTGGAGAGCACATTCGCAATGACAAGCGAACCCAAAAGTACGACAGAAATTGCGATCGGTCCAAAAAAGACTGGCAGCAGTCGGACTCGATTCCGATTCTACAGATCCTTGCTGCTCCTTTAATCAACCGTTCACTGGTCTTTCGGAGGTTGGCTCCGTCATTCCACCAGTTTGACAGCACAATGTTGCACCAGGCCGCCAGACAGGCCGCGATCCAAGTGGTTCTTGCGGCGCAAGCCTATCAACGGGAAAACGGCACGTTTCCTGAAAACTTACAGCAACTTGTTCCTGAGTTTTTGGAAGCCATTCCTCTTGATCCATGCGATTCGGCAGGGGGACAAGTCCTGTATCGTCGCGAAAGTGTAACAGAAGCCATTGTCTGGAGCGTGGGGAGCGATGGCATCGACGACCTGGGCAAACTGGCCGCCGTCGAAAACGGGACGTCGATCAAGTATTTTGACGTCGGATTTACCATAAGGAAGCCTGAATAGATCAGTCACTTATCCGTCAGGCAGATACAATTGTGTGACTACACGCAATGCGCGTCCTCCTTTTGTTCACGCTTCATCTGAAAGCAAGGAAGAAAATGAAGAGGAGACCTTCGGTCGTGACGGGTGCGAGGTCGGGAGACCTTCGCACAACGAAATTAGATTAAACCGAGTGCTGCTTTCAGACAATGATCGACATCTGCCATCGTTCCGGCGGGTAGCGAGCCAATCTTGCGCCGGATGAAACTGCGGTCAATCGTCACCAAATTCTGAGCTTGAACGGCTGAATCAAAAATGAGTCCGGCCCGTTTTCCAGACTCCGATTGTGCCGTGATGAGAAGTTCGGTTGACCGACCGGACGTAAATCGTGTTCTACTTGTTATCAAAACCACGATGGTGTCGTCCAATCGTTGATTGTCAGCATCGTTTTGAACGACGACACAAGGACGTACTTTGGAACCTGCCCGATCCGAATACGGGTAATCAACCAGTACGACATCACCCCTTGAAACAGAGATCATTTCTGCGTTTGCTCATCGTAATTGTCGTACGCATCCATTTCCGGATCATTCCAACCCGCACGTTGTCCCGCGTCGTGAAGAATTTGACGTTGTTGTTCAATTGTCAGTGGTTCAAGGTCGATCAATGACCTGAGTCGGTCGAGTTGTTCGTCGGCGATCAAGACGTAAACGCGTTGAGTTCGTGGATCGACAAACCTGACAGGAGTGTCGCCGGATTGCTCTACCATATCCTGTAATTCGGGGGGTAATGTGGTCATGCCAGAATTATACCAGCAAACGATCGAATGCGGGTATGTGAACCGTCTCATTTGAATATTTCCGCATCGAAAATAGGCTAAAGTGCTGTTCTGGGGTCGGGCAACAGCAGGAAATTGAAGAGGAGACCTTCGGTCGTGACGAGTTTGAGTCGGGAGACCTTCGCAAACCAAGCACCGCCGTACCGAAGACGGTAAAACCGTGGCACCCAATTATGGCATGAAACACGAAATCGACTTCTCACTTGTGAGAGATCCCCTTTTCGGGTGGTTTAGCGTCGCTTGCGTTGATGGTACGGCGGCCTATAATCCCTTAGTCTAAATCGCGGTGGAGCCTTGCGCTGTGCTCTGGCTTCGTGGCTTTCTACGCGACAGCGAGCGTCTTGGACAGCGATATCCAGCGAGACCCTTATGCAGGCGTTTTTGAATTTCCGCGACTGGTGCCGCAACGTTTACGTTGCTGTTTCGACCTTGCTGCAAGGCATGTACGTCACAATGCGGACCATGATCTGGACCTACCGCCGTAAAACGTTTACGGAAGTGTACGAATACCCCGAAGTTCCGGTTCCGGTTAAAGCTCGCTATCGGGGCTTTCATCGGTTCGATCTGACAACCTGCATCGGCTGCGAAAAGTGTGCAGTTGCCTGCCCGGTTGACTGTATTTATATCGAAAAAGAAAAAAGCCCGGTCGGCAAGGGCTTTCGCGTGAATGGCTTCACGATCGATTATACCAAGTGCATGTTTTGTGCTTTGTGTGTCGAACCCTGTCCGGTTGACTGTATTTTCATGGGTTCGAACCACGATCTCAGTTGTTACAGTCGCGATGGATGCATCGTCGACTACGCCAAATTGCCGCTGGAAGTAAGTTGGGGGCAGGCAACACTGAACCCGACTGCCGTTGCGGAATCGAAAGTGCTGTACGAACCTGTCTGGGTGAAGGGTGAGACGAGTCCGTTTCAATTTACTCAAACAGAAGAATGATGCCGGAAGCTGTTGTTTCTTCGAATGATAGCAACCATACTGACGAATTGATTTTGATAGTGAAGTGGGCCGTTTTGAAGCCGAAATTGGACCTGGTTTTAAGTTGTTGTGCCACTGGGGTTTAGCAACTGGGTAATCAGGTCTTTTTACACGAAATCCTGCGACTGCGGAGCAGTCGCTCAATCAGGGAGTTTCGATGAGTGCCAAGCTGGCTCCGCGTCAGTACTTTTCGGTTGCCTCGGCAAATCAGACTTTGCCGCTGGTTCGGGCGATCGTCAGTGATATTGTCGAGTTATTTCCTGAAGTTCGCGATCGTGAAGAGCGATTAGCGAGAATCACTCGTGGTCGATCGAAAGGGGCGCGAGCCGACGATCCGTATAGCGAAGAGGTCGAGCAGGTTCGGCACGATCTTGAGCGCGATGTGGAACGTCTGCAGGGTTACGTCGATGAATTGCTTGAGTTAGGTGTCGAATTTAAAGATCCGGTACTCGGTCTGGTTGACTTTCCTGCCAAGCGAAATGGCAAGGAAGTTTGCCTCTGCTGGAAACTTGGTGAGCCATCCGTCGATTTCTGGCATACCGTTGAGGCGGGGTTTCAAGGTCGAGAAAAGTTGAAAGACGGCGATACCGACGCCAATCCGAAGGAATAAATCAGCCATGACCGAAGTTGTCGGACATTTTCTTGTATTTACGATCGCGGCGATTGGCTTTTTGATCGCTCCATTGCTGATCGGAAGGTTGGTTCGCCCACGATTACCGTCGGCAGAAAAAGATGCCACCTACGAATGCGGCGAGCCGACCATTGGCTCAAGCTACATTCAGTTCGATCTTCGGTTTTACGTGGTTGCTCTGCTGTTCATCATTTTCGACGTGGAAGTGGTCTTCTTCTTCCCGTGGGCGACGGTTTTCGGGACGGCAATGCAACTGTCCGACCCGGCCTTATCAAATGAAGCTCGCCGAGTCCTCAGCGAACAATTGTTAACGGTCCCAGCGGGTTCCATCACCGATCAGACGGCCGTGACAGCCGCTACCGCATTACAATTGGGCTGGACAGCGTTTGTCGACGTCGCCGCGTTCTTCGCCGTGCTGCTTGTCGGGTTTGCTTACGTCTGGAAACGTGGCGATCTGGACTGGGTCCGTACGACGGCCGAACGTAAGAGCACCATCGGTGCGACGACCCTGCCTCTCTCGCAAGTATCCACAAAGAAACCAGTGCCGGTTACTGCGAGTTGACATTGTTGAGTACACAGGAAATTAGCCAAAACTCAAACAATTTCGGATACGAGACGATCAACAACAAATCTCGATTGCCTTAACGACTTTGATCAAAATCAGAAACACGGTCTGACGCTTACGGCGGAATTGCATCAATGAAGATTGAAGACATTTATCAGCGACTGGTCTCCCGCTTCGGCGATTCCATTCGCGAACTGAAGACAGGCGTCAAAGATCCCTGGATCGAAGTCGCGTCAACCGCGATTGCTGACGTTTCTGAATTCTTGCGAACGGAATCCGACCTGAAGTTCGAAGCTCTGAACGACCTGACCGCGTCCGACTGGCTTGAAACCGATCCGAAGAAAAAGACTCCCTGCGATCCGCACGTCGAAGTTGTCTATCACCTGTACAGCTATTCGCTGAAGCATTGGTGCAAGCTGAAAGTTAAGGTTCCACGCTGGAAAGACGGTGTGACCGGGGAACTTCCTGAGATTCCATCGGTTGCACATGTCTGGGGAATTGGTGACTGGCACGAGCGGGAAGCCTACGATCTTGTTGGAATCCATTTCACAAACCACCCCAACTTGCGGCGGATTCTTTGCCCGGAAGACTGGGAAGGTTATCCGCTGAGAAAAGATTACGAATTCCCCTTGGAATACCATGGCGTTCGCGGCAAATAAGCCGTTCGCAGAATATAGCGTGAAGAAAATAAAATGAGCCTGACACTCGAAGACCCACGTATCGTTGAATTTGACGTTCGCACCGACGAAATGTTGGTCAATATGGGTCCACAACACCCCAGTACTCACGGAGTGCTCCGGTTGTTATTGCGGACCGACGGCGAAATCGTTCACGAAGTGACGCCTCACATTGGGTATCTGCATCGGTGTGCCGAAAAGATTGGCGAAAATCTTTCGCCGCCACAATGGATTCCTTACACCGACCGCATGGATTACCTCGCGGCGATGAACATGAATCTCGGATTCAGCCTCGCCATCGAGAAGCTGATCGGGATGGAAGTTCCTGAAAAAGCGATGACTCTGCGAGTCATCATCGGCGAGCTGAACCGGATTGCCAGCCATCTGGTCGGGATGGGGGCTTATGGTCTCGATCTCGGAACATTCAGTCCGTTCCTCTATGCGTTCCGCGAACGTGAAATCATTCTCGACCTGTTCGAAGAAGTTTGTGGAGCACGCCTGACATACAGTTACATCACAATCGGAGGGGCAACTCACGATCTGCCCGACCAGATCACGATTCCACCCGGTCTGGCACAGTTGACTGAGCGTAATCCGAACATGCAGTTAAGCTGGATCGATGCTCTGAAGATGTTCCTCGACTGGATGGGACCTCGGATCAAGGAATACCACACACTGCTGACTCGCAACGCGATCTTCGTCCGACGAACCGCTGGCCTTGGAATTTTGTCGCCAGAAATGGCAATGAGCTACGGCTGCACCGGTCCGGTCCTGCGAGGGAGTGGCGTCGACTACGACCTGCGTCGCGACGGCGAACCGATCTATACCCGGATGTACGAAGGCTACAAATTCAAGATCCCCGTCGCACCGTTCTCTGACCCCGCTTTCGGCGGTATTCCTCAGGAAGCGAAGTTGGGCGATAACTGGTGCCGTTTCTTCGTCCGCATGATGGAAGTGGCTCAGTCGATTGAGATCATCCGCCAGGCATTGGATCGTTACCCAACGTCAAAGGGCGAGTACCGTCTGCCGTTCAAGATGAACCAGAAACTTCCCGCCGACGAAGTCTATCTCGAAACCGAATGCCCCAAAGGTTCGATGGGCTTTTATGTTGTCGGCGACGGCGATGCCGAACCGTTCCGCGTCCGCGCCAAGAGCTCCTGCTTCTGCAACCTGTCGGTCACCGGACCACTCTGCCAAGGCGTTCTGATCGCCGACATCCCCTCGATCGTCGGTTCGCTGGACATCGTGATGGGTGAGATCGATCGGTAACCACGGAACTCCGCGAGCCGTCTAAAATCAGAAACTCCACCACTCCGTTGCCGACGGGTCGGCCAATAAGAGCGGAAGCTCAGAGATTCTCGATTTGATAATCTCTTGAGTTGGAGTGCCATCTTGCGTGGCGAACAAATCGTTCCTCAGCTTCCCAGCCTCCTCGGATTCTGGTTCACCAGTTTCTCATATGCTGTTCGTGCGATCCGCTCGAGTCAATCAGCCTTTTCGTCGAACTACTGTTCCCAAATCGTGTGAGGCGGACGAGGGTTGCCGAAGATTGCACGGAGCCGTTCCCATGAAATCGGATCTGGCTTCGTTTTTTGGTGTTTTGCGTGCATAATAGGTTTATGCAGGTTGATTTGCTTAAGTAATTCGCCCCCGCGATCAGTCAATTCAATCACTTGACCGGCATTACTTGAATGCTCGTTCCTTTCCTTATTCTTCGATTCATGATGGGTCGTCCAATCGGGTGTTCCTCGGATCAGGCGCATCATACAATTCATAACGAACTTCACCGATTTGGCCTGATGCTAACGGTGTTGGGTCAGGTTTGAGATCGTCTTCAGCAAGAATTTGTGCGACAGATCGGTTATTCATTCGCCGGTAAAGGCCCTCGACATCAAAACCACTCAATTTGAATGAGATAAAATCACGTTCGACTTTGGCGAGACGCTTTCGGAATTCGGGAGATAATTGCTGCCTCACTTCATTTATCGCCCCACGAATCATCGCCGGACCTGAGCATGCGATTATCAGCGACTTTGGATCAAGGTGGCGGTTCGGTGGCAACCAACCCAACCCACGACAGGTGCAGGAGTCAGCAACGGGCCCTGATTGATTTCCCGTTCCATGACACTGCCAACAAATGGCCGCATTTGACGGAATTGATAGGCAGAGAATTCGAAGAGATGGGTTGTCGGTAATACCGTAAAAAAGTGCTTCAGTCCGAACGGCTTCGTCATCTTCGAGGCGAACAACTGGAATACCTCCGTTCCAAGATTCGAAAACGAATGAAACGAACTCGCCACTTGGTCGGACCAATACACAGATCGGTGCGCCAAGGAGGGGCAATGCTTGCAGGTCAGATACAAGTTTTCGCCAGCTGGGATCAATCGTGGTGTTCGATACAAACGCTCGCAACTCTTGGTTGACGACCTCGGCGATTTGATGGTCAATCATGAGCATTTCTTTCAAAGGCTGAGGGGGCTGACACTGAGGGAGCCAACAAACGACTAAATGGTTGGGATGCAATAAGCTCTTGCGAAAATTCGCTCATTGACCAGTGTTTGAAATTCGAATCAGAAACTCCACCACTCCGTTGCGGATGGGTCAGCCAATAAGAGCGGGAGCTCAGAGATTCTCGATTCGATAATTTCTTGAGTCGGAATCCCATTCTGCGTGGCAAACAAATCAGTCCTCAGCCTCCCAGCGACCTCGGACTCTGGTTCACCAGTCAATCTTTCTACAGCTTTAACAACACGGTCATTAACGAAATCCACGGTAAGCCTGGCGGACACGAATTTGATATTTTCGTTTGTCCAGCAAACTTCGAAGAGATCGCTGTCATTTGCAAAAAGGTACGGACCGCCGCCGCCGCCCGTCTTAGTCCAGGTTCCGAAGAGTGGGTTGGCTCCTTTCAGATACATCACTCCGGAACAATATTCCAAAGCCGCAACCGCTCGACCCGGAGTATCCAATTTCCACCAAGATTCCCAGATGTGTTGGATTGGCATGATCTGGCCCATTGAGTTGAAACGAGCAATCCATTGATGTGCAGCAGCATCGTGTCCAACACACGGAAACCCTCGCTCATGATCGAGGCGATTCAAGAAACTGTCATGCAAGAAGCTGAAGACCTCTGCCCTACGAGCAGTGGACATCATTTTC
>CAILLA010000181.1 GCA_903834925.1 uncultured Schlesneria sp.
ATCGCCGGTCAGCTCTCGGGAGCGGGGAGCATCTCCGCCAACGGTGGAAATTCCAATACATGCGGGGGCGGCGGCGGCCGGATCGCTGTCTACGCAAACAGCTTCAGTACGTTCAACACCGATAACATCACCGCCATCGGATCTGGTGATTACATACACGGTGGCGCTGGAACCGTCTATTTGTCGCATGATGTTGGCGACAATTCCCCAAACTTGACATTAGCTCCCTCAGTCACCACGCAGCCTGTGAACATTACCGTCACTGCCGGTGCAATCGCAATCTTCACGACGGCAGCGAGCGGCACTCCAACCCCTTCGGTTCAATGGCAGGTCAGTACGAATAACGGGGCAACTTGGAACAATATTTCGGGTGCGACGTCAACAACATACAGCCTGACTACCGTGACGGGGAACAACGCCAGTCAGTATCGGGCCTCGTTTACCAATGTCGCAGGGACGACGACGACCAATCCCGCAACATTGACGGTCACCCAACCCTTCAGCGTTCTGACCACCTTTAAGTTGACGAGCTTTGTCGGTTTGAATACCGGCACATTTACTCTGGTGGACTTCCAGGACTCGCGGGCTCTTTTGTCACCCACGACTTACACCGCGACAATCAACTGGGGCGACGGACACTTCGACACGAACGTTCCGGTCGTTCATTCGGTTGCCGACGGAACGACGGTTCACGTTTCAGGGTCGCATACCTACTCCGCCGCAGGAACTTACCTGCCGAACGTGACTCTGACGAATTCGGTTGGTACGTCGCTGAGTACAACGTCGGCGAACACTTCCACCGTATACGTCGGAGCGGATATTTCGAGCCTGGTTTCTGTCACACGGAGTGCGGTGATCAAGAACAGGACGACGGGTCTTTACTACTCGACAGTGACAATCACAAATATCAGTGGTGGCACTCTGATCGGCGATATTGATCTGGTCCTGCTAAATCTGACTCCGGGAGTGACTTTAACGGGCGGGAGCGGGACGACTGCCGCCGGCACCGATCCGTGGGTGCGGTTCAGCACGAAGGGATTGGCGGCGGGCAAGTCTGTGAGTCTTTCGCTCAGCTTTGCCCTGCCGACTAACGTTACGGCGTTTAATTACACCTTTAAAACGTTTTCTGTCATTGATTGAAAATTGCTTACGTAATGCAGCAGCGAAGACATCTGTTCCCCGAATTATTTGAAAGGCTTTGATTCATGCGACTTTTCCATTTTGTTCGAAACAGCTTGATTGCGATCTCGCTTGTCACGATGACCTTGGTGCCAACTGCCGCCCGTGCTGGATCGCTCACTTTCGACGTGGTCATTAACACCTCTTCATTCCAAGGACAATCCGGTGATGTTGAGTTCCAACTCGGCGGAGATGGGAACAGCATTCCGGTCACGGTCTCGTTTGATAATTTTTCCAGCGACGCAATGCTCAATGGTTTGACAGCGAATCTTAATCCCGGTGGGGTTCCTAACGTTACGGTCACGGGCGACTTAAGCACCAACACTCTTTCGCTCGACAACGATGATTCTGCATTTCAAGTCGCTGATGCCGATCAACTCGTATCGCACTTCGGAACAACTTTCGACTTCCACGTCACGTTGACGGGTGACGGGATCGGAGCCGCTTCCTTTGGTACTGCAACCCTGGCGATCTCCATGTTTGACAGTTTCAACAACCCACTCTTCAATGGCCCCGTTGATACAAACAATGCCGCGGTATTCTTTCAGACAAGCAGCACTGACGGGTCAGTGACTCAAACCAATTTTCAGGTGAATACGGTTCCCGAGCCTTCGTCGTTAGCATCAATGCTCGTTGGGGGATTTGGAATCGGCTTTGGTATCTATTTCCGCCGCTCGCTGGCAATCTGAGCAGCACCAAAAACCAACCATGGGGAATCGCGGGACGAAGAAAGGGGACAGGTCCTTTATTGACGAAATCGACGGCATGCGATTGCATCGATCGGTATCATGCCAAGAATCAGCCGCGTTGCGCCCGGTGGAATGGTCTTTCACGTGTTAAATCGTGGAGTGGGGCGGCAGACTTTGTTTCGCAAGCCTGCGGACTACTCGGCGTTTGAAGACTGCGTGGAAGAGACGCTCGATAAAGTCCCGATGCGGATTTGCGCGTACTGTGTGATGCCAAACCACTGGCATTTTGTCTTGTGGGCGTAACACGCTGGCGATTTGGCGCTGTTCATGCAGCGTTTAACGGTCACCCACGTGACTCGCTGGCAGAAGAATCGCCGTCGCGTCGGTCAGGGGCATGTGTACCAGGGCCGCTTTAAATCATTCCCCGTCGAGACGGACGAGTACTTCTATCAACTCGTCAGGTACGTCGAGCGGAATGCGTTACGCGCCAATCTGGTTCCGCATGCGGAAGACTGGAAGTGGTCGAGTCTCTGCCGACGGGTTCCGGGACCGCCGAGCAGCAGAGTTTGCTGGCGAAATGGCCATTACCTTGTCCACGGAAATGGATGTCATTTGTGAACGGCGCCGAAACAGAAGCGGAGTTGGAATCGCTACGCCGATGCGTTCGACGCGGACAACCATTCGGATCCGATCAATGGATCGAAGACACCGCCAAGCAACTGAGCCTCGAGTCAACTCTCCGCCCCCGAGGGAGACCAAGAAAGCCCGACTGAATTAATAGGAGCTTCGACCGCTGGACAGTTTCAAGTCCAAATTGAAAACAACTGGACCTGTCCCCTTTTTTTGTCCCTCGGCTTCAAGTAAGAGTTTAGTTCACCCTCGGTCAGACTGATGTTGCGGATGATTGGACTTTCGTTTAAATCGGCGTTCGTCCCTGCACGGAATGGATG
>CAILLA010000182.1 GCA_903834925.1 uncultured Schlesneria sp.
CAAACAACACAAAAACACAACAGAACGTCAAAAATATACAAAAGAAAAAAGTATTGTCAACACAAAAGCGACATAGGCAACTTCGGGTCTGAAACTTGGCTCGACGAGTCAAGTTTCCGGATTTCTGCAAAAGTAGCCTTCTCGCTCCGACGAGAAGAAAGCCGAATTGCCATTTACCTTATGATCAATCGAGGCGTTCAAGTGCCGGTCGAGTTCTGTTGCAATTCGGCTATCGTCTCGGCGGAGCGAGACGGCTACGTTAGTCTGAGGCAAAGCCTCGCTGGATTCTTACCGGCACAGTCAGTTCATGCGCGTCGCATGACGGGGTTAGAACAGGACGATCGTTCGCGCGTTGTAACCAGGGAACCGGGTATGGGGATCTCGCGATACTTCTTTGGCGAAACACGAAATCAAAGGAAAGAAATAGGGCATATCGGGCGTATACGACCTATCCAACAAGTCCCTCCCTGGGCGTTCGTGGAAGAGTTTAAAGAGATTGAAACACAGAGGCGCAGAGGACACAGAGACAGAGGAGAGAATACCAATTCGGAACGGATTCAAAATTGAAAATCCGATGATCAGGCGAGAGCGGTGTTTTCCGATGCTTATGGTTCAGTCACGTCAAACGTCGTGACGCTGACTGTAACGTGATCATATTGGACAGCTGGTAACCGCGAATACCAGCTGAATCACGGCAACATACCTAAGAAACTTCTTAGATATCGCCTGAGAAAATGCACAGTACTTGGGTCGTGAGTCATTTCAATGGATTATGTAGTAGTCCGCCATCGCTTCACTGAGGGGTTGTGTGCCACTGGCGTGCGTCTTCGCTCGCCAGTGCTCTTCCTTTTTTTAGGGGCAATTCGAATTGAAGCCACTGGCGGCACAAAGCTGCCGCCAGTGGCACCCACATTTTTAGCGGTGATGCAGAAGTACGCTTGCTTTTAGAATTCGAAGGGAAACTAAAGTCGCGCACGCCGAACTCATGTCGCCGATTATCATCGCGCAACCTTTTCGGAGGCTGAAAGTGGAAAAGCGCCTGGTTTCCGCTAATTTTGGCCAAAGGCTCAACGTTGCGCAAGTTGACAGCGGGCTGACCGTCACGCCGAAATGCGTTGCGTTTCTGGTTGAGGTTTGTCCAGAACCAACTCGTTTTCCGTTAATGAACTGTCGATCGTGGTTGGCACCGGGACAATATTCCAGGCTAACCCTACGCGTTTCATCAGGACTACGGTGAGATAACTCATGTCTAATTCCCACCAGCGGTGTCCGTGACGTGCGACTCGCGGAAACGCATGGTGGTTGTTATGCCAGCCTTCGCCCCATGCCAACAGTCCGACCCACCACAAATTGCGGCTGTCGTCCCGCGTTTCGTAATTGCGATAACCCCACATATGGGATGCGGAGTTAACCGCCCATGTGACATGCAGCATGTAGACCAGCCGCGCGAACATTCCCCAGGCAACCAGCGAAATCCCTGTTCGTACATCCCAAATCAGCCAGCCGGCGCAGAACATCGCGATACCCAGACCCAAATGCAACCATAAGAAACTTCGGTCGAGAAGCCGCAGCGAACGGTCCTTCATCAGGTCTGGAGCGTATTGGCGGTAAAGCTGAGCCCAATGCTGCTTTCCATAGTTCGGGAACATCCAGTTCATGTGACTCCACCAGGCACCATCACGTGGAGCATGTGGGTCATTCTCCTGGTCGCTGAATCGATGGTGCTTGCGATGGACCGAGACCCACATGATCGGAGGGCCTTCACCAGCCAAAGTGCCAAACAGCGCCAGCGTCCAGCGGATGGGGCGATAAGTTTCAAAACTGGAATGTGTCAACAGTCGATGAAAACCAATACAAATACCAAGGCTACCGGTGATCCAACTCATCACCGCGAAGACCGTCAAACCGACCCAGGAAAAGTAAAACGGAGCCGCCAGAGCGCCGAGATGCAGGAAACCGATCCAAATCACGGCAGGCCATTCCAGCCCGTTTTTCCATTTGCTCTCTTTTTTCGCCTCAAGCTTTGTGACTTGTGCGCCCCCGGTCTGCAGACCTGCATCCGTATCCATTAATTTTTACCCCTTTCGGGTCGTTGTTTTCTGTCGTGATCGTCGGTTTGAGTGCGGCGACGATTGCTTAATAGTGTCCGTCTAGTGGATAAACGATTTCTTGGCTAGGCCAAAGGGGAATGCTGCTGCGGAGTTGGCACTTCATTCGATTTTCCGTTACGTGGAAATCAAAATTCCTGACCTCGTCAAAAATCGAGTTTCGGACAAATTCCAATGTTAAACTGGAATTTTTAATGGGGATCAGCCGCCAGATACAGGGGTAACTGGCCGATTTGCGTTGCAGTTTCTCATTATTGTGTGAAAACCTGGTTTAGGACCACTTTATGTGGTTCGTTTTCCGGTTTTCGAGAACACAGTTCCGCATCGGACTGCGGATTTGTTTGTAAGTTTGCAGAATACTGACTCGAGCGGAACATATTGATCTCGTCCTCGTCAGATCTCCGAAAACGGCAGGGATCATCGCTTTGTCTTACAAACAATCGAATTAATCGACGCAGCGATTTGTGGCAGTGGCACAACCGAATCGGCCTGGCCGGCATTGATGACGGCCTTTGGCATACCGAACACGACGCATCCGTCGGCATCCTGGGCGATGACTTCTCCCCCCTGATCTCTTACCAGTCGAGCCCCTTCAGTCCCGTCGCGGCCCATTCCTGTGAGGATCACAGTCAACACCTGGCCGTCAAACGCTTCGACGGCAGAACGAAGAGTGTAATCCACTGCCGGCCGACAATTGTGTTCGTGAGCATCTTCCGTCAGTCTTAAAACGACCTGGTTGATTCCTTTTCGCTCAAGTTTCAAATGCCGTCCTCCGCGTGCCACGACAGCCAGTCCCTTTTTCAAGACTAGTCCGTCCGAGGCTTCGACAACGCTGATTTCGCTCGCTTCGTCCAACCGTCTGGCCAACGAACCCGTAAATCCTTCTGGCATATGCTGAACGATCACGACGGGCACAGGAAAATCGGGGTCCAGGTAGGGAACGACCTGCCCCAAGGCGTCAGGACCACCCGTTGAACAACCAATAATCACGGCCTCGAATTTTGTCGTTCGTCGACGCTTCGGCTCGGACTTCACCGGGACTGGGGTTGATGAGAGGACCGAGCCAGCGTCGTTTACCGTATTTTCTCGTATTCCCGCGATTTTCTCAGAAAGCGCCTCTTGCAATTCCGCTCTGTTCGCGGACGGGTCCTTGCTCGATGGCTTGAGAATAAAATCGAATGCGCCCTGCAAGAGTGCATCCGTGGTAATTTGAGCACCTGCCGACGTGAAGCGGCTGACGATGATGACCTTGGAACGGATACGTCGGCGTTTCAATTCCTGAAGCACCGCCATGCCGTCCATCTCAGGCATTTCCATGTCGAGAGTGACCAGGTCGGGCTGAAGCTCGATAATTTTCTCGAGCGCGGCCTGGCCCGTGGACGCAGTTCCGACGACCTCGCAGTTGGGAACTCCGCGCAGGACGTTGGATAACAATGTCCGAAACAGCGCCGAGTCGTCGACGACTAATACTTTGAAGACGGTCATAAATCAGGTGCTTTGTCGGTACTGTTCGAAAAATGCTTTGAGATTGGCGGGATCGAAAGGTTTCACCACGAAATCGATTGCCCCACTTTCGATGCACTCGCGCAGTTTCTCTTTCTGATTGACGGCGCTCACCATAACAATATTGGCATCCGGTTGCAGTCGCCGAATCGCCTTGAGCGCAGACAAACCATCCATTCCGGGCATGACCATGTCAAGAGTCACCAGGTCTGGTTTGTGTTCTTCGAACAATTGAACGGCTTCTTCGCCGTTGGTTGCTTCGGCGACGACCTGCCAACCCGCCGATTTCGCAATATCTCGAATTTTCATCCGCATGATTAAAGCGTCATCAACAATCAAAAGACGGTTCATGGACCTTCTCCGAGCACAATTTCAAACTTCGATCGGCGACGAACCAACAATATCCACTGTGACACGTCCGGTGTCGACTTCAAACGCCACGCGACGCCCGGATCGTCCTCCACAATGACGTCCCATGACCGGAATCCCCGCTGATTTGAGCAAAAGTTCAATTGCTGCGATGTTTTGATCACCGATCGACATCGGTCCCGACGTCGCAAACATATTGGCACCACCGGTCAACTTCGCCGAGAGTTGACGTTCACGACCACCCAGTTCCACAATTTGTTTTAACATTTCCGTCAAAGCCGAATCAGCATACTTGCCCGGCGTCCCTGTCTGGCCATTAGAATTTGGCAGAACGATATGGGCCAGTCCACCCACCTGATTTCGCAAATCGTAAAGGACCAGTCCAATGCAAGACCCGAGTAGCGTCCTTAACAAGAACGCTCCGCGAGCGACTTCAATTTCCCCCATGCCGACTTTTCGTTCGGAAAGTCGACGCGGCTCGCGAGCCAGAGTTGGCGAAGTACGTACCGGTTCGTTCATGGGATGGTCTCACCACTTAAACCAGGTCTGGACAAGATTTGCGACAGTTTCGCCAGTGATCCCGGGTCGGGAATCAGCAGAAAGGTCCAATTCAGCGGTCGACCATGCAATTCGAATCGAGCACGTGCAAACAAGACGTGGCTTCCGGCTGCCGCCTGTTCCATGAACACGGTCTGCAACAGGCTCTCAGCAAAATCGCGATAAAAGACCGGCGGCGAAGGAATCAGACTGACCGTTTCGCTATTCCCTTCAGAGAGAAAACGGGACATTCCATTCAGATAGGAACTGCCGAGAATATTCATGGATTCCATTGCGGAAGAGATTTCGACATCGCCCCACTGCGTGGCGGTGCCCGGTGGATTTCCCAGTAGAAGATCACTAAGCGACAGGCCACTTTCATCGTCAAACGCAAGAACCATCTGACCTGTCAGCGTTCCTTCCATCTGCATGATGCACATCCCCACGACATCGCCAGACTCACCGAGCACAGCGGTTGCCATATCGAGCGGGCACTCGTCTGCAGAATCAATTGAGATCAGTGCAGGAGCCATCAACCAACCTTGAATCGCCTGCGAACCCTCTGCGGCACCGGAGTGGAAGGCCTGTGTCAGTCGTTCAAGCTGGGATGACGTCAATCGCGGAGCATGGTTCAAGAAACGGACCCTCTTTCAGTAGCCAACTTACGTCTTCCCGCCCCTTGGGCAACGGCTCGTTCCGATGCAAGCTCGATCAGCGAAGCACAGTCGAGCATCAGGCAAACCGTCCCATCGCCCATGATACTGGCACCCGACAGACCTCGGATCGCAACGAAATTCTCAGAGAGCGATTTTATCACGATATCGGCACGTCCGACGAGTGCATCGACACATAAACCGAGCGTTCTTCCACGAGAATAAAGGAGCACCACGTTGATATTTCGATTGGCGGGATTGCCTTCAGTTGATCGCGATTCGGCCGACGTGTTCCAATCAAAAATGTTTTCCATCGATACCAGCGAGATCAATTCACCGCGAACGTCGATGGTCAGGTGACGATGAACGGCATGGATCTTGTCGGGCGCAACGGAAACGATTTCCCGCACATCATCAATCGGGATCGAAAAATGCCCATCACGATTGCGAATTAGCAAACTACGAATGATGGCCAGAGTCAAAGGAAGACGAATCGTGAACGTCGTCCCCTGGCCTGGAGTTGTTGCGACGTCAATTGTGCCGCTCAAGCTCGTAATCGTGCTTCGCACGATATCCATTCCGACCCCTCGACCAGAAATGTCGGTCACCTGTTCCGCCGTGCTGAAGCCTGGGTGCCAGATAAAGTCGAGGATTTGTTGTTCGCTCATTTCGCGAACCTGTGTTTCAGTTGCGATCCCACGCGATATGACTCGTGCTCGAATCTTTTCGGAACTGATTCCACCGCCATCATCTCGTACGGTAATCAAAACGTTGTTTCCACGATGAGAGGCTTCAATCGCAATCGTACCGACTTCAGGTTTTCCAATCGCAATTCGCTTCTCGGAAGACTCAAGACCATGATCGATCGAGTTTCTCACCAGGTGCAGTAACGGATCACCCAGGGAATCAATCATTCGACGGTCAAGCTCGGTATTCTCGCCGTGGACCAGAAGCTGAACCCGCTTACCCCGCTCGACGGAAAGGTCCCGGATGACGCGTTTGAAACGATTCAGCAGTGGACCGACGGGAACCATGCGGGTGTTCAAGACTCCCCGTTGGAGATTTTTTGAGACGCGGGTCAGCTGGTCGACGGCTTCGGTGATCTGGATGAAGTGCCGGTGCCCTTCGTTCCACATTGCCGTCTGCTGGTCGAGTCCATCCAGCTCATCTTCCAATCCGTGAAAAACGGAATGCCAGCTCTCATCGCCAGATTTCGATAAACTCATCTGCTGACGGACAAGCTCAAGTCGCTGACGTAACCGGTCGGTCACGTCTTTGGACTTGTTAAAGACGGAGTTTCGCCGAAAAACAGGACTCATATCGGCCGTGATCTGAGCAAACCTGGCATTCGTGACAACCAGTTCGCCGGTCAGATTCATGAGTCGATCGAGACGTTCGATATCAATCCGTAACGTTTCATTAACCGTATTTTTCGCTTCTGATGTCTCGGAAACCGCTTGTGAGGCCGGCTTCGCACCTGGCGTCAAAGTCGATGGAGCGGGGACAGGATTTCGCGACGATTGCTCAGCAGAAACGGGCTGCGGCTTCGAGGTTTCTTTCACCGGAATGCTTTCCGGCTTGGTCTCGCTCACGAGAGGCAAGTCCAATACTTCCGTTGCGGCATGTTGGCGCACGGATGGCGTGGAATCCGCAGAAGACATTGGCCCATCAAACTCAATCGATTCGACCCCGTCGACATTGGCGAACTTCCGGATCTCTTCTAATTTGCGATCACTGAGTAATGTCAGTGAGAACAACGGAAGTTGGTCAAAACTTTTCACGTCCTCGATTTTCGGTTCGCAAGCGACAACTTCGCCGATCGACGAGAGTCGCGAAACGATCAATCTTGCTTTCAAATCAGCAAGTTGCAACCCGGGTTTGAATTTGATTTTGATCAGAATTCCGCCCGAAAGAGTCGGGGTCGGAATCGGTTTTGCCGCTGCGGCGGGTGGGATTGAAGCGGGTGGCGGCGACGGGGGTGTGTCGCTCCGTAACAGACTTTCAGGAATAAACAGCGTTTTTTCCGAACGAGACTCCAATTGTCGCCTCAAGTCAGAGGGGTCCCCTTCGCTCGGGTTTCCCTTCCGCAACCGATCGATAAACGACCGAAAATAATCAACGCACTTGAGTACCAGCGTCGCGGTGTCGTGGTCGAGTCGGTCTTTTCCTGATCGATAATTCTCAAATCGGTCTTCGAGCGTGTGAGCGAAATCTCCCACGACTTCGAAGCCCATCATGCCGCACGATCCTTTTAAAGAATGCAGCATGCGGAATGCTTTATTCAGAGCATCAGCGTTTTGAGGATCGTCTTCCAGCAGCAGGATCGCCTCGACCAATGAATCGAGCTCTTCAGCCGATTCATCGAGAAATACCTGCATATATTCTGACAAATCGTCAGACGAAGACGAACCAGATTCATTCGCCGGATTGTTCGTGTCAGATCCCATTTTATTCCTTCTGATACAGGAAGGTGGATCGCTTGGTCAGCATTCCCAGCATATCGAAGATTCCCTCCGACGGACCGACAACGAGATAGGCCCCTTTCGCCATCGAATGGACAAGATGATCAATGACCTGCTGTTTTGACTCTCGGCTGAAATAGATCAAAACATTTCGGATGAAAACACAATCAAAACCTGACTCAGGATTGCGTTCCATCAGATTATGTCGCTTGATCGTCACCATCTGTTTTAATACCGGTTTGACTTCCCACGTATTGGATTCTGCGTGTTTCAGGAAATATTTTGACCTCAGTTTTTCAGGGATTTCATTGCATATGTCTTCGCCAAAGAGACCGGCCCGAGCTTTGGAAATTGCATGTTCGCTGATATCCGTACCAAGGACTGATATCTTCCATCCCGCCAGCTTGTGTTGGTTTTCTGCCAGACAAAGTGCAATTGTGTAAGGTTCTTCCCCCGTACTACAGGCTGCCGACCAGATTCGTATCGAACGCTGACGCGTACCCGTTTTCGCCTGATTTACGAGCATTTCGACGAATTCCGTCCGTAGCCAGTCAAAGTGCTTTTCTGTTCGAAAGAAAGATGTTTCATTCGTCGTAATGGCACTCAGAAAATCTTCCAGTTCGTCTTTCCCCGCCGCCGACTTCAAAAACTTAAAATACCCGTCGAAATCGGGAATGTTTGTTGCTCGCAACCGGCGACGAATTCGATTGCTCAAAAGCGTAATCTTGTTGTCTGGCACACTGATCCCGCACAGTTTCAAAATGAAAGTTTGAAACTGCTGAAATTCTTTCGGTGTCAGTTGAGACGAGTCCACAGCGACCATGCCTTTGAAAATCCAGGAATCCGTTATTAAACTTTGAACCGTGCGACAAGTTCCTGCAAGGTCGTGGCTTGAGCACCCAGTTCTTCAGCACTCGCCGCCATTTCTTCGGAAGCCGCAGCATTCGATTCGGTGGTCTTTCCCACAGAACGGATTGCCAATTGAACCTCTTTCGCACTTTCCGCCTGCGTTTCCGTCGAGTCGGCAATCCGGGCGATCCCAGACGCTGTTTGTTCCACCGCCTGAACGATCGAACCAAGCGATTTCCCAACTTTTTCTGAGAGTTCCGCCCCTTCAGCGACTCGTCGTGTCGATTCTTTAATTAACTGAGTAATCTCTTTGGCCGCCAGGCTGGAGCGTTCGGCCAGTTTTCTGACTTCATCGGCGACAACGGCAAAGCCGAGTCCGTGTTCGCCGGCACGAGCGGCTTCGATGGCCGCGTTCAGCGCTAACAGATTCGTCTGACTGGCGATTTCGCTGATCACCTGAATGATGTCGTTAATCTGTTCACTCGACTTCTGAATCAGCCGCATCGAAGAAATTGCTTCGTTGACCGAGTTTCCACCCGATTTTGCCAACTCGGCCGTCGATTCGGCTTGGTGTCTTGCTTCACCCGAACTCTCGGAAATCACCTGGATGGACCGGACCAGGTCTTCAATACTGGCGGACATCTCTTCGACCGATGCAGCCTGCGATTGAGCCCCTTCGCTGAGATTCTGAGAACTCTCGGCAATCGCTCTGGCACCTTCCGTTTGCTGGGTCGCGGATTCAATCATCTGGCTGATAAGTTCTCGCAAATCGGTCGACATTCGCTTGACACTGGCCGCTAACTGGCCAAGGTCGTCGTCCCCGCCCTGTTCGACTTTCTGAGTCAAATCACCATTTGCAATTGCTTGAACAACCTGTACCAGCCGCGCGACTTTGGATCGTAATTCATTGGCGGCAGCCAGTTGTTCCGCTTGAACTCGAAGATTGTCATTGCGGGCCTGAACGGCGCTCGTGATATCCGTGGCGAATTTGACGACCTTCGTAATCTTCCCGCTGGAGTCGCGAATCGGATTGTATGCAGCCTGAATCCAGACAACGTTTCCGGACTTGGTGATTCGTTGAAAGTCTCCCTTCACGTATTCACCGCGATTTAGTTTCGCCCAGAATTCCCGGTAGTCCGGGCTGTTACGATACTGCTCGTCACAGAACATGCTGTGATGTCGGCCTCGGATCTCTTCGATCGTATAGCCCATCGCCGAAAGGAAGTTGTCGTTGGCTGTAATCACCGAACCGTCAACATTGAATTGAATTACCAGGTTGGTGCGCCCCAGCGCTTCCATTTGGGCGAGCATATCCGCGGTTTGGATTTCAAGGGCTTTTTTCTCCGTGATCAAGTTCCATGTGACCATTGGGCCCATGTAGTTGCCATCGGAATCACGCACGGCAGTGACGTGCAATTCCATGGTCTCTGGCCCCAGGCGAATTTCTGCTGAGTGTGGCAGATTCTTAGGATTCGCAAGAAATCGACGTTGGAAATCCGGGTTCTTATGAAAGATGTCGATTGATTGCCCAACGATCTCGTCCACCGGGCAAGGGAGCAGATGTTCCAATTCCAGCAGGGTTTGTTTCGAAGCGGCATTCATGTAAAGGACGGTCAAGTCCCTGTCTGCAACGATCACTCGAAAAGACGAGTTTTCCACGATTTGACGAAAATCCACTGCGGCTGAGATGTCAGCGTTATTAGCCGGTCTGCGGCTTCGCCTTGGTCGTGGGGAATTTGCATTCGTAATCGGTTTGTCAGTTGCCATGGTGAATGTTCTCAATTCTAAGCGAAATCCAGGACAAACGAACCGTTTTACCTGGGGAAAAACTTGTTAAAAACGCCGTTGTTTCCAGCTCATCAAGAGGAGGACATGGGATTTGTCAAACCACCATGACGAGCCACGTCGCGCACCTGGTCTAATTTCGCCGGGTCAAGCAATTCGTTGATGTCCAATAGAATGACCAGGCCGGTTTCCAGTTTTGCGAAACCGGCGATATAGGCTGCGCCATCAGCCTTCACAATGTCTGGTGCCGACTGGATGGACTCGGGGGCAATTTTCATGACCTGCGTCACTGCATCCACCGTGCAACCAATCGTTCTTGGACCGACATTGACGACAATCGTTCGAGTCTCATCATCTTTTGGCTTGGATTCCAGATCGAAAAGCCGACGCAAATTAATGATCGGAATGATCGTTCCGCGCAGATTGCTGACCCCTTCAACATAGTCAGGGACCTGCGGCATTTGCGTGACGCGATCCGGAATCACAATTTCCTGAATCCCTTCGATCCGAAAGGCATACATCTGCTCGGCCAGTCGAAATCCCACGAATTGCATCGAAGATCGAGCCTGGGGCATCGATTCCGACATGGCAGATCTCGTCGAAATATTCCCGCTCACGTATTGCCCCCGATCAAAAACACGACGTACCATGCCACGATTCTGGTGGTCGCGACAAACCTACGTCAATCTTGATCTCGAAGAACGCGATTTTTCGGGATAAGGTGATTTTCACCGGGCCGTTTATGACGCTCGACACGCCTGTAACAGGCAAGTCAGTCGTTTGCTGTCGAGAATTCGATGAACCGAGGCGGTGACACCCTGTCGATAAATCGCGGATAAGTACATCGCCTGCGCATCGACGGTAATATCTGCCAGCAGATGGCGGCTGTCATGCAGATAAATTGATGTTTTTGCGTCCTCAATATCGTCACCGGAACCCTTTGGTATCCGTTTCAGTCTCAGCACGACGGTCGCCACGTCATCATTGGGTATTGAGGCCACATCGGCAAGACCATACACCGAAACGTCGATGAGGCCAACTTGACGGATCAGATCGGCCAGTTTATCGGGAGTTTTTTCGAAATTCGTCATGATCACTAATCGTAAGCTCAACGGATCTAGAGCCATCGCGATTGGACCTTGAGCGATTTCGCATGGACCGGCAGCATGCACGGCACGAAGGACGTCGTCTGGACGGACTTTTTTCGGAGCCAGAATCTGACTTGCAGCCGATCCGGCACCGATCAGATCTTCTACTGTCGAATCACTCGAATTCAGTACGACGCAAGTACGGCTGAGTGACGATTGTTGGCAAAGTGCCGAGATGACGTCGATTCCGCGCCCGTCAGAAAGCTGCATCGCGGTAATCAAGAGATCGGGAACCCGTCGACTGATTACCGTCAGCGCTTCTTCTTTGGATGAAAGAATTTCCACGCGGGATGCTCCCGCTCGAACAACAGCATCCCGCATCATCGCTGCCAGCATTTTCGATGGCTCAATGATTGCAGCCGATCTTAACGGCTTGACCTCTTCTGCGACGGTCAGTGATGGTTCTGTGACGGTGGGCGACGGAATTTTCGGTTTTTCTTGCGAGATCGGAAGAGCACACGTCTGAACTCCAGTCACTCCGGAGAATCGCG
>CAILLA010000183.1 GCA_903834925.1 uncultured Schlesneria sp.
CTTCGACCTGTAAACTAGCAATTGTAAGACACTGAGTGACCGAAGACGGTCATTCAGTGGCACAAGATCTCGTTCGAGCCCTGTTTTCTCGAAGAAAATTCCTTCACGGCGTTGCCTGAAGGGGCACGGGAACGGAATGGTCGCGATTCGAGTCAAACAATGACGCGGAAATTGTCTGTTGTCGGTTCCATTGCCCTTACAGGGCAAATCCGTCTTTGTTGTTTGTGCCCCAGGGCGGCGCTCGCGGACGAGCTTGCCCTGGGCTGATATCCGCTCCCCTTTCAGGGGAAGGAGTCGGGGCGGTCATGGGAAAGAGCGGGCCGGGATACCCGTTCACAATTGATTGAATTCAACGCCCGCGTGAACGGTTGGAAAGCGTCCAAATTCCGTGAGGAGGTTGGTTGTCGTCGCATACGGTGGAATTGTTTGCACCGTCACCAATTCGTCGGAACCGTATTCGACGCAGATGTGGCAATCGTCTTTTCCCCGAAGGGGATACGGATATCAGCCCAGGGCAAGCGAGTCTTCGAGCGCCGCCCTGGGTACGGTCGGGGGAATTGAGGGTGCCCTGAAGGGGCACGGGAACGGAATGGTCGCGATTCGAGTCAAACAATGACGCGGAAATTGTATCATGGCGGTTCCGTTGCCCTTACAGGGCAAATCCGTCTTTTTAATTGGTGACCCAGGGCGGCGCTCGAGGACGAGCTTGCCCTGGGCTGGTATCCGCTCCCCTTTCAGGGGAAAGAATTCGATGCCAGGAGAAAATGCGGAGCGTAAGTCCGTCTACGTACGATTCAATTCAACGACCGCGTCTACGGAAGGGTTGCGTCCGGATTCCAAGAGGGTGTTGGTTGCCCCCGCATTCGTTGGAATTGTTCGCGCCGTCACCGATTCGTCGGAACCGTATTCGATGCAGAGGTGGCAATCGTCTGTTCCCCACCGGGGATATCGATACCAGCTCAGGCAACATGTCTTTTCCCTGAAGGGGATGCGGATACCAGCCCAGGGCCAGCGAGTCATCGAGCGCCACCCTGGGTTTCGGTTTAGGGCAATTGTGGGTGCCCTGAATGGGCACGGGAATGCAATGATCGTGATTCGGTTCAAACAATGAAGCGGAAATTGTGTATTGACGGTTCCATTGCCCTTACAGGGCAAATCCGTTTTTTTAATCGGTGCCCCAGGGCGGCGCTCGCGGACGAGCTTGCCCTGGGCTGGTATCCGCTCCCCTTTCAGGGGAAAGAGTCGGCCAGTCAGCGGAAGAGGCAGAGCATCCGCCCGTTCACGCGAGGTTTCATCCACCACATTCAAAAAGTGACTGCCTGTATGTCAATCTCAATCAAACTTTGGGTGATTGTCGGGTGCGGCGTTGTTTCTTCGGAGCTTCTTCCGTTTGACCGCCGTGGAGTTTATCCAGCATTACGCTTGCAGGTTCGTCGTTCGGATCTTGCGGGGCGAGTTTTCCCTCGAAGGCTTGCTTGAGGATGCTTTGACGAAGACGGGCGGATCGGAGAAGTCCGTGATCGATCAAGGCTTCTGCTGCATCTGCTTGCGAGAGATTTTCAGAAACCTCGGAGACAATCTCCAGTTGCATTTCAAGTGGGGGCAAATCAAATGTGATTTCATAGAGCTTTTGGTGGGTCAGGCTGACGCCACTATCACTGATCCCGCATTTCTTACGATCGATTGCCTCAACAACCGATGGTGAATTCAAAACGATTTCAAGAAAATCTGCATTCACAATTTCAGGACGACATCGAAATCGGTACACGGTGTCACAGACCATAAGACGACTTCGGGTATTTCGAACTAAACAAGTAACGCCTGCTCGTTGGCGTGGACCTTTTCTCGTCATTAGAAAATCGCCAGTAGTCACCTCAATCTCAGGTCGTGGCTGGAAATTTTCCGGCAGTGGTTTACTCTCCTGATCAGAATACTTCATCGCTTGTACCGCTGTCGTTTTGATTATTGCCCACTCATCCGGTTCTGGTTGGCGATTCAAGTCGCACTTAGGACTCCATCCTTGACCCAGCTTGAAAATTAATTCGCCGAAACGGTACGACGTTGACGCCGAAAGCTTGGATGACGTTGTGTCGACGGCGGCGTTGAGGACGGCGGCACGGTATCGCTTCAGATTCGCCTTCGCCCGCTTCAGGGCTAAAACCCCGGCATCCAGGTCGGAGAACAGTTCCTCGATCTTTGAGACGATCCGGCGTTGTTCGTTGAGTGGGGCTAAAGGCAAGGGCATCGAGTGGAGGGTTGTCAGGCTAATGTTATGCTGTCCAGCCGACGATGCTGCTCTCGTTTCAATAAATCGTCTGCCGCTGCCGCTGAGAAATAGGTGAATCCAACGCGGAAATATGTCGCGTTCCAAGAATCGAAACCGCAGCAGATAAGATGCAAATGTGTGTGGATCTGTGAATGCCGTTCTGATAACGGCAGCTTTCCCGAGCAACGATAGGCTTCCATTGGTACGGCAAATAAGGACATCACCCGGCTGAAGTTCGTCGTCATCACCTAGGTTGATGTCAGTGACGGCACGCTTCAGGTCCAATGCGTCGATTTCACCAAGTGCGATGTTTGGGATTCGCAAAACGGGAATGGAGCTCCCCGAATAGTCGCATTTGGTGGATGTACCGTATTCGCTGCGACTTACTAAGTCTCCAAGTGTTACGCTGAGCCATCCGCTCGGGAGATGGCATCGCATCGAATGGTCAAGGGGGCTGCTAGAGACATCGGACGTTGGCTTTCTACTCATGCCGCCAACCTCATGTTGAGTTCATCCAGGATCGATGTGAGCTGATCGCCAAAAAGTTCATACGCTCTGCCGATGCCGCCGATCTGGTTGAACGGGACTTCTTCAAGGTCGTCCTGTTCAATGTTCAGGCTGCTGGCGATGTGGTCTTTGATCGCATCCAGCCATTTACGCTGATCGGCGTTGAACACGGTTCCCGTTGTCTGTTTTTCAGCGATCCATTGTTGATACCGTTCCTCGACGGTCATGCCGACCGGTGACAACGGCGTTTTCGGGTCGATTGCATGACGGACCAAGGCGATGACGTCCACGAGTTGTTTGCCACCCTTGCCTCGCACGTTGCCGGGTTCAGCGACTTCAAACGCATTCCAGAGTCGGCCCAGTGTTTCCGGGTGCGTGGGGTCGACGAAGAACGGGGGAGTATTGAGCTTGCCCGCCAGTTCCTTGACGTGTCGGAACTTCAGTCCGGCTCGATACGGCTGGCTATACAAAACCTTGAGGGCTTCGATCTCGTCTTTGTTCTCTTCGATGAACTGACGGAAGCTGATGACCATCGACTTGGCTTTTTCCAGCGCTGCCGCGTCGAAACCGGCTCGCAGTAGCTGATCGGGGGTCTGTTCGTCGATGACTTGATCCAGCGAGCGTTTCGCGGACAGGATCGCGTCCCTGAGCTTGGGATTGTGGAACGGTTTCAATGCCTGGGAGGCGTGTTCCTGTTCGACGGCGGCGAGTTGTTCGTCCGTCGGTTCCTGGCCTGCGGGGAGGTTGTGCTTCTCACTGGCGATCACGGCGTTGGAATCTGGGTCGATGCTTTCGAGCAGGATCGCACTGAGTGTCCCGAGTGATTGTCCGCCCGATGCCTGGGCGATCTCGTTCGCCTGGGCGGGTGTCACCTCTTGATCGAGTCGGGCCAGTCGGGCTGCGAGCGTGGAAGCGAGATCGGCGTCGACAACTCCTGCGGCGGCCAGATTGAGCAGTTTGTCCAGGGGGATCGACGGCTTGCGGTCGAGCGGTTTGGTAGTGGATTTCGTTTCTTCACAGACACCGACGGCGTCGACGATGACGAAGTGTGTTTTGTGCTTGGCATCGGGGGTGACACGTTGCAGGTCGTCTGATTCGATGATCCGACAGCCTCGCCCTTTCATCTGTTCGAAGTACGAGAGCGAGCGGATATTCCGCATGAAGATCAGGCATTCAAGGGGTTTGACGTCGGTTCCGGTGGCGATCATGTCCACGGTGACGGCGATCCTTGGAAAATACATCGTGCGGAACGCGGAGAGATGCTCCTTCGGAGTTTTACCCGTGCTCTTGGACGTAATCTTCTGACAGAAATCGTTTCCCTTGCCGAATTCTTCCCGGATGATTTTGACGATGTCTTCGGCGTGTTGATCAGTCTTGGCGAAGACGAGCGTCTTGGGGACTTCGGTCCGGCCTGGGAAGATTTCTTTTAACTTGTCGCGGAACGTGCTGATGACGAGTCGAATCTGGTTGTCGGAGACGACATCGCGGTCTAACTGATTGGCGGTGTAGGTCAGGTCGTCATCCAGTTCCTTGTACTTTTTCACCTTGGTCCGACGATCCCGGTGCGGGACGAAGACGCCCGGTTCGCGGACGAGTTTGGCTCCGTTTTTGGTGATCTGAGTTTCGATCCGATAGACGTCGTAACCGACGTTGACGCCATCGACGACCGCCTGTTCGTGGGTGTAGTCCTGGACGAAGTTCCCGCCGAAGAAACCGATC
>CAILLA010000184.1 GCA_903834925.1 uncultured Schlesneria sp.
AGAGAGCCAGGGTTTCTAAAACATCATTTCCGAGTCGCGCGTTCCCCTAAAGTGCAGTTACGTCGAAACAACAGTAAATGTGATATTCCGCCGAAGCTCAAGACGACCCTGAATTGGTTGCAAGAACTTCAGAAGGCAGCAGCGAAGTTCGTCAACGGCTCGTCAGATGTGGATCAAAACATTGTCTTCGTGGCGATGCGCGACCTTGAAAAACAATGTCAGGATCAGCTTGCCAATCTCTCGTCAAACGCGTTGTGGTTGACTCATTTGGCAACTCCGCCGAGCTTGAGCCAGTTCGGACCTGCTGACCAGTTTAAACAAGCCAGCGAATGGCAAGCCGTACTTCAGCAGTTGGACGAAATCCCCTCATTACGCGACATCGTGGGCTTTGAAAACCTGTTGCTCCCAAAAATCGATGCGATGATTTCCAACCCGTTCATTGTTGACCAGAACGTCTCCCTAAGCCCTAAGCCGTCCCCGATTCCAGCGGTGGAACTGACGGCGGTAACGCTTGAACCGGCCGACGTCTCGTGGCTTGTTCAGTTGCGCGAACTGCTTCAAGCATCGATCCAGCAGGCGAGTCGGGTCCTGCTGGACATCGAAGAGCGTGCGGACCAGTGCCGTGAGTTGGCCGATATTGAATACGACTTCTTA
This sequence comes from uncultured Schlesneria sp., assembly GCA_903834925.1. Classification (GTDB taxonomy): domain Bacteria; phylum Planctomycetota; class Planctomycetia; order Planctomycetales; family Planctomycetaceae; genus Schlesneria. The sequence continues at coordinate 655 of CAILLA010000184.1, forward strand.
TACGACCCACGGCGGCGTCTGCTTGCGATCGGCTTTAATGTCAGTGAGATGCGACGTGACAGCAGCTTCTATGATCTGCTTGCATCCGAAGCCAGGCTGGCCAGTTTTGTCGGAATCGCTCAGGGACGACTTGAGCAGGAACATTGGTTCGCGTTGGGGCGATCACTGACGACACTAAACGGTCAACAGACATTGCTATCGTGGAGCGGTTCCATGTTCGAATATTTGATGCCGCTACTTGTCATGCCAACCTACGACAACACTTTGCTCGATCAAACCTATCACGCCGTGATTGATCGGCAGATCCAATACGGGAAGCAGCGTGGAATCCCCTGGGGGGTATCAGAGTCAGGCTATCAGGCAACTGATGCACAACTGAATTACCAGTATCGAGCGTTTGGAGTTCCGGGCCTGGGGTTCAAGCGGGGTCTGGCAGATGATCTTGTGATTGCACCTTACGCCGCCGCGATGGCCTTGATGATTGCCCCAAAAAAGGCGTGTGCCAACCTGCAGTTCATGGCTGTCAAGGGCTTTGAGGGGACGTACGGATTTCACGAGGCTGTCGACTATACGCCGTCGCGACTGTCGAGGGGGCAGTCATACGCAATCGTGCAGTCTTATATGGCACATCATCAGGGAATGACTTTTCTATCACTGGCGTATGTCTTGCTGAATCAGCCAATGCAAAAACGGTTCGAATCTGACCCGGAATTTCAGGCAACGGACTTGTTGCTGCAAGAGCGAATTCCGCAAGTCCTTCCGTGCTTTCCGCACGCCAGCGAGGTCTCTTCTGATCGACCGCCTGCTGGCGATCGTGAGTCACTCATTCGTGTCTTCACGACACCTAACACGCCTGGCCCCGAAGTCCATCTGTTGTCGAACGGTCGCTACCACGTCATGGTGACAAACAGTGGAGGTGGATACAGCCTCTGGAAAGATCTCGCTGTCACCCGCTGGCGTGAAGACAGCACGCGCGACAGCACGGGAATCTTCTGTTATCTTCGGGATGTCAACAGCGGCGACGTCTGGTCGACGTCGCATCAGCCGACGCTTCAGCCGACCAAACGTTACGAAGCCATTTTCTCGCAAGCACGTGCCGAGTTCCGGCGTCGGGACAGTTTGATCAAGCTCCATACTGAGATTGCGGTTTCACCCGAGGATGATATTGAGATTCGTCGTACGACAATCGTGAATCGTTCGAAGGTCATACGGACGATCGAATTGACGAGCTATGCCGAAGTGGTTCTCGCGGCCCCAAATGCCGAAGCGACACATCCAGCATTTTCGAATCTGTTCGTTCAGACCGAAATCCTCGAGCAGCAACAGGCGATTTTGTGTACGCGCCGACCCCGATCGCATAACGAACATCCCCCGTGGATGATGCATTTGCTGGACGTACGCGGGGCATCGGTCGGTGATGCATCGTATGAAACCGATCGGTCGAAATTCATCGGCCGAAACCACACAACGGTGGCTCCCCTGGCCATGGGCCGTTCCGGAAATCTGTCAAACAGTGGTGGCTCGGTCCTCGATCCAATCGTCGCCATTCGCCGACGTATCACACTAACACCGGACGAATCTGTGATCGTCGATCTTGTCGTCGGCATGTCTGAGACACGTGAGGGAGCACTGGCTCTGATTGACAAATACCATGACCGGCATCTTGCCGATCGGGTATTCGATATGGCATGGACCCACGGGCAGGTTTTGCTGCGGCAGCTCAATGCCAGCGAATCGGATGCTCAGATCTTTGGTCGACTTGCCAGTTCGGTCGTCTACGCCACTGCGGCACGTCGAGCAAATTCAACGATACTGGCAAAGAACGTGCGAGGACAATCGGGCCTTTGGGGGTATGGAATCTCGGGTGATTTACCGATCGTACTCTTGCGGATCTCGAGCCCTGAGAAGATCGAATTAGTCCGACAGATTGTTCAGGCTCAAGCCTACTGGAAACTAAAAGGCCTCGTCGTGGATCTCGTCATCTGGAACGAGGACTCATCAGGATATCGGCAGGTCTTGCAAGATCTGATTATTGGGGTGATTTCAGCAGGAAGCGGCGCTCAAACACTCGACCGACCCGGTGGGATTTTCGTTCGTCGTGCGGAACAGATGTCGGATGAAGATCGCATCCTGTTACAAACAGTCGCGCGAGCCATCATCGTTTGCACCGACGGAACACTCGCCGAGCAGATTGAACGACGAGCGCGTATTGACGTGCGAGTTGCCGAACTTCTCCCCACTCGGTTGCGTCGAATGGAAGTCATTCCCAATGCCACGATGACATCCCGAGATTTGAAGTTCTTTAATGGAGTCGGCGGATTCACGACAGACGGGCACGAGTATGTCATCCGTCTCGAACCCGGCCAGGTGACACCCGCACCGTGGGCCAATGTGCTGGCGAATCCGAATTTCGGCACCGTGATTTCCGAAAGTGGCGGAGCCTATACCTGGTGTCAGAACGCACACGAATTTCGTCTGACTCCCTGGAACAACGATCCCGTGACGGATGCCAGTGGGGAAGCGCTTTACCTCCGCGACGAAGAGAGTGGATACTATTGGTCTCCGACGCCGCAACCTGCCCGAGGAACCCAGCCGTACGTCTGCCGCCACGGATTCGGATACAGCGTTTTCGAGTATACGGAAAACGGTATTACATCAGAACTTTGGATCTATGTGGCAACCGATGCACCGATCAAGTTTGCCGTCCTTAAAGTCAAGAACACCTCGGGAAGATCGCGGCGATTATCAGCAACGGCCTATTGCGAATGGGTGCTGGCGGAAATGCGGTCCAAGTCGCTGATGCACATCGTTACCGAAATCGATCCGAAGTGCGGAGCATTGCTCGCTCGCAATACTTATAGCATTGACTTTGCAGAGCGGATTGCGTTTATCGACGCGAGCGATCCTGTGCGAAGTATGACGGGCGATCGAACGGAATTCCTCGGTCGAAACGGAAATTCTACCAGGCCAGCCGCGATGTCCCGCATGCGACTTTCGGGAAAAGTTGGCGCGGGTCTTGATCCGTGTGCGGCAATGCAAGTTTCGTTCGATCTGGCCGACAACCGTGAAAGGGAAATCGTGTTCACGATGGGAGTGGGACGCGATATCGACGATGTCCGGACCCTGGTCCAGCGGTTTCGCGGCCATGAACCAGCGAAACAGGCTTTGGAAGCGGTCTGGGGGTTTTGGAACCGTACTCTTGGCGCGGTTCACGTCGAAACTCCCGACCCGGCGCTCAACTTGATGGCGAATGGCTGGTTATTGTATCAGACGTTGTCGGCCCGATTCTGGGCGCGGAGTGGATTCTATCAGTCAGGTGGAGCAATTGGTTTTCGCGATCAATTGCAAGATGTGGCGGCGCTGCTACACACCGAACCGCGATTGATTCGCGAGCATTTGCTGTTGTGCGCTGGACACCAGTTTCCGAAAGGGGATGTCCAGCACTGGTGGCACCCGCCACAAGATCGGGGAGTCCGGACCCACTTTTCCGATGACTTTCTCTGGCTACCGCTCGTTGCCTGTCGGTATGTGATGGCAACGGGAGACACCGGCGTCTGGAACGAAGTCGTTCCGTTTATCGAAGGCCGCTCCGTCAAGCCCGACGAAGATGCCTATTACGATCTTCCTACCCGATCAAACGAATCGGCGACTCTGTACGAGCACTGCGTTCGCGCAATCGTCAATAGCCTGTCGTTTGGAATCCACGGACTTCCATTAATCGGCTGTGGCGATTGGAACGACGGCATGAACCTGGTCGGGGAAAAGGGGAAAGGGGAAAGCGTCTGGCTGGCATTCTTCCTGTACGACATTTTACAGAAGTTTTCGAAGATTGCGCGGACACGTGGTGATTTCAATTTCGCAGAACGCTGCGAGGTCGAGGCGACAAAGCTGGTGCAAAACATTGAAGCGAACGCCTGGGATGGCGAATGGTATCGCCGAGCGTACTTTGATAATGGCGAGCCACTCGGTTCTGCCACGAATCTCGAATGCCAGATCGACTCACTGCCCCAATGCTGGTCAATTCTGTCAAAAGCGGGCGACCCCGCTCGATCTCGAATGGCGATGGACGCTGTTGATCGTCGACTCGTGCGTCGCGATAGCGGCCTGATCCAATTGTTTGATCCTCCGTTCGATCATTCGGCGGCCGATCCAGGGTACATTAAGGGATACGTTCCTGGGGTCCGTGAGAACGGGGGCCAATATACCCATGCGGCGATTTGGACCGTGATGGCCTTCGCCGAACTCGGCGACCACAAACGAGCGTGGGAGTTATTCTCGTTAATTAATCCGGTCAATCACGGTTCGACACTTGAACAGATCGCAATCTACAAGGTCGAGCCGTATGTGGTTGCCGCCGATGTCTACGCAGTCGCCCCGCACATTGGACGAGGTGGCTGGACGTGGTATACCGGTTCGGCTGGATGGATGTACCGTCTGATCACCGAATCGCTACTGGGACTGCATCTGGAAGTTGACAAACTTCGAATGGCCCCCTGCCTTCACGCCGACTGGAAGTCATACACAATCCAATACCGTTTCCGAGAGACCTACTACCGCATCACCGTTCTGCAACCTGAGCCGAGTCGAACTGTGAAACGGGTGACTCTTGATGGTGTCGATCAGCCTGATTGTCTGATCGCACTCAATGACGACCGGCGCAGTCATCAGGTCGAAGTCGAATTGGGGTAGTTTACATTCGTTACGCCGATCCTCAGCCGGTATAACCTTCAAGATAAATTTTTCACAATGCTACTGACGCGGTTGGAAAAACGTTGCATGACATCCACTCCTGGTCCGGTTGCCGAACACGATGAACATTACTTCGACAAGTGGATCGCGCTTTTGGCAACGATTGCCATCGCTGTTTATCTTTCCCTGAGATTCACAGCGAACGGCTCGACGATGTTCGGCCCGCTACGGTTGATGGATTGGCCTTTGATCGTCGCACTGGTTGGCGGTGGATTACCGCTAGTCGCTGAACTGATATGGAAACTGGTCCATTTTCAGTTTGGTTCGGACCTGCTTGCAGGGCTTTCAATCATCACGTCGATCTTGCTCGGTGAATACCTGGCCGGGACACTGGTGGTGCTGATGCTTTCTGGTGGCGAAGCCCTGGAGGCATTCGCTGTCAAAAGTGCTTCGTCTGTATTGGATGCGCTGGCGCGGCGAATGCCGACGAAGGCGCATCGTAAAGCCGGAGAAGTGATTCAGGACATCACCGTCGATCAAATCATAATCGGTGACACCCTGGTGGTGTTTCCGCACGAAATTTGTCCGGTCGATGGAACGGTCTTGGCCGGTAATGGTTCGATGGATGAAGCGTTTCTCACGGGTGAACCCTACCTGATGCCAAAGTCGGCGGGTTCGACGGTCCTGTCAGGCGCAATGAACGGCGAAGCCGCCCTGACGATTCGATCAGACAAGCTGGCCGTTGATTCCCGTTATGCTCAAGTCATGAAGGTGATGCAGACCGCCGATGAAAATCGACCTCGAATGCGACGACTCGGTGATACGCTAGGAGCCTACTACACACCACTCGCAATCACGTTGGCAGCGTTGGCATGGTGGATCAGTGGAAATGTCACCAGGTTTCTGGCTGTACTGGTTGTTGCGACGCCATGCCCACTGTTGATTGCGATTCCCGTGGCGATCATCGGATCAATTTCCCTGGCCGCAAGGCGGGGAATTATTATCCGCGACCCAAGCGTCCTGGAGCGAATTCCAACATGTCGAGTTGCCATCTTCGATAAAACTGGCACATTGACATACGGTCGGCCAGCGCTAACCGAGATCATCCCCGGCCCAGGCCTCAGTAAAGACGAAGCATTGTCTCTACTTGGTAGCCTTGAAAGGTACTCAAAACATCCACTTGCATCGGCCATTACAGGTCTCGCACGCGAACGCCATGTACCGTTGCACGATGTCAGCGAAGTCCACGAGTTGCCAGGCGAAGGTTTGACCGGTGTCGTCGCCGGTCGCCGTGTTCGCGTGACCAGTCGAACCAAGCTGGCCAAACAGTCATCCAATGAAGCCATCGCCCATATCCTGCAGAGCTTGCCTGCGCAGGTGGCTGGAATGGAATGCATCGCCATTATTGATGATAAGATTCCTGTCACCTGCCGATTTCGCGACCAGCCCCGGACCGATGGAGCCCCCTTTGTCCAGCATTTGTCTCCCAAACATCATTTTCAAAAAGTCATGATCGTCTCGGGCGACCGCGAGTCCGAAGTAAGATATCTGGCCGAATTGATTGGAATCCATGAAGTCCATTTCAGTCAGACCCCAGAACAAAAACTCGAGCTGATCAGAAACGAGACCAAACTGGCGAATACGGTTTTTGTAGGCGATGGCATCAATGATGCCCCTGCTTTAACTGCAGCAACAGTAGGAATCGCGCTCGGAGGGAGCACGGATATCACCTCGGAAGCGGCTCACGCGGTGATCCTGGACAGTTCGTTAAGCAAAGTCGACGAACTACTGCATATCGGTCAACAGCTGCGCCAGATTGTGTTGGAGAGTGCGGTGGGTGGGATGGTGCTGAGCGTGGGAGGTATGATTCTCGCCGCGTGTGGACTATTACCGCCGATTACTGGGGCCATTGCCCAGGAAGTGATCGATCTGCTCGCGGTTCTGAATGCATTGCGAGCGGCTCGAGCGCCAAAACATCTGACGGACTTCGACTAATGCTTTGTCAATCTTCTGAATTCGTGTGCCACTGCTTGACCATCTTCGGTCAAGCAGTGCTCTTTATTCAATGAGTATCACACACGTCAAATGATAAACGCCCCATGAGCAATCAGACGCATCCCAATCACCAGTTTTACGGACTACTCCCTCGGGAAATCGAAGGGTTCGATCGCCTGGCTGAACTGGCGTTAAACTTGAGATGTTCCTGGAACCATGCCACTGACGAAGTCTGGCGACATCTCGATCCCAACTTGTGGGAAATCACCCATAACCCCTGGATTGTATTGCAGACGGCACCGCGAGATCGGATCGAACAATTATTGGCCGATCCAGGCTTCCGAAGTCGGGTCGAGGATCTGGTGCAGACCAGACATCAAGTCATGGAAAAGCCAGCTTGGTTTCAGCAGAATTATGCAGAGAGCGACCTGAACTGCGTCGCCTACTTCAGCATGGAATTCATGTTGAGCGAAGCATTGCCCATCTATTCCGGTGGACTCGGCAACGTGGCCGGCGACCAACTAAAGACCACCAGCGACCTGGGGGTCCCCGTCGTCGGTGTCGGGCTGCTTTATCAGCGAGGTTATTTTCGTCAGGTGATCGATCAGGACGGCGCGCAAGAGGCTCTGTACCCCTTCAATGATCCTGGTCAGTTGCCGATCGCTCCGTTGCGTCAACCGAATGGCGAGTGGTTACGGTTGGAGATTGCACTGCCGGGTTACTCGGTCTGGCTGCGAGCCTGGCAAGTCCAGGTCGGTCGAGTGAAGCTCTATCTTCTGGACAGCAACGACGCCGCGAATTATCCGGCTCATCGAGGGATTACCAGTGAACTCTACGGTGGCGGGTCGGAACTTCGGCTCAAACAAGAACTGTTGCTGGGTGTCGGCGGATGGCGATTACTCCGTGCAATCGGAATCCAGCCGGACGTCTGTCATCTCAATGAAGGGCATGCCGCATTTGCGATTCTCGAGCGTGCCTGGACCTACATGAACGAGACCGGACAGCCGTTCGACGTTGCACTGGCAGTGACCAGAGCCGGAAATGTTTTCACGACTCATACCGCAGTGGCAGCTGGCTTTGATCGATTTGCTCCGCATCTCATCGAGCAATATTGCGCTCGGTACGCTGAACAACGGCTGGGAATTTCGATTCAGAAATTCCTGGCGCTTGGTCGCCAGAACCCGAATGACATGTCGGAACCGTTTAACATGGCCTATCTAGCCATCCGCGGAAGCGGGGCGGTCAATGGAGTCAGCCGCTTGCACGGAAAAGTCAGCCAGAACATCTTCGCACCGGCATTCCCGCATTGGCCCGTAGACGAAGTGCCGATCGGATATGTGACAAACGGCGTCCATATGCCGACTTGGGACTCAGCCTCTGCAGACGATCTTTGGACGGAGGCCTGTGGAAAAGACCGTTGGCTGGGGATTGCCAAAAATCTCGAACACGAAATTCGAAAATTATCGGACGCCAAGATTTGGCAATTGCGTTCGACCGCCAGAGAATCTCTTGTGGAATTTGCTCGCAAACGACTGTCCCAAGATCTGGCTGCCTCGGGTGCGCCACCCGAGGACGTTGATCGAGCAAAACACCTGTTCGATCCAAATGCTTTGACGTTGGGTTTTGCACGCCGCTTCGCCACCTATAAACGGCCAAACCTGTTGCTGCATGATAAGGAGCGTTTACTTCGTCTACTCGCAAACCCCGCACGCCCGGTTCAATTGATTATCTCCGGAAAAGCCCATCCTAACGACCGGGCTGGACAGGACATGATCCGCGAATGGATCACATTTATTCGCCAGCCTCAGGTACGGTCACACATCATTTTTCTCAGCGACTATGACATGCTACTGACAGAGAATCTGGTCGCTGGCGTCGACGTCTGGATCAACACGCCAAGGCGACCTTGGGAGGCGAGTGGAACGAGTGGCATGAAGGTCCTTGTGAATGGAGGACTCAATCTCTCGGAATTGGACGGGTGGTGGGCGGAGGCCTACTCACGCGAAGTCGGATGGGCGTTGGGTGACGGGCAGGAACATGGTGACGATCCGTCGTGGGATGCTGCCGAAGCCGATTCGCTTTACGAACTGCTTGAGAAAGAAGTGATTCCTGAATTCTATAGCCGCGACGATCGCGGAATTCCCAAAGCTTGGGTCAATCGGATCAGGGAAAGTATGGCCCGGTTGACACCCCGGTTTTCTGCCGACCGCACGGTACGCGAATATACCGAACAACGCTATCTGCCCGCCGCCAGCGAATATCGCAGGAGAGCCGATAACAACAGTGAAATCGGCAAGCAAATTGTCGAATGGAGTCGGAGCCTGAATCAAAAATGGTCCGGCATCCGCGTCGGCGAGGTCAAGGTCGTGACGCATGGCGACGAGCACCGATTCGAAGTTGAGGTCCTTTTAGGTGGCCTCAACGACGACACTGTGCGGGTGGAGCTTTACGCAAACGGGTTGGATGGCGGTCCGCCCGTCCGGCAGGCATTAGAACTGGTTCACCCAATCGACATTGAATCGGGTCGCTGCCTGTATCGCGGGGCCGTCTCTGCAAGCCGTCCACAGTCGGACTACACCGCCCGCGTCATCCCAAGGTTCGGCGGTGCTTCAGTCCCACTGGAAGCCACCCATATTTTATGGCAACGATGAAAACAAATCACATCATGCACGGAATGGTACCCAAGAACGTTCGAACTGATCTCGAATCGACCGAACTTCCCGAACGACAACCTGGACCAGGGGAAAATGGGCATCGTTACCAAAACAACCAGTTATCCTCTCCCGCAGGCCAACCAAGCATTGGCCGGTCTGAGAGCTGGCCTGTTTTAAGGTGCAGCAGTTCTCGTCCCGTGATACTCACCAAGAAGGTTTGCGTACGTTGCGGAGATTCCTAACACCGAAAACGTCAAAGGCAATCAAGTCTTTGGGTGATGCTCTGAGCAATTTGGAAGAATTCAAAAGATTTTTGACCACGAATTTCACGAATAAGAATCAGCAGAAGTTAAAAGAATTTTGAATCTTCTGATTAGCGAAAATTAGTGCTGATTAGTGTTCTAATCCTTCTTCTCTTCATTTTTGGTTCTTTGCAAGCGGTTTGACCAATGAGTGTAAGTGCTTCTTCTTCCAATTGTGTTGCGGAAAGTGCTTGCGCAAAGAGATTAGACCGCGTCAAGTCCAGTTAACAGATCGGAAATCCGTTTCGTCAGCTCATCCAATTGAATGCCTCGAATGAGAAATTTCTTGTGCGTCGAAGTTTGGCCGCTGAGCAGTTCGATCTGGTTTTTCTTAACCCCCAGAGATTCTGCCAGAACAACAATAATCGCGGCAGTCGCTTTTCCTTTTTCAGGTGCCTGACAGACCGCCACTTTCAGTGCGCCGTCGTGAACTCCCGTCACACCGTTGCGTCGAGCACCTGGCTGAGCTTTGACGCTCAGAACAAGGCCGTTCGCGGTTTGTTCCAGGGAAACCATCGAGATTCCTCACTGTCTACAAACGAAGACAGACGGATCGACTTGCGTAAAGTCGACCGTCTGCCTTTTGACTGATCAGAAAGAGACTGCGAAAAACTTCGCAATCCGCCGGTTCGCACGGGAAGAACCCAACTCGAAGCAAGCCAGAGGCTTACTTCTTCTTGGCGGCCTTTTTCTTGTCGTCTTTCTTGGCATCCCCTTCGGCGGCCTTCTTTTTCTTCTTCTTGCCGACGACCAGGCGAACGACGCGCAGCTTTGGCAGACCAAACGGGCTGGTCCCGTCAGCCCAACGCTCGTCGGTTTGCATTTGCGTGATACGTTCATCTCGCGTCATAACGCTGCGAAGGCGAGCCAGACGCCCCTTCCGCTTCAAACTCTTGTCGATGGTCACAACAAATCACTCCCGCCAGTCTGGCGATCTAAATTAAGCATGAGCCTACAATAAATTGGACGCCCCAAAGATGGCTCAACCGAAGCAGGGAGCCGTCTCACGGGGGGACACATCGTAGTGGGAGAACCATCGAGATTCAAGCCGGCATCAGCCCAAACCAACGGAACGGCAAACTTTGATGCGTTCACATGAGAAATTCAGGAATCTAATCGTGAGACCTCCCCTTGCCACTCCATGCGTTCATTCGATAGATTACCGACCGGCTTACCCGATAGTGTAACGGTAGCACAACAGATTTTGGTTCTGTTTGTCCAGGTTCGAATCCTGGTCGGGTAATTAGACTTACGGCGAACATGGGCTTTCCTTTGACCATGATTCGCCGTAATTTTTTGTAGCTGTCGAATGATAGAACGAGACTACACAAATTCGTTTCAGAATCGAAATCAACGATTCTTGATGTTTTTCCGTGACGACATAAACTTGTCGCATTCGGACGACAAAATCATCCACTTCACTTGGAATACTGAATTCGAGAACATCGTTTTCGGGTTCGATGCGAAGTGAGCCGCTAACAAGAACTCGACGATTTTCTTTCGTTTCGTAAAAAAAAGACTGGTCGCTGCATCAGCTCGTGCCTAAAACCTTCTGCTGAAAAATCGGCGTGAGGCTGGTTTCTTAGCGGGCCATTTCCTTTTAGGCGTTAAATTCAATGATTTCCCCTCTGCATCAACCATTGAACTCAAGTCAGCGGAACGACGCTTCTGGACTTGCTCGTTCAATGTTCTTCGGGTCGGTCTGCGGTGCCTTTCTACTGCCAGCACTTTTTGCCATTTGGCTTGCCATCACATTCGATGATGATTTCGTGAAGTTTGGTGATGATTTTGGCCGTCGGAAAAGTAGTTTCGACGACTTTCTGGTCATAACACTTTTTACAGCCTGGATGATTGGCATCATGTTCGGATACACCTCGTTTGGTATTCAAGGTGTGATCGCTTCGAGCCTTTGCGTTGGTTCTTTATCAGGCGCATTCCTTGGCTATTGGCTCAACAAGCGAAAGTTTTCCTGAGAAAACTCCGTTGAATCTGCTGAGCAGAGGACGTCATCGCCGCTCAGCAACATGCTTCTGATTGTTTCGACCAGGAGCTTGTCGACCAGCCGTTTTCGAATCAGTAATCAAAGCCTTCGTGATGACTCCATCACGAAGGCTTATTCTCTTCTTACAACAATCGGTGAGACCTGCGGAGCTTGGGTGCCGCATTTCAGAGCAGTTCCGGAAAAAGCGTCTACTGCTCCTGTCACGATGATCGTTGTCTGGGACGCCAATCCCCTTCTCGAATTACTCTGCTGCGCGCGAAATCATCGTCCTTGCATGCCGAATGTTCGTGAATCCAGGACACCTCATTCCATCAGTCTCGATGGACGCTTCCTAAATCCGAAGCCGGAAGCTATTCTTTTTGCTCTCGTTCTTTCGGAAACTGCGGATGCTCACGCCTGCAGATTGTATTTCAACACAAAACATGTTCATTGATTTTGTGGCACCAAATCACGCCCAACTCGCATCGACTCCCTGAATTCTACTTAAAAAAACAAATTCATAGCCTCTTAATGTTAAGACAGAAACGCTGACTTCAGTCAAAATATTCATAAATCATTCACAATACCAATCCAGGATCAGCGATCGGACATTCGAGAACCTGCGCTTTTGGTAGCCAGTGAAGTGGCACATTGATTGCTTCGTTTCAACCTCAGACGATCTCGGTCTCTTCGCTAATTGGGCCGAAGAAACGACCGAAAATTTTTCGAGTTTGAGGGGATTTTGATTGCTTTCGTTAATAAATATTCATATTTGTAAACAATCCTTCTGCCTCATGTTCACTTGAAATCTTTCGGCTGATCAGTCCGCATTTTTGAATTTCGTGGTTTTCCTGGGTCAATTGACCGTTCTCTGTCACTTTTTTCAAGGGGTTACTATGGAACTGAAACGAAAACATCGACTTCGCTCAAGAGGCTTTACGCTGATTGAGCTGCTGGTGGTCATCGCGATCATCGCAGTGCTGATTGCACTTCTTTTGCCTGCGGTGCAGCAAGCTCGCGAGGCCGCTCGCAGGACTTCTTGCAGAAACAGCCTGAAACAAATCGGGTTGGCGCTGCACAACTATCATGAAATCAATAACACTTTTCCCAACATGCTGACCTTTGGAAACCCGACAAGTACGGGGGTCATGCAAACCTGGGGATACTCGTGGTCTGCCATGATTCTGCCACAGCTCGACCAGGCCCCGTTGTTTAATGTGATCTCGACAGTTGACAACAGCGCGGCGGCAACCGGCTGGTACGGACTTGCATCAGGCCCATCCAATTCGAATTTTCCACCGATCAATAATACGACCAACATTACTTCGGCGACCTATGGTTGGACGGCAAAACTTCCTGCGTTCGTATGCCCGTCTGATACCCTTGGAATCTCCGTTTCGTTCGCAGGATCTCCAAAAGGTAATCCGACTTGGCCGATGGGGCACTGCAGTTATGCCTGTTCCTACGGAAACAACAATTTCGGAGGTTGCTACGTCAATGGAATCTGCAACGAAGGGGGACCAGATTCTGCCGGAGTTCAAACTCGCGGTGTGTTCTCGCAGCAACACTGTACGAGAACCGCAGATGTGACCGATGGGCTGAGCAACACCATAATGATCGGTGAAATCTCAGGCCACACATCAAACGAAACCTCGACCAACGGCGACGGTGCCTATGCTTGGGGTGTCTGGGCTTTCCCTCCATTGCACTTAGGAAGTTGTGTTCGAACAGGTCGTGCGCCACCAAATACGAAGGAATACGACGAAGTGAATACCACTGTACTTCGCCTTGACCGCCAAGCGTTCAACAGTGCTCACGTTGGTGGAGCGACCTTTTTGCTAGGCGATGGCTCGGTTCGATTTATCAGCAACAACATTTCTGCTGATAGCGACTGGAATCCCGCAGTGCTCGGCACGAATCAGCAATCCACAACAGCGAGTCCTCCGACTCACGGCTTGTATGGTTTGCTACACAGTCGTGACGATGGCTTAGTCACCGGTGACTTCTAATTGCCTTTCTGCTCCTGCGTGAGCGTTATTGGCAAAGAATTACTCTGCCCGCAGTTGATTAATGGTCTTCACAGAAACTTCTGTGAAGACCATTTTCGCGGGCATTTATCTGTTTATGAATATTTTGAGTTCGCTCTCTGCTGGACTTTCAAATTACGCATTCGAGAGTTAACTTTCGAGGCACGTTGCATTCATTTTTCGCGATTCGTGGTTGAATCAAACGAGGTAGATATGATGTTTTCGAAGTTCGCAAAAATTGCAAAATTATCACTTTTCACTCTCACATTAGGGGCAAGCCTGATTGGTTGCGGATCGAGTTCGAGCAACTTGGAACTTGCCGTAGACACTTCGGCGGATGAGACGGTGCCAGAGAAAAAAACCAAGCCAAACGGCCCGGTTGTTACGGACACAGTGAAGCTTGCCCGTGGCCGAACGATTGGGAAATAAAGCTCAAATGACGGCGAAAGCGATTGTCGAAGAACTCAAGGGCTTGGGTGACGAAAAGTATAAGTCGACCCTGCTGAAGCATGGGGTCAAAGAGCCTTGTTTCGGCGTCAAAATTGAGGATATGAAAAAGATCGGCAAGCGGATCAAAGCGGATTACCAGCTTGCGCTCGAACTTTATGACACCGGCATTTCGGATGCGATGTACTTCGCTGGCCTTATCGCCGACGATGCGGCGATGACTGCGGCTGATCTGAAACGTTGGGTCAAGAAAGCATCGTCGCCTTTAATCAGCGAGTACACGGTTCCCTGGGTTGCTGCGGGGAGCCCGGCGGGTTGGAATTTGGCCAACGAGTGGATTGACTCAAAGCAGGAAAGCATCGCTTCTGCCGGTTGGTCAACCTTCAGCAGCATCGTTGCGATCAAAGACGATAAGCAGCTCGATCTTGCAGAACTTAAAACGCTTTTGCAACGAGTCCAAAAATCGATTCAGACGCAACCGAATCGCGTTTGTTATTGCATGAATGGATTTGTGATTGCCGTCGGTACTTACGTCAAGTCGCTAAGTAACCTGGCACTCGAGACGGCAGAAAGAATTGGACCTGTTGTCGTCGATGCAAATGGCACCGCCTGCAAAATTCCCTTTGCTCCTGATCGAATCAAGAAGGTTCAGGCCAGCGAATCCGTCGGGAAAAAACGGAAATCCGCAAAATGCTGATTAGTTCGTCGCCCGAGTTCGCTCTTGAATTTCTTCGGGTGTCAGATCTTCTTTGTGCGTTGAGATCGTCCAGACGTGGCCAAAGGGATCAACCAGAATCCCATTTCGGTCGCCATAGAATTGATCTGTCACCGGGCGTCGAATGGTCGCTCCAGACTTGATCGCTCGGTCAAACTGCGAATCCACGTCTTCAACATAGATCATCAAACTGACGGGGGTCCCCTTTAACGTCGTCGGGCTATGTGCATCGATTTCCGGGAACTCATCGGCCAGCATGATCACTGAATTTCCGATTCGAATTTCCGCGTGCATGACTTTTCCGGCAGGGTCGCTTAAGCGAAGTAGCTCAACGGCGCCGAACGCTTGCTTGTAATACTCAAGCCCTTGTGCCGCGTTGGAAAGAATCAGATACGGCGTGATCGAATGATAACCGTCAGGAATATAGTTCACGGTCATGGGTTCGGTCTCTCTAATTCAGTCTTCTGATCCGATCTTGTTGATTGAAAATCGATACCCCGTAGCATGGGCTTTAAGCCCGTGCGTTACAAGAGATTGCACGGGCAAAAGCCCATGCTACGGCTTTTGCGTAACTGTCTTCATATTGTCGCTCGGTACCCGGTCAATCAGCATGTTTCTCGGATCAATCCCGGCTTGATACGGTAATTCGTCCACCACGAATTCCAGCTCATGCCGTCCCGATGTCAGTTGCTTTCGCTCACGGTGTAGCAGCTTTCCGTAGCGCTTGCCAGATTCCGGCTTTGCGAAAGCCCCGATTTCGATCCAGTCATTCATCTCGACAGCCGACTCATGTCCATTTTCATCCGCCTTGAATTTTTCGCATTCCACAACGAGGTTGACTCGGAACTTTCCATCATCCAATTTCGCGACGGTCGCCTCGACAGTTCGATTTCCAAATAACGTAATGTCTTCGAAAAGATCTTTGATCAGGTACTGAAGATCTGGAGGAGTTTGCTCTTTCAAACGATCAACCAGGACGTAAGCATTCGGATACGGCGGTCCTTGATAAGAAAATGTCGCAATCACATCTTTCAGGGCCGCATTAATCCGATCTTCGCCGATCATGTCAGCCAGATAAAAGAAAACGACACTTCCTTTTTGATAATGAATGTATCCCTGTTCGAGTTCGACACGGATCAGCGGGCGTTCTTTCAGCTCTTCTTTACCTCTTGACCGCAGATAGCGATCCATCTCGTATCGAAGAAACTTATGCATCATGTCATCACCAAACTTGCGACGCATGACCATCAGTGCCGTGTATTGTGCCATCGTCTCCGATAGCAGTGTCGCACCTTGCATCCTTGCTCCAATCACTTGGTGCGCCCACCACTGATGAGCCATCTCGTGAGCGACAATGTAGGTGACCATATCGATGTCGTCTGGCTTTTCGAGATTCGCAATAAACCCAATGCTCTCGGAGTAAGGCATGGTTCCTGGAAATGCCTGGGCAAAACTGGCGACACGAGGGAATTCGATGATTCTTGCCTGACGATGCCGGTAGGGACCAAAGTTTGTCGTGCAGTACTCGAGTGTATCTGCAATCGCACTCGACATCTTTTCGACGTTCCAATGATGTTCCGGATCGTAATAGACTTCGGTATCGACGTCCCCCACTTTCGCTCGCGTCACTTCGTACTTGGCCGAAATGAAGGAATAGAAATTCAACGACGGATGATCGAGTCGATATCGAAAATAATTTCGCCCCTCTTTCGTCCATTTTTCCAGAAGCGAGCCAGGCGCTACAGCCGTCTGGTCTGCCGAGGTACTGATCACCGTTTCGACGGTAACCCAATCGGAATCGTTGGCAATGTAATGCACGCTGCAAGCGTGACCACATTCTCTGTTTAATTCGGGAATCGGTTCAATCGGATTCAAGCCGAAACTTCGGCGTCGACGCGGAAGAACGACGCGGCGTTCCGCATCAAATCCAAAAGACGGCGCGATGCCGTTATTGAAGAACGTGCCGTTCTGGACGAGGACACTTTGTGAGACCGTATTTTCGATACCACGCGTTTCACTCTGGACCGTATAGTTCATCGTCAACGACGCGCCTGGTTCCAAGGGTGGTTCCAGCTGGAATATTCTGACGCACAAACGTTCGTCGTCTTTCTCTAATTTCGCGCCCTGGATTTCCAGCGTTGTTTTGAAATCTGGACTGACGTTGACGTACAGCGTCTGGATAGGACCGGTTGATTTGTTTTCGATTCGCTGCTCGGCCTTAACCACCATGTTCCGGGTTTCAGGGAAGATATCGATCGTGTAATTCACCGATTGGATCTTGGGCTGATCGATGGAAGCGATTTTTTCGTAGATTCGCTCGTACTCGATTTGCCGACGCTCGCGTTCCGGTGCTCCGACCAATCGATTAAGAATCAATGTGTTGTAATACAGCCAGCCGCCCATGCCCGCCGAAGCAACAAGGGCGAGTGCGACAAATCCACGAGCACGAAGCGACGTCGCGGGGATCCCCTCCGCTAATCGAGATCGCAATTTTGCGGCGACTCCGCGATGCATGGCAACCGTACAGAGCCAGAGCAGTAAACAGGAAACACAGCTCCAATAAGCGGCGAACGCGACCAAGCCTGGCCGATAAGGGGCAATGCCAAACATGTCGGAATAGATGTGTCGCGGCAACGAACCAAAGCGTAATAACAGTGATTCCCAACGTAGACCTTGCCACACAAATGCATTCACGATGATAAACAGAACAAAAATTGCGTAGCCAACATACTTATTCGAAGCGAGCGTGTGGGCCAGCAACCCCAGTACAATCAGAAATGCGAATCGCATCCCCTGAATTGCGATCAGTTCCTGGATGTAGACACCTGGCTGAAACCGCGTGTAACCTTGCGTCCACTGGTAGAAACACCCCAGTGCGATTCCAATCAACACAATGATCAGCACCGTGATGATCATGGAGATCAATCGGGAAACGACGAAGACACTGTTTGCTGACGGTGTCGCTCCCACAATTTCATGAAATAAACAATCACGATCTCGCCAGATCAAAACGCCGGTGAAATAGGTGATGATTGCGATTGGAAAAACGAGCAGCGAACCGGTAATCGCGTCGACCATCTTGTACGTTACGGGAAACGAAGAACCTCCAAACATAGCGTCGCCGCTGTTGCCTAGAAACAAGCCTGCCGCTGTGTTGAGAATTGCAAAGGCCACAATCACGATAAATGTTGAACTGCCGAACATACTCGACAAGTCGGATCGAAGCATCGAAGCAAGTTGAGATGTCCAAGACGGAGACGGGGTACGCTTGGGAATCGCAATCGACTGATCGAACAATTGAGCTTCCGGCCGCTTTGTCGATTCCGGTTCCGATACCGTACGTTTCTTTCGGACAGCACGTGTTCGACTTTCAAAACTGAACAATCGTCCGGCGATGGCAAAGATCAGTGCGGTAACCGCCAGCCACAAAACGCGATTCCCTAAAAGCAATGTCGTAATCGGGATTGATTTGGTGTTGCGTTCGTCCACCGTCCAATACTTTGTCGCCACTTCGAATGGCGCGGCCCCAAACGGATCGATCCAGCAAGTGAGCGTTTCGTAATCGAGTTTTCCCGCAATCGTTTGCGAGGCGGCGTAGGCCACGAGTAGCAAAAGAACGCCTAGAAACGAATACAGCGTATTTCGAGTCACGGTGGCGATCGCAAAGACAATCGCGCCTAAAAGAAGTGTATTGGGAATTGTAAAAACCAGGTTGGGCAAGACATGATCCATCAGATGAAACGGACCCCAACGGGTCACATCCGACCAATGAACGAGTCTTGCGAAGATGACTCCCAGTGAAATTCCCACGGCGGGCAACATTGCAATGACAGTCGCGGCAAGGAACCGTCCTGTCAGAAATCCCCATTTATTAAGCGGTTTGCTGAACAGGATGTCGGACATCTTGCAACTGAAATCGCGCGAAGCTGACGAGTCATAGACGGCTGCGGCCATAAAGCAGGTCAAGATGCTGGCTGACGCATACCACATCGCGATGACAAACGGAGCGTTCTTGTAGGTATTGCCGATCGGACCACCGACCTGGACAAAATCAGATCCGGCTGCGAACCCAAATAAGACCGCCATGATCACAACAAAGATGTAAATCATCCAGCCGCGCAGCCAGTAGAACAGCTCAAATCGAAAGAATTCACGCAGCATAGATAAGGCTTTTTTCTAAAGACCCGGCGAGTGACCACGTAGGATTGAATTGGGACGCTGGCAGGATGATGCATCAGTTCGATCAGGCCTGCGACAAGTAATTGAAAAAAACGTCCTCAAGATCAGGGGTTGCCTTTTGAAACCCGTTTCCGGGGTCCGTCTCGCTATAGATTCGCACTGACGGACTTCCCGCCACCAATTTGGTTGAAAGAATCGGCTGCGTCCAATCGCGATGTGCGAGTTGCTGCTTACTCATCGATTGAAACCAGACTTTGCCTGCCAGCGTGTTTTCTGCATCTGTGGGCGAGCCACTGAAAAGCAAACGACCTTTATCGATGATCGCCATTTGCGTGCACAGCTCTTTTACATCTTGAACGATATGCGTCGACAAAATGACAATAATATTTTCACCGACTTCGGCGAGAAGATTGTAAAAGCGATTCCGTTCTCCAGGATCCAAGCCCGCTGTTGGTTCATCCACAATCAGTAACTGAGGGTCGCCGAGCAGTGCCTGGGCAATTCCAAATCGCTGTCGCATTCCGCCGGAGAATGTGCTGACAGCCTTGTTTCGTACATCTGCCAGATTCACCCGCTCCAGCAGTGTTTCCACAACCTCTTTTCGATCCTTGTTGCCGGTGCCTACACCTTTCAAGGTTGCCAGATGCATCAGCAAGGTCACGGCACTGGTACGTGGATAAACACCAAATTCCTGCGGTAGATATCCGAGGATCTGTCGGATTCGGTTCTTTTCCTTCAGAACATCGATTTCACCCAATCGAACGGTGCCCGAGTCTGCGGTCTGCAACGTGGCAATCGTCCGCATTAAGGTTGACTTCCCTGCCCCGTTCGGGCCAAGCAACCCAAACATCCCTTTGGGAATCACCAGTGAGATCTGGTTGAGAGCACGCACACCTCCCGGATACGTTTTGCTCAGGTCTTCAATGATCAATTGCATATGTGACTCGTGAATGTTGATAAAAGGGGAAAATTGAGCCCCAAAACGTCCCGGTAAAATGCGGTGGCGGCAGAAACGTCACGAACGGTGATGGCGATTTGTCCAATCTCAGAAAGTTTTACTTCCATCGCATCTCTCCGCACAGTCGGTGAACCTATTTCCGCTTGTAAGTCACAAGAAAGAGGGGCGTCCCTGCTTTGGTGCTGAACTCGGTCGGACGGTTTTTTCCACTAAGGTCGTAACAGACTTTCAATTCGTCTTTTGATAATTCATAAATTGCCAGAATCGTTTTTCCTTTGTTAGGTCCTTCGGTCCCGGTGATGTCGATCGCGTTCGGGGTCTTGGAGGTATCCAGCTTCCAGTTCCCTTGATCTGCTTCTTTACCGTTCTCAAAGAGGTATTGCTCTGGTTTCAGAGTCAATTTCCAGTTTTTGAGGCTCTCTACGGGCAACTTCGCTCCGGCAAGTTCTGCACCCGTCGGCAACCAAATTCCTTCGATCGATTGCTTCCCTTCATCACAACGTTTAAACACCCGCAACGTATAACCAGAACCTGGCTTGGATAAGAATTCCTTCGGATGATCCTGACCAGCGTCTGCCACACAACTCGTCAGAGTCTCGCCTTCAAGTTTATAGATCCCTTTAATCGTTTTTCCGTCCGGAAGCGTGTCAACCATTGTCTTAGGACCTCGCGACACGTCGATCGTGAACGGGATCTCTTTGGCCACGACCGTCTGACCGATAAAAACCGTGTGCTTGCCGTCTTTAATCACGACGCGGACGCTTTTGAGGTTCTCAGGCGGAGTTTCTTTTCCATCCGTGATAACGGATAACAGTTCCCACGTCCCATTGAATTTTGCGAGTTCGACTTTCGAGTCTTCACCATTGACCATCGACATCGACAATACCGTAACGAAAACGATCGCGGATTGGAGTTTGTTTTTCATGAGCACAGTGGCTTTTGAAATGCATGGAGGAATTGAATGCAAATGGTAACATATTCTGAACCGATCGCGACTCAAAAAAACAGATACGACTGATTGCAATCGTTGTTCTTGTGGATTTCCGCAGGCCACTGAGTTGTTGATACGGCAACTGACTCGCAACATCTCGGACAACGGACTGATAATGTACTCCACGTAAGCCAGAGCGAAAAACTTGTCTGCTCGTTTGACCATCGCAGTGCATTGTTCGCTAAAAAGTTAAACCAAACAGTCGAACTGGAAGAAGGCGCTCATGGCTGACGAGGATCTACACGGCACCTTCGACGACATCCTTGCGTTATGCCCTATGGAGCTCCGAGGAATCGCCACATCATTACGGGCGCTGATCGTTTCATTGGATAAGACTTTTGTTGAGGTCGTCTGGTCGCGACAAAAGATTGCCAGTTATGGAGTAGGTCAAAAAAAGATGACCCAGCACTACGCTTACATCGCGATTCACGCATCTCATATTAATCTAGGTTTCTACCAGGGAGTGTCACTGCCCGACACTGACGCCCTTTTGCAAGGTTCGGGCAAGAATCTTCGTCACATTCAGATTCGCGACGAACAAGTCGTTCGAAGCGAGGGAATCAAGAAACTCCTCAATGCAGCGATCGCAGAACGTCGTCCGTATCAGAATAAATCCGTCGATGAGAACACGAAATGAAAATTCGGCGGAAATGTTGTGCGGTGACCGGCAGCCCCGAAGTTTTTGGGAAAGTCGTGAGTGGAAAGGTCGATCAATCGCGGGGTTTACACCGCGCGGCTCACCACGTTCGAATGATCGGATTCGAACTGCGTCGAACCGAGTCGAGCTCGATCGCGGCGGAAAAACGGAAAAACATTTCAAAAACCCTATGAATTACGAAAAATGGTCGGAGTCGGTCGAACTTGATCGATCTTTGACACTAAATTTTGCTTGCGTGATGAAAGCAGAGCAGTAAAGAAGATTTTTGAACAGAAGAACGGGTGAAGTTGGCGAACTTTGAACCTGCAAATTGCCTATCAAAATGGGAAGTTGGCCAATAATGAAATCCAGCTCGTCAGGTCATCCGATGGTGATTAATTAAACTGTTTAAGGCGATGGACTGTTTCCACAAGTTGGGGGTTTCGAATGACGATGTCTCTTCCACCTGTTCGGACTAGAGGTAACTTAGTTCGGTTCGCTCCGCTGCTGATGCCGTTGCTTTTTGTCGCTTCTTTCAACGAGCAAGTCATTTTTGCGCAGCCGAATTTCGCGGACGAGATCGCAGTTGCTAATCGGAAGATTTTGACGACGGATTCGTTCTCCTGCGAGCGGATTTCGCTGGGTCAACCTGATGACTACAAGCCGTGCATCGCCAGATTGCCATCTGGGGAATTGTTGCTGACCGCGTTCCATCAGTCCAAACGAGATGGCGGAAAAGTTATGGAGCAGACGCTCTTGTTCCGATCGACCGATGGTGGCCGAACTTGGACCGATCCACAGCCACTTGAGTTGCTCGGTCGCGAGCCATATTTGACCGTGCTCAAGAATGGCACGATTTTTATCACGGGACATCTGCTCGCTCAGGATGACCGAAACACATGGGACTATACGACGGGGTTCCTGCATCGTTCGACTGACGGAGGTCGGACATGGGAATCGGTTCGAGTCGAATCGGAGCAGATCAAGCCGAAAGCGAGTAATCATACGTCCCGCAATGTCCTGGAACTTGCCGACGGATCACTCCTGTTGGGTGTTGACTACGACGGCGGTGGTGGTCCGTACTTCGTGTGGCGGTCAGCGGATGGTGGTAAGACCTGGGACAAAACTCAATCGTGTCAGCCGAAGGATTTTCAGAGTCAGTACGGCTTCTTCGGCGGCGAGACTTGGTGGTGGCAGGCTAAGACTGGAAAGATCTGGGCTTTAGTTCGGGTGGACAGTAATGAACTGCCAATCAAGGGGCGCCCGATCAAAGCGGGGAACGATCAGGCTGACCACTTTATTCGGTTTTCATCCGGCGACGGCGGCAAGACTTTTGACCGGATCGATGATTTTGGCGATTATGGCGAGATGTATCTGTCGCTGCTGCGGCTACGGGACAGCCGGTTGTTATTGACGTTGACGGTCCGCGATCTCAAGCCGCCATTGGGAGTACGAGCAATCATCGGTCAGGAAACGGATGACGGTTTTGAATTTGATTTCGCGCATGATCGCATCATGCTGGATACCAAGACGGGTGATCGTGCGCAAGGGGGAGGCTTCGGTCCAACAGTACAGCTGAGCGATGGCACGCTTGTAACGAGTTGTTCTTTTCGCGGAGATGATGGGAAAACGCATTTGGAAATCGTACGCTGGAAGTCGCCATAAGGACTTCCAAGACGAAACGCAGATGTGAAAAGGGCAATTCGATGCTGATTCTCGTCGTTCTTTTCAGCCTGGTTTGGATTCTTCTCTGTACGTTTCTCTACAAAAATCTTCGCACAAAACTAAGCATCCTGCTGGGTATTGTTGTAATTCTGGGTTTGATTGGAGTATCCTTCGGGGTCGGATTGCAGTCACTCCCCATGCTCATTTTGACATTGGGGACCGTCCTGGTGGTGGCAATTTTTATGGCACTGCAAACACCGCCGAGTGCATGGCGTTTCGGGTTCATGCTGACTGCTTTGGCTGGCATTGGTCTTGGGATTGGCGGGTATTCTTTCCAATCGCATTTCGACAAGATTGCCGCGATGCAGACTGAGATACCGCTCGAGAAATTGTCCGAGCGGCTGCCTGCGGTGTCGCAGTTCGTGCTCACTTCGATTCCCGTCTTGAGTCATGAAGATCCGCCGCGTGTGGACAAAAACGCCGAACGTCGTATCGTCGGCCTGAAAGCTTTGCATGCTGATCGAGTGAGTCAATTCATCGATAGCCCAGGATTTGGGCTCAATCGAATGGCTCACATTCGCACGTTTTATTTTTCCAAGCAATTACCACCGGAAAGGCCGGTCGTTCCGATCAAGCTCGATTCGGGACAGTACCAGATTTTCGAAGGAATTACGGATGCTCGATTGAAGGACTATCATGAACAGGGTGTAAGAGACTTCGTAAATCCTGAGGGGTATGGTTGGGTTAAAGAAAAGGAGTTGGTCGCCGGGTTTCACGAACACCAGTTTTCACAGCGGCCGAAAATCCTCTGGGATGGCGTGTCTGAGCGGCGTGATCGATGGAACATCGTTCAGCTTCAATTGGTAAGTCTACTGAAGCACGACCCTCCCATGGCCTATCAGTCCGTGAATTTGCCAAGAATGGACGAATTGAAAAATAGCGCCGTGCGATCACTGACACCATTTGAATCCAAAGGGCTGGCGTCGCTTCACTCGGGCGAATCGCCGACGATTTACACTCGTCGCATCGACAAAACTGTAAACATGCTTGGTGCTATCCGAACACGAAGCGATTGCAGGGACTGCCATCATGTTCCGGAAGGGACTTTGTTGGGAGCCTTCTCGTACGAACTGCAAGAGATTGATTCCGTCGATTATGTGCCGCAAGAGACGATCGCCAATTGAATCATGGAAACTCGGGGTACTGCGGTTTTGGAGTCTTAGAGAAGGTCGTGTCTTGTTTGTTGTGTGAGGTCAGGAGACCTGCGCAGAACAAAAGTCCACTGTCTCGTCGTATCTCGGATTTCCGAACTATTCTGCCTGATTTCCCTCACATTCCAGGAACACACTTGACGATTTCGATGCGTGATGGTTAGTCTAAATGTTACATTTAAGTAAGAAGTAGAACCGACGCCGTCACCTGCCCGCGACCTGCCATGAAACTGAAGAATTCACGCTGATTGTGAATTCGCCCGCCAAAGTTTATGTAACCCGACGATGTTCACTGTCAATGATGTGATACAGGACTTTGTTGTTACGTCTTGCCTGACAGTCCAGGACTGTCATTACTCATAGAGTTAAATTGTCAAACACGTTTTCGAAAAACGCGGAGAAACTGGAATGCCTGCCAACTGTAATCCTCAACACTTCAACAGTCTGAATCGTCGCGGCTTTCTGTCGCTTGGTCTTTTGGCTGGTACGAGTTTGACTTTGCCGGAACTCCTTCGCAGCAATGCTGCTTACGGCGATTTGAAGGATTACAAGAACTTCGAAGGAACCGCCAAGTCGATTATTCACATTTTCATGCCAGGGGGCATGGCTCATCAAGAGTCATTCGACCCAAAGCCTTACGCACCAATCGAATACCGCGGTGAAATGGGGCAAGTCGCGACCAAGATCAGCGGCGAAGTTTTCGGTGATACGCTGGCGAAGACGGCTCAGGTTGCCGACAAGTTGACCGTGATTCGGTCGATGACCCACGGCGAAGCGGCTCACGAACGCGGCACACACAACATGTTTACGGGGTATCGCCCTAGCCCGGCTCTGATTTACCCCTGTATCGGTTCGGTCGTCAGTCACGAATACGGTCCCCGCAATAACCTGCCGCCATACGTTTGCATTCCCAATATGCCAACGGAATTCGCCGGAAGTGGTTATCTGAGTTCAGCTTTCGCTCCGTTCAGTCTGGGAAGTGATCCCGCTGCTGGCGGTTTCAAGGTTCGCGACCTGGATCTACCTAAAGGTGTTGACGACAGCCGCTTTGCGACTCGTCGGTCGGCTCTGGAAGCGGTGAACGCTCACTTTCAGAAGAAGGAAAAGTCAGACGATCTGACCGCGATGGACACGTTCTACGATCGAGCCTACAGCCTGATCAGCTCGCCAGCTGCACGTGAAGCGTTTGATATTGAGAAAGAGCCTGCCGCAATCCGCGATGAATACGGTCGCAACACGGCAGGTGCTCGCATGTTGTTGGCTCGACGGCTGGTTCAGGCGGGTGTGCGACTGGTGAATCTGACCTACGGTGGCTGGGACATGCATAACAGCATCGTCGCTGGATTCCGCGGTCAAATGCCTGCGTTCGATCAGGCGTTTTCAACGTTGATCAATGACCTTGATCGAAACGGATTGTTGAAAGAAACACTGGTCATGGTTTCTTCGGAATTCGGACGAACTCCAAAGATCAATGCTCAGGCGGGTCGCGATCACTATCCTAAGGTCTTTAGCGTGGTACTGGCCGGGGGTGGAATCAAGGGTGGATATATCCACGGATCGTCGAACGCGACCGCATCGGAACCGGAAGAACTGGCAATGGGACCAGAAGACCTGTTTACGACTGTCTACCATTGCATGGGGATTGTCGCGGACAAGGAACTGATGGCTCCTGGCGATCGACCGATTGAAATTGTTGATGGCGGAAAGGTCATCAAAGAACTGTTGGCATAACTTAACACGGGTTTTAAGCGTTCAGAGCGAACACCCAGCGAATGACGGAACATTCCAGGCGAGCCGGGTGCCGTCAGGTCCCGGATTATCGATTTAAAGAATCCAGGTCCTGCCAGCCGCCTGCTCGCCTTTTTCGTATTATGTTGTCATAGAGCGCTTCACGGATGAAGCCCTTTGGTTGATGAGGTCAGGAAGACCCGCGCAGTTCAGGGAGAAGCCTTTTTCCCTGTCGGGTTAACAGCCCCGTGCAACAAAGGGACAGGAGTCCTGTTTCGAACCTGGTTCGACAGACTCGTTTTTATCTGAGGCGACTACGATGTTTCGTTTTGTGATGGTGATTTTCTTTTGCGGAGCGGTTCCAGCTTTCGCATCAAGCCCCGTTCTTTCGAACATTCTGCCCCGTGGTGCTCAGCGCGGCGTCGAGACCGAAGTTCTCTTCAATGGACAGCGGTTGGAAGATGCCCAGGAACTGATGATTTACGAACCGGGGATCGAGGTTGCCGAATTCGCGGTTGTGAACGGAAACCAGGTCAAAGCCAAGCTCAAGATCGCCGCCGATTGCACTCTTGGAACAAAACATATCCGCATCCGGACAGCGAGTGGACTATCGGACCTCAGAACATTTCGCGTTGGTGCTCTTCCTAACGTGTTGGAAGTCGAACCGAATAGCGATTTCAAACAGCCTCAAGCGGTGGCAAACAACGTCACGGTCGAAGGGATTATTCAAAACGAAGACGTCGACTATTTTGTGGTCGATGCGAAAAAAGGAGACCGGATCACAGCAGAAATCGAAGGGATTCGGCTGGGTGATACGATGTTCGACCCGTATGTCGCGATTTTGAATGAAACCCGATTTGAGTTGGCCACAAGCGACGATGCGGCACTCATCTGGCAAGACGGCGTCGCTTCGATTATTGCTCCTGCGGATGGCAAATACATCGTCCAGATCCGTGAAAGCAGTTACGGCGGAAACGGAGCGTGTTATTACCGATGTCATATCGGAAACTACCCGCGTCCTTTGGCAATTGTCCCTGCCGGAGGTAAACCCGGTCAGAAAGTCGCGGTCAAATTTCTTGGCGACATTTCGGGTGAATTCACTCGCGAGTTTGATTTACCTGCCAAAGCGGGATCAGATTTCGCCGTGTTTGCCACCGATGATAAAGGGATTTCGCCATCGGGTAACCGCTTCCGTGTTGTTGATCTAGAGAACTCGCTGGAACAGGAACCGAACGAAAACATCGCGCAAGCCACGAAGGCTGCGGCACCGATCGCATTTAATGGCGTGCTTTCTTCGAAGACCGATGTCGATTTCTTCGGTTTTACTGCGACAAAAGGTCAGACATTGGAAATTCACGTGTGGGCCAGACGTTTGCGATCAGAACTTGACTCGGTGCTGATTCTTTACAATGCGCAGGGTGGTGCGATTGCCAGCAACGACGATAACGGAGGGCCAGACAGCTTCATCCGATTCGCGGTTCCCGCCGACGGAGAATATTTTCTTGAGGTTCGCGATCACCTTCGACGCGGTGGCAATGCATTCCATTACCGGATCGAGGTCAGCCCGCTCGTTCCAGAAGCACTGCTTGGTGTGAATGAGTTCGTACAGTATGTCGAACCAAAGGTCGCGATACCTCAAGGGAACCGATTTCCGTTGCTGGTCAACGCCAATCGTGTTGCATTCGGCGGTCATCTGGATTTCAAGGGCCTGGATCTACCGGCTGGTGTGACGGTCGAATCGTTCGGAATGTCAGCGGATCAGGGGGTGGCACAGGTCATTCTCGCTGCGGCACCAGAGGCACCCGTCGCTGGTCGGTTTGCTCAACTGGTCGGGGCGTTAGCCGATCCGAATAATCCGACCCCTCCATCAGGAGAAGTTCGGCTTCCGACAGTTCTCGTCAGAGGTCAAAACAACATTCCATTCTGGACCGAACCGACTTATTCGCTGGCAATGACAGTCACGCAAAAGGTTCCCTTCACGCTACAGATTGTCGAGCCAAAGGTCCCGCTTGTCCAAGGCGGTCAGATGACTTTGAAGGTTGTCGCCACTCGCGAAGGTGACTTCAAAGCACCAATCAAAATCGAATTGATATTGAACCCGAATGGAGTCAATTCCAGCCGTGAAATCTCGATTGCTGAAGGGCAGACCGAGGCCCTGATTTCTTTGAATGCCGCCGGGAACGCCCAGGTAAAAGAGCACAAGATCTGCGTTCGAGGCGAAGCGACTGTCGGCAACGGTCCGGTCATGGTCTGCTCGCCGTTTGTGAATCTGCGAGTCTCCGAACCGTATTTAAAGTTTACGTATGAAGCGGCTGCCGTCGAATTGGGGGCCGAAACTGACCTTGTGGTGAAACTGGAAGCACCCAAGCCGTTTGAAGGGGATGCAACAGTTCAATTACTTGGTCTTCCCAACAAAGTGACAACGACTCCTTCGAAATTTAACAAAGATGCGAAAGAACTTGTCTTCAAAGTGAAGGCCGAAGCGGATGCGGCCCAGGGAGTTAACAAAAGTCTGTTTTGTCAGGTTGTCGTCACGGAAAACGGTGAACCCATCATTCACAATATTGGAACCGGTCAGATCCGGGTGGATAAGCCATTGCCACCGAAGGTCGCAGCGGCACCGGTTGCTCAGGTCGCCACACCAATGCCTGAACCGACAACTGCGCCGGCAAAGAGGTTGACGCGACTTGAGCAATTGCGATTAGAACAAGAACAACGGGTAAAAGCCTTAAATGGGGCTGCACCAGCGGGCGAAGCGAAGCCGGCCAGTGGACAACAATAATCAGTGAAGTCGAAGCAACTTAGGGACTGTGAAATGCGTCGGATTTCTTTATACATGCTGGCACTTGCGTTCGTGACCACCGGCTCGTTCGGTGCGGTTGCGAGTGCCGATTCGTCACTGGTGCAACTCAATGTCTATCCTCCAGACGTCAACCTGACGACGTCGAGGGATCGTCAGCGAGTTGTGGTTCAGGCAGTTCAAGCCGACGGGATTACTCGTGATGTCGGGAAAGAAGCGACCTTTACGCTCGCGAATCCCGATCTTTGCCGTCGGGACGGGACCACGTTTTATCCGATCGCTGATGGTCAGACCGAATTAAAGGTCGAATATGGCGGCAAAATGCTGTCAATTCCTGTAAAAGTCGAACGAGCTGCCGAATCCAGACCAATCAGCTTTAAGCTGGACGTGATGCCAGTCTGGATGAAAACCGGTTGTAATACGGGGAGCTGTCACGGTGCCGCGCGTGGTAAAGACGGATTTCGGTTGTCGCTGTTCGGATTCGATCCCGATGGTGATTACATGCGAATTACTCGAGAGCTGCCAGGTCGCCGAATTGACCTCGCTGTTCCCGAAGCCAGCTTATTAATCGAAAAGTCAATCGGTGTTGTGCCACACACGGGCGGCAAGCGGTTCGAACGCGACTCGGAACTTTGTAACACTCTCGTCGAATGGATCAACGCCGGTTGTCCTAAAGATCCTGCCGAAATCGCGACTTGCGTGGGGCTTGAGATCTATCCACGCGACGGAGTGCTCGACGGTGAAGGAATTCAGCAAGCCGTTACGGCACGAGCCAAATATTCCGACGGTACAGACCGCGATGTCACGTCGCTGGCGCTCTTCCTTTCCAACAACGATACTTCGGCATCGATTTCACCTGACGGAATTATCACGGCGGGTGCTCGGGGTGAAGCCTATGTCATGGCACGGTTCTCGACGTTTACCGTCGGGTCACATTATGTGGTTCTGCCAAAAGGTCTCGTCTATGAAGACACACCAAAGCCGCAGGTCAATTACATCGACGAACTTGTCAATCTAAAGTTGAAAAAGCTTCGTATCGACCCGTCAGGTCGAGCCTCCGATGAAGCGTTCTTGCGACGTGCGTTTGTCGATCTCGTCGGTCAGGTTCCGACTGAAGAGGAATACAATCGCTATATGTCGAGCACGGAACCGGGCAAGCGAGACAAGCTGATTGACGAACTGTTGTCTCGCAAAGAGTTCACCGAAGTTTGGGTGAGCAAGTGGGCCGAATGGTTGATGATGCGTTCATCGAATCAGACGAGCCCCAAATCGATCACGCTGTATTACACATGGCTGAGTGAGCAGATCGCCGATAATGTTCCGCTCGACAAAATGGTACGCGGTATCCTTGGAGCCAGCGGCGGAACATTCAAAAACCCATCGACCAACTTCTATCAAATTGAGCCTGACGTCCTGAAGGTCAGCGAGAACGTCGCCCAGATTTTCATGGGAATGCGAGTCCAATGTGCCCAGTGTCACAATCATCCGTTCGACCGCTGGACGATGGACGACTATTACTCGTTCGCAGCCTTCTTCAAGCAGGTTGGACGCAAGCAGGGTGAAGATTATCGCGAAACGATCGTCTTCAATGCTGGCGGTGGTGAGGTGAACCATCCGGTCGGTGGTCGAGTGATGCCGCCTGTGTTTCTGGGTGGCGGACCCGCAGACGTGGCGGGAAAAGATCGCCGTGAAGTGCTGGCCGACTGGCTCGCATCGCCCCGGAATCCATACTTCGCTCAAAACTTCGTAAACCGCATCTGGCACCACTTCTTTGGGATTGGAATTGTTGAGCCGGTTGATGATGTTCGTATCAGTAATCCCGCCTCGAATGATCCGTTGTTAATTGAGCTGGCCAAGCGATTCACCGAGTCGAATTATGACTTCAAGGCGTTGGTCCGTGATATCTGCCGTTCGGAAGCTTACCAGCGATCAACCGAGAAAAATGCAAGTAACGCAACGGACGAACGAAACTTCGCCTCGCAAACTTTGCGTCGGATCAAGGCCGAGTCGATGCTTGACATCATCAGCCAGGTGACAAGCACCCAGGACAAGTTCCCCAAGCTGCCATTGGGATCTCGCGCCGTTCAAATCGCGGACGGAGCCACCAGCACCTACTTCCTGACAACATTTGGTCGAGCGACTCGTGAGACCGCATGTTCGTGTGAAGTGAAAATGGAGCCGACACTTTCGCAGGCTTTGCATCTGCTGAACGGCGATACGTCCAATCAGAAGATTCAGCAGGGAGGTGTGATTGCCGCTTTGCAAAAAGAACAACTGCCCCCCGATCAGATCATCGAGAAAATGTATGTCCGTTGTCTCAGCCGAAAACCGCAGCCAGAAGAATTGGCAGCATTAAAGCCGCTGTTTGCGGAAGGAAGTGATGTCAATCGATCATTGGATGATATCTTCTGGGCACTGCTGAACAGTCGCGAGTTTTTGTTCAACCATTGATGTTAGGCATTCAGGCGAGCCGGGCGGCGTCAGCCCTCGGCTCACCTGAACTATAGTTGTCGATATGATCATTATTTACGAATCCGATGATTCCTGAATTCAGGCGAAACGGATCCCAAAAGAGATTTTTGATAACCGTCGAATTGATTGCGGTCGCGGAGTTGTTTGTTATGCGTTCCTTCTGTGTTTGCCTGATTGTCATGAGTCTGCTCGGGAATATCGTTGCTGCAGAAGAGAAGGCAGCTCCGAAGGACGAAAAGATCACGTTCGACCAGCACATACTTCCAATCTTCCGCGAGAAGTGTGGATCGTGCCATAATGCAAATGACAAGAAGGGCGATCTCGTTCTGGACAATTATGGCCTTGCAATGCAAGGCGGTGCTTCGGGCGAGGTTGTTCGGACTGATGGTGATGCGTCACAGAGTCAGCTGTACCTGGTCGTTGCCCATCTCGCCGAACCAAAGATGCCCCCTCAGCAACCGAAGCTGCCTGATGAACAGCTGGCATTGATTCGCAAATGGATTGAAGGAGGATCACTCGAAAACAGTGGCAGCAAGGCCAAACCGAAGAAGAACATGGCCGTGTCGAAGGTAACCGTTTCCAACCAAAGGCCTGCTGGTCCACCGCCGATGCCGGAAAGTCTGCCACTTGAGCCGCTGGTGCTGTCCAGCCGGGGTAATGGGACGACGGCACTCGCCGCAAACCCCTGGTCACCGTTGATCGCGGTTTCTGGACACAAACAGGTGATCCTGTACGACACTCGAACCCGAGAAGTCGCCGGCGTGCTGCCATTTCCAGAAGGGGTGGCTCACGTGCTGAAGTTCAGCCGGAATGGCCAATGGCTGTTGGCTGGCGGGGGACGTGGTGCCCATTCGGGTAAAGTCGTTCTGTGGGACGTTAAGACCGGGAAACGAGTCGCCGAAGTGGGATCCGAATACGACGTCGTTCTGGCCGCAGATATCAGCCCTGATCATACTCAAGTGGCGTTAGGCGGACCTAAGAAGATCGTTCGTGTCTACGACACGTCGACGGGCGAATTGCTTTACGAAAAGAACAAACACACCGATTGGATCACAGCATTGGAGTTCAGTCCCGACGGTGTTCTGTTGGCGACATCCGATCGCAGTAACGGTCTGATTGTGTGGGAAGCATTCACAGGGCGTGAATTCTACGTATTGACCGGGCATACCGCCGCAGTCACCGATGTGAGCTGGGCACCGGACAGCAATGTTCTCGCCTCATGCAGCGAAGATACAACGATTCGCCTGTGGGAAATGCAGAACGGTGGACAGATCAAGAACTGGGGTGCTCATGGTGGTGGAGTCACCGCGGTCGAGTTCACACGAGACAACCGCATTGCTTCGACGGGTCGAGATAACACGGCGAAGTTGTGGGATATCAACGGCGGTGCGATACGAGGTTTTCCTGGGTTGGGCGATATTGGGATGGAAGTCACTTTCGATTCCGAAAATGATTTTATGGTGGCAGGTGATTTGACGGGAACAATCCATATTTGGAACGCCAAAGACGGAGCCGTGATTGGTCAACTGAACACCAACCCTCCTCCTCTGGCCAAACAAATTGAAGTTGCCACACAAGCTCTGGCGGCAATTGAACCGACGGCGAATCAGGCAGCAGGGAATCTTGCCGCGTTGAGCAAGGTGATTGCTGATCGAAAAATGGCGGCAGATGCTGCGACCAAAGTGGTGGCCGAAGCAACCGCCGTTGTGGAAGCGATGACCAAGTCCAAGGCCGAAGCCGATGCGGACGTGGTCGCGAAAACACAGGCGTTGCAAACGGCAGAAGCAAACATGACGGCTGCTCAAGCTGCGTTGTCCAAGGCGGCAGGCGAGCGTGAAGCGACTAACAAAGCTGTCGCCGATTTGCGACTGAAAACCAAGGCATTCGCAGACGCCGTCACTGCTGCAGAGGCCGAGGCGACACAGGCTCTGGCTGCGTTTGAGGCAAAGCCTGATGACGCGAATGTGAAAGCGGCCAATCTCGCGGCGAACAAAAAGCTGGCTGACGCGTTTGCCGCGTTGTCCGATGTGACGAAGCAATCGGCCACTGCCGTTGTGGAAGTGCCGACGAAAAGCGAAGCTCTGGCTTCGACCACAGCGACGTTGAATGCCGCGAAAGCGGCTCGTGAAAAAGGTGCAACCGACAAGGCTGCTTCCGAAAAGGCGGTCGTCGACATTGCCGCGAAACTGAAAGCCTGGACCGATGTGGCCGCTGTTGCGAAAGCCAATGCAGATAAGGCAGCGGCAGAGGCAAACGTTACACCGGAACAGCAAAAGCAATTGGCCGACGCAGAATTGGCCGCAAAGGCTTCGATGGACAAAGTGGTCGCATTGAAGGGTCAGATCGAACGGTTGAATGCGGCCAAAGGTCGCTCGTTTCAAACAGCAAATGTGACTTCCAACTGATCCCTGCCAATCCAAAACTTCGTTAGACTTTCGTGTGCCACTGGCGGCAGCTTTGGGCTGCCAGTGGCACACGAAACCAAGACAACGGTGCCTACGCAACTTCGCTGACGACTGTGGCTTCTGGCACGGGTGTTTCAGTTTCCGTGGCGGGTGCTGACTCAACTGTTCCTTGTGAGGAATCCGTCAGCGGTGGCAGGACATAGATTTCGCCGTATTCAATTGGCTGTTCGGCTCGATACGAGTGGTGTCTTAGCAGTTCGAGCACTGCCAGGAAAATACCTACGATCTTGCTACGCAGGTTACTTCCCTCGAAGAACTCGCTGAACGCCACCTTCCCTGTCTCACGCACCCGCGCACCGATCCGTTCAATGTAAACCGAAATGGGCGTTTCGTCATAACGGATGCTCGAAGTAGACTCGACCACCTTCTTTTGGATGACTCGAGATAGAGCACTGACCAGGTCCCAGAGTTCCACTTCCTTGATCGAATCGGCACTCGGATCTTTACCGATGGTGGGCCGGTCGTCTGTCAGTCGTGGATACCGTTCCTGCCATTCCTCGGCAAGATGTTCCAGAGATGTTGCGGCGTCTTTATATCGTTTGTATTCCAGCAGCTGTTCGATCAATTCGCCGCAGGGATCGTCTGCCAGCGGCAATTCTTCAGCGGTCTCTTCCTCGGCCCTCGGCAAAACCTGCCGACTCTTGATTTCGATCAACGAACTGGCCAGGACGACAAAGTCGCCGATCAGATCGAGATCCAGAAGCTGAAGCACTTCGAGAAACTCAAGAAACTGATTCGTAATTTTGGCGATTGGAAGGCGAACGATATCGACTTCGTTCCTGCGAACGAGGTACAGCAGCAGATCCATCGGCCCGCTGAACGAATCAAGTTGTACGCGGTAATCCGCCATGTCCCGCCTGGAATTGAGAGTTTTCAGGTCTACCGCATCAGGTTTTGATGAGTCTATCCGTCGTTATCGACTGACTTGGTGACGTAAGGCCATTTGTATGGAATAGCCCGCAGAGTCTTCCCAAACCCCCAGGTCGCGATAGTGATTCATGTGGTGTGGGCTTTAGCCCGCACAAGATGCAGGGGCGGACGGGCTGAAGCCCATGCTACGTTATGGCGTCGGCAGGCTATCACTAACGACAAACGCCGCTGGGGGGTTGCCTGCAACATGGCTTTCCCACATTGAGCGATAGGCACGTTCGAGATTCCGAACAAAGCTTGGTGTGTCAAAGAGGGGCGAGGTCAGTCGGTTCTCGGCGAGCCGGTCACGGTAACTTTTTAGCTCGTCGGGGTTATTGGCAAGGTGGACTGCCAGATGTTGGTAGTGGTCCAGATCGGTTGCGATCAATTCTGGTAAACCGACTGTTTTCAGCAGGCTCGCCCCAATGCGTGAACCGAACGTGTCACCCAGACACGAGATGACAGGCAACCCCATGAGTAACGACAAACTAGCGGTAGCGGCTGCATTGTAGAGCAATGTATCCAGAAAAAGGTCTGCTGCGCAATGACGGATCTTGTGATCAGGACGAGGCATCCATTCGGCAAACACCAGTCGTTCGGATGCGACTCCGCATGCCTTTGCTTCGCGGCGCAGATTCTCTTCGAAAATTGATCCCGTTGAATGTAGCCACAAGACGCTGCCAGGAACTCGATTCAGAATGTTCATCCAGACATGGAACATCTGCGGTTCAATCTTGTAGGCACCGTTAAAACTGCAA
Organism: uncultured Schlesneria sp.; assembly: GCA_903834925.1. Classification (GTDB taxonomy): domain Bacteria; phylum Planctomycetota; class Planctomycetia; order Planctomycetales; family Planctomycetaceae; genus Schlesneria. The sequence goes on from CAILLA010000184.1 coordinate 36,238, forward strand.
AAGACGAATCCGGTTTCGGGAAGTCCGTAACGTCTGCGATCGACCTTTTGATTGACAACAACAAGGTCTGGTTCCGCAATTAGATAGGAATGAGGCATCGTCGCAAATTTTTCGACGAAGTACGGTTCAAACTCGGGCGGCGTTACCGTCGGGTCGGTGATCAGGTAATCGATGAAATCGGCACCAATCGTGCCAAGCATCCCAAGAAAATTGACCTGGATCGGTGCGGGTCGTAAGGCGAATGCGGCCATTCGATTGATGCCTGTATGCCCCATCAGGTCAACGAGAATATGAATGCCGTCTGCGGCGATTCGATCCGCAAGAGCCGGGATCGACAGCCTGCTGACGTCAACAAAATGTTCGCATTCGGCAACGATCCGTTGCCGGTAAACGCTATCGTCGACCTTTCCGAATCCATAGGCGAATATTTCGAAGCAGGAACGATCATGACAACCAAACAGCCCCTGGATCAGATGGCTGATGGGGTGATCATAGAAATCTCCAGAGAGATATCCGATACGAATCCGATCGGTGTGAATGCGTGGCGGATGTGAACGTTGTCGCTCAATTCCCCGTTCGCGGTTTCTTTTGACAATCGCATCACAATGACTTCGGGCGATGACCAATTGCCGCTCAAGCGACCAGGGAAGCGTTAGCGCCTGAAAAGGCGTCACACAAGGAGTGTGACCTGCGGCCAACGCTTTGGTGGCGTCTGCCCAAAGCCGTTCTCCTTCAGCGTCATAATTTCGCCAGTCGCAGATCATCTGGCGAGCACAGCAAAGGCGAGCGAATGCTTCCGCACGTTCGGGCTGAATTGCCAGAGAACGCTCCAGTGCAGACAGTGCAGGTGCCCAGTCACCTTTCAGAATCAGAAGATTTCCCAACTGCTGCTGAATCTCGGCATCGTCAGGCTGAAGTCGTGCCGCTTCCTGATAGGAAGCGAGGGCGGCATAGTCCTGTCGCAGTAGTTCCTGAACTTGAGCCAGTTGGACAAACGCCCTTGCATAAGTCGGACGTAACTCAATGGCTCGCTGAAATTGTCCGGCAGCACCAGTTGGATCACCCTGCAATTGCAGGATGGTACCTAAGTTGAAATGAGCTTCGGGGTAATCTGGTTTGATTGAAAGAGCCTGACTGAAACAAGCTGCTGCGGATTCGAATTGAGCCTGAGCTTGAAGGACAGCGCCGAGATTATTGTGTGCGATCGCATAGCGAGGGTTAAGGCGTACGGCTTCAGCGAAACTGTTGTGTGCTTCGGCAAGATTTCCCAAAGAGTGTTGCAACCGACCAAGGTTATTGTGACCCCGTTCGTAGGTCGGGCGTAATGCCAGAGCCTGATGAAAACAGGCGAGAGCTTCGTTTCTTTTATTAAGCGTGATGTAGACTTCGCCCAACGCGTTGATGAACACCGCATTGTCCGGTGCCAATTGAACGGTCTTCTGAAACAGCTCCATCGCTGGTTGTGTTTGGCCAACATCCAAAGCGATCACGCCCAACAGGTAAACCGCTTCTGGAACAGCGGGGACTTGCTGTAGAATCTGGCGACACAATCGTTCTGCAGTAGTCAAATCCCCCGCCTGATAACGGCGATAGGCCTCGTCTCGCAGCATCTCGACCTGGGCTTGTTGCATGATAACGTCTCAAGGGGATTCGTAACCCGGCGTCCAAAAACAATTAGAGTGAAGATTCGACCTGAATGGCTTGGGTACGAAAGTTCTTTCTTGACGATTGTCTCGTTACAGTGATCCGAAAAACAATCGAGGGCTGGCGTTAATGTTGATCGTTCAAGTCTGTGATTTCGGCAACGACGGTGATGCAGAGTATCGAATGCACGCGCCACTTCGCCAGTTGGGGAAAATCCCCGGCGTAATCACGATCGATTGCCATTTTTCGCATCGCCATTTACCCGCATTGGCGGAATTGGCCGATGTTCTGGTGGTTCAGTTTATCAATGACTGGGAACTGCTTTCACTCTGTCAGCATCGTCGTGAAGCAGGTCTCATCACCGTCTTCGAAGCGAACGACTACTTTTTTGATCTGCAACCTTGGAGTCCGATTGGTGAAGCCTGGCTGGATCGAACAGTGCAGGAACTGTATCTCAAGTGGCTGATCACGGCGGACGGCGTCCAGACTAGCACCGGTGAACTTGCACGGAAATGGCGGGAACGAGGAGCGACGGACGTCGCTGTTTTTCCTAATCAATTAGTCGCGATCGATCCCTTGCCAGACATGCCGAATCGACCGCTGACGGTCGGTTGGGGAGGTTCTCCCGGGCATTTTGCCGACTGGTATCAATTATCACCTTTGTTGACGAAGTGGCTGGCGGCTCATCCTGATGTCCACCTTTCGGTGATGACTCACGAGTTGGCCCATTCTTTCGTTCAACTTGAACCGCATCGTTATCATTTCACAAAATTTGGATCGCTAAGCGATTACGTCCGATTTTTGAGATCTCTCGATATCGGCCTTGCGCCTTTGATACCGACGGACTACAACCGCGGCCGATCCGACGTGAAGTTTCTGGAGTACGCGAGTCAGGGCGTTGTGGGGATTTACGCCGACCTGGAGCCGTATCAATCGAGTGTTACACAAGGCGTGACCGGACTGTTGAGCCAAAGTCCGGAACAAATGATCGAACAGCTGGAGTCATTGTGGTCGGACCCGGACTTTCGCGCTAGGCTTCGTAATCAGGCTTACGAATATGTTGCGAAACATCGTCAGCTGTCTGACAACGCCAGTCAACGTATCGATTGGTATCGGAGTTTGCTCAGGCGACCGGTGAATTCGAGTCTGTCCTTGCCAGAGTCTATTCAAGATGCTGCGACCACCCGCGAGGAGAATTATTGGCAGTTGCGACCGGGGGAACCCGAGCGATTATTTCTCGCGAATACTCAATTGGCGGATAAGCACATCGCAATTCAACGCCTGACTCAACAAATGAATGCCGAACCAAATTATGTGGCTGCTCTTGCGCGTCTGGGTCAGCTTCTGAATGACGTACGTGAACATCAACAGGCATTTGCGGTTCTCGAACGTGCCCGTCATTTGGCACCGAAAAGCCCTCGTGTTCTCAGTGAAATCGGTCGAACATGGTTTTGTTCAAACGATGTGATCCAGGCGAGACTTGCACTTGAACAGGCGCTTGAGGCCGATTCGAACCATCTTCCCGCCTGGCAATACTTGTTGCGTTTGCTGGCGTTAATCAAAGCCGCCGACGGTCCACAATGGGGGCGGCGCGCTGAAGAACGTTTTCCGATCTGTTATCCGATCACGCTGCTGGCGGCTCAATTGTACCCTCCGAGCGAATCCCTTAAGGCGATTCACCGAGTGATCGACCGGTTTGATTCGACACTGGTTCCGCGAGAACGGGAAACAGCACTTCGTGCGATTCGCCAAGTCCTGACGACATCGTTTCTGTCCACGGCGAACCAGCCTGAATTGATTCCATTACTGCGCCGTGCCTGCGAAATCTTTCCCGAATCGGCATGGCTGGCAAATGAATTGGGTTCCGCCCTCTCTCGATCAGGTGAGTTTCGCGAGTCGTACTTCTACCATTCATTGGCCATGCAAATGCGTCAAAAGGCAACAACTTATCGCGAAGAATTTCCCACACAGGAAGCGAATCCCTGGCCGTGGCAATTCGCTGATCACATTCAACAACACGCTCCACGAGCTTAGGTTTCGAGTCAACGGAATCCGGCCATGCCATGAAAATCACGATCAGCAGTTGTTTCTTATCGTGCCTTACCACGTTAAATTGAGTGAAACATTACATGGCCGATGCCAACGAGCGGGCCTCGTTAAAATCCCCTTCAGGTTCTTCGATGATGTCACAACCCAATGAAGCGATGGTTTCGAGTCAATCGACTAATGACACGGCCCAATCAAATTCTTCCGACCAACCTTGGGTGGAAATTTACGGATCTCGAGGGCTCGCTCCGTGGCTGGTCAGCAAGCGTACAAGCCTGGCATTCAGCACGTATCAAACTGGAAAGCTCTTTCTCGTTGGAACCAGTCCTGACGGGGGGCTTTCGATTTTTGATCGGACATTTAATCGCGCGATGGGAATGTGCGGTGACGGACAATCGTTGTGGCTGAGTACCAAGTATCAGTTGTGGCGATTCGAAAACGCGCTCGCTGCCGGCGAAATCCATCAGGGTCGAGACCGGCTGTATGTGCCGAGAATTGCCTATACAACTGGGGATATTGACCTGCATGACGTTGTTGTCGAGGATTCGGGTCGGGTTGTCTTTGCGGCGACGTCGCTCAGTTGTTTGGGGACTGTCAGTCAACGATTCAGTTTCCAGCCGCTGTGGCGTCCACCATTTATCAGTAAACTTGTTCCGGAAGATCGCTGTCATTTGAACGGCTTGGCCTTGCGCGATGGACGAGCTCGTTATGTGACAGCGGTTTCGCGAAGCGATGTGGCTGACGGTTGGCGGGCTCGTCGCAATGACGGCGGGGTCGTTATTGACATCACCACAAACGAGATTGTCTGCGATCGGCTATCGATGCCGCATTCTCCGCGGTGGTATCGTGATCAGTTGTGGGTCTTAAATTCGGGGCGAGGCGAATTCGGGCGAGTCAATCTGGCAACTCGCACTTTCGAACCGCTTGCGTTCTGTCCCGGTTATTTGCGAGGACTGACATTTGTTGATGACTATGCAATTGTCAGTCTTTCCCAGCCTCGGCACGATAAGACGTTCAACGGCTTGGCCTTGGATGACGAACTGGCCAAACGAGATGCCGTCGCCCAATGCGGTTTACAGGTTATTGATCTCAAAACGGGAGATATCGCCCACTGGCTGAAAGTGGAAAACTCAGTTACGGAGATCTATGACGTCGTGGCACTCCCTGGGTCTTTACGTCCGATGTCGCTTGGGTTAAAGAACGACGAGATTGAGCGGCTATTGGTTCTTGATCAGCCAGGCCAGCTCTGACGCGTAAACGACGGCGCTCGATGTTATAGTTCGAAATCAACAATCAGCGGCAGATGATCAGAGGCATCACGGGCGAGGCGGCGTTTGGCAACGTGAGCAGTCAGCTGGGAAAAAGAACCACGCCAGAATGCCTTGTCCAGCGATCCGAGCGGCAGGTAGGCGGGAAACGAACGAAATCGCGAAATTGGTGCCGTTAACTGCTGGAAACCATGCACGTTGAAGGGTCCGCCGGCCAACGTGTTCCGCCAGTCATTGAAATCCCCGACGATCATTTGAGGCAAATCACGACCGTCACGAAACAAGTGATGTTCAAGCAGTCGACGCGTTTGCCAGTGACGTTCTCGTTCCGCCAGTCCCAGGTGCCAGTTCACCAGATGGATCGCGCCGTTTGGCGTGTCGATCATGGCCATCTGGGCACCGCGAGATTTTTTCGTCTGCCGAGTCAACGAGACCTGGTGATGACTAAGAAAGGGCCAGCGAGACAACAGCAAGTTGCCATATCCACCGGCTTGGACATGGACATTTAACTGATACATTCGATGCGTCAGCTTCAATTTTTCGGCTAGGATTTCCGGCTGATTATCGAACCGACTTCGGCGAACGTTGCGATCAACTTCCTGAAGACAGACAATATCCGGAGATTCGGCCGCAATTACGTCGACAATCCTCTGAAGCCGGTAGCGCCGGTCACGTCCACCAATCCCTTTATGGATATTGTAGCTCAGCAATCTCACAGAACGTGCCTCATGCCGCAGTAGCAACGGATTCAGTCTTCAGTGGCTTGTGATACGCGTCTGCTTTTACAGAATTCATCCCGTAATCGATAGCGAGACTCAAAAGTGATTTCCCTGATCCGTCAAATGGTCTTGCTTGTGTCGCTGATGTTCTGGCAGGGAGGATTCATGTTTTACGGAGGTGTGGTTGTCCCTGTGGGAACAAAGATTCTTGGATCAGAGACGCAACAGGGCTTCATTACTCAATCTGTGACGAATTATCTGAATCTTGCCGGAGCGGTTTGTCTCATTGTTTGGCTCGAACACTTGTGGCACAGTCGCCGAGAGGGCGTTTCAGCGACGGAATGGGGGGGTTGGTGCTTTCTGGCGATCTCGTTGATCGGACTGGCAGGGATTCATTTTCAAATGGATCGAATTCTGGTGGCAGAAACGACGAGTGTAATCGACCCGAAAAAATTTGGTCTGCTCCATAAAATGTATATTGGAACCAGCTCGCTCCAGTGGTTTGCCAGCTTGATTCTTCTGTTTCTGACATTACGGCGATGGGGCCGGCAAGGATCTAACATAGCGTGAAACACGGGATTGCGTCATAAAATCTGTCAGACAAACAAAAAAAAGCGGGGTGTAAGGACTGACCTCGAAAAAAAATCAGAAAATCCTCATTCACAGTTTTTTGGCTCGTTTTACTCTGTTGCCCGACACGACTTGTTTTTCAGGCATCATGAGATATAGTTTCGTCTCGGTTTTGCCGCCGGAGAGGTGGCTGAGTGGCCGAAAGCACCGCTTTGCTAAAGCGGCGTCTGGGTATTCCCCGGACCCAGGGTTCGAATCCCTGC
>CAILLA010000185.1 GCA_903834925.1 uncultured Schlesneria sp.
GATCGCCCTGTTTCCTGACTGCGTATCAATAGCATGACCATGAACCTCGAAAAAGTCCGCAACATCGGTATCTCGGCTCACATCGACTCGGGAAAAACAACTCTCACCGAGCGAATTCTATTCTACTCGGGACGTATCCACGCGATCCACGAAGTCAAAGGAAAGGACAACGTCGGCGCGACGATGGACTTCATGGAACTGGAACGTGAAAAGGGTATTACGATCACGGCCGCAGCCACTCAAGTGAAGTGGGATGTGATTGATCAAAACGATGCTCAGGCCCCAAAAGACCAGTACACGGTCAACGTGATCGATACGCCGGGCCACGTCGATTTCACCGTAGAAGTCGAACGCTCATTGCGAGTGCTCGACGGCGCTATTCTGGTCCTTTGCTCCGTCGGTGGAGTTCAAAGCCAGTCGTTGACCGTTGACCGCCAGATGAAGCGATATAAGGTTCCTCGAATTGCGTTCATCAACAAAATGGACCGAACCGGGGCTAACCCGGATAAGGTCATTAAGATGATCGAAGAAAAGCTGCACGTTACCCCAGTGCCACTCCAGATCCCGATGGGTCGCGAGCAGTCGTTCCAGGGTGTTATCGATCTCATCACCATGAAGGCCATGTTCTTCGATGGTGAAGATGGCGAAGATATCCGACGCGAACCGATTCCTGAAGAGTTTAAGGAAAAGGCCGATGCTGCTCGTGCGCATATGCTCGAACAGCTTTCTCTCTACAGCGATCCACTGATGGAAATGCTGCTCGAAGAGAAAGAGCCTCCCGTCGATGAAATTCGTAAAATCATCCGCTCGGCAACGCTCGCTCAGCAGATCACCCCGGTCATGATGGGTTCTGCCTACAAGAACAAAGGTGTGCAAGAGATCCTTGACGCCGTTACGTATTACCTGCCAAGCCCGCTCGATCGTAAGATGACGGCGATTGACCAGATTAAGAAACCGAAGTCCGAAGACGAGACGAAAGATCCAAACTGGAATCGAGTCAATCTCGAATCCGATCCGAAGAAGCCTCTCGTTTGCATGGCCTTCAAGACCGTGGTCGAAGAGTACGGACAACTCACGTACACCCGCATCTACCAGGGAAAAATCGTCAAGGGTGACAGCTATATCAATACTCGTACTGGCAAGAAAGTTCGATTCGGTCGACTGGTGCGTATGCATGCCAACGATCGCGAAGACGTTGATATTGCAGAAGCCGGTGACATTGTTGCTCTGGTCGGTGTCGATTGTGCTTCGGGGGATACGTTCTGCGGTGACGGTGTGACGTATTCGCTGGAAAGCATCTTCGTTCCGGACGCAGTCATTCGATTGAGCATCGAACCGGCAAAGCGAGACGGAGCCGACAAATTGGGCAAGGCTCTGGAACGATTCCGCCGTGAAGATCCGACGTTCCGCGTGCTGACCGATGAAGAGACGGGCCAGACGTTGATCGCCGGTATGGGTCAGTTGCATTTGGACATCTACGTCGAACGCATCAAGCGTGAATACGGCGTCGAGTGCATCATCGGTCAGCCACGCGTGGCTTACCGTGAAACCCCGACACGCGAAGTCGAGTTCAACTACAAACACAAGAAGCAGACTGGTGGTTCGGGTCAGTACGGTCACGTCGTGGGCAAGTTGGTTCCACTGCCGGAAGACAGTGCAATCGCTTACGAATTCGTCAACGACGTTACCGGTGGACGCATTCCTAAGGAATACATCAAGCCGATCGACGAAGGCTTCCAACGAGCCTTGGTCAAAGGCCCACTGTGTGAATGCGAAGTCGTGAACGTTCAGATGATCCTGCAAGACGGTAGTTACCACGATGTCGACTCGTCGGAAATGGCGTTCGGTATCTGTGCGTTCGACTGTATGCGGGAAACGCTGAAGAAGGCGGGAATCGGACTGCTCGAACCGATCATGAAGCTTGAAGTGGAAGTTCCCGACGAATACCAGGGGAACGTCACAGGTCATATCTCCAGTAAGCGAGGTTTAGTCGGTGCCACGGAAACGAACATGGGCGTCGCGACGATCGTCGCGGAAGTCCCACTTGCCAGTATGTTCGACTACGCCAACGAACTTCGTTCGATGACGCAGGGTAAGGGAACATTCACCATGGAATTCGCCCGCTACTCGATGCTGCCTCGTGGTCTTCAGGACGAAGTGGTCGAAAAGCGAAAGAAGGACAAAGCCGATCGAGCCGCTATCAAGTAATTGAACGGTTGAATTGGTTTTCATCGAATGAACGAGGCCCGGCTTGGCAACAAGCCGGGCTTTTTTATTGGTAATAAAGGCTCTCGTTCGTAAATAATCTAAACGTGGCTTCAAGACCATTAAGGACGCACCCCACGCCGAGAAGTTGGGATCCCTCCCCAGCCTGAATCAAGAAGTCTTTTTGTTCTTGGGAGGGTATTCAAATTCCGAGAAGGCGTTTTGCCCGCTCGATCCCCTTCTGAGTTAACGTCCGGATGCCGTCCCTCCCTTTCGATGGATAAAGGAATCCGTCCGTTACCAAATCCTTTCGTCTATACCCGACGAACGCTCTCCAAGCTGGACGCGGATCGCTGTCGCTTTTTCTATTCCGAACCCATTCTGGCAAGTTGAAGCAATCCGCCATTACTTCGTAAACACTCCAATTGATGGATTTTTCGGTCGTCGAAATGCTGCCCCCTTTTTGAAAAATCAAAACAAGAAGTTCGCTTTTTGCCTCCGCGTTTTTTGGAAACCCAGTGTTGCTGTACTTTGGCATTTGTTTTCCCCGTACTTGTGTCTTTGAGTATTGGCTTTTGAAGAAACACATGATCTATGTGTCGAGTGATACCCTAAAAATGCGCACTTGTGTCTTTGAGCATTGGCGTCTGATGTAACGCCCCTATCTCGATTGGTAAAAGTGTGCAAAATTCCGAGCGAATCCAAATCTCGTCACATACTATGTGTCGCGTGCTGGATCAAATTGGTAAAAGTGTAAAACAATCTGAGTGAATCCAGGGCAAAAACGTGGACGGGACGCGAGCCGTGGCGTCGCAAACGATTATCCCAAAGCGACTTGCGTTTTTTGCATGTTTTTTCCGATTAGACTCATCAAGACCGGTAACAGAACTTCATCGCTCGTAGAACGGATTCATTGGAGTTTGGGGCCGAAGCCTGGTCAGAATCAATAGATTTACGACAAAAGCCAACGGGCATGCGATTAATCGCCTCGCTTCGCTCCGAAGGTTGCACCGACTGGCAACGAATTTTTTCACAGTTTTGGACAACGAAATGTGCGACCAATGCGAACAAATCTGCATCCGAACGATTCAAATTGCTTGCACACAGTCTTGAGCAATACTTAGCTGTATCGCTGAAACTTCTTCAGAACGGCGCTTTTAAACCACGCAGGAATTTGGTCGGCCTTTATTTCGAGCGACTGTCCGTCCGTGATCTCGGCCAGCCAAGTCCGGTCTTGATTGTGGCTGGAATTATCGAAGATGTACGCCCGATTTGTGCGACGGATGGCGTCGGTCAGCAAATTCAGCGAACGAGAGTAACGAGCAACAATCTTGTCGTCGGGCACCGAATGGCCACCCTGTTTCACACGATTCCGCACGCGAGAGATGTTGATCGACGGATCGTCGGTCGCAATGAAGTACAGATAGGTGCGGTAGCCAAGTCCCTGCGCTTCTTCCAGGAGCGTCACCTTATCCCGCGATGACATCACTGTCTCAAAAGTGAAGGACGTTCGCTGCTTCAAAAGTTGCCGTCTGAGGCAATCGGTCATCACTGAAGCAAAATAAGAGTTCATCTCAATTCGTGAAAAATCGAGTATGCCGTTCGCAACGCTCAACTGTTCTGTTACTGACGAAAAACCTTGGGAATTAAGGAAATCTGAATTACAGAAAAATGCCAGAATGCTTGCATCAAGGTTTGCGTTGTTCACGACACCAAAGTCTTCGACATTGATAAACCCCTTCTGTCGAATTTGCGCTTCGATCTCGTCGGGATTTAAGTAAACTCCGAGAAGTTCCGGCGGCAGCAACGTTTTGAGCGTGCTTTTTCCGGAACCATTCGGGCCAGCGAACATTCGAAGCCGAGAAGGTGAAGTCTTCACTGGATCGTATATCTCTGACCCGGCTGAGATGGTGAGGGTGGTTCAATTTCCTTGAGCAGTTTGCGTTGCCCATCCGGGAAGATTTCGAAGATTTTTCCTTCTTCAGAGACCACGACACTGAGTCCAGCGAGAATCGCCTGTTGGTAAGCGTTGGAGAACGCGACACCAGATGCAGCCAAGAACGACAATTCCAATTGCTCGATTCTCGCTTCGTCGCTGACGTGATTGTGGTTTTGCATTCCAGCCCTTTCGAATACCCGTTTCCGACAATCTTCATCATAACAGACTTAGCCGACCAGTGAAGAGTCTAACTCGAATGGTACGGGCAAAAGCGATTGACGTGAATTCTTTTGACCGCCGATCTTGGCTATTCTACGTTTTCACCGTGTAAACCAGAAAGGAATCTTATGACTCGTCCTTCCATCGAAGCAAATAGTCGTATCGCAATGCGCATTCGAGCAAGCGACAAGGCAACGATCATGCGCGCCGTGGCATTAGAGCAGACCAATCTGACGGAATTCATGCTCCGTACTGCCCTTCGGGAAGCTCAGGCAGTCATCGACAACGATGAGCAAGTCAAACTCACACGGCGTGATAGCCTTGCAGTCCTGGATCTTTTGAAAAAACCGCCGCACCCTAACGCAAAACTCAAAAAGGCGGCTCGTGGATTGCCTGCTGTTGATTGTTCGCCGATCCATGATCGGCGAAACGGAGGCGTCAACTATGTTAACTAGTGAAATCTACGCACCTGGAAAAATTCGATTAATCGAAGTTCCAGAACCGACGCTGTCGTCGACGCCACCGGAAGGGATCTCGGGGCAGATTATTTTTCAACCCGAAACCACCTGCCTCTGCGGTTCCGATTTACCTTACTTTAATCGCTGGGATGAATGGCCGATCGAACAGGGGCACTCATTACACGAGATGATCGGTACGGTCACGGCCACCAACGGGAAGCAATGGCGAGTTGGAGATCGAGTCCTTGCGGTGCCTCAAATGCAACAAGGACTCTCCGAGCGATTTGTCCTCGACGAGAATCGAGCGATCACAATCGCCACAAATATTCCTGAAGAACAGGCGCTGATGGCTCAGCCGCTGGGGACTGCCATCTTTGCCTTGAAAAAACTTCCGAGCATACTTGACATGGATGTTGCCGTCGTCGGACAAGGACCGATGGGGCAACTCATGAATGCCTGCTTAAGCAACATGGGGGCACGTCAGATCATTGGCATTGACCTGCTGGAAAGTCGCCTTAAAACAAGCCCGAAGATGGGTGCAACAGCGACCGTCTGCAATAAGGTGGATGACCCCGTCGCTGCTGTGAAAAAGATGCTGAACGGAAACTTGCCGGATATCGTCATCGAATGTGTCGGTCACGCCGACCAGCAGTTCAATCTCTGCATCGATCTTTGCAAGCATGCGGGACGTATAATGTTCTTCGGCGTTCCACCGCAGACGATCAATAACTTGCGCTGGCGAGATTTATTCTTCAAAAACGCGTCGGTTCATACGTCGGTGAATCCAGACTTTCGTCGGGATTTCCCGCTCGCGATGCAATGGATTTCCGAGGGAAGGATTGATGTTTCTCCAATCATTACTCACCGGTATCCGTTAGACAGACTGCAGGAAGCCTTTGAACTATTTCGCGATCGTAAAGAAGGTGCGATCAAGGTGATTGTCAATTTCCCTTCTGCCTCCCACACTTAGTCTGCCCGCCATGCTGGGCAACGCAGTGATGGATTTTTTTTGCTTTCATCTTGATGTGCCACTGCTTAGGAGTCCTCGGAGAAGCAGTGTCTTGAAATCGACGTTCGTTATGTCGCTCGGCACTGCTTGACGGAAGACCGTCACGCAGTGGCACGGTATTCCGTGGAACCTGAGTTTTCTCGAGGAAAAATCCTTCACGGCGTTGCATGCTGGGACTCTTTGAAGAAACGCTTATGGGTTCGGTCCTGGGCCGCCGGGATCGATTCCCGCCGGTTCCGGCATCTCCTCCTTAATGATTTTCCATGTGTCGCCCATTTCGCGCATCGTCCGAAAATCTTTCGGCTGGTAGACGACGTTGAGATGTGGTGTTGGAACCACACGGTGTTGTTCAAATCGTGAATCCATCGCTGCGGCGACCAATCCCGTCACCAGAAGCGTCCGCTCGACAGGATACGGAGAACTTCGATCACGAATGTGCGTTTGAATCGCATGAGACAACGCTTTGAACAGGTTCCGATTCTGCCACGGTCCTACGTAAAAGCTCGTCTTCAATGGTTCTGATTTTCCGGTCAGTCGACAGGCGAAGCACCATCGCGTGGCGCTCGCACCAATTCGAAGCACGGTTCCTCGAAGTCCGTCTCGGTACTTGATCAGAATGGCATGAACGGGTGGCGGACTTCCCCCGGTTGATTCAACGAAGTTCTTCAGTGGTCCGACATCTTTTCCTGCTGCGGCACTCATGGCTGCGGCCGCAAGGGAGTAACTCCACCGACCTTCCTCTGCTGCTTTCCAGACTGCATCCCCTTCGAGTAATTGAATCTCACTGACCCCGGTTTCACCTCCACGACGTGATTCGACAAGTGATTGCAGCACTTCCAGGGCATGGAAGTCATAAGATTCCAGGCCACCGCTGTGAATCGAAATGGCCTCTTCGATCTCAGCCTGGTCCGGCATTTCAAGTGGCGGGCGGCGCTGTGCTAAAGGAACGGAACTCCCTGCCATCATCGGTATTTTCAGTTCATGAGCGACCTGCATCATTTCCGCTGCCCAATCCCAACGATAGGACAAGTGCTTATCATTAAAGATGGGTACAGATCGGCCCGACTGGCGAAAGACAGCCGCGATTTCGTCAAAGAATCGTTTACGCGGATACATCTGCTGTCCACGTTCGTTCGCAGGATAATTACCGTGCTCGCCGATCGACAACACTCCATCGACGCACAGTTCTTTGCCGCCGCATTGCAAGGCGGAAGCGATCGTCGGGAAGATCCTGATGCCATACTGCTTCGCGACATCACGAGCCATGTCGCGTCCTTCGGGAAATTGATCAACATAAAGACTGACGACATCCATTCCCGATTCAATCCGTTTCCCATTGAAATAATAGGGCTTGAGAAAGTTTTCGAGGATCACATGTGCGTGACTGCGATAAGTGAATTCCGTGATAACCGCGGCGACGCGCGTGCGAGGCGGTGGATCAGCAAACAGATTTTGTCCTGTACTGACACCCACGAACGGGAATGCTCCCGCAGTCGCTGTTAACCACTGTCGGCGATTGATCCGCCCGAGTTCGTGCATCGTTTTTTCACTCCGAGTTCGCCAATTTTTGAAAAATTGAAAATGGCAGGTCACAAGCCCTAGCTGCGGCTTCCAGCCGCAGAGCGAGAAACGTGAGAAGGCCGGAAGCCTAAGCGACAAAAACAGTAAACCTCACCATTTTGAAGTTTATACTGAAGTTGATCGTACTCTCAAATCATCAAACCGTTTGGCAATCGTCAACTTCGGGAAACCTCGAACCGATCGTTCGCTCCCCTTCCCTTGATCCGGGATCATCGATAATTTGATGACTCTACGCACAACACGTTAAGTCTTTTTACCCCTGTTCCGGCGAACCAAGGAATCGATCAAATGCCGCTTGTTGAACATCCGCTGGGAAACTATCGCTTTCTTCCGGGGATCGCGCCGTACTCGTGTGGGGTTGTCTCAAGCCCTGGTTTTGAAATCGTTCATGTGACCTTTCAGAGGCCCCTGCCCTATCGATCGGGCTTTGAGCAAATCGAAAAAGCTCTCGTAGCCAACGATCGTCCCAAGGCAGCACTGTGCGGCATCGAGCTACGCTCCCCAAAGCCTTATACATTTCCTGGGTTTGCCGCATTCAACGCCGAATACGCAGCGATTTTGAAGGATTGGGGCGTCTTTGTTGACGGAGTGAATCCCGTTGCCCGGACGAACGTTGCACCTGTAATCCTTCCACCAACTGAGCCCTCGTTGTATGGATTCTCGTTTACGAATCCCTGCCCTGAAGGCCTTCTCTCCACGTTCGTTGTCGCCGGCGCTGGTGAGTTACCCGAGGGCGTTCTTGCACGGGAAGGAATCGTGGCACTAGGCGATACGTCCGTTGAGGGACTGAAGATCAAATCTCGATTCGTGATGGACTTGATGGAATCCCGCCTGCACGGTCTTGGAGTGGACTGGCCCTTGGTCAGTGCAATTGATGTGTATACCGCTCATTCGTTGACGCCGCTCTTGCCAGAAATCGTCCTCGGCCGCGTCGGTGCGGCCAGCATCCACGGAGTGAACTGGCATTACACATATCCTCCAATTGAAGAGATCGAGTATGAGATGGACATGCGAGGAGTTCGCACAGAACTTCGTCTCGGTTGATGCAAGACACAGTCTGGCAGTGATTACGCAGTCTCTGCCAGTTGTCCCAGCCGTTTCAAAATCAGCAGTTCCAGCACTAACATCAAACCAAGCAACGCAAGGCATGTGACGCCGAACAGTGTACATCGACTGATCTCATCCAACCTCGACGTAAACACGGCAACGACATAGAGCCATCCCGCCGCAAAGCAAATGGTCAGGGTCATGGGGGTCCCTTTCCAGCCAAAATAAAGCGAGAGCAGAACCAGCAGATGGAGATATCCAAATACGCTAAGTCCGATTGTTGTTGTTCCAATCATGAGCTCCAGGTAAGCCCCGAAATTACGCTGGATGTGTTCGTGGAAAATCATCATCAAGAGAATAAAAACGAATGGCGAGATGATTGTCGGTGCCAATCCAACGGCCCACCCGCAGCACTTCTCCAAAGCCAATTGCGGCAGCGTGTGAGGGGTTTGAACTAACGCCGACCATGTGCGATTGCGAACCTCGTCCTGAAATAACTTACTGGCAAACCATGTGCCGTCAAGGATTCCAAAAAGCCCACTAAAGATTGCAGACCAGGCAAATGTAAACCCGATGTGACCGCCTGGTCTGTTTATGGATTGAAATGTCGTCAGCACCGCAAAAAAGATCGCCAATTGAACGCCAATCCGCATGATCGTCCAGGGAATTCCACCCGTTGCAAAAATGTATTCTCGCCAGATGATTGGCTTGGGCCACGGACGCCGTGAGCGGCGAGGGGTGAGCTTCAATTCCAAAGGGCGATCGTCTCGTGCATCAGTCAGTGCAAGTCGATCAAAGGCCAGCCACGACAAGATCAGACACAAAAAACCAACGATCGCGCTGAAGGTAACTGCCAGGCACCACGGTGAATCATGGAATCCCGATTCGGTGATCTCGAGCATTCGCATCGGCAGACTGATCGGCCACAGCGCCTGAAGGGATTTCCATCCCCAAAGCGTTCCAAAAGCCCACAAAAAGAAGTAAGGCAATGAATACGCTGCAACAATGATGGCCGTCCACTGTGCCGCCTTTCCACCGTTCGGCTGGAAAACAGATACGGTGATTCCAACCATAGCCAGCAACCAGAGGTAAGCCGCCAGAGCAATGTACGCGGCATAGACCTGTGCCCATGACACGCCACCCAACGTAATCGCGACAACCGTGAAAGGGTACTGGATGGCGATCAGCAAGGCGGCGTCGCAAAGGATGCCCATCGTTTTTCCGAGGATAATCACCAAAGGACTGATGTCTGCCAGTCGCATCAACCCCAACGTTTCTTCTTCTTTCTCTTCAGTAATTGTCTGCGAGAATCCGAAGATCGCGGTCGCTGAAAGAAATAACGCCGTGATCATCAATTGAGCCTGAAACAACGGCAGGCCCGACGCATTGCTCCACGACAGGAAACAGGCGTAACAAACGGCGCAGTAGAGCACGATCGACAGCCCGAATCGGATGGCATGCGAGCCACTTCGCCGAACATCATTGGTCAGAGACTGCTTCGTTAATTGCCAGATACCGTAAAACACCAGCATATCCTCGGGCGAGCGAAATCCGAAGTGTCGATCAACATGCGCTTCTCAAAGCCAGAAGGCAAGTAACCGGGTTCCTTCAATGTGGCTTAAGTCTCTCAAGAAGCTGAAACCTCGAATTAAAATAACAACCCTTACCATCTACCAATTCTTCCGCGAGATCGCAAAACTCGGCGGCTTCCTCGGCCGCAAGCACGATGGCGAACCGGGTTGGCAGACGATCTGGCGAGGGTTCAAAAAACTACAACTCATCATTCAAGGAATGGAACTCGCCAGAAATTGATCAGCCCAAAACGTGGGTAAAGACAAGGATTGACATCCCCGGCTCGCCTGGTCAACACGCGATTGATTGTCCTATCCTGAATCCATCTGGCGACGCGCATGAACCGGCTGTGCCGGGCCGGGGCATTATGTCATTAATTGACGTTCGAAACTGATGCCGTACTTTTTCATTTTCTTGTAGAGTGTTGTTCGGTTGATTCCCAGTGCGTCCGCAGTTTCCTGGCGGTTCCAGCCGTGGGTTTCCAGGGCTTCGATGATCAATTGCTTTTCGGGTGTGGCGAGAGCGGATTTCAGCTGATTGCCTGCCTGAGCGAAACGGCCGCCGAGTTCTGCGAAGGAATCGTCTCGCCTTAGTGCGTCGGGGAAGTCGCTGGGTTGAATGATCGTGTTCTTTGTTAGAACGACCGCTCGTTCGATGACGTTGACCAGTTCGCGAACATTGCCCGGCCAACGGTATCGTTGAAGCAGTTCGACCGCATCGAGACTGAAACCGGTGACTCGTTTGCCCGTCTGCTTGATGAACTCTTGCAGGTAATGCTCGGCAAGCAATGGAATATCACTGGTCCGCTCACGCAGGGGTGGCTGGGTCAGAGAGACGACGTTGATGCGGTAGTAAAGGTCCTGCCGGAACTCCCCTTTTCGAACCGACTCTTCTAGATCGAGATTCGTAGCGAGAATCATGCGGACGTCGATTTTTTGAGTCTTGGTTGACCCAACCGGTTCGAACTCACGGTCCTGGAGGACTCGTAGCAGTTTGACTTGCAGGCTGGGTGACGCGGTTCCGATTTCGTCGAGGAAAATCGTTCCGCCATTGGCTTGCAGGAATTTCCCCATCTTGTCGTGGTTAGCTCCGGTGAACGCTCCGGCAACATGGCCGAAGAGTTCGCTTTCCAGCAAGGAGTCGGGCAACGCACCGCAGGCGACTTCGACGAACGGTTTGTCTCGACGGTTACTCATTTGATGAATCGCTCGGGCGGTCATTGTTTTTCCCGTGCCGGATTCACCGAGGACCAGAACCGTGGTCCGCATGTCCGACACGCTTTCGATCACGTCAAACATTTTCTGCATGCGGTAATCGTGGCCGACGATATTGCCCAGGCCGTACCGTTGATCAAAAGCTTGTTTCAACTGGCGGCTTTCACTGTCAATCTGTTTTTGACCGAGTGCCCGGTTGATCGAGAATGTCAGCTCGTCGTCCACGACCGGTTTGGTGAGGTAATCGAAGGCACCCAGCCGGATGGCATCGACTGCGCTTTCAATCGTGCCAAATCCGGTGAGCAGAATGACCTGTGTTTCAGGAGCGGACTGCGTCGTCCATTCGAGTAGTCGGAACCCGTCTTGATCGGGGAGATTCACGTCACAGACGACGGCGTCGAAGGGGTATTCTTTGATTCTCTGGATCGCATCCAGACAATTCTGCGCGGTTTCAGTCCTGTGACCCAGGCTACGAAGGTAGTCCGCCATCGATTCCAACACCAGCGGATCGTCATCAACAAGCAAAAGGGAACCATGATTCATCACTTGAGTGCTTTTCAAAAAGAGGTTTTTAAACCTGTAAGTCATAAAACAAATGCGTAGTCAGCGAAAAAGGTTTGTGTATTGTGCCACTGCATCGGAGTCTTCGGAGACGCAGTGTCTTCAGTCTTCCAGATGTCGAAGAGCACTGGGTTACCGAAGACGGTAATCCAGTGGCACCCAGACTTCTCGATGTGACCCATCAACCTCGTCAACCTGCCGCTTAACCCGGTAAATCACACGTTGCCACGTGTAACGGTCTTGCCTTCTGCGGCAGGCTGGCAAACAATTCCTGTTGGTCGTGACGCAAACATAGGTCACCGTGGCGAGTCGTCAACATTTTTCGTCAACAATTGTTGCAAGAAAGCCTCATCATGCTTCCGTAACCGCAAATCGACCTGAAATTTCGAGTTGTGCTCTTCCCCAGGCCGGGCAGATCAGCGAATCTGATAGCGGACGCCGTTTCCTTCGTTAGAATGGGAACGGTAGGTCATTCGAGCAGAAAGAGTTTCATGAAAAGTCCAATTGCGTTGCTGAGTCTCCTTGTTGGATTCATCGCAATGTCGGAAGGCGGATTGTTCGCCGCTGAAGCCGATGTGCTTCAGGCTCAGCAGAACCGGACCGATGTCGTTAAGCGAGCCGCGCCGACCGTGGTCGCGATCTTTTCGCCGGACGGGAACGGCGGTGGATCAGGCGTTCTGATCAGTCCCGATGGTTACGCGCTTTCGAACTTCCACGTGACCAGTGCCTGTGGCAATTTCATGAAGTGCGGATTGAACGACGGCGTTCTCTATGACGCAGTCATCGTCGGCTTTGATCCAACAGGCGACGTGGCACTGATCAAATTGCTGGGCCGAAACGATTTTCCGTTTGCCCCGCTAGGAAACAGCGACGCCCTGTCGGCGGGTGACTGGACGTATGCGATGGGGAATCCATTCTTGCTCGCCACCGATTTTCAGCCGACCGTCACGTTCGGAATGGTGAGCGGTGTTCATCGCTATCAGTACCCGGCGGGAACGTTCCTGGAATATACCGATTGCATTCAAGTGGATACGTCGATCAATCCGGGGAACTCGGGTGGACCCCTATTCAATGCGGCGGGCGAACTGATTGGGATCAACGGACGCATCGCGGTGGAAAAACGAGGTCGAGTCAACGTCGGGGCCGGATACGCCATCTCGATCAATCAGATCAAGCACTTCATGGATCAGCTTCGCGGTGGTCATATCGTTGATCATGCGACTTTGGGTGCAACCGTTCGGACCGGTTCGGATCGAACCGTGCTTGTCGACTCGATCCTGGAATCGTCAGACGCTTACCGACGCGGCCTTCGCGAAGATGACGAGATCATTTCGTTTGCCGGTCGACCGATCGGAAGCGTGAACCAGTTCAAGAATATCCTGGGGATCTATCCCAAGGGCTGGTCTCTGCCGCTTGTCTATCGGCGAGAAGGGAGAAAGCAGGAAATCTTCGTTGAACTACCCGCCCTGCACCGGAAGTCGGAACTTACGCAGGCTGAGGGACCAAAGGCACCGAAGCCACCTGGACCAAGAAAACCTGATCCGAAAAAAACCGACGATCCCAAGCTTGTTGAAGCCGAATTGCCAAAGGAAGAGATTCCCGAAGAGTACAAAAAACTGTTCGTCAAAAAAACGGGATATGCGAACTATTACTTCAATCAGCAGGAACAGCAACGAGTCTTGCAGGGGTTGGAACCATTCGTTAGCTGGCAAGGTCCACAGGCGAAATGGGTTTTAAATGGCAAAACCGCTGATGGGGACAATTTTCAGATCAAACTGTTACCTCAGGCTTTGACGGCTCAGTTTACGAAGCGAGCACCCGGTCTGCAAAATCTCGACGGAGCCGACTTCATTGATGAACCGCCCGGTTCGGGTGGACTGCTGGCGGCTCTGTATCAATTCAAACTGCTGCTAAGCGAAGGGAAATCGGCGTTCACTCAGTTCTCGTACTCTGGTAGCCAGCCGCTCGACGGACGAGGAACGATGGTGGATGTGCTTGAAACAAAGAAGTCATCGGTCGAATGCCGCTGGTACTTTTCAGTCACTGATGGCGCGCTGGTCGGTTTTGATTCGTCGCTGGGTGAAGATGTCGATTCGTGCGAAGTTCGATTTCTGCAATACGGTGATTTCCAGGGTCGACGTTTCCCGAACCGCATTTCGGTGCGTTATGGAGAAATCTCATATGGAATTTTTGAAATACAAACGATCGACGTGACGGCAGCGAATGAAACACAGAATTAGGGACTTGTTGAGGAAAAACGTCTGGTGCCACTGCTTGACCGTCCTCGGTCAAGCAGTGCTCTTTGACTGAAAGAAGACACTGCTTCTCCGAAGACTCCGAAGCAGTGGCACAAATGCCGAAATTTCAACTTTGATACAACATAGGTTGCGTTTGATGCACACGATGAAAATCCAGACCCTTGTTTTGACTTGCCTGATCTTCAGTTCTTTCCTTGCGAATAACGATTGTTCGGCTCAATCCACCGCGCAGACAATTGCAGACGTCTCGCCGAAAGTCGTCAAAATCTTTGGGGCCGGCGGGGGCAAGAATCTCTATGCCTATGGGACGGGATTTCTTGTCTCACCCCAGGGTCACATTGTCACGGTCTGGAGCCATATCCTTGATAGCGACACGGTTGCCATCGTATTGAACGATGGTCGTCGGTATGAGGGAAAAGTTGTCGGGTTCGAACCACCACTCGATCTGGCAGTGCTGAAAATTGAGGCCGATGGATTGCCGTACTTCGATCTAAATCTTGCAACCAGCGCAGGACCGGGTGCTCGAGTACTGGGCTTCAGCAACGCCTTCAAAGTCGCGACCGGCGATGAACCGGTTTCTGTCATTCACGGTGTGATTGCCGCGAAAACGACATTGGCCGCTCGACGAGGCGCTTTCGAGTCACCCTACACCGGGTCTGTCTATGTGGTGGATGCCGTCACCAATAATGCTGGGGCAGCAGGTGGCGCGTTGACCACATGGGATGGTCGCCTGCTCGGGATGATCGGCAAGGAATTGCGAAATACGCAAACCAACACGTGGCTGAACTACGTGATGCCGATCAGCGAACTGAGCGAAACGGTCGAACAGATCATCACCGGCCGATTTCAGTCGAAGAAACAGGATGAAGAAGAGGGTGGCTCATTAACCAAGAAAAAGCCTCGTCGTTACGACGCGAATGATTTTGGGATTATTACGATCCCGGACGTTGTGGCCCGGACACCCGCTTACATCGACAGAATTCTACCTGGATCACCTGCCGAGACCGCCGGACTGCAACCGAATGACCTGATCCTGTTTGTCGGTAATGATCTGGTCCAGTCATGTCAGACCCTGAAGGAAGAACTGGGCCGACTGGAAAGTGGCGACCAGCTGAAGATTGTCGTCCGCCGGGAAGACAAACTCATAACGGTCAGCATGCCGGTTGTGAAGAAGGTGGTGGAGTAAGCGGTTTTCGTCCGACAAATCGATAGAATGGTGCTCGAACGAATGGCAGGTAGGGAACCTTGCCTTGATCCTGATCTAATGAAACCGTATCGAACCGGCTTTGCAGGTACGGGATGTGATCCGGGCTCAGAAAAACGTTGTCGTTAGCAAACCAGGCCTGCCATAACGTTCTTGTTGACCAGGCATGTTTCCGCAGGCCTTCGGCTGGCCATTTCCTCGCGACGAAGAAGTCGACGACGCCGAAGGTTCCGCCTGGTTTCAGCATTTTTAAGGCTTGATCGATCGTCAGAAACCAGTCGGGAATCATCGTCAACGAATACGAGCACGTGACGACATCAGCCATCCCTTCGGGAGGGACAAACTTGGTGGCATCGGCATGGACTGTCTGGACGTTGTTCCATTGGCGAGCCTGGATTCTCTGGTCGGCAATCTTGAGCAACGAAGTCGATAGATCAACGAGATAAACCTTGGAAAACTCGTTCAGACGAGGTCCCCAGTTCTCGGCGTTTTCGCCTGTCCCAGCACCGAGATCAACCCAGATCCCTCCAGGAGCCGATGGCAAGGACGCGAACATTTCTTCGCGCCCGTGCAAAAGCCGTTTTCGGAAGGCATCGTAGCCAGCCGCCTGGCCGGAATAGAAATTCTCAAG
Organism: uncultured Schlesneria sp.; assembly: GCA_903834925.1. Classification (GTDB taxonomy): domain Bacteria; phylum Planctomycetota; class Planctomycetia; order Planctomycetales; family Planctomycetaceae; genus Schlesneria. Next base: position 15,899 of record CAILLA010000185.1, read on the forward strand.
TCGTTCTTCGTGCGTCCGGCCCCGGCCTCCTGTGACAGCCATATGCCACAGGATTTTGAGGTCGCTGAAAAATCCGCCAGAACTCGCCACAAGAATTTCCTCGTCGTGCTGGTACTGCTTCAACCTGTGTTTACTGAATCTGCTTTGCCCCGTCGGCGATCACCGAACCGATATATTTCAGGGCACATTCGTTGAGTTCGACGAAACCTTCGATCTTGTTGTCGGTTCGTCGTAACTCACCCTTTAACAACGAATCACATCCGGCCATCGCGTCCTGGGCAAGCTTACGATACTTATCCAGATCTTTTCGTTGTTGTTGCTGATCTTTCGTCAGACCAGCCACTGCGGGGAGTTCTTTCTGAATGATGTCCACTAGTTTCACAAGTTTAGCAAGCTGTACCTGATAGCTGACAACAACTGCGTCAGCCTTTTCGGGGGCTGGCTGTGCGGTCTGATCGATCGCGGTTTTCAACTGAGCCAGGCCGTCAGCTCCGGCGGCACCCCACACGGCGTCCTGGCTGGTTCCGACGTAGAGGACGGTGTTGTCCGCAAAAGCCTTCTGGAACGATTCAAGACGCGTTTTTGGAACGGTCAATTCATGAATCTTGACGCCACCATGTTCGTGGACATCGAGTTTGACTTCCCATTCGGATTTCAATTTTGGCAGGATTTTGACGATTTCGTCAGCCTGTTTGCCGTTGGCTGTTCGAATTCCGCAGACCAGCACGTTTTTCCCCGGTGCGACGGCATGAGCGTCAACAAAAGCATCGACCACTCCAAGATCCAATCCCGCAGTCAGCAGATCGAGAAACGTATTGGTGGCTTGCTGTGTGGCTGCTTTTTGCTCGTCGCTGTACGTCGCCGCTGGCCGTGCTTTGATTTCGGACTCGACCACCGGTCGAACGGCTTTGTAGAAGTCTTTAATATGGGCCACTCGGACTGAATCGAGCGGGAAATTCAGTCGCCCGACCGCAATCGGGCTATCGTGCAGTTTGACATTGGCAAAGTAGCTCGGCTTAACTGCAAATTGCTCGATGCTCTTCAGCAGATCCGTTTCTGGTAGAGCGGTCAGCGAGAATTCGCCCCGTCCGGATCCATCAGGCGAGACCGCATTTGTGGTCCAGCTGGCTTGCAGAGACTCCGATTCGACAAGAAAACGTTCCGCTTCGTTCAGATACTGAGTCGCGGACAGCTTTCGCAGGTTAAAGACATTCTGGTCTTCATTCCGCTTGATGCGAATTAATGCTTCGAATTGTTTACGAAGTTCTTTAAAGTTGTCTCGTCGTTTGGCCAGACCGGCTGTGTCATTTTTCAGCTCGGCAACAACGTCTTTGTTCAACGCCAGTAGCGGCTGCAAGTCAGCAGTCGGGAGTGGACGGTTTGCGGGAACCGATTCTTTCAGAGACGCGATCCAGGCATAATCCTTTTCATACCGCAGGAAGAATGGCTTCTTTCCCTTTTCGAAAATTTCGTAAAAGTCCTGGCCGATCGCTTTGTTTTGGTATCCCATCCCTTTGAGGCTGGGGATAAACCCAGTCGCTCTGTTGAGCAGGTTTGAAATCGGAATTCGGGACTCGTAAGAGAGTTCATCTTTTCGGAACACCACATCGATTGAAATCGGCTTTTTCTCGTCGACACCCTGGGTGAAAGCGCCGATCAGATTTTCTTTGATATTCTTCCATTGTTTCTTCAGGTCGGCTGTGGGACTCAGTTCAACCAGCCATTTCAAATCGTCTTCAACAGCCGAGACACTGGGGATGACAACTCGAATACGAGCTTCCGATTGAGCGACTGCGGATTGGACCGCCAATCCTGTCAAAGCGATGAAAAAGAGAGCGAGCTTTCGAACGAACACTGTTGACTCCTTTATCAGTCGTTCGGCAATAATCCCGATCGATTGGACCATTGCACGAATCTACGAAGATCAGCTGATGAGACTGATTCTTCCAAAAATATCCACCAAAATGACCCGTCAGCACGATTCTCCCTTGAATTGTGCCACGACAAAGGTCGCGCGGGATTCTAACTACGACAGGCAACTTGGGGAAGCCGCGTTCTGGTTTGAATCGGCACCAAAACCAGAATTACGAGCCATTTCAGCAGGAAATCCGAACGGGTCGCCTGGTCCAGTTTCCAGAAACGATCGACCTTGAGTGTAATTCTATTGAATCAGCGTCGCTTCAGCCACGAGTCCCGGTCCAAACCCGATCGCGACGCAAGGGCCGCCTGCCCCCTGCTGCCGCAGCCGATCGAGCACAAATAGGACCGTAGGAGACGACATATTTCCGTGAGTTTGCATGATCTCCCGCGAAACTTTCAATGCTTCGGGCGTAATCGACATCGCTTCAGTAAATGCGTTCAGGATGCGCGGACCGCCGGGATGTACGGCCCACGTGACAATTTCTTCAGGCGTCAGGCCATTTGTTGCCAGCCACTCCGTCATCCACGCGCGAAGATGCAACGTCAGCAGCCCCGGAACCCGAGAAGAAAGAGTCATCCGAAATCCGTGATTGCCCACGCGCCACGTCATTGCGTCTGCCGAATCGGGCAACACCATTGAACCACTATCGATGATCCTTGTCAGTGACGTCGCACGATTTTGTTGACTCGTGCCATCTGGACTTGTCGACGAACTTGAGCCTGCTTGCACAACACAGGCGGCGCTCCCATCCGCGAACAACGAGTTGGCGACGATCTGTTCCGGGTCCCAACCATATTGGTAGTGGAGACTGCAAAGCTCGACACAACAGACTAGCACGATCGCTCGCGGATCGGCGGCGACGAACGCTCGTGCGACGCGAATTGCATTCAATGCAGCGTGACAGCCCATGAAACCGACTTGAGTCCTGGCAACGTTCGGTCGCAGCGGCAATTCGTTGATGAGCGTGAAGTCGAACCCCGGAGCCACGAAACCACTGCACGTCACGGTGATCAAGTGCGTAATGGACTTTTCGCAAACCCCGCTCCGTTCTAATGCCTGTTTTGAAGCAGTCATCGCGAGCGGTCCTGCTGCTTCAGCAAAACGTAAAAGACGCGCCTCGGTCGTCGGGCCATTGGGGGACTCCGTGGTGAGCGGCGGAAAAAACGTTTGCCGGTCCGTCAGCGGCCCGTCGGCTCGGTTAAGTATGACGCTGCCCCGCGTCTTCACACCCGACATGCGATACAGGACACTCAACATGTGCGCCTGCTCGGATGTGGCCGAACAGAATTGAGCGGCAACTTCACCCGCTTCCTGCTGCTCAAAATGATGTGCCGGGACTGCCGTGCCAATGCCTGAAATTACGACCTGCATTCGTGAGCCAATCTTTCATGTTCGCTGTGAGAATTCACTCGTTCAATGATTCGCCGAGCTAACCAGGGCCACGCTGCCAAGGCCGATAACGTCAAAGAGACGAGGGTTGGCGAACGGAGGAGTCTTGCCCAGAGGCGACAAAATCGCTGCCGACTTTGCATCAACCGCCGGTACTCGGTTTTCCAGTCGTTGGCGATAGCAGGAGACCATTGCCTGGCAGACACGGCTTGACCAACGAAGCAGGTCACATGTCGTGCGGTCAACAGTCCCCAGGCCATCCCTTCGCCAGTGAACGGCTCCACATAGCCGGCCGCATCACCGATCAAGAAGACGCGACAACTCGCCACGGGAGTCGTAGTGCGCGTCAACGGGACTGTCCCCTGCCAATCCGCTGACAACAATTGCCGAGGGATCGAAAACTTCGCCTTTTCCAACAGGGATTTTGTCGCCAGGGCCGGCGAGCCGTGACGTCGCAAATAGTCCCGATCGAACGCCCCCGCGATATTGATTCGGCCGTCTTCAACACGGACAAGCCCCGCATATCCCCCGGCTCCGACGGCCATCCAGATTGTTCCCGCTTGATAGTCGTCACTTGAATCGTCGATCACGCAACCGGCTCCCACACGGGACGATGGCACAATGCGAGTCGTCCATTCGTCCGAGTTGGGTAACCCCAGTCCGTCCAGACCCGAAGCAACGACGATTGCCCTGGCATTGAGGCACGTCTCATGCCCCGCTTGCTGAAGTCGTACGACGCGAGAATCGGTGTTGATTCGCCCGACCTTTGCAAACACGTCAGGCAGGAACTCAACCTGCATGTCGATCGCAGCACGAATCAATGCCGCATCCAATCCCTCGCGTGAAATGGCCCGTCCGCCCGGTAACGGCACCGTGATCGCTCGTGAACCACAGTGCAAAGTCAATCGGTTTAACTGCGGACCGCCGAATGCTTCAATCTCGTCCGACAACCCGATCTGTAAGAGAACATTGAGGGCCACATCGTTCAAACAGGCTCCGCACACCTTTCGACGCGGGAAGTGCCGTTTGTCGACAAGCAATACACGATGTCCCGCGCGTGCCGCTTCACGAGCCACCACTGATCCCGCCACGCCAGCTCCGATCACCACGACGTCCCAGAGGATCTCTTGTGCATCGGACAGAGAGAGCGTTCCGATTAGACTCAAGGTTTATTCCATTCGAGTCGCATCCGCTCGGGCCAACTGCGGGAGACGGTCGCCCCGTTCATTCCTGCACGAAGGGCCATGTCGCGCAACTCGTCCGTCGTAAACGCACCCGCGACCGAATCCGGCCCATCGGCATGTACGATCGGCGAAAAAGTCAACAATCGCGCAACGAATCGGGCCAGCAGATACCCCTGGCAACTGCGAACCAAATCGTTGACGATGACGATCCTTCGCGTCGCCGCCGCCATCTTCATGAGCACGCTAACGGCATCATCATTCGTCAGATGATGCAGAAACAAGGACGTTGCAATCACGTCATAATCGGTCGGCCATTCGTGACGTAACACGTCGAATTCAAAAAAACGACATGCGACATGGGACCGCTCGGCCCGTTGTTTGGCAAACTCGACGGCGGTCGGACTTAGATCACAACCGTCAATTGTCATTCGTAAATTCGCTCGGCGAGCTGCTTGAGCCAGCCTCACCGCGACATCGCCACCACCACAAGCCACGTCCAGAACTCGAATTTCTCGCATCGGCTGATTGATTGCCAATTGCTGAATCGCCGGCCAGAAGCAGTGATGGATTCGTGAAAGAAAATTAACCCGTCCCAGTGCAGACAACGCCGTTTGATGCAGCCTGACGTCTATTCCCGGCTGGTCCATCAATTCGGGTCGAAGTCGACGCTCGTTTAATTTAAGACCAAATGTAGAGATTAGAGATTTCATAAAAACAAGTATCACAGAACATCCACAAAAAAGCGGCGCCCGATTAAAGAAGAACAGAATGTCGTTTTTGACATTTTGCGTTTGAGGTGATCTTAGTGCTTCGCGTGCGATCGCCCCGATTGTCTGGTTAAACCTGCCAGACGCTGCTGGATCTCGGTTGTCAGCATGCCAGGAACGTATTTCCAGCGCCAGTTATCGACGTCGGGGCCACTGGTTCCGGGCGTGTTCATGCGGGCGGCGGCACCCAGCGACAGTGCGTCTTGCAACGGGATGACGGCGAGTCTTGACCCTGATCTTAAGGCGAGTTCGATAAATTCCCAGGCGATATTGTGTTCTTCGCAGCGGGTGTATCGTTTCAAACGTTCAAGCTGCTCATGGTTATGCAGAATTTTCTCGCGGAACCAACCGAGCGTCGTATCGTTGTCGTGGGTACCTGTGTATGTGACAGAATTGGCTTCGAAATCTTCGGGACGAGTGTTGTCCCAGGCTTCGCCGGGTAACAAGAACTGCAAAACCTTCATTCCTGGCAAATGAAACTCTTTCCGCAGTGCGTGGACTTCTTCCGTAATCATCCCGAGATCTTCAGCGATGATGGGGACCGTACCCGACTGTTCGGAACCGGCACTTCTGGCTTTGCACAGGGCCTGCAAGAGTTTTCCTCGGGGACCTGGAACCCATTCGCCGTTCATCGCGGTCTTTTCGCCAGCAAGAACTGACCAATACGATTCAAAACCACGAAAATGGTCAAGTCGAACCAGGTCGACAAACTGCAGGACGGCTTCCAATCGATGGATCCACCAACGGAAGCCATCGCGTTCCATCGCGTCCCAGTCGTAAAGCGGATTATTCCACAACTGTCCGGTCGCAGCGAAGTAGTCGGGTGGAACCCCAGCCACGCGAGTCGGGTCCCCCAGTTCATTCAGCTGAAACAGCGAACGATTCGCCCAGACATCGACGCTGTCGAGCGATACGTAAATTGGTATATCGCCGATAATGCGGATACCACGCTCAGCCGCATGGTTTCTTAGCTGCTGCCATTGTCGAACGAAAAAGAACTGTAAAACCAAAGCGGCGACGAACCGTTCGCCGAGTTCGGGTTTAACGGCACAATCGGGGGCGGAAACGGATTCGGTCCATTTCTGCCAGGGACGATTTTGATTGGCGTCGCGTTGAGCCATGAATTTCGCGTGGTTTTCGACCCAGTTTCGGTGCTGATCACAAAACGCGGCAAATTCGTGTTGCAGAGGATCGCTGGATTGTCGCTTGCGCAAGTTGTTAACCGCGATCTCGAGCAGTTGATACTTTCGTGCGGCGGCTTGCTGGAAATTAACCCGGGGCGAGAATTCGATCTCGGGCAACGCGGCAGCCGATAAATCAGCATCCGACAAAAGGCCGTCAGCGGCCAGGAGATCTGGGCTGATAAGCAGAGGATTTCCGGCAAAAGACGAAGGAGACTGATAAGGGGAATCTCCCATATCGGTTGGGCAGAGTGGCAGCACCTGCCAATAGCTTTGTTCGGCACCCGCAAGCCAATCGATCAATTCCCAGGCTCGCGGGCCAAGGTCACCGATTCCATATCGTGTGGGAATCGAAGTCGGATGCAGGAGGACGCCACTGGCTCGTTCCTGAAGCATATCTGGTCACCTCAAAAAATCGTCACAGCGAATATTTGAAATTCCTGGCCCGTCGCCCTGCCGCATACCAGGATTCACTACTTTTGCGTTCCAAGATGCCTCAGGCATCGCCAGTTATTGTTCTCCGCTGAGTGCAAAAGAACTGCACATGGAGGAACCAAACTGGGCTTACCGCATCGTGACGTTGTAACGCGAGAAAGGGAAGCGCAGCCGCAATTACCACCGTTTCGGTTGTCCGAAAGTCGACAAACCCCATGATTTATGCAGGTTTTGCGCTGGCTTGCCAGTCTCATGAAAGCTTGCGACCATAGAAACGCGTTGCCAAGCAAGAAAATGAACTATGCCAAACCCTCCAGCCACGGCTCCTTCGTCGATGACGTCGTCCCTTATTACCAAACAATCCGCCTTCGATGAGCTTTGCGATCACATCCAAAAGTCTGGATTGGTTGCGTTCGACACCGAGTTCGTATCCGAGCACACCTATCGTCCGGAATTGTGTCTGCTTCAATTTGCCACAAAAGAACGCTGCGTGGCGGTCGACCCTTATGAAGTGGATCATCACCGGTGGTGGGAACTGATGGCCGACGAAAAGACCACGGTGATCATCCACGGCGGTCGGGAAGAGGTTCGTTTCTGCTTTACGCACGTCGACATGCCTCCTAAACGCTTGTGGGATGTGCAGATTGCCGAGGGGCTTCGGTCACGCAGCTTTCCCCTGGGCTATGAAGCCCTGGTCAAACGAATTCTCGGTCGTACAGCCCAAGGGCGCGAAACGCGGACGGACTGGCGTCGCCGCCCGTTATCGGCCACGCAACTGGAATACGCACTCGACGACGTGCAGCACGTTCTCGAAATCTACGAACGTCAGCGAGCTTCGTTACAAAAAATGAAGCGTCTGTCGTGGGCGGAATCCGAAATCCAGCGGATGATTGATGAAATCGCTGCCGAGAGATCACCGGACAGTTGGCAGCGTCTTCCCGGTCTGCATCGACTGACGCCTCGTGAACTGGCCGTAGCCCGCGAAGTTTATCGTTGGCGTGAAAACGAAGCGGCCGCCAAAGATCGGCCCATGCGGAAAATGCTGCGTGATGATCTCGTGATCGAACTGGCGAAGCGTCGTCCAACCAGCGAATCGGATTTACTCGCCGTTCGAGACATGAACCGCCCGGAATACAAGCGGGCTGCAGCGACGTTGCTGGATTGTGTTGCGGCAGGCATGGCTTTGCCGAAAGAGGATCTGCCTCAGCTACCGAAATCACTCGATGAAGATAAAGCTCACGACGAACAGGTTGTTGGACAACTACTCGGCCTGGCACTGGCGAATCGGTGTGCGGAACTGAATGTGGCAATGGGGCTAGTTGGTAAGACGGCCGATTTACGGCACCTGGTACGCTGGCATGTCTATGGCGAACGAGACGGCGAGCCACCGCGACTGACTCAAGGTTGGCGAGCGGAAGTGTGCGGCGATTTGCTGACGGATGTGCTTGCTGGGAAGATTGCCTTGCGCGTAGCCGACCCACAGTCAGATCATCCGCTGGTCTTTGAGCGGCGGGATGATGTGATCCCGCCGGTGGCGGCGAAAAAATAACGCGGCTTTGCGTTTTTTCGTGTGGTCTTTAGCCTGCACAAAATGTGCGGGGCGCACGGGCTGAAGCCCATGCTACTAGTCCGGCAACGCGCAAACGATATTCCTATTCTGAACCCATCGTCCGACGCGCATCAACCGGCTGTGCCGGGCCGGTTAGCGGTAAATCCATTGGGTGTCGCCATCAAGCAGGATTTCTCGTTCGCGTTGATCGAAGCGATCACCGCGTCGCAGGTATTTTTGCATGATGGTCTTGGTCTGGATAATCGGTGAACCGTCGGGACCATCTACTTTACGGATGCTGTTGGAAAAGCCTGTCATGAATACGGTATAGCGATCTGCTTCGGGATCGATTCCGCGCCACATGGCCACACCTTCGATGGCCACATCGTCAGGGCTGCCGGGGATCGTTGCTTCGGGAATTGGGCCGACAACGCTGACGGCGCTTTTGTAATTCCCTTTTTCTCGTTTGTTGATGGCGGCGAGTGCTTCGGGAATGACTTGATCAGAGAAGATTTCGTTCCGACCGTTATCCGTCGCGATCAACGTAAATTCAGGAATAAACTGCTGTGGTGCAACAGGAGGGTCTAAATCATTAACAGGCGCGTTCACGTCCCCTTTCTGATCCAGCTTGTGGTTGAAGCCTCGGTAAACAATGTACCAGACGTATTCCAGCTTTTTCTGACCGGTCTTAGGGTCGGTTAACTCGACAGGAATCAAACGCATCGGCTTGAAGTAGACGTCCATGACCCAGAGGTCACTCTGAGACGTCATTTCGTCACCGGATGCAATTGCCGGGAATCGAACTTCACCACCGCGCAGGGACTGGGCACTGGCCGTGGAAGTGGCGACAACGGTAATGGCTACCGCAAGTCCCAGTAAACAGGCGTACTTACTTATCCACGTCTTCATGCTGTTACAGTCCTGCGCAAAGGAATCATGCCTTGGATCAAGGCTTATTACGAAAAGCGATTTCTACCAATATTCAACAATAGGACCACGAAAAGCCCACAGTCAAGACTTTCTCGATTAATTCAGATCAAGTCCCGTCAACAGTTTTTCGATCGCATCTGCGCGATGAGCGACCTCGAGAACGCTTCGTCGGATCTCTTCGGGGTCGACCGTCGCCAACGGATAATTGTCTACCATCACAAAAACGGCTTCATTATCGATTTCGGCAATCGCGAGCGCTCCATGCAGAATTTCGGCGTTCAGCCTCAAGGCCGGTTCAAAATAAACCGAAAGTGCCGAACAGCACACGCTTGAGATCTTGAGCAGCCGGTCAGCGGCGGCATGATCGCTTTGTTCGACAAAAGCGGTCTGGTGCCGACCGTTCGAAAAATTCAGGTCGATCAGATAACGCTGACCCTGCCGACTCCAACGAATTTCCGGATGATTCTCAAAAGCCTTCTGCAAAAGGCTTTCAATATCCTCCGCCTGCCCCAGAACCGCTTGTAACAATTGTACGGCTTCGATCCCCGACCGGGGTCGATTCTGCGGAGCTTTCGACAAAAGCATTGAAGCACACTCGGCCATTTCCATGGGAATCGATCGGTTGAATGAACGAAAACTGGGAAGTGGCTTGTGAATGATACTGTCAATCAGCTCGCTTAATGTTCCTGCGTGAAACGGCAGTTCGCCGGTCAGCAGGAAAAAATAACAGACGCCTAAGGCATACACATCACTGGCTTGCGTCGCCGGATGGTGCTCAAACAGTTCAGGAGCCATAAAGCTGGGGGTTCCGACAAATTCGGCGGGTTGATCCGCCTTCGCGTTGATGACAACGCTTTTCGCCAGACCGAAGTCCGTAATTTTTGGCACCCCCTGATGGGTCAAGATAACATTGTCAGGTTTCAGGTCGCGGTGCAGAATCCCTGCGGTATGTGCTGCCGACAACCCTTCGGCGATTCGCAGTGCCAAAGCTGTTGCTCGCACAGGTGTTTGCGCTCCATCTTCTTCAACCAATTCCCTGAGCGACCGCCCGGCGACGAATTCCATTTCAATGAAGTGGTAGCTTCGTTCTTCGCCAATGGCATGGACGGTGACGATATTCGGATGATTCAAAGCAGCAGCCGCCTGGCCCTCGTTCATGAACCGGGCGACGTATGCAGGGTCACTTTCTGCCAGTGCTGGTGGAAGAATTTTGAGAGCACATTTTCGCCGGAGATCGCGATGCCGGGCGAGGTAGACTCGACCCATCGCCCCTGCCCCGAGTAGTGCTTCGATATCATATACGCCAAGTTGTTGACCGATCAGTTGGTCAACTTCGATCGCCTGAGATGCTTTCGGTCCCGAACCATTTACGCCGTCGTTCGAGTCCTTTCCTTCATGAAGAATCGTATTTCCAAAACTATCGACTTCTGATTTCAGCAATTGACCGCAACTGGGGCATTCTTGCAATGGGTTTTCGGGGACGTAGGAAAACTGGCAACTGGGGCAGAACGCTGCCGTAAACAGACGCGTGTTCGCACCGGGATGTCGAGTCGGATCGGTCATGGTCTGCAATTCAAGGAAGCGACTGTTTCAGCCGTTTTCGGTCAACCTGTTTTCATGATTGTCACTCGTGGATCGTCCGTTCGTCAATCAGCTCATCTTCCGTTGGGCTGATTGAGTTGCGACTTACCGACAGATAATGGATCTGTTCCGATCATTCCAACGAAACGGTCTTCAAACTGTTGAATCAGACTCTCGACGTCTTTGAATGCCGCCGATTCCGGAATGACCGCTCCGGCTTCAAGTTCATCGATCATGTCGCCCAGCAGATGTTCTCGCAGCTTTGCCGTCAGCCATTCTTCGCGTTTGGCTTTGAATTTGTGATGCAAATTCAGCAGCCAGGCTTTCACCTGACTCAGCACACCAGTCGCGGTGTCGACAGCCGCATTTCCGGCGACCGTCGTTCCCGCCGCAACGGTGGCATCAACTGCGACGTGGGTCAGCGACTGCGACGCGGCGTGGACAAGCATGTGTTCTGCACCGAAGGCTCCGCCAAACGCGAGCAACAGGGTCAGGACGGGGCGGGCGACAGCAGCAGCTCGGTCGGCGTTCCGAATGACTTTAAACAGCTGTTCACGGTCGGTTCGCATGGCCGTCATTTCAGTATCGACCAGCGACTGGATCAAGTTTTCGAAATCGAATTCGTCATGTTCTTTTCTCAGTTGTTCGATGATCGATTCGCAGGTGGTCCCACTGAGAAGTCGATCGAGTCGGCTGGTTAAAAGCTCGTTCCCCAGTGTGGTGATCACTCGCAATTGATCGTAAACCTGTTGCAACACGCGAACAATGGCATCCCATTCTGCCTGACGATATTCCTCAAGAGGTGGAACCGGCTGCCCCCAGATACGTTGGCGAACGATTCGAACTCCGCCACTCATCCACCGACCAACATGAGCGTAAAACCCGTGGACGCTGGAAGTCCAGACCTCACGATGGCCGTCCCACCAGTGCCACATTTCGTCGACGATCAGTGAATTGGGTGGGGCGGGCCAGTCGGAATGACGAATCAGGCTGCGGGATGCAAAGACTTCGGCGGCATCCCGAAATTGCTGGCTACGCTGTTGAATGTCTCGCAAATAGTGAGGTGCCCCGGTTTCATTCGCGACAAGCCGTTTCAGCGAACCACGTAGCGTTCGCAGTTTAATCTCGTCGAAACGCAGCTGGGAAAGAACGCTGCTCAGCTGCACAGGTTCAGGCGAAGGTCCCTCATTTGACCTTGAAGCGGAAGAAGTCTCGGCAGTCAGATCCTCGATATCTGAGCCTGGAATCGTATGTTTGATGGGCCAGGTTCGCTCTTCGAATCTCAGCCGAATGGCTTCTGCCGCTTTACGATCGTTAGGAGCCAGATAAACGAATTCCGGCTGAAGGCCGGTTTCCCCGCAAAAAGTTTTTAACCAAAGTGGCCAATAAGGCTCGTCATCGGGTAATTCGACCTGATTAAAAACAATCAACGCCGCCTTATCCTCTTCCGCCGCTTTGCGAAAGAACTGTTTGACTGCTGCGTCATTGTATTTCTGTTGGGTCAATACAGCCACAAGTACGTCAGCCGCCTGTCGAACCGCGTCGGCCCGATGCCAGTTGATGGGAGCGTCGCTGTCCACATCGGGTGTGTCCAGAATGACGAGGTTGGGCGGGACGTCATGGCTTGTCCGCCAGAACAGACAGTGCTCAGGATAGCTCGCCAAGGCTTCGTCACTGTCGGTCCAAGGCCGTAAGTTAAACGCCGGGAAAAGCGATTGCAAATCGTGTCGCGAGGTAAATCCATCGGGAATCAGACAGACGGGATGCTTTGTTCCGGACGCCAACGGGCTGCTCGAACTCGCTCGAAAACCCGCGATATGGTTGAAAACAACACTTTTACCAATATTCGTCCCCCCCACGACCGCGACGATCAGGTGGGGATTATCCTCCAGCTGTGGCAGAAGTTTGCGAACGAGCAGGTCAAACCAGTCGCGACCGGCGAGTGGGTCCAATAAGAGTGGTTTCGATTGCTCCTCAAGCTGATCCAACTTTTGTGCCAATTGGCGTCCGAGTGAACCAAACGACGAAAGCCGTGTCGATTCGCCTGCACTCGTGGCAGGAGAATCAACCTTGGAATCCAATCCAGTGGTGGAAATCGAATCGATCATGAATACAGATTACCTTCGCAGGCTTGGTTTTACAAAACTCTCGTCCGACCCCGTTGTGAAACTTCGAAATTGGAATCCTGTGCCACTGCTTGACCGTCCTCGGTCAAGCAGTGCTCTTCTCATTAAGATGGCCAAAGAGCACTGCTTCTCCGAAGACTCCGAAGCAGTGGCACATGACTCAAAAGTTAATCGTTGACAAAGCATATGAATCGCGTTGGGATGTTTCTGTACTGGTGAGACTCCGACGTGCTGTCTATACTGTGCGTCACATTATTCCGAAGCATAAAAATTAAACACCTCAGGGCTGGATTTGGATATGTTAATCTTTCTACGCGTTACGTATGTCTTGATCTGTGCGGGAGCTGCGGTGGCCTTGGTGCAAAATCCAATGGCTCCGGAATTCATCAAAAAGTACGCTGCGCTGTCGTTTATCTTGATCATGTTGCTGACTCAAATTGTCACGTTCATTGACATTCTCTTCCCACGAAAGCGACTGGATGTCATCTCTGCCATCTATTTCGGGCTTTTGGTTGGCTGGCTTCTGGCATTTCAGCTGCAATATGCCGCTCAGGCTTTCATGACGTCGATCGGCGTCGGGATTCAAAAGGACGCTGACGGAAATAACATCCAGGGCGAGAATCCGTACGCCCGCGTGATCGGCGGCATCGCCGGGATCATGTTGCCGTATATGTGCATTTCGTTCCTGCTACAAACCAAGGACGACTTTCGCTTTGTGATTCCGTATGTCGAATTTGCCAAAGAGATTAAAGGTGGTCGACCACTGATTATCGACACGAGCGCTCTGATTGACGGACGAATCGCCGATGTAATGGATACAAGCATCTTCGACACGGAATTAATCGTCCCCAGTTTCGTTCTTGAAGAATTACAGAACATTGCGGACAGTCAGGACAAAAATCGAAGAACTCGTGGTCGACGGGGTCTGGACGTTCTCACCAAACTTCAGCAAAAACCCAAAGTCGAAATTCGGATGCTCGAAGTTCGGGAAAAGGACGATCTCGACCATACCGTCGACCAGCGGATCGTCTCGCTCGCAAAACGGATGAGTGGCCGAGTCGTCACAAACGACTTCAACTTGAACAAAGTTGCCAGTGTTCAAGGTGTCGAGGTCATCAACCTGAATGATGTCGCCAACGCGCTGAAACCACGGTATTTGCCCGGCGAGCAATTACATATTAAAGTAATGCGAGAAGGAGAATCGTTTGGCCAGGGTGTCGGCTACCTGGACGATGGCACGATGGTTGTTTGCGAACAGGCTTCGACGCTGCTCGGTAAAGAGATCGACGTGGTCGTGACGAGCATGCTTCAGAACAGCGCCGGTCGCATGATTTTTGGCCGTCTTTTGAATCCACCGGGACCTGCCGGTCGCGTCTGATTGTAACTGATCGGCAAATGACCTGTTCATAATCAAAAAGGATTGATGATTGTCCAAATCCGTTGTGAAGCCCATTAAGTCCAAGGTTCCAAAAAAAGGCGACTCAACAAAGAGTCCGCCGAAACGGGGACGAGGTCGGCCGATTATCGAGACACTGACGCCGTCGCAAGAGCGACTGCTTGTTGCCATCCAGGATCATATTAATCGCGAAGGGATGTCACCCACATTGCGCGAACTGGCCGATCATCTGGAACAAGGTGTCGCCAGTATCTATAAGCTGATTCAGCGAATGGAGCGGAACGGTTTTGTCAGCCGAAGTTCTGGAAAATCACGGAGCCTGGTGGTTTTACGGACGGCAGACGAGCCACAACTGGCCGGTCTGGTAGCAATTCCCCTATTGGGGACCGTTGCGGCCGGTATCCCAATGTTCGCACCCGAAAACCGACTGGGTGAATTGCTTGTGGATGCCGCATCGGTTCGAACCGGTCGTCACTTTGCACTCACGGTCTCGGGACAAAGCATGATCGACGCCGGAATCCATTCCGGCGACATGCTTGTCGTCAGGCAGCAGCCATTGGCCGATCATCGCGATATCGTCGTGGCCCTGCTGAACGACGAAGCAACGGTGAAGCGATTGCATTATCGCAACGGAGAAATCTCGCTTCTACCGGAAAACACTCGTTTTAAGCCTATCCCTGTCGGCCCAGAAGACGATTTCCGGATCGTCGGCAAGGTCGTTGCCGTAAGGCGTGCCGCAAAGAAATGAAATGCACGGGCGAGTTGTGTGAGGGTCTCCTGACCCCGCACAAGGGGCCAACCGAAGGTCTCCTCTTAATTTCTTCGAGTTTTCATCAGCTACTTCAAATGTCCCATGTCATCGGGCCGACGTCCTATGCCCGTTCCGATCGATTCGATGAATCGCCAAATCGTCGACAAGGTTTACCGCCTGGAGTCTCGACGCGTGTTTGCCACACTGGTGCGGTTGCTGCGGGATTTTGATCTGGCTGAGGAAGCGATGCATGAGGCGTTCGCCCTGGCGGTGACTCAGTGGGCCGAGTCGGGTGTTCCCGAGAACCCTCGCGCCTGGCTGGTTTCTACAGGTCGATTCAAGGCGATTGATGCACTGCGACGACGCGGTCGGATTGACGAACTGGCACCAGAAATTGTCCGTCGTTTTGAAGAAGTTGCGTCTTCGAATGTCGAACGGGCCAGTCACGACATCGAAGACGATCAATTGCGATTGATTTTCACGTGCTGTCATCCGGCAATCGATCCCATGGTCCAGGTGCCGCTCACATTGCGCGAGGTCTGCGGATTATCGACCGACGAAGTCGCACGAGCATTCCTAACCGCGCCGGCGACGATGGCTCAGCGGATTGTACGGGGTAAAGCAAAAATCCGTGATGCCGGGATTCCGTTCGTGATTCCCACCGCCGCCGATTTCCCGCAGCGACTCGAATCGGTGCTGGCAGTGATCTACCTGGTCTTCAATGAAGGTTACTCGGCGTCTTCCGGCACCGTCGCGACACGGGCCGATCTGTCCGAGGAAGCGATCCGACTGGGGCGACTACTGTTGGAACTGTTGCACGATCCCGAAGTGATGGGACTACTGGCTCTGATGCTTCTGCAAGAGTCTCGACGCAATGCACGAGCGACCGTCGATGGCGACATCATTTTGCTTGAGGATCAGGACCGAAACTTGTGGAACAAGTCGTTGATCAAAGAAGGACTTTTACTTGTCGAGAGGTCAATGTCGACACGCCGGTTCGGGGCCTATTCCGTTCAGGCCACAATTGCGGCCGTACATGCGACGGCTCCATCGGCAGACAAAACCGATTGGCCGCAGATTGTGACTCTTTATGATGCCCTGCAGTCGATTAACTCCTCCCCTGTTGTCGAACTGAATCGAGCGGTTGCAGTGGCGATGCGAGACGGCCCCGATGCCGGGCTAGTGCTGATCGATTCAATTCTTGGACGCGGTGATTTGGTGGACTATCACCTGTCTCACGCCGCCCGGGGGGAATTATGCCGCCGCGCTGGACGTGTTGCCGAAGCACGCGAAGCATTCATACAAGCGATCTCACTAGCCCGACAGGAACCCGAAAGACGCTTTCTGACTCGGCGTCTGTCCGAATTATGAATTTCTCTTAACGGCTCTCGGCTAAGTATCAAATGACAGGAAACGAAATTTTTGCAGAATTTTCGGAGTCGTTGTCGATTGTCGGCTTTGCCGTTCGACGAACGTGTGAAAGTCAACACTTTATTTCAAATGGAAAGATTTCATGCCCACGAAAGCACAACGGATCACCGGATGGATCTTGACATGTTTGCTCGGCCTGTTTCTGATCGGCCCCAGTGCGGCTGGCAAGTTTGTTGACTGGCCACGCAAGAAAGAGATGTTCGATCACATGGGACTTACCTTGGATCTCGTGCAAACCATCGGCATTATCGAAATCGTGATCACAATCCTGTTTTTGATTCCTCGAACGTCATTCCTCGGCGCGATCCTCGTGACGGCGTATCTCGGTGGTGCCGTCATGACTCACTTACGTGTCGGTGATGCGTGGTTCTTTCCGATCATTATTGGCGTGGTCATGTGGATCGCACTGGGGTTGAGACATCCTGAGATCTTTTCATTGGCACTCGGTAATTCAACCCAAAAACCAGAGTCAGAAGGGATCACGACATGAAGTACATGTTGCTGATTTATAGCCCTGAGAATGCATGGATTCCCGAAGAATGGAAACAGTGCGTCGAGACGTCGATGCAAATCTGTGAGGAAATGGCCGCCAAAGGGCAGCTTCTTTCCGCCGCCCCGCTGCACCCGGTTGCGACAGCCACCACTGTTCGGGTACGCGACGGAAAGCAGTACATCACTGCGGGTCCATTTGCCGAAACCACGGAACAACTCGGGGGATACTATCTGATCGACGTCGAAAACCTTGACGAAGCAATCGCGATTGCCAGTCGGTTACCACCAGCCCTTAAAGGGACCGTCGAGATTCGACCATTGTTGAAACTTGATGGCTTGCCAGCCGAAAAGCACAAGACAGAATCAACGAACACTGAGAACTCACTCAAGAAGTTTATGTTTCTCTGTTATGACGATGAAGAGGCTTGGCGCAAGGCAGGGGAGCAGGCACATCATGCTGCGATGCAGGAAGCGGTTGCACTGACCAAGCGACTCGATGGCCTCGGTCAGTACGTCAGTGCTTCACCCTTACATCCGGTTGCCACGGCAACCAGTATCCGAGTTCGGAACGGCCAGCGGATTGTGACGGATGGTCCCTTTGCCGAGACCTCTGAAGTCATGGGAGGATATTATCTGATTATGGCCAAAGACACGTCGGAGGCGGTGGAAATCGCCGCTGAACATTCAGGAGCACGCGTCGGCGCTGTGGAGGTACGTGAGGTGTTTGATCTGACCCCGCTCGCTGTACGCGGGTCTCCCGCCCCCGCATAACGACCCGACCGAAGGTCTTGTCTTAATTTCCAAGTTCTGTTTCACACTATTTTCATCAAAGGAACAATCATGACTGCAACAACCATCACTCCATACCTATTTTTCTCTGGACGCTGCGAAGAAGCTCTCGATTTTTATCGTGAGGCACTTGGAGCAAAGGTTGAGATGATCATGCGGTTCAACGAAAGTCCCGAACCGACTCCGCCCGGCATGCTTCAGCCGGGCTTCGAGACAAAAATCATGCATGCGTCGTTCCACGTGGGCGACGTATTAATGATGGCATCCGACGGTTGCGACGACAAATCCACGTTACACGGCTTCAAACTCGCTATGGCCGTGCCGACCGAAGAGAAAGCTCATCAGGCATTTAATGCTTTAGCGAATGGAGGCACCATTGAAATGCCACTGACCAAAACGTTCTGGTCCCCTTGCTACGGAATGGTCACAGACAAGTTCAACGTCGAATGGATGGTGATGGTACCGGGCGAACAAGCCTGACAAGTAATCGAAAGGAGAAGTCAGCATGAAAGTTCTCGTGATTGTAAAAGCCTCGAAAGGCTCCGAAGCGGGTGAAATGCCCAGTACCGAATTGATTACTGCAATGGGCGAATACAACCAGCAACTGGTGACTGCGGGGATCATGATCGACGGTGCCGGGCTTACGCCGAGTTCCCGCGGTGCCCGCGTCAGATTCTCTGGCACGAGCCGAACCGTCATTGACGGCCCCTTCGCCGAAACAAAAGAACTGATCGCCGGATTCTGGGTCTGGAAGGTCAAGTCACTACAAGAGGCGATCGACTGGGTGAAAAAATGTCCGAATCCAATGATGGAAGACTCAGACATCGAGATTCGACCGTATATGGAAGTGGAGGACTTTGGCGAAGCGTTTACACCTGAGCTTCAAGAGCAGGAAGCGGCTCTTCGAGCGACAGTATTGGGACTTAACTCACCGACCTTTCAAGTCTGTCCAGATATTGAAGTTGCGGGCCTGAATCAGAACTACACGATGGAGACCCGCATTAGTATCCCGCAGCAATGGGCAAGTTTTGTCCCTCGAGCAGGCAGCATTCCGGGAATAAAAGGGTACATATGCTTCGGTGTCTGCTGGAATACAAAACCTGATTGCAGCTTCGACTATCTGACAGGAGTTGAAGTTTCCAGTTCCACACAACTGCCCGCCGACTTCCAGTCGCTGAAACTCAGCAGCCACCGATACGCTGTCTTCGCACACACCGGTCATGTCTCGGCAATCCCCAAGACGCTCGACACGATCTGGACCAGATGGGTGCCAGACTGCGGTCTAAAGATCGCCAACTCCCCGTGCTTTGAACGTTATACATCCGAATTCAATCCCGGAACCGGGATGGGGGGAATGGAAATCTGGATTCCTCTGGAGTCTTGATTTCGAAGTCCTATTTTTTAATCCAGGTTTTCAAATTCAATAATGGAATCGCGGTTCTATGACACAGAAAATTACTCCGTTCCTGTGGTTCGATGGACAGGCTGAGCAGGCAGCAAGTTTTTATGTGTCTTTGTTTCCGGACTCGCGAATCGACCGGGTCAACCGCTTACCCGCAGAGACGCCGAGCGGACCTGCGGGGATGGTCATCACCGTGGAGTTCACACTTGCAGGCACGCGGTATGTTGCCCTGAATGGGGGACCAATGTACTCCTTCACGGAAGCCTTGTCGCTCCAGATCGCATGCGAGGATCAGGCTGAAGTGGACCGACTCTGGTCGGCGTTGTCGGACGGCGGTTCAGAGGGGCACTGTGGTTGGCTCAAAGACCGTTGGGGATTGTCCTGGCAAGTCGTGCCGACTCGTCTGATTCAGCTCTTTCTTGACCCAAACCCGGATCGTGCGCGACGTGCTACCGAGGCGATGCTGAAAATGGCGAAGATCGACATCGCGGAAATGGAACGTGCTGCGGATGGGCGCTAAGACGCATGAAGACACGGCCTTGTCGAAGACTCCAAAACCGTGGCACCCCGAGTTTCTACCGCGATTCCACTCATAACCCGAAATAACATTACCTCTTGCGGGATGTGTCGTTTTATCGGTCGTCCTTGCAGGGGCACAAACCGTTCCGCTCGCATCGTACCGAGCTGATCTTCGTCTAGCCGAATTTGCAGGTTTCTGCTACGAGACCGCTTCATTTCCTTATGCCGGTCGAAAGTCCTGTTCGGAGGCATCACATGCGTGCCGTCCCGCTGATCGCAATCCTGTTCTCGATAACCATGATCGGCTGTTCCACGCCGGTTTCAATGGCGCGTACGTCGACCGCATCGCGGCCGATCTTTCGGGCAGCAAGCGATGGATTAAGTGACCTCGAATCGGCCGCTCATGCGCGGCCACGCGATGACGATGATAAAAAACGGAACGAACGTAAAAATTCTGGTTCACGTTGCGGTACCTGCAATAGCTCGCCATGTACCTGTTCAGACCAGGGTAATATCTCAGCTCAAATGGCTCTCACGGTGATCACGTCGCCCTTCACTGTTCCGGCCGCAGTGATCGGCGACGACTATAGCCACGCGACGTACTTTCCCGACTACCCCTATGCCGATGGTTTGCCAGGATCGCTGCTGATTAACAGCGACTTCAAGGGGAAGAAGCAAACATTGACCGGAAACCTTCAGACATTCGCGATCCCGGGGTCGAGTGACCTCGATCGCTTCGGCGCTCGACTGTTATTGGAGAATTCTGACCGCATCGGCATTGATACCGAGACGGATTATTGGTTGCAGACTCACCGTCGCGGTGGTCCCGACCATGCTTGGAACGGAGACTTCAATGTGGTGTACCGATTCGCCGAAAGCGAACACGTTCAATGGCGAGCGGGTATCGGATTCAACTGGCTGGCCGATCAAACCCAACCGGAGTTCGGAGTCAATTTCACCTACGGTTTTGATTGGTTCCCAGTTCGCCCCTGGACGATTTCGTCGGTGATTGACTGGGGAACACTTGGAGGCGGCACGTTATTTCACAACCGAAGTTCCATCGGCGTGATGCTCGGCCCAGCCGAACTGTTTGCCGGATACGATTACTTCCAGCTCGGTACCGCGAATTTTCACGGACCGGTTGCTGGTGTTGGGTATCGGTTCTGAAACTTTCATTTCAAATACGCTTTTGACGCCGGAGCATGTATGTCATTCCAAGAAGTCCGAGACCGAACGTGGCAAATCCGGTAGGTTCTGGAACTGTCGACGGGGAGGTCGCGGTGGTAAACGTGAAGTCGTCACCCACCCAATCGTCCGTATACTGCCCCGTTGCGACGCGACTGATTCGATAACCTGTTATCCCCGACAACCCAAGAAAACTACTCGTATCCAGTCTAACCATGGGGTCAGGAAGTCCGTTGCCGATAGAATAGCCGGGCAGATTACCTGTGTAAGGGTACGTATCAGGAAGCAATGTTGTCTCAGAACCCAGGTCGCCCAACGCTCCAACAGCTGTCACCGTCACTGAAGTTGCGCCACCTCCGTTACCATAGTACTCGTTACGGCCAAACCAGGCTTCCGTCAGAACGAGTGTCGTTTGGATTAAAAGATAATCGTTCGGCGTGCCGTTGCCCAAAAAATAATGTCCCGAGTGCGGAACTCCCCATGTTGGGTTCGGAGCATTAGGGCTAACTCGATACTCATCTCCGATAACTAAAGCATTATCCCCAAACGTAACTCCTTGTGTCGTGCTGCTGTTCCCATTCACATAAAAAATCCACCAGCTCCAGTGACAGCCGGAGGGCTTGCCAGGTGATCGAAATCAATGGTAATGCTCGCCGCTTCTGCATGATTCCACTGAAAACAGACGAGTCCCGCGACGAGGATCGAATTCATCAGCAATTTATACGATTTCGCACTGACTTCCTTAATGTATTTAATCGAACGACCCATCGATTACTGTCGTACCTCAACCTATACTGGCGCATTTTTAAAGATTATCGACAGTAAAATTATTTGTTTGTTTCCAATGTGTCAACAACCGGATCGAGCACGATCAAATTTGCGAACAACTCATGAACAAGCGATTCGTTCTTTTCTTTGCCGCTGTGATCTTCGCGTCATCTCGTTCGCTCAATGCGACAGACGAAGCCATTTCAGCATCGGCAATTCACGTTCACCAGGACTTCGTCGTCGAACGAATCTATTCCGTCCCGCGCGATCAGGGATCGTGGGTGGCCATGTGCTTTGATGACAAGGGACGCATTTACGCATCCGATCAGGGAATGCGGCTGTTTCGTGTTACGCCGTCAGCGCCAGGAGAACGCGCAGAGTGTACCGTCGAGATGGTCTCTGACAAGTGGGGCTTTTCTCAGGGGATGACGTTTATCAACGGAGCTCTTTACATCGTCCAGCACGGCGATCGCTCGGAGGAAAACTTTCGGTCCGATGCCCTGCTGAGAGTAAAGGACACTGACGGTGACGACAAACTGGACACGGCGGAGCGACTGATTGAGTTTCCTCGTGTCACTGGAGACGCTGCCAACTGGGTGGAACATAGTCTGCATGCCGTTGTGCAGGGACCGGATGGGAAATCCCTCTATATCGTCAGTGGCGATCGCAATGGACTCCCCTGCCAGAAAGGGCGTGTACCCAAACATTGGAACCGGGATAGCTGGGACCACAGTTTTGTAAAAGAGCCCTACTCTGGCGGCTGGGTGATCCGTACTGACCTCGACGGTAAGAACATGGAATATCTCTGCATCGGCCTGCGAAACAGCTACGACATGGCGTTCAATCGCCGGGGCGATCTTTTCACGTACGATAGCGACCTGGAAAACGACTTTGGTCTGCCGAACTATCGACCAACAGCGATTCGACAGGTCCTGAGCGGCACCGATTGCGGCTGGGGTGGTCGGGCCGGCGAAATGCTTTGGAGCTGGACTCCAAAATGGGAGGACATTCAACCTCCCATCAGGAACATCGGACCTGGATCGCCAACCGGTGTCTGCTTTGGTTACGGAGCGAAGTTTCCCGCGAAATACCAAAACGCCATGTTCGCATGCGACTGGAGTTATGGCCGCATGTTTGCCGTCCACCTGACCCCTTCGGGGGCGACGTATACCGCCGAACCAGAACTGTTTCTGAGTGCCCAAGGTCTGCCGATTGCCGACGTCGCGATTTCACCTCGGGACGCAGCCCTCTACTTCCTCATCGGCGGACGGGGCACTCAATCGGGGATCTATCGAGTGACGTATCAAGGAGTGGAAACGACCGCACCTTCACCGGAGACCCAACTGGATCAAGCCATCGAAGCTGCCCAGAAATTACGCCAACGACTGGAAACGTTTCATGGACAAATCAATCCTGACGCGGTTGCTGAAGTGTGGCCACATCTCGGACATGAAGATCGAGCCATCCGTGGTGCCGCCCGCGCGGCACTGGAATGGCAGCCCGTGAATGAATGGAAACAACGGGCGCTAGCAGAGACAAATCCCCGCATTGCCCTTCAGGGACTGCTGGCCCTGTCACGATCCACCGATGGGGACTCGACGATCCAGTCGTCTTTGCTAGCAGCACTCGACCGTCTCGACTTCCGCTCGCTCAATGTGGACGAGCAATCCTGGTACTTACGGATCATCACCATTTCGGCAGTTCGTCACGGCAAATACTCTGACAGCGTGGCGGCACGGTTGATCGAAAAACTGGAACCAACGCTTCCTTCGACAGACCGGCGGATTAATGAAGAGATTGTTTCCATGTGTGCCGCCTTGCAAAGCAAGTCCTTCATTGCCCCGACGCTGGATTTACTCGAACAAAGCCGCACGCAAGAAGAGCAAGTCGTCTATCTCCAAGCTCTGACCGGTTCCCGGGAAAGCACCGCATGGACACCAGAACTCCGCGAACGATTATTAAAACTGACCTACGAACGAGTCCCCCATTGGAAAGGAGGAGCGACCGCTCGTGCCGTTCGTTTCAATACGTTGCACCTCGTCCCTTCCATGCTGACGGAAACGGAACGGATGAAGTATGCCGACCTGATTTCTGCAGCACAAAAACCGCCAACGATCATCCCCGCAACAACCCGCAAGTTTGTGCAAAAGTGGACGATGGACGACCTGGCCTCGGCGCTGGACGAAGGGCTGGCGAAAAGGCGAGATCCCGTCAACGGCCGCAGGCTCTTTACGGCGACTTCCTGTATCGTCTGCCATAGTTTCGAGGGCGAAGGAGGCCTCGGTGGACCGGACCTCACCAGCGCCGGAAGGCGTTACAATTCACGTGATCTTCTCGACAACATTCTGAACCCCAGTAAAACAATCAACGAGCAATACGGAATGCTGATCTACAGCATGAAGGATGGCAAGACACATATCGGCCGTACGGTCAACATGGCGGGAGACACAAT
Organism: uncultured Schlesneria sp.; assembly: GCA_903834925.1. Classification (GTDB taxonomy): domain Bacteria; phylum Planctomycetota; class Planctomycetia; order Planctomycetales; family Planctomycetaceae; genus Schlesneria. The sequence goes on from CAILLA010000185.1 coordinate 40,147, forward strand.
CATGGTCACCACGAATCCCAACGATCCCGGTGGAAGCGAAATCCGATTCAGCATTCGCGATCTGGAAAGTACCACTCCGTCCAAGGTGTCCTTCATGCCCGAAGGATTGCTCAACACACTGTCCAGAGAAGAAGTGCTGGATCTACTCGCATATCTGCGGAGCAAATGACAAGGCTTGGTAACAACCCCAGTGGATTGGCGGCAACAAAGAGGAGTTGCTTCCGATGCTAGCAGCATCGGCCACGTGGGCGACGCTGCTAGCGTCGGAAGCAACCGACGGCTCCGGCGACACCACGTTCTGTGCGGATCTCCCGACCCCGCATAACGAGCCGACCGAAGGTCTTCACTTAATTCTTTGTGCTCCGTGGACACCGCTTATCTCAGCTTTTTCACGGCGTTCGTTGCCAATCAAGAACAGAGGTTTCACGCGAAGGCGCGGGGTCGCGAAGAAGATAAAACCACGGAATTCTTCCCTTCGAGACGTCGCATGAGACCGTTTTGGTCTTCTGATCGAATTCCCGCGCAGCGTATTCCTCACAAGGCGACCCCGTGCAACAAAAAAAGAGTTCAGCCACGGATGCACACAGATAAAGGGGAGACCATCGATCGCGCACGCGGGTTCCAAGACCACTGCACAACGAGAGGTCAGATGACTTGCGCATAAGGAGTCCCACCGAACTGTTAAATAAGTACGAATTTATCATCCCCTCATGGTGACGTCAGACAAAATCGGTAATCTTACGCAACGGAAGCTGACTGGTGTTCATAACGGATGATGCCTGGTTTTCGACAGACCCAGACAACGGGAGAGATCGTATGTGGAAAGTATTTCTCGGATGTGGCGCATGCCTGGCGATGACAGCAGCAGCGGGTTTCGGACTGGCATACGCTGACGAAGCCGAAGTCCCCCTCGACAAGCTGCCAAAAGTCGTGGTGGATGCGGTCAAACAAAAATACCCCAAGGCGGAACTCGTCAAAGCCACGCAGGATGAAGAGGATGACGAGATCGAATTTGAAGTCACCGTGAAGGAAAATGGCAAGTTGATCGACATCACACTCGATTCCGATGGTGATATCGAAGGGCTGGAAAAGGAACTTGACCTCAAGGATTTGCCAAAAGCGGTGGTGGATGCTCTGGGGAAACGATACCCCAAAGCAAACATCGAGTCGATGGAAGCGGTTTACGAAGTCGAGGATGGCACAGAAGAACTGGAATTCTACGAGGTCCAGCTCAAGATCAGTAGCGGTGACGAGATCGAGGTGCAGGTCAAGTCGAATGGCACGATCGTCGACTCCATTTCGGAAGACTGGACCAGCGATTTTTCGGCGGACAAGGATAGCCTTGTCTCGACCGGTAAGAACCCGTTTTTCATTCTCGAACCCGGATACCAGATGGTCTTCGAGGACGACGACGAAAAGGTCGTGAAGACTGTGATGGACGAAACGAAGGTGGTTGACGGCATCGAGTGCCGGGTGGTCGAAGAGCGAGAAACCAAGAACGGCAAACTCGTGGAATTCTCACGCAATTATTTCGCCATCAGCAAACGGACTGGCAGCGTCTACTACTTCGGTGAAGACGTAGACGATTACAAGAATGACAAAGTCGTCGGCCATCACGGCACGTGGTTAGCCGGAAAGGATGGAGCTCAATTCGGTTTGATCATGCCAGGCGTACCATTAATTTACGGACGCTTTTATCAGGAAGTCGCCCCAAACGTCGCGGAAGATCGAGCAGAAATCATCGCTCTCGGCGTGTCGATCAAAACTCCTGCCGGGCAATTCAAGAATTGCGTGAAAATGGAAGAAACGACCCCATTGGAACCGAACGTCAAGGAATACAAAGTCTACGCGCCCGGCGTCGGCTGTGTTCAAGACGGCGATCTGAAACTCGTCAAATACGGCAAGGTTGAACTGCCGAAAAAGAACTAATGGTGGTGATTCACTCGCTCATCGGAGAATGAAAGGCCAATTCGAGCCGGGTCTGAATTTTGCCCCGTGGGGCAATGCCGTGAAGGATTTTTCTTCTAGAAAACACGGGTTCCGCGTCGTGTTTGCCGTCCTGGAAGGACATCAGCGATTAGCCGGTGGCTGAGCGTTAGCGACGCCACCGGTACCGAAGTTGTGAAGTCCGATCGATCCCAGCGGGATCGCACTCTGCCTGGCAACGATGATGTTGAAATCCTCAAATTGCTGACAACGAAAATTTATTGATTCATCAGTTGCTTGTCGAACCAATCAGCAATGACTTGAACTTCTTCATGTATGGTCAGCCAGGGATGGCCGCCACCCTTTTTGACGATAAGCTCCACAGGAATTCCAACCTTCTTTAATGCGGCCACCATGGCTTCTGACTGCTGCAGCGGCACGACGGGGTCCGCATCGCCGTGAATCAGCAGGAACGGCGGCGCCTTTGACGTCACCTGGTGCGCAGGTGAAATTTTTGTCAGCAGTTGAGTCAACTCTTCCTCGGTCGGTTCTGTCATTCGATCTGGATAAGCCAGTCTACGCCACAGTTGGCGCATTCGTTCGCTTCCTTGTGCGTCAGCGGATCTGCCGTATGTCAGGAAATCGGTCGGAGGAAAAAAGACGGCTACGGCTTTGACATGGGTGTTACCCGTTGCTGACTTCTTTCCATCGGCGGTTGTGTCATCGTCAGCCGTCAACGAAGTCAGGCATGCGAGATGGCCACCTGCCGAAGCTCCCATCAATCCCAGGCGATTCGGATCGATTCCATAATCTTTCGCGTGATCTTTGACCCAGCGGATACCAAGATTCATGTTATCACGCATTTCAAGGGCACTGAATTTCGTGATCGAACCCGGTCGAATGGCGAATACCGTATATCCTTTTTTGCACATGATTTGGAAAGTCTGCGAGCGAGTATGATCACGAATCTTACCACGATCAGAGTGCCACGCGCCGCTCATGATGTCGATGATCGCAAGTCCGTTCTTGTCGCCTTTTGGAACAAAGATATCCATCAAAAGGCCGATGCCGTGTGGTTCAGCGTAGACAATGTTCTCATGTTGGACGTAGGCGGTTTCTTGGGCGAATGTCGCCACCGACAACAATGCCGCCGCAACAAATGCAAATAAGCGAATGTGATTGAGACGCATGACGATTCTCCTTGTTGATTACTAAAAAACTGGCCAGAGGCCACCTTTCACCACCAGCACAGGCAGGGCTAACAACCACACCACCATAACTGCGATCACCCCAAGCGTACGCGTTAAGGCGGAAAGCTGAACCTCCTCACCATGCTGCTGCAAATGGATCTTTCCGCGGAAGATATTCCACGGAACCACAGCGCCCGTCCAGAAGCCGATCGTCCAAGAGAACCAGGTGAGGTATCGCCCATCGCTGGGATTGAGTTGAGGGTTGGCGAGTGTCATGTTTGGAAACAGGAAGGGAATGTGGGACACCGTGGCACCGATCCCCAGCCAAACCAGAAAGGCCCAGGCGATCGTTCGAGCGCGCGTCGAGTACTGGGGAGAGGTAAATGCTACGGCGACTGCAGGAGGCAGCGAGAACGCAACGATCAATTGAGGTTCATTCAGTCCTCTCAACATGATCATCGAAGCCGCTGCGGTCGCCAGCGCCACAAGACCATGCCATTTCAAATGCTTCGCGACGTTCATGGCGTGCCGAGTGGATTGGTGATATCTCGGTTCGGACCAGCGCCGAAGCCATCAAGTGAAATCGTGAAGCTCTCAACGCGAAGTCTAGACATGGTGATTCCTAGCTGCGAGTGACCACGATGTTCCCCGTGATGCCGAACGCAAGTGATCATTTGAGTCGCTCAAGCTTTCCCTTGCGGCGCGCAATGTTTTTGTAGTCCCACTGGATCTCCCGAGCTTTAGCGAGCCACCGCTTAAGTGCTTTCTTGTCGACTTGTTCCAAGGCAGTGTACCGGGCTTCCGCTGCTTTGAACTTTCCGTTTTGTTCCAGTGATTCTTCTTCGAACGACTCGCCACTCCAGAAGAGCAGCCGAACACCTTGCTTCAGTTTGCTGTAGCCGACGACAGGGTTCCCATCGAGAAACCAGACGGGGTGAGCGTGCCAAATCTTGTTTTCCGCCTCGGGAAGGTGTTTGTGGATTTCTTCAGCGAGCAAGTCGCAAATTTCCCGGTCGGCCTGATCTAGCGATACGTTGTATTTCGCGGTTTCAGGATTCATCGCATCTTCCTGGATTCGGGGTACATCGACGAACGTGAAAGTAAGAGCTAATGCACGCTGGTTGCGGCATAACGTAAAAAGTTCATCCGGTGTACTCACTCGGTTGGACCGCCTTGATCGAGGGGCAATTACGGATCGTAAATCCTTTCATTGCCCGCGCCTGACGTCAATAGGGACACAGTGCGTTTTAGCGCAATCGGCCACGTGGACGACGCTGCCAGTGTCGGAAGCAACCTGTAAATCATTTGGCTTCTTTAACAAGCCCTCTCGCGATTCCTAACGCGTCTTCGAACGAACCTGTATGCGATGCCGCCACGATTCCATGCTGATCAACGACGACAAAGTGGGGGATGGAATCAATGCCGAACTGCGAACTGAATTCGCCGGGGAATAGCGGCATTTCGATTTCGAAGGGCTTCAGGCGTTTTTTCACATCGATGCAGATCGGATATTCAAGCTGGTGATCACTCACGGCTTTCTTGATCGATGTCAGTTCGCTCCCTTCGATGTGGAGACCAATGATCGACAATCCGTTGATCCCACGCTCATCGTGAAGCGCACGAAGTTGCGGAAGATCCCTGCGACAAGGGCCACACCAATCGGCCCAAAAGTCCAGGATCACGACTTTTCCGCGAAGGTCTTTCCAGCTGAGCGGTGCTCCGTTCAGCCAGGTGGCGTCTTCAGGAAACTCGGGGACGGGTTGACCGACGCTCGCTTCAACGGCTCGTTCGCGTGCCGCATATTTTTCCGAGGCGACGGTGTCACCCTGCACAGAACGTTTATGAGTGTCCATGTTGATCACTTCCGCACCTGCCTGGGGTTCAAACCAGAGATTCAATTCCGGATCAATGTGCTCAAGATTCAAAATTCTCCACTCGTATCCATACCCCAGTTTTAACTCGTCCGAAAAACTGGCCTTCCCCTCGGCAAGTAACTTCTCGGCAATTGAGTCGGGATCAAAACCCTGCTGGCTGGGTTCTTTCGCCTGATAGGAATTCTGTCTGCCGATGCGAGGGACCCAGACATCGCCGAATTGCGTAAAGTCAGACGCTTCGTAGACCAGAAGCGCAAGTCCATCCGCTCGCGGCTCCTGACGATAGTCCCGACCTTTCAAGCCGTACCGCATGGATTGCTCGATTCGCACGGGCATCATTCCAGATTTCCTGGAACACCACACCCGATAGACCTGCGTAAAATTCAGCGTCCCCTCGTGTCGACTCAGGGGGATCTTTACGGTGTCGTGCTGATCGATTTCCACGAGGATCGTATCTTCATCTGCCTGTTTTTCGTCACCGACGACATGCCACGCAGAAAGCGGTAACCGGCAAATCGCGTTGATCACAGGTGAGCCTGCCTGTCGGTCGGCGGAAATCCAGGGTTTGTTCAACTCAAACAATGGGACGAAAAGATTGAAAATCAGGCGAGGCTTCTGACTGACCGAGTGAACCGTTCGGTAGAACCCCTCGGGTGTCTCGCCATGTATCATTGAGTTAGCAAAAGCAATCTCCCTGGACATATCAACGCAGGCTTTATAGCCCGGCAAGCTGGAGAGGTGACCTGTGGTGAGCGGCCCTTTGATCGAATCAAACCCGGTCCACCATTCTTCCTCATTTCTATTTTCGAGCGAAACGATTTGAACCTGTGCGGATGAGGCATGCATCCACATTTGCTTAAAGGCGACTGGGACGGGACTTTCGCCTGTACGCTCGGTAAAACTTCCCCGTTCCACAACATCGATCTTCAGGTCCACCAACTTATCAGCCGACTCAATTAACACTTGCCTGATTTGAGCGGCTACGGCTTCAGAGTTTTTAATCACCACGTCCTGGCTGGTGGTGGCGGGAAAGGCTTGAGGTTCACTTTTCTCTGCGATTCGGTCAGCGAGTTTTTCATTGTGAGGGGCTAGATCGCTATTGGCGAACCTCAGCGCAATACCAATTAAAGCGATGCAACTGAGCACGAAAAGGATCGAGTATTTAGTCAGAAAAAGACGGTTCATGAGTTGCGGCTTTCGTTAGTCGATGTGGAACACCCGGGACTTTACCCTTTTTGTCTTAATTGATCAATTGATTCGATTCAACTCCGGGGACACTGCTTTTCGCAGCTTTTTTGTGACGGGCGTTAACAATAAGGGACTCACATGTTATCAGTATGACCCAGAGGCATGGAAAGAAGGCACCGCCAAACCGCTCGTTGGTAAGTCGATATCTCGTGTGTTTTGGAGAGATGGGTAAAAAACAACTTTCTCGGTAATTTGACGAGGATTAAAAATGATCCCGGATTGTCTTAGAACGACCTCGATTTTCATTGCGATGACGAGCGCCGTTTTCATTCTCGCAGGGCCGAGTGAGGCACTGCCGAGAGAGCCCGAGATTGCTTCAAATGAAACAAACGACTGGGTGGCGTTTCGCGGTCCTGGTGGGCAGGGTGTCAGCACGGCAAAGGCTCTGCCGGTTGAATGGTCGGAATCGGAGAACATTGCCTGGAAGATTCCGATGCCAGGACCTGGGGCATCCAGTCCCATCGTGTTCAAAGATCACATCTACATCTCCTGCTATTCGGGGTTCTTTGTTCCTGGAGAATCCGCAGGAAGTCAGAAGGATCTCAAACGGCATCTGCTGTGTCTTGACCGAAAAAGCGGTAAAACGCTCTGGGAAAAAGGCGTCGCGGCGAAACTGCCTGAGGAGAACAGCATCCGTGACCATGGATTTGCCGCCAGCACACCAGCGGCTGATGAAGACCATGTCTACTGTTTCTTTGGCAAGACGGGAGTCATCGCTTTCAGTCACGATGGCAAGCAACTCTGGGACGCGGATGTTGGTTCAAAGACGCACGGATGGGGTAGCTCTGCGTCACCGGTTACTGTGCTAAGGCCGACAGTGGCGAAATCGTCTACGAGAAACGAATGGATCGCGCCGGGCAGGTCTATGCATCGGCCTTGTTGGCTGACGGCAAAGTCTATTACGTCACTCGCGAAGGTCGCACCTTCGTTGTCGCGGCGACGCCGGAGTTTAAGGTGCTTGCCACAAATGATCTCAACGATCGCAGCGTTTTTAACGGCAGTTTCGCAGTTGATAGGACACGCCTGCTGCTGCGATCTGACAAGTTTTTGTACGTAATTGGCAAATAGCAATTTTCAGTGTCATATGCCTGGCCGCGTCAGCAATTCGATGGAACGAGAGAAACGGAGTGTGTGCCCAGCCAATATAAGCGATTTACGGTATAATAAAACGAAGCGAGGTCTTGGTTCGGTGATCGTTGGTATTTGGTCGACTGGTTTTCTATCCGTCGTTCCGTTGTACGAGAGGGATTGTTTATGCTCAAACCAAAGTATCGAGCGGTTCATCGAAGGCTTGGCTTCACTTTAATCGAATTGATGGTGGTCATTGCCATTATTGCGATGCTGGCAGCGCTTCTATTACCAGCCGTTCAACAAGCGAGAGAAGCGGCCAGACGAACCCAATGTCTGAACAACCTTAAGCAAATCGGGCTGGCGTTGCATAACTACCACGACGGACACGGTCGGCTGCCGCCTGTGTTCATGGGGGTCAACCAATGGGGATGGACTGCCGTTATTCTTCCCCAATTGGATCAGGCTCCCGTTTACAACAGTATCATCTCAACTCCAGGACACTCGTTCTATTCTCCAGATTCCGGCGTTGCCAACGGCTTCGAAGCCTGGGTTTGGACCCTGACCACCCCGAATGCTTTGTCCTCAGCGTTGCCAATCTTCCGATGCCCGTCGGACAACGGTTCGCCACAAACTTCGATTGATCCATCAGGTGATCCCGATGACGCAAATGGTCCAGATAATGATTCTGATGACCTGGTCGGTATGGGACGTAACAACTATATGGGGGTTTGGGGATCAGATGCCGCTGGCGACTCCGGACGTCCAACAAATGGGGCATTCCCCTGGTATACCACTTGGCCCTACATTCCCAGCCATAACTTCCGGGATTTTGGAGATGGGTTGAGCAATACATTTCTGATTGGAGAACGTCGGTCACGTGCAACAATTCAAGGCGGCAGCATCGGCGGCGATGATATGTGGGCGGGGGTTGGAAATGATGGCAATGATGTCGGCGGCTCATGTAACCCTGCTTCGTGCCTGCTCAACGCCCCCGGCCCTTTTGCAGACGACGCTTTCAGCAGTTCACATCCCGGCGGAGCACTTTTTGTATTTGCCGATGGATCAGTGCATTTCATCAGCGAGAATATCAATCGCACGACGTACGCCAATCTCGCAGGCATCAGGGATGGAAACGTCATCGGCGAATACTGAACGGCGATCCGTCATGAAAACGATCACTGACCAAGATATGGTTTGCCCGCTCCAGGCGTCGTGATGGGGGCGATTTGTTTCGCGGGTACGGTTCGCGTTCCCCCTTCAAGCAGCCGTTTGGCTTCATTCATGTGGAATTCAAATTCCGATTGCAATTTCTCTTCGTCCTTTTTGCTGATCACCGGGCTATCAAGCAGTTTTGCCAAACTGTCATTTCCAGCCCATAAGAGTTCTTGCTTTTCCGGGTGCTGTGCTGACGCTCCAGTCCGTACATCTTTGAGAGCGTTAACAATCGATTGGACCCTTGAACGAGATTGCGACACTGCGCGATGCCATTCCACGGGGTCGCTGACCGACCGCGATCGCAGTTCCTTCACCTGATCGTTGTAGAGTTTGAATTCCTGATAGACCGAATGAGCGTCGGGAGAATTCCGCCATTGAATGCTACTAACGGCAAGAACGATGATGAAAAGTCCCATCGCGCAAAGATTCAATTTACTTGTGAACAAACGGGATACGAACTGCTGAGGGCTTTCAACGAAATCCAACGGTTCTCGTACCTGTTCGTCGTCAGGTTCTTCGTCTGGTTTTTGGCGAACGACCGCCTGGCTTTGAGAAACTGACAACCGTGGTGAGGAAATGACTTTGGGTTTCTTATTGCTCGATGACAGAAAATCAGACTCGGAGAAGCTGATTGGCGGATCAACGTCCGATTCTTCGCTCGGTGCGGAGATCAAATGATCAATGGAAAGCTTGGTTTCGATAGGATGCGGAGCGGCGTCCAGGACTGCATCGCTCTTCATGTCAGCGTTGTTTTGGGTTGCCAGCAAACCCCGTCCCAATCGGTACTCGGCATATCCTTTTTCAATCAGTTGTTTTCGCAGCTGCCGAAAAACCTCATCGTTCTGGTCAACAAGGCGCAGAAGTTCTTCATTCGAAAGTTCCCCTTTTTTGCCAAGCAGTACGATGGCGGTCTTAAACGCTACATCAAATGTCATGACAACCGCTCCAAAAATCCGTTGTTCTAAGAGGCTTTCGACGCTCACCTTGCCTTATGACGTCATTCCCAAAAAACCTCTTTGTACAAAAGCCTTGAATTATGGAAGTAATATGAATGACTTGGGGAACGATACGCAATACCACGCCCGATTCAGCGAACCTCAGTCCGGCTTATCGTGCAGTTATATGATGCGGGCTGGAAACTCGCGCTTGGTGCCTGGTATCTATCCATTGGGGTGTTCCGGGAAGAGATTGAAACACGGAGGCACAGAGGACACAGAGACGGAGGAGGGGAAGTTGAATTCTCTTTAAGGAATTCACCTTCTCCTGCATCGTGAGTTTTTCAACGTGAAACCCAATCGGATTCGATTTGACTTTGCCCAGATTTCTCCTTTTTCTCTGTGATCTCCGAGCCTTTGGGGAAAAACAAAGGGGAGGGGACAGGTCTAGTTGTTTTCAATCAGTTGTTTACGAATTTGTTTCGTCGATAAAGGACCTGTCCCCTTTTCTTGTCCATAGTGCCTGAGTAAGAGTTTAGTTCACCCTCGGTCAGACTGATGTTGCGGATGATTGGACTTTCGTTTAAATCGGCGTTCGTCCCTGCACGGAATGGATGCCGATGTCATTTGTGTTCTACCCACAACTCGAACAGAGTTGCCCGAATGTCAGCCACTGCCCCCATCTGGGTGGTGCGGCCATCGGTGCGGTTGTAGATCAAGCGAATGACAACGAGCTGTTTCTTCGCCAATTGCATGGAACCATTGACGCGGAGCGAAAACGGAATTCCTCGCTCTTTGAAGAGAATCAGCGTCTGAAGAAAGAGCTGGAGCAGTTAATACTGGAACTGAAGCTCGAACGGCAGAACAA